>CAWEEB010000036.1:0-112199 GCA_963807855.1 uncultured Gammaproteobacteria bacterium | reverse complement strand
GTCCCTGTTCTTGGTTCAGTTCGTGTTCTGCTCCATGTATACAGTTCCCAGTTATTATGGAATTGATTCTGATGTCATTTGTTACAATGTTGTCAACAAGCTCTTTCATATACGACGCAGAGCGGACTGGAACATAACCGTTGCCAGCGCTCCATATGTACAAATATCCGGCATATCCGGCAGGTACTTCAACCTTACCGCCAATCCTTCAAACGGGCAACTAGTCCCATCAATTCGACCATCATATTGTCCGGAAAATTTTTTATTGTCTTTAGGAGGATTCTTCGTCACAGAATAAGCGCTAACCATTATCTTTTTGCCAGGACGGTCTTTCTGTAGGCGTAACGCCATATCTCTATGCATAATCCAGAGTTTTTCGCCCCAGGCTGAATCCATAAGATATGATCGACCTTCTCTTGGATTATGTGTCGGTTTAATGCCGTATAAATTATAACATTTTTCACACTGGCAAGGAACAAATCCGTCATTCTGCCCGACTTCAATAATGTCATATCCCTTATCGCAGTCTTCAAGAATTTTATTGTAGATCAATTCCCGCACCTCAGGATTTGAAAAACAGAGATGAGCACTTCTACTATTACGCCGACCACCACCATAAACAAAATATTCTGGATGGGCGTCTGCGTATTTTTCAGGGGTTATCACTGTTTGGTGATAGTGGCCGTAATGGGAAAGAACTTTAGGCATCGGCTCGAGACCATTGGCGATAAAATAAATATTACGTGGATCTTGAAACCTCAATATCACGGCAAAATGGGCGCTTTGTTACATCCAGATCACTTGGCACATAAATAATTGGGGTTGGCATATATTCAATCTCCCTTGGAGATAAAAATCTTACCCCTAAATATTTATATAATAATTCCGTTGTTGCCTTCAGTGTTCCAAAAAAAGGAATACCGCCTTCACGGGCCTCTCTTTTACGTCTCTTTTCAATCGGCATTGGATCCGGTTGATCATTCCCGGCAACGATTAAGTTTTTACCGACTACCTTGAAGGTATAAGTCCAGCCTTCCATCTTGTCAAACGCTATTCCGTTTTTCACGGCAAAGTCGGTCTTTCCGAGATAAATGCCTGGCTTGCCTGCAACCACCTCTGATTCCTGATGGATTTTGGAGCAAAATTCCATTTTCACTGAAAGCCTTCTTCATGCAGTTCGGCAGCTTGTTTAACGGACGCGGCGAGTTTATCGTCAGGATATTTGTCAGGAATTACTATCTGATACTTGGATTTCCCTACGGCCCCCAGCAATAATTCTCCGGCATAGGAATTTACCGCTAAAGAAATCAAAAACACAATAAAGACAAATCCGCCTAAAATATTTTTCACCTCATGCTCCTTTTCCGTTTCAAAATTTTGCGGTTTGTATGACAAGTCCGTCTTGTTAGACCCGCCCGATTTGTGCTAAGTCTATAAGGATTTGGATCCTTGTGATCATGCACCTCGATTCGGGTCGGGGCATCTAGCAAAAGAATTAGAGTGCAATTGAAATAATAAGAGAAATATCACTATTCGAATTTTATTTAAGTCGTTGCTCTAAAGTAAAATAGGTTAATGATTGTGAATATAATCCTGTTTAGTATGCATAACTATATTGTTTGCAACTTATAAGTTAGGGCATACTAACAAAAACAAAGGCAATTAGCACTCTACAAATAATATAGGATAAAAAATGCTGTAATAAATAAGACACTAACCACCAGCAAGCTTGAAGATTATTTTCATTTATGCAGACCATGCAAATAAATAAAGCATCCCCCCTGCTTTTAGTCCTTTTTAACCTTATAATGAGTTTGTTTGATGATTTTACACATGTTCTTTGTATTTTTTGTTTTTTACGTATAAAATCCATCGTATTTTTTTAAGTTCAGTCTTTTCTTTCTAAACTTCCTGGTAAATTATTCATGAAAAAAATCAGCCGCTTATTATTTATTCTAACAATCATGTTTTCATTTGCAGGCTGTTCATTGGGTCCTGGAGTTCCTGGGTTAAATGCTAAATCTAGTCGATATGAAAAGAATCCTAGAGAGGGTGTTGACTACAAAATTTTTATCATAAACCGGGATACGATACTAAAACAAAAACCTTTTGATTATGTAAGTTACATAAAAAACAAGAAGCAAAGGTACAAAAAATATAATTCAGAAACAGCACCGAATAATAGAACAAGAACCAACCTAGGAAATAATAACCAAAAAATTGTAGATAACTTCAAAAGCACTACGTCAGTAAGCTTTTCTGGGGTTTCTGCTGAAGATAGCAAAACTAATTATCAGTACTATATTGGCAAAAGAGATATATTGAGTATAACTGTCTGGGATCACCCAGAACTGACAATACCTGCCGGAGATGAGCCAGCCACCCATGTTGTTGGAAATGATGGTCGCTTTTATTTTCCTTATGCGGGGAAAATTAAAGCTGCAGGCAAAACAGTGGAAGATGTTAGAGAAGAACTTGAACGAAAATTGAAAAGTTTCATCGCCAAACCTCAGGTTAGCGTAAGGGTAGCCGACTTTCGAAGTCAAAAGGCATACATATCTGGCGCGATACAACAGCCAAACACAATTTCGATCGCTGACATCCCGCTAAATGTTCGTGATGCTATCTCTAAAAGTGGCGGGGTGATTCCTAGAAAATACACTGGGCAAGCTTCGCTAAGTAGAGGCAATCAAACAATTTCTATTGACTTAAATAGAATGCTAAAATTCAATGATAATAGACAAAACTTTATTTTAAAAAGTGGTGATCGGCTTCACATAGTTGAGATTGATGAAATTACTGAATGGAATAAAACTCTGAATCGTGATATTCAGAAAGAAAAGATTCTTAACCCCATTCGATTGAATTTTGAACTAGAAAAAGAAAAGACACTAGCTCGTCTAAGAAAAGAATTGGAAAGAGAACTCGAATCTGAACAGGCCAAAGTTTTTGTCATGGGTGAAGTGAAAAAAGCGGGTTCTGTTAAATACCAAATTGAAGACGGCATGACATTAGCTGAAGCCATTAATGATGCTGGCAGCCTGAATGAAGAAACTGTAAACGCTAAAGGAATTTTTGTTGTTCGCCAAGAATCAAGCAATGACACTATCCCAACGGTTTACCAACTACCTCTTACTTCTGTGCACTCTATGTTATTGGCAGAGCAGTTTGATTTAAGACCAAGAGATGTTGTATATGTTACAGCTACCCCATCTATTCGATGGAATAGAATTCTTAGTTCGCTGCTACCATCATTAACACTTTATAGATTAGCTAAGTAATTATTTTGTAGATATGTTTAATAACGTAATGATGGTATGCATAGGAAATATATGTCGTAGCCCTATGGCAGAAGTTATTTTGCAACATAATCATGCCGCAACTTGAAGGTGTACTCTTCAGGCTTAGTCGGCTTTAGTTGGTAAACCCGCTGACATTAACTCAATAGAGTTAATGTCAGCAAAAAGGATTGACCTGAAAAATCATTGTGCACAACAAATAAGCTCTGTTTTGGTATCTTCTTCTGATTTGATTTTAACCATGGAAAAAAAACATATTGATATTATTCAATCCAAATATCCCGAATCAAGAGGGAAAGTACATCTGATAGGTAAATGGATAGATAATAAAGAAGTCCCAGACCCCTACAAGAAAAATAAGAAAGCCTTTATAGAAGCGGAAAAAATAATAGAAGAAGGATTAACAGCCTGGCAAGAAAAACTTTGGCCATAAGTTTTTTTAAATATAAAGACTAGATATTAATAAACCAGATGAACCTGTTAAACTAATGTTGTCTACTTACGTTACAACAAGGCCGTTCCTAAACAGCTATCCGTAAAAACCAACTCTTGAAATATTGAGAAACATGAACGACCTAACTAATAAAACAACAAGCAGTCAAACAGATGATGAAATAGATTTACGTGAATTAATTGGATCACTTTTAGAAGGAAAGTGGCTGATAATTTCCATGTCATTACTATTTTTATTTTTTTCCTTTATATATGCCTTTGGCCAAGACCCTATTTATAAAGCGGATTCGCTGCTTCAGGTAGAATCACAAAAAGGTGGTATCCCTGGTATTGAAGAATTAGCTGGCTTGGAGAGCGATGATGCTTCAGTAGGAACAGAAATTGAAATTATAAAATCCAGAAAAATATTAGACAAAGCTATTAATGACTTGCACCTGAATATCATAGCTAAACCTAAAAGACTTCGATTATCTAGGAAATTTATCCAAGAAATTTTATAGCCCAAACGATATATTAAAACCACCTGCGCTCTTCAGCAGCCTTGAAAAAACTATCGCTAAATATGCCTGGGGCAATGAAAGTATTATCGTAGATCGTTTAGATGTACCTAAAAATTTATTAAATAAATCCTTAACTTTAGTTGCGTAGCTCAAAAAACTCATTCGACATTTTTTATAATAAAGATATTGATTCTAAAGAGGGAAAACTAATCAGGCATCGACTTCTAAATCCCAATATGGGCTAGTTGGCATATTCGTTACTAGAGATAAATGCCCTTCCTGGCACTCACTTTTCATTAACAAAACTTTCCAATCTTAAATGCAATAGGAGTCATTACAACAACAAATAAAAGCCTCAGAAAAAGGAAAAAAAACGGGAATAATAAGCTTAACTCTCGAAGGAAAAGACAAACAAAAAATTGTAGACACTTTAGATATTATCTCTAAAACTTATCTAGAACAAAACAAATCCAGAGGTTCGGAAGAGGCTAGCAACGCTCTAAAGTTTTTGAATGAACAAATTAAACCTGTACGTGAGAAGGCTGATTCTGCTGAAGCCGCTTTAAAAAATTATCGAACCAGCAATCAAACTGCTGATATGTCTATGGAAACGCAAGGTGTATTAGCGCTAGTTTCTGATATTGATACTGAATTGCAAACACTCTCCTTAAAGAGAGATGAATTGAAGCAAAAATATACAGCAAATCATCCTACTCTTCAGGCAATCAGGGCAAATGAAAAAAATTAGAAAAAAGAAAGAAAAGCGCATTATCCAAGATATCTAAACTGCCAGAAAAACAACAGAATTTACTAAAACTGGAAAGTGATTATAAAGTTGCAAATACAATATACCTTGATCTTGTTAAATAATATACAGGAATTTAAAATTGCTAAGGCGAGTAACGTCGGCAACGTATACATTCTTGATAATGCGGTTGTTTACGACAAACCCATTAAACCGAAAAAGGCTATGATTCTTGCGCTTGGCTCATTATTAGGCTCTATGCTTGGTACATTGATAGTGTTTTTAAGAAAAGCATTGGATAGAAAAGTAACCAACCCTGAGGCTATTGAAGAAGCAATTAGGATTACCTGTTTACGCTACCATACCCTTATCAAAAGGCGTTAAGTTGACAGCCGGTATGAAATAATAAAAATCGAAATCAAAAAACTTTACTTGCCATGGACGATTTTACAGACCCTGCGATTGAAAGCTTACGCAGCTTGCGCACAAGTTTGCATTTTGCTTTACTGGAATCAAAAAATAATATCGTTATGATTACCGGCCCTTCTCCCGGAATTGGAAAGTCTTTTGTCTCTTCAAATTTAGCGGCAATTACTGCAATAGGAGAACAAAAAGTTCTACTTATTGATGCTGATATGCGTAAAGGATACTTGACACAAACTGCTAAACCTGGCGTATCTCCGGGCTTATCTGATCTAATAAGTAAAAAAGCGAATGTCAAAGATACTATTCACTCTGTAAATTTGGGAAGTCACTCACTGGACGTGATAACAAGAGGACAAACTCCTCCAAATCCATCTGAATTATTAATGCACAGGAATTTCGAAATATTACTTAATTATTTCAGCAAAGCATACGACTTAATAATAATTGATACCCCCCCAGTACATGCTGTGACCGACCCTAGCATTATTGGCAGGCATGCAGGAGTACTTTTATGCTGTTGAAGCATGATCATCACTCAATGAAAGAAATTGAGCATGCTGTAACACGGCTATCACATACCGGAATAGATACAAAAGGCTTTATATTTAATGGTTACGTTGCCAATAAAAGTGCATACGGCTATCAGGACTATGGATACCTAATTCGTATTATAGCGACTATAAATCTGACAAATAAAATAACAGGCTTATATGCTTATTTTCGTAAAATTAAATGAACTGTTTAAAGCGGTTCTCTGATTAAGTCCCATAATTTCTGGCAACGTCAAAAAACCAGAATCAAGGCATAGTTCATGCAGGAATGCGACTTTTTGTGGCATAGTGCAAAGACCTTGCAAATGACTATTAACGCAGAGGCTGGATTTTTGGCTAAGCCCCACAGGGCAAGGCTACAGGCTGCTTTTATTCGCATAGAGCATTGACTTCGTTGTTGCACATTCTTGTGAAGGTCGTCGCACCATGCCAAGAGAGTACCATTCCCTGCGAAGCGCGCCTAGAACTGATAGCCTGTAGTTTTGCAGAATTTTATTGGACTTAATCAGAGAACTATTAACCGAACCATGTCATAAGGGTCAGGGATAAGTTAAATACCACGTTAATACAATATGGCGCATAACGCTAGCAGCTATTTATTCTCCCATACTCCCGCTCATATACATGCAGCTTAACTTGTGATAAACCATTGATAGATGGTTAAAAGGCTTTAGTAAACCCTACAGAAACTGCCACATCATTTTCTCTTTTTTCACCATTGATTTTATCGGAAATTACTGCACTCCCAGATTTACTTTAAGATCTTCTTTCCATTCTTTATCCAGGCTTAATCCAATTGCTGACCATTCTCTGCCATTTGGAGCTATTGGGTTATTACCGATCCCATCTTCATTTAATTTTGCGTGTTTAACCCAGCCACGCCAAAAGTTTCCATTATTTTGATTTAATATCAGGCCTGCACTCACCATTTTACTATCAGAGTCAATCCCGTGTCCCATTGATACATCCAGGTAACGATATCCGTCCGTATAAGCTACCATGATTATATACTATATTATTTCTGTCCCTTCCTTTAAAACTTCCAGCACTGGTATCTGTTGCTTCTAGATATGCTCTCCATGAACCTTTTAATTTATTAGAGAAACCGGCAACCGAGCCACCCAGCATAAATATTTCATCACCTAAGTAAAATTGAACCGTCTACACGATCTTCACCGATATACTGACCATATACTGAATAGTGTTTACTTTGACCACCTACCGGTAATTTCCATCTAAAATCCAGACCTGCAATTTGATTTCCACGAACAGTACCTAGACTTCCATCTTGTTCATCAACTCGTACACTGAAAAAAGTTTTAGCAAAGTCTGAAATACTCTCATCTTGTCCTTCACCACCCCACTGAATAGTTCTATGCAAACCTATTTCTAAAGGCCTGTTAAGGTCTAAAAGTAAAACGTGTGCCAATTAGTTTTGCATCAGGAATTCCTCGATCTGACTCTAAGTTGCCAACAAACATTATGCAGTTTTCTAGTACCTAGACCATCTCAATAGAAAAAAGTCATCTGCATCAGGCTCTGATAAAACATTTTCTAACTGAGATACTGGGTATTGGTCGAGCATTATTTGATAGAATCAATGATCCATCCCAACCGGGACCCCAATATCGTGATTGCTGGCCTACAGTAACTTTCCAATTCCCTAAATTCCTGGCGATGTAAGACTCATCAAGTCGAAAGGCTTTATCATCTGGATGATCTGTCTTGTCAGCTACAGTAGCTTTTAAACGCAGATCAATAAAAGGATTTCCCCATTCACCGTCGTATGACAACGAATATTTTTCTCTACCTTCACCAGAAAAGTCTCTAATTAATAATTCTTTAGATCGAGCATTACCTGTTACTTTAAAACTAGAATTATAATCCTCTTCTTTTAAGCGCTGTTTGACATTGGCATAAGCTTCTCTCAATGCAGGCAATAAAGGAGAATCTTTGACTGGCTCTCTTAAGTTTTCATGAATGTCTTTAGCGGCTAGTGGCCATGTGGTTAAAGGCGAATCTAATAAACGCGCATCAGATAGTAGTTGCAACTCATGTCTTAACTTCATATCTCCTGCATCTAACCAGGGCTTTGCTAGTAGCTGACTTGATACAAATAGTATCGGTAGAGTTGAAAGTAATGTACAAATTCTTATATTGGTTTTCTTTAACATGTAGGGGCCTGTTAGGAATATGCGGTTTATATAGGTAAATTAAATATATCTGGCTAGATAGCGAATTAGATTTTCGAAGATTGTAATACCTGATCTATCGATTGCTGCAGAACATCGATTCTATCTGAAATTACAGGATCAACTTTAGGCTCTCTATTAGATTTAATCAAATCATGAGCGATATTAATTGCAGCCATCACTGCTACTCTATCAGCACTTAAGGCCTTTCCCGCCCTCTCTGACTTTCTGCATGTTTTCATTTACATTTCTTGCCGAAACCAATAAAGACTCATGCTCACCTTCAGGACAGGAAATTTTATATTCTTTTTCCATGATCCTGACCGTCACAGGTATTGTATCTTTGCTCATCATTTGCTCCCCTAATTCCTCAATATCTTTAGGATGCTTTATCCATCGCTTTTAATCTTTCCATCATGGCTTCTACCTGACCACGAACTTTATCATTTTTAGTCTGAAGTTCTGACCTTTCTAGCATTAACTGCTGATTATTATGCTTAACGGCATCGTTCTCTTCAGAGAGCTTATTACAATATGTCAGCAATTCTTTTACTGAATTTTCTAGCTTATCTATTTTAGTAGCTAATAGAAGGCTGCTCATCATTGGATGTCATATTCATAATTAAATTAAATCCCGAATGAAAGTTGGCTTTTAAATGCCTAAGAAAAAGAAGGGTTTTAGTATACGTAATTTAAACATCAAAAACAAAACCTCAATGTGTTTCATGAATTAAGGGCACTTTTGTTATGAAAGTGTTCAAATTAAGCTTCAACTATCTAAATAAATACTATAATTAAGTATTATTACTTAGATTTATTTAACATTTATGTTCGTTATAAGAACATGCTAATATACTGATTTATAAAGCATAAAAATAAATCTGACAAAGCTTGAAAAATAGTCTTTACTCTGTGTAAGATGCGTGCGCGCGAAAAATTAATACTAGTTATTTAGAATCACAGCGTTAGATTTTAAATAATTGCTTCGTGTGGCATTTTAAACCCCCTACACAATTAAAGAGGTATACCATGAAGAAGAGTTTATTACTTGGACTTGCAACTGTTGCACTTATGAGCACAACTGCACAGGCCGACACTTTAGAAGATGTTAAAAAAGCAGGTATTGTAAAGTGCGGCGTTAGTACAGGTCTTGCTGGATTTTCAGCTGCTGATGACAAAGGCGTATGGGGAGGGCTTGATGTTGACGTATGTCGCGCTGTTGCTGCTGCCGTTCTTGGTGATGCTACGAAGGTGAAATATAATCCTTTAACAGCTAAAGAACGTTTCACTGCGCTTCAGTCTGGTGAAATCGATATTCTTTCCCGCAATACTACATGGACGTTAACTCGTGATGCTTCACTAGGCCTTAATTTTGCTGGTGTTAACTATTATGATGGTCAGGGTTTTATGGTAACAAAAAAACTTGGCGTTGATAGTGCATTGAAACTGGACGGTGCAGCAGTATGTATTCAGGCTGGTACTACCACTGAACTTAACCTTGCTGATTACTTTAAACTGAATAACATGAAGTATACGGCGATTACTTTTGACACTGCTGACCAGACAATCAAAGGCTTTGAAGCAGGTCGTTGTGACATGCTGACTTCTGATCAGTCTCAGCTATATTCTTTGCGTATCAAACTGGCAGATTCTGATAGTGCTATCGTACTTCCAGAAGTTATTTCTAAAGAGCCTTTAGGACCTGTTGTTCGCCAAGGCGATGACAAGTGGTTCAATATTGTAAGATGGTCACTAAATGCAATGATTAATGCTGAAGAACTAGGCATTACATCAGCTAACACCAAAGAAATGATGACAAGCAAGAATCCTGAAGTCGAGCGTTTCATGGGTGGTCAAGGTGAAAAACTAGGTCTTGACGATGCATGGGCAGCTAATATTATTAGCCAGGTAGGTAACTACAGTGAAAGCTTTGAAAGAAATGTTGGCGCTGGTTCTCCACTTAAAATTGGCCGCGGACTTAACGCGCTATGGAGCAAAGGCGGCATTATGTATGCGCCACCTATTCGTTAATGGATAATTTAAAAGAGTCTGCATTTGCAGGCTCTTTTTTTGTATCTAAATTAGTGATCTTTTATTACAACACCAATTCACTCAAGATTACTAATTTAGCTACAAACTAAAATATTAGAAAATAAATAATTGCATAAATATGTGGATAAATAGGAAACCATGACAGATAAAAACAATGACTTGGCACCGAGTAAGCCCCCGATTTGGAACGATCCAAAATACCGGGCGCTGTTTTTTCAAATTATATTAGTTATAGGTCTGATCGCGTTCTTTGTTTCTATCGTTCAGAACACTCTCGGAAACATGGAATCCAGAGGCATTTCCACTGGTTTTGCTTTTATGTCAGAAAAAGCAGGATTTGATATTCTTCAGTCCCTGATACAATATAATTCTGATTCTACCTATGGCCGAACCTTTATTGTAGGCTTGCTTAATACTGTTCTGATTACGGTACTGGGCGTTTTCTGTGCCACTATTCTTGGATTTATTGTTGGTGTATCAAGACTTTCAAAAAACTGGTTGATCTCCAAGATTGCCACTGTCTATATTGAAACTTTTCGTAATATTCCACTCTTGATCCAGATATTCTTCTGGTATTTCGTGGTTCTAAGGGCGATGCCTTCTGCCAGGGATAGCTATTCATTATTGGATAGTTTTTTCTTAAATGTGCGCGGGCTATATGTACCAGGTCCTGTTCCTGATAGTGGCTTCATGTTTACAACAATTGCTTTTATTATTGGAATTGTTGCAGCCTTTGTGATGAAAAAGTGGGCAACTAAACGCCAGGAAGAGACTGGCCAGCAGTTCCCAATTTTCATCGTTTCATTGTTGCTCATCTTATTACTGCCTTTAATTGTATTCCTGTTAAGTGGTAGCCCTTTAAGCTGGGATATACCAAAACTGACCGGTTTTAACTTTCAAGGGGGCATTACAGTTATCCCCGAGTTATTTGCGCTATTATTAGCGTTAACGATTTATACCGCAGCTTTCATTGCTGAAATCGTTCGCTCTGGAATTAATGCAGTAAGCCATGGACAATCAGAGGCCGCATTGTCAGTAGGACTCACCCCGGGACAAAATTTACGCTTTGTGGTTATTCCACAAGCAATGCGTGTCATTATTCCGCCACTTACCAGTCAATATTTAAACCTTGCCAAGAACTCATCTTTGGCGACAGCAATAGGCTATCCCGACATCGTAGCGGTATTTATGGGTACCACGCTTAACCAAACGGGCCAGGCGGTAGAAATCATTGCGATGACAATGGCTGTCTATCTAACTTTGAGTTTAACGATTTCAGTATTTATGAACTGGTACAACGCCAAAATGGCGTTGGTAGAGAGGTAATCAGCATGTTTGTAACCGATAAAATACTTCCAGAGTTACCAGCTCCTGATAATAGCAAGGGTCTTGTTCACTGGCTTAAAGTTAATCTCTTTTCGAGCCCACTAAACTCCTTGTTTACTTTATTTGGAATATTTGTCCTGTATAAAATTCTACCGCCAGCGATAGAATGGGCTTTTATTGATGCGACCTGGGTTGCAGAAACACGTGAGCAATGTAAAGGTGAAGGAAGCAAAGGTGGAGCCTGTTGGGCCTTTATAGCCAATCGTTTCGATCAAACCATGTACGGCTTCTACACTGTAGAAGAACGCTGGCGCCCGAATCTGGCGGGTATCATGCTGGTGTTACTGACAATTCCGTTATTCATTGAAAAAACACCTAAAAAGGCGTGGCTAGGTGCTTTCATTCTGATTATTTTCCCTTTTATTGCCTACTTTCTTATTCATGGCGGCTCTTTTGGATTAGTCGAAGTACCGACTAATAAATGGGGCGGCTTAATGCTAACCCTGATTATATCTTTAGTCGGAATACTGGTTGCGTTGCCGCTTGGAACCGTTCTTGCCCTTGGGCGTAGATCTGATATGCCTATCGTTAAGTCGATATCGGTGATTTTCATAGAGTTTTGGCGTGGCGTACCGTTGATTACGGTACTCTTCATGTCATCAGTTATGCTACCTCTATTCCTGCCAGAGGGGACAGACTTCGACAAATTAGCACGCGCTATGATAGGTATAATCCTGTTTCAGTCCGCCTATGTAGCAGAAGTTGTTCGTGGGGGTCTGCAGGCAATTCCTAAAGGCCAGTATGAAGCTGCCCTGGCGATGGGGCTAAGTTATTGGAAGAGCATGTTTTTAATTATTTTGCCACAAGCTATGAAGCTTGTAATTCCAGGGCTTGTAAATACCTTTATCGCACTTTTCAAAGACACTACGCTAGTACTTATCATAGGCTTGTTCGATTTACTTGCCATTGTTGAAAACGTACTTGGCTCAGATTCTGCATGGTTAGGCTTTCACACCGAAGGGTTAGTGTATGCAGCATTTGTATTCTGGATATTCTGCTTTGGCATGTCACGTTACAGTATGGCGCTAGAAAGAAAATTAGATACCGGACACCGCAACTAATGCATAAAGCATTAATTAAACAAAGATACTTCCCTGTTTTTTTAAATAGCTCAAAAACATGGAAATAATAAATTACATGTTACACGCAGCTGAGAAAATACTATGACAGAAGCACAAACAAACTCTGACGAAAAATACGCCATTCAATTGATCAACATGAACAAATGGTACGGCGATTTTCATGTTCTAAAAGACATTAATCTAAATGTTAAAGAAGGAGAACGGATCGTTATTTGTGGTCCTTCTGGATCTGGTAAGTCAACCGTTATTCGCTGCATCAATCACCTTGAAGAGCACCAGAAAGGCAAGATACTGGTTGAAGGCGAAGAGATTACAGGTGATGTCAAACAACTCGAACGCTTACGCACCAATGTTGGCATGTGCTTTCAGCATTTTAATTTATTTCCTCACCTTAGCATTATAGACAACCTCACTCTGGCTCCAATCTGGGTAAAGAAAACACCGAAAGCAGAAGCAGAAGCAACTGCTATGAAGTATCTGGAAAGGGTTAAAATTCCTGATCAGGCATATAAGTACCCTGGACAGTTATCAGGAGGACAGCAACAACGCGTTGCGATTGCTCGTAGCCTGTGTATGGATCCAAAGATCATGTTGTTTGATGAGCCAACTTCAGCGCTTGACCCTGAGATGATTTCTGAGGTTTTAGATGTCATGGTCGAACTTGCAGAACATGGTGGCATGACTATGCTTTGTGTAACACACGAAATGGGATTCGCCAAAAAAGTTGCAGATCGGGTAATCTTTATGGATGCTGGACAGATAATCGAAGAAAACAATCCTAAGGAATTTTTCGAGAACCCTCAGTCTGAGCGTACTCAGTTATTCTTGAGTCAGATTATTGATCACTGATTAAACACCAGATCATAAGCATAAAAAAACCACCTAAATAGGTGGTTTTTTTATGTAAATTGAAAACAATACGATAAGAAGTACACCCCCCTACTTTTGACTCATTTTACTCGCCCTTCGGGCCAACGTTTAAACAACAAACGTTGTTGTCTCCGCTTCGCTTCGGCTGCCTATTTTTCAGTTGTTATTTGATTATTAGTTACTTACCACTAAAGCTAACATCCTAAATAGCATATCTTGATTAAACAAAATAAGCAGAAACCTAAGTGGTAGCTGGCTTTCTATTGACCAAATAAATACCAGAGATAATCAGAGCTGCGCCGATTAACAACACCAAAGACAGTTTCTCATCGAGGACCACAAAAGCAATGAAGACAGCACTCACTGGCATAAAGTAAATAAACACTGCGGCTTTTGCTGCACCTAAAACTTTAACGCCTTCCTGGAACCAGACAAACCCTACTACTGTCGCCAATATCGCAAGGTACAGCAGGTGAAGACCAATGGTAATATTAAGATTGCTCAGCGCAGTTATTATAGATAGCGGCTTAAAAATCAATACAATAGTCAACAATAAAATAGTACCAAAACAACTGGCGTAGGCTATTGCGACAAGAGAAGAAAGCTCATGACTAATAAACCGACCAATCAAAGTATATGCCGACCAGCTTATCACACAGCCGATAAAAGCCATTTCCCCAAGACCGATACCTTTTTCTAGCAAAACACTGAAATCACCGCGCGATATAATCAGGAAAGCACCAAATATACACAATACAAGACCTATAATTCTTATTAAAGTAAGCTTTTCATTGAAAAGAAAAATCGCTGCTATGGCAGTTAAAACGGGATTGGTTGCTGTTATCAAACTCCCTCTGCTAGCTTCTGTATGCAACAAGCCATAAAAGAACAGCAGGTTATACATTGCGATACCTGTTGCCCCCATTCCGACCAATGCAATAAACTGTTTTTGGGAAATTTTCGGAAATTTCTTTTCTTTTATAAGGACGAGTAACAACAACGCTGTTGATGCAAGTGCAAAACGAAAGAATGCCGAAATCATAGGATCCATCTCATTACCAAGCATTTTTGCAGAAGTAAATGTTCCGCCCCAGATCAACATGGCAAAAAGAAGTTTTAGATAAGTCATGATTTAAAGTCTCAGATTAATACTTTGAGATAGTTTGAATACAACAAGGCTTTCTTAGCTATGTAGAAAGTCACCCCCCTACTTTTGGGGCATTTTATTACTCGGTGGTTTTACTGAATCTGATTAACTAGGCTGTTTTAAGATGTTGTGAGTATTTGCCCTGATTAAACTCGCCAATTTGCTTAACAATCCCAGCTCCATCGAGCCCAATTTCTTCAAGCTGTTGTTCGCGAGTTGCATGCTCAACATACTCGTCTGGAATGCCACAGTTCAAAACCGGGATTGAAATATCTTGCTCGTGTAAAAACTCATTTACAGCACTACCGGCACCGCCTTTAATAGCATTATCTTCGAGCGTTACAAAGAGCTCATGAGATTCTGACAAGGTCCTGATTAAATCTTCATCGATAGGTTTAACGAAACGCATATTGACCAGAGTCGCACCAAAAGCCTGGGCCGCAATTGTGGCCTCTTCTAGCAAAGAGCCAAACATTAAAATAGCAATGCTATTGCCTTTACGCAGGACTTCACCTTTACCAATGGGTAGTTGCTGCATCTCTTGCTGAGGCTCGATACCTATACCTTTGCCACGTGGATAACGGACGGCGGTTGGACCATCTTGCTGATACGCCGTGTAAAGCATTTGTCGGCATTCGTTTTCATTACTGGGCGCCATAACGATCATATTAGGAATACAACGAAGATACGAAAGATCATAGTTTCCAGAATGTGTTGGACCATCTGCACCCACTAGTCCTGCACGATCTATGGCAAACACTACGGGTAGGTTTTGTAATGCAACATCGTGGATCAATTGATCATAAGCACGTTGTAGAAAGGTCGAATAAATTGCCACAATAGGCTTTAGACCATCGCAGGCCATTCCAGCCGCTAGTGTTACAGCATGCTGTTCTGCAATCGCCACATCATAGTAACGATCAGGAAATTTTCTTGAAAATTCTACTAAACCAGAACCCTCACGCATTGCCGGTGTAATCGCAACCAGCTTTTCTTCTTGAGCAGCCATATCACACAACCAACTGCCAAATACCTGAGTATATGTTGGTGTGCTGATCGCATTGGATTTCTGCACTCCAGCCTTCAAATCAAACACGGATACCGCATGATATTCGATCGGATCATTTTCTGCAGGCTCATAACCCTTGCCCTTTTGAGTCACTACATGAAGGAATTTAGGCTCATTAATGTCTTTGATGTTTTCCAGAATTTTCACCAACTCGATGACATCGTGTCCATCTACTGGCCCATAATAAACAAACCCCATTTCTTCAAACAAGGTTGCGGAAGGCATTATCATACCTTTGGTATGTTCTTCTGCGCGCCTTGCAAAACGTTTCATTACAGGGGTTTTAGACAGTATTTTCTTACTGTTCTCGCGCATTGTAGAATAAAAATGACCTGATAATAAGCGCGCGAGGTATTTACTCAAACCACCTACATTGGGTGAAATAGACATATCATTGTCGTTTAGCACCACCAGCATTTCAGTATCAATATCACCGGCATGATTTAACGCTTCATACGCCATACCTGCGGTCAAAGCACCATCACCTATAACTGCAATAGAATGACGATCTATGCCCTGTTGCTTTGCAGCTAATGCCATGCCTAACGCAGCACTGATAGAAGTGCTGGAGTGCCCTACTCCAAAATCGTCGTATTTGCTTTCTTCGCGACGTGGAAAACCACACAATCCATCTTTTTTCTTAATGGTTCTGAGTTTTTCTCTTCGGCCAGTTAATAATTTATGCACATAAGCCTGATGACCAACATCCCAGATTAATCGATCATTAGGTGTGTCATAGACATAATGCAAAGCCACGGTTAATTCAAGTGCGCCCAAACCAGAAGCCAAATGACCGCCAGAGTCTGATACTGATTGTAATAAATACTGACGCACCTCATCACATAAAGCTGGCAACTCTTCAATTGACAGTTTTTTTAATTCGGCGGGTGTATTTATATTATCAAATAACATGTATTCTAAATTATAGCCTAGGTGTTTGGTCTATGTAATTGTACCTTTTTGCAAGGCAAACCATAGTGTTCCAGATCAAGCAATACGCTTTACGATAAAGCTTGCTATCTCTCTTAAGGAATCAGCTTCTTCTCCAAAATCTATAAGAGAGTCTAACGCTTTTTTGTGCAAATTAAACAATTTTTCTTTAGCCGCCGACATTCCCATGATTGACGGATAAGTTGGCTTTCCGGCAGCAATATCAGCACCTTGCTGTTTACCTAAGGTTTCAGTATCGCTCTGAATATCAAGAATATCGTCTCGCACCTGAAAAGCTAAACCAATTGCCTTCGAATATTCTGTCAGATTTTTTCTTTGTTGGATTGCTTGTTCGCTACTCGCTTGTGCAGTAGTTTCCATACAATACGTCGCCATTTCTACACTTGCAGTGATCAATGCGCCTGTTTTGTGATTATGCATGTTTTCTAATTCACTCTCGGTTAAGCGCTTACCTACAGACGCCAGATCTATACTTTGACCTTTAACCATACCATCTGCACCTGAAGAAGTTGCCAGGATATTGAGTATTTTTAGCTGATTTTCTGCGCAGATTCCTTGTATTGGTTTAGATAATAACTGAAATGCCTTAGTCTGCAAGGCATCACCAGCGAGAATTGCTGTCGCCTCATCATACGCAATGTGGGTAGTAGGTTTGCCGCGCCTTAGCGCATCATTATCCATACTTGGTAAATCATCATGAATTAGTGAGTATGCGTGTACTAACTCAATTGCCGCTGCAGGTAAATCCAATAAGGCCATGTTAATTTTTAACGCTTCACCTGTAGCATAAACCAGTAAAGGGCGAACACGCTTACCCCCACCCAGTACTGAGTATCGCATTGCCTCGTCTAAGTGGGGGGGTGTACTTGAAATAAGTGCCGATTCTAGAAACTGTTCGATACGTTGCTGATAATCTTCGCGTGTCATGATGAAATACTGATTAATCCGGATAAAGCTTAAATAGCGCTATCGTCAAAATCGTGCTCCTCGCCATCTTCACTAAGTATTTTAACTCGATGCTCTGCATCTTTTAGCGCTGCCTGACATGTCCTACTGAGCTTTACACCTTTCTCAAACTCTTTAAGTGATTCCTCTAGGGATAGATCGCCAGATTCAATTTTCGAAACCAATGCTTCCAAATCAGCCATTGCTGTTTCAAAATCTGGCTTTTCGGTATCTGCAGATTTTTTGGTAGTAGCCTTATCTTTCATCTCAATTGTGCATCCGGTGTTTAGACTTAGTAGCTAATTATAAAGGCTTAATCCTGAAAGGATAGTGGTCTTTCTCAAAGCAAGCCCTGATTAATGTATTTGCAAGTGTAACTTGCAGAGGGCATTAGAATCACCTAATATATCACGCTAGTTTTAAAGGAGAGGAGATTCACATGTTCGATTTCAGTTTTGGTTTTCCACTATTGATTGTTACAGTACTAATTATTTTGGCATGGCTAAGCTTTTTCTCAGTAGTTTTTGGCATGTAAGAACAACTGGGCATTAAATGAATACAAAAAAAGGTCGCTAATTAGCGACCTTTTTTATTTACTGTTTTACTCGTCTCGAGTAAAAACTATTTATTGAGTAATTATGTAGCAATTAAGCGGTTGCAACCGAACTCTTTAATTTCTCGATTGCATTACTCTCAATCTGACGAATACGCTCAGCAGAAACATTATACTTTGCTGCTAAATCTTGCAATGTTGCCTTCTCTTCTACTAACCAGCGACATGCCAGAATATCCTTACTGCGTTCGTCTAGTGTTGACATCGCGTTTTTAAATAAAACCTGCGTATGAGATTCCCAATCTGCCGTTTCTACGGCGTCAGAGGGATCTTCAACATTTGATTGTAAATATTGATTAGGTGAATACGTGCTATCGTCATCGTCATCTGATGAAAGATCAAAGCCAATGTCTTGTCCTGACATGCGTTTTTCCATTTCCATCACGTCTTTGCTTGTAACACCTAAATCACTCGCAATATCGTTGACTTCTGCCTGATTCATCCATGCCAATCTTTTCTTTTTACTTCTAAGATTGAAGAATAATTTACGCTGTGCTTTGGTTGTTGCCACTTTGACAATTTTCCAGTTCTTTAGGATAAATTCGTGAATTTCTGCACGAATCCAATGAACAGCAAACGAGACAAGTCGTACATTTACCGTTGGGTCAAAGCGTTTCACCGCTTTCATTAAGCCCACATTACCTTCTTGTACCAAATCAGCTAATGGCAAACCGTAACCACTGTAACCGCGCGCTACCTTAATGACAAAACGTAAGTTATGCATTATAAGTTGGCGAGCCGCTTCTAGATCGTCATTATCTCGTAGCTTAACTGCTAAATCGCGCTCTTCTGATTTTTTTAATACTGGAATTTCACGGACAGACTGGATATAACTCTCCAGACTTCCTGATAGCACTGGCATAGTCATGGCAGTACTTGTAGCCGTTGTATCTCTGATTGCTAAGGTGTTTGTCATATCATTCCCCTGAAACTTCTTTAAAATGTTGCGCTATTTTAGCACTCAAAGACTTAGAGTGCTAATACCACAAAAAGTTTCTGACAATCTGCAATTATTTTTATAAATGAGACCTTTACATGAGACTGTGGTCTCAATATTAAAGATTTGCGAAGACCTTCTCAGCTGCATCCAACGTTGTATTTATATCTTCGATTGTATGCGCATTAGACATGAAACCTGCCTCATAAGCCGAAGGAGCCAAGTTCACACCCGCATCTAACATACTATGGAAGAAACGATTAAATCGCTCAATATTGCACTTAGAAACCTGCGCAAAATTCTCTATTTTAGCTTCATCACTGAAAAATAAACCAAACATTCCGCCGACCTGGTTGCTTGTTAATGGAATATTGTTCTGCTCTGCACGTTCAAGCATGCCATTAACGAATAACTCTGTTTTTTCGTTGAGTTGAGGATAAAAACCATCACGCGAAATAATTTCTAGTGTCTTCAAGCCTGCAGTCATTGCTAACGGATTTCCAGATAATGTTCCTGCTTGATAGACAGGACCTAGCGGAGAAAGTTTCTGCATTATATCTTTGCGACCACCAAATGCGGCAGCAGGCATACCACCACCAATAATTTTACCCAATGTGGTCAAATCTGGCTTAATCCCATAATGAGATTGCGCACCACCAAGAGCGACACGGAAGCCTGTCATAACTTCATCAAAAATCAATACTGATCCGTGCTCATCGCATACTTCGCGAAGCGTTTCCAAAAAACCTTCCGAAGGAGGAATACAATTCATATTCCCAGCCACTGGTTCAACAATAATACAGGCAATCTTGTCGCCCATTTTTGCGAATAGATCTCTTACTTGCTGAGGATTATTATAATCAAGTGTAAGCGTGTGCTTTGCCAGGTCTGCGGGGACACCTGGAGAATTTGGCTCACCAAAGGTTAATGCACCAGAACCCGCTTTGACTAAAAGGGAATCACCATGCCCATGATAACCCCCTTCAAACTTTACTATATCATCACGACCCGTAAAGCCGCGTGCCAAGCGAATTGCTGACATGGTTGCTTCTGTACCAGAACTGACCATGCGAAGCATTTCTATTGAGGGCAAAATTTCACATATTTTTTGTGAAATAGTCACTTCTATCTCTGTAGGTGCACCAAAACTTAAACCGTTCTCACTGGCTTTCTTAACTGCGTCGATCACTTCAGGATGAGCATGTCCCGCGATCATTGGCCCCCAGGAGCCCACATAGTCGATGTATTTATTATCATCAACATCATATAAATAAGCACCTTCTGCGCGCTTTATAAATAAGGGTGTGCCACCAACACTTTTAAATGCACGTACAGGTGAATTGACACCACCGGGAATGGTTTTTTGAGCTTGCTCAAATAAGGATTGAGATTTAGTCATAACTTTTCCGAATATTTTCTTAATTACTTTTCAGTAGATTAGATTAATAGATAAAAGTGCCTAAAAGTAGGGGGGTGCATTAATTTAATAATGCACCCCCCTACTTTTAGGCACTTTTTTGTTTGTTCCAATATGAAATACTACTCAGCACTACTACAAGAACGTTACTCTACAATTTGAAAGAGGGGTATTTATGAATCTTCTTTGCCGGATGGACTTGTATAACGATCATTTAGTGTCTGTACGAATTTATCGATATCGCTGCGTATACCATCTAATCTTTTACGCACACCCATACCCCAGCCAACTGGATTCTTCCTGAAAATACTGCGCCACCAGCGCGTATTTTTTCTAAAGGCATTTGCGATATTTCCATAAGGCTCGTCAGTGCTCAATTTTTTTGCAACACCGTTTATAAGCTTAGAGCGTACCATCATATGGATAAAATAAAATAGGACTGCTACTGCTACCAACACAGCAATGCCTAATATTTTATTCTGCTTTAAAGCATCTAACCAAGGGGGATTAAATGTCATTCCCTGCCAATATCCGGCAATCACAGAGAGGGTTATCAAACCAAGTATGATAGGAACAAAAACTACGATATCTGTGATTAGAACCCTCTTTTTCCAACGCTGCATTGCCATTTTCACTTGTGGCACGGCCTGTTGTTCAATTTGGTTGGAGAGTGATTCCATACTGCCGATAATTCGATAGACTCTTTCTACATCAATATCTTCCATACGCTTAGAGATTTCTGCATAGTCATTGTTTCGCTTGTTTAAATAACGTTCCCATACCGCATTATTTTCAACAGGAGTAGCTAAGTCTGTATTAAAAATAACGTAAAAACGACCTGCATTTAAACCACTTTGTACTAATGCTTTCTGCCATGACGCCACTATATCTTCCATATTGTCGTCATTAGCTGATGTGTCTATTTGATTTAAAATAAACAAAAATTTACTGTTATCGCTACGTTTTTGCGAACCTTGTACAAGGTGTTCCAAGGTATCTTGCATTGCTCCTGGTTCAGGATGCCTCGCATCGAATAGCACTAACACCAAGTCAGAGAGATCAATAATATGATCGGTAAGTTTCAAGGTTTCTTTACGCTGCTCATCCGCATCAAAACCAGGAGAGTCAATGAGAATTTTTCCACGTAGCTGTTCGCTTGGCGTTGCCCTCATTTGCAAATAATTATCTATTTTAGACCCTTCACCTTGCGTGACAGTCTCAATATCTTCACTGATTTGGTAAAAAGGAAAACGAGGGTCGCCATCCAAAGCAATCCCCGGCAATGTTCGAACTTCAGAATCTCTACTGTAGGTTAAAACAGTAAACTTGTCATCAACCGCCTGGTTACCTGAGTCTTGAACCTTAAGACCTAAATAAGAATTGATAAAGCTTGATTTACCTGCCGAAAAAGTTCCTAAAACTGAAACTAATGGCCACCATGAGATCTGGGTAGCATAGGATTGATCGCCTTCTAATAAACCCATTTTTTGAGAAATTTTATCGAGTTTTCTGTATCGATCTACAACAGAAACCAATACTGGATTTTCGGTCTCAAGGTGCTTTTGCAAAAGCCCTAGTCGGTCTTGCATTCTCTTTGCGGGTGTCATGAAATTTCCTTCCGAGTCACTTTTGACAACTGATATTACAGGTTAAAACGGTTAAAACTAAACGATTAAACTTAGTTCATAGAAATCGCAGGTAATGTTAGGTAGGGGACATTTATTAGCGCTGACCCTTGGCTATTAGGAGCTTGCCGTTGGAAAGGGGCTGGCTGTCCCTGATAATTAGAACCCGGAGGTGATGCTGGCGCTGGCATTGGTATGTCTTGACTGTAACCAGGTTGACTGAAACCCGGAGCTTGTTGTTCTGCAGGATAGGCAAAATAAGATTGCGGCAAAGGGGCTCTAGAACCGGGGAATGGCATATTCTGACTATTTTTCCACGGCAGGAAATTATTCATAAAACT
The DNA here is from genome assembly GCA_963807855.1 of uncultured Gammaproteobacteria bacterium. Classification (GTDB taxonomy): domain Bacteria; phylum Pseudomonadota; class Gammaproteobacteria; order Thiotrichales; family Thiotrichaceae; genus Cocleimonas. The sequence continues at coordinate 89,598 of CAWEEB010000036.1, read as the reverse complement.
TAATGGTGTAGAAATATTCTTATTCATACTCCACATATCTCGTTGCATATTATTTGTAGATGCAGCCATATCGTAAGTAGCCGTTCTCATTCCACCAATACTCGTTACCATTTCATTAGTATTCTGGGTCATTTCAGTTAAGTTACCAGACATGCTTTGTGTAGAAACAACTAAGTTATCCATTTTCACAGACATATGACTCATATCACCAGATATTGAACTCATATTGTCATCAAGAGAGCCACTCATATGGGCAATGGTATCTGCCATACGATTCACATCTGATGTTAACGAGTAGATCAGAAAAAAGCCAAATGCTGAGAGCATGAAGAACGCAACCATAGCCGGATATACAAGCATTTGCATTCGCTTGGTTGTTGCTTCAGCTTTCATTTCAAATTCTTGAAGCTCATTTTCCATCTCAAGAATATAGTCTCTATGTAGTTCGCTCTTAGCCATAATTTCCTAATATATTATTAATGTTTTGCAGCTTGCAATCTTTTATGGATTTCAGCAGCCCTATCTGGGTAAAACAGAGCCTATAAAACCAACCATATTCGCCACTCTTTCAGAATTACCCTCCTCAATCATTGGAATTGCAATCTCAGAATAAAGCTCAGCCGCTTTTTTTGGATAACCTTGTCTCCAATAAACGTTACCTAACTCACCACGGTGCTCTATAACAGCTGGCTCTAATTCAATTAATTGCATATAAATTTGAGACGCTTCTTCTAAGCCATTATTCCAGTAGGCCTCACGTGCCATCAACAGCATTTCTTCGGTACTTGATTGGCTTAAGTCTTGAATACTTTCTGAATCTGAATTTGCTAATTCAGGCTTCGGCGTTTCTTCAATAGTTGCAGCTTCTTGCATTCGCTGTTATAGCAACATTTTCTTTATTTTCTGTTTTACCAGAAGTTTCTTCTGCAGCATCTTTAGCTAACGCAGCATCTTTAGCTAAGGCGCAGTATCTTTAGCTGGCGCAGCATCTTTAGCCTCTTCAATTTCTTCAACTTCATTTGCTGGCTGGGGTTCTCCTGAACCAGGAATAGCGACAACTTCATCATCTGTTTTTGTTGCTATCTCAGTATCTGCAGCTAGCCCGCTGGGATAAGACCGGCTAGTTACCTCTATAGAATCGATAGTAACTTTAGTGACTATTTCTTCGCTTTTAACCAAATCTGCCTGGGCATCTTTATGCTCGGTGTTCCCTGAAGAACTCTTCAACTTTTACTGTCACTGCAGTTTCAGCCTCTACAGTTTTAACAGCTTCAGTTTCGACTTCTGCTTTTACTGATTCTTCAGCAGTAGCTTTTATCTCATCTGATTTGACCAAAGCTGAAGGAGTGATTGGTGATTTAGTTGAATCGGTAGCTACAACCTGCTCTTGATTATTAGCATGGTCATCTTCATGAATGTCTTTCTCACCACCACTATTACTAATAGATAAAAGGATCGCTATTGCACCAAGAAACCATGTCGCAATAATAGGATGACCCATTAACCAACGAACAATATACATTTATTAACTCTCCTTAAATATTAAGTTTCAATTACACAAGTTTATACTAGAAATACTATTCTAGTATAAACTAATATAATAGCTCTCCTAATTCTTCTACTTCTGCAGCAGCCTTAGATTTTGGGTCCATTTCAAATACTGCTAAACCTTCACTAAATGAACGCCTGTATGCAGTTCTTTGATAGAGCCTTGGCTCAATCATTTTGATACCTTTCAAACTACTCAATGCTTCAAAAGCATCATCTGTTTCTCTTACGGCTGTGTGCGTATCTGAACGATTCATAAATCCAATTATTTCTGGGACTGAACCGCTTTTTCTAACATTACTAATCAACTTTAAAAACCGTTGTGTTGACCAAACATCAGCCTGGCTAGGTGCTACAGGAATCACAATTCTGTCTGCTCTTTGCAGAGCGGCATTCATAGCCTCGCTATCTGAGATACCAATATCAACAATAACTTCTGTATGTTTACCTTCGCTGCCAAGCTGGCTTACGAAATGAATAGGCTCTAAAGCTGGCGTATGACCATCTTCTGTTCTAATTTCTAAAGCATCCGTTATGGTAGCCTGGGGATCCAAATCATAAATAGACACATGTACATTTCTTCTTGTAGCAACCCAAATAGATAAATTAAAGGCGACTGTGCTTTTACCAGTGCCACCTTTTAAATTACCTATAACCGTAATCATTTAGTTAAACCTTTTTGCTCATTTTCCCCTTGTGGAGATTGATTCTGTGTCATATTGTTTTGCTGAATGGGCACTTGCATTCCCTGTTGCATCCTTTGATTAGGAACTGGTGCAAAGTAGTATCCACTATTATATCGAGGCATCTGAGGATACTGATAATTTGGATATACAGGCATTGGCATATATCTGTATTGTTGCATATACCTGACACCATATGGATTGTTAGGCATCTGCATCCCATTTAATTGGTTAGATCTTTTATTCACCTCTTGATTCACTTGAGGAGGCATTTTAGCCGTATCAGAATTCTTACCTTGCATCCAAATAGGTTGAGTACTGTTATTAGTTGGAGGCAATGGTTTTTGCAAGGCATTACTTTGTGGAGCAGCCGAAGCTTTTGGCACTTGCTGTGTTCTGGTTAATATATCATTCGGTAGCTCTGGCGACTTTTTTAGTTCAGGTTGCAAACTTGGAATTTTAGGTGCAAAAGGTACAATTGGTTTTTCAGTAGCCATCTTAGGCACATCTTCTTCAGTTAACTTCATTTCAAGTTTTTTTGTAGGCTTCGGAGCAATTGAAGCTTTCTCTTCCTGAATAGGCTTTTCAACAACATTATTTGGTGCTTTTGGCATCTCTGGTTTCTTGGCAACCATATCTTTAGGTTTTTCCGGTGACACAGGAGGTGATGACAACTGAGGAGCTTGTGGCTTCATTAACGCTTCTGTTACTTCTGTCGAAAAGGGACCAGGTGGTGGCAATAAGAGTGCATTTGATGCATCTTTAGCAGCAAAATTATTCGGCTCGGATTTAGTTGAAGCTTCAGCTTTTACAACTTCAACTATCGCATCATTTTCTTGAGTAATTTCTATAGTTGTTTTTTCAATACTGCTTGATTGATCTTTTTCTATAGCAGACTGGCTATTATCTGCATTACCTGCACCACTCATCAATATCATTGCAGAGGTTACTGCGGTTGCAATGATAACAGTGACAGCTCCTTTATTTATATCATTCATATTTACTTAACACCTAGTCTATATATCATTTTTTAAACGTATTCCTCTACGTTTTGGTTTTGTTTTCGAACTGACAGTATTACCTGTAAGTTCTTTGTCTACTTTTGGCTTTGCTGTGGCCTTTGGTTTAGCTGTAGCCTTTGGTTTAGCTGTAGCCTTTGGTTTAGCTGTAGCCTTTGGTTTAGCTGTTGCCTTTGGTTTAGCTGTTGCCTTTGGTTTAGCTGTTGCCTTTGGTTTAGCTGTTGCCTTTGGTTTAGCTGTTGCCTTTGGTTTAGCTGTTGCCTTTGGTTTAGCTGTTGCCTTTGGTTTAGCTGTTGCCTTTGGTTTTGCTGTTGCCTTTGGTTTTGCTGTTGCCTTTGGTTTTGCTGTTGCCTTTGGTTTTGCTGTTGCCTTTGGTTTAGCTGTTGCTTTTGAATTTGTTGTTTCAGCTCCGCCAGTTCCGTCTTTGGATGCATCATTAACCTCAGCCAAAACCTTAGCTGTTTCTTCCGTATTTTTCTTCACTACTGAGACGGAATCTTCTGATTTTATTGACTCAGCTTTTGTTGAAGGAACAATAGGACTATTTTCTATTTTGTTCGATTTAAATAAACCCAATAATAACGAAAATAATTTCTTAACTATCGAAAAAATCAAGCCAGCTAGAGTCACCACAATACCAAACACAGTCGAAGTTGCATCTTTTACCTTATCTAAAAATGACTCCTCATAACCTGTTGAAACATTTGCATCATGATCTTGTTTGCCTTTCCTTAAATCAGGGTCAAAGTCGGGGGGTGTAGTTACACTTCCATCAGGTGCAACACACAATGCCTTACCTGCACTAATACAACCCAACGGGATAACTAATAGAGTTAATAGTGTTGAAACAAAACCACCAAATACCAATGACACAGCCATGCCTTTGAAAATCGGATCTGAAATAATAACCATGGAACCACCGATCAAAGCAAATGCAGTAATAGCTATCGGTCGTGTTCTAGCTTCACAGGAATGAATCACCGCATCAACTACACTCATACCTTCATTAATAACTGCGTTTTTAGAAAAGTCCACAAGCAAAATTGAGTTTCTAACCACAATACCCGCCAATGCAATAAATCCAATCATCGAAGTCGCTGTGAAATCTGCTCCCCAGAGCCAATGACCAGGGATTATTCCAATTAGAGTTAATGGAATTGGGGCAATAACAATAGCTGGTAAAATAAAGTTTCCAAACAATCCAACTATTAACATATAGATCAAAACAAGCGCCGCCATAAAGGCAATACCCATATCACGGAATGTTTCAAACGTTACTGTCCATTCCCCTCCCCACTCAAAGTTAGTTTTATCTGCCGTATCCTCTCTGCCAAACCAACTACCACCTGTTACTAATGTGCCGTCAGGGGATCTGTAACCTTCACCATTATTCGCCTGTGCCAATAAGTCTTGCACCTGAAACATTCCATATACTGGGGCTGCCAAGTCTCCGACCGTTTCTGCAGTAACAAACTCAACGGCTCGCAGGTCTTTATGGTAAATAGGTTGGTCAGCTTTTTCAGTAACAAATCGACCAAGCTCAGACAAAGGCATTGTTTTACCCATTCGATTGCTTACAGGCAATTGTATAAGTCTATTTATTTGAGATCTTGCAGCTAAAGGAACTTGCATTACTATAGGGGTTGGGTCTATGAGAGCATCTTTCTTAATATCACCAAGAACAAAACCACCCATCGCCATTTCTAAAGTCGCATTTATATCTTCAACTGAGATTCCGTTCCGTTGTGCTTTAGCAGCATCAACCTTAAATCTTAGAATATCGTGAGGCTCTTCAAGAAAATTATCCACATCAGCCAAATTCGGGGCTTTCTCAAAGATTTCTGTGAGGTCTTTAGCGACTTGTCTGCGAACTTCAGCACTCGGACCATATATTTCAGCCACAACTGACTGCAATACTGGTGGACCCGGTGGCATTTCCACTACCTGAATTCTTGCTCCTGCTTCTCTTGCAAGAGGCGTTAGCATTGCTCTAGCTTCCTCGGCAATCTCATGACTTGATCTATCTCGATCATGCTTATCAGTTAATTGAACTTGAACATCGCCTTGCCATGATTTATCACGTAAATAATAATGTCTTACAAGACCATTAAAATTGAAAGGTGATGCAGTTCCAGCATAAGTTTGAAGAGCTGTGACTTCTTCCACCGCTTGCATTTTTTCGGCAATTTGGCCTATCAAATTAGCAGTTATTGGTAATGCCGTACCTTCAGGGAAGTTAACAACAATATTGAACTCTGGCTTATTATCCAAAGGCAACATTTTCACTTTGACACCTTTCGTGTAGAAAAGAAACATACACAAAAAGAAAACACCAATAATCCCAAACAAAAGCAACTTACCCTTTCTTCTATCTTGAATAAGCGGAATTATTAATTTACGGAAGAACCCTTCTAAAGCAGCGGCCTGATGATGCTCTTTTTCCTCCATTACTGCTAATTTTTTTAGGCTAGGTTTTAATTTATTGGTCAACCAGGGAGTAAAAGCAAAGGCAGCGAAAAGTGAGAAAAGCATCGCTACTGAGCCTAGTATAGGAATAGGAGACATATAAGGCCCCATCATCCCGCTAACAAATCCCATTGGCAATAATGCCGCTATGACAGTAAATGTCGCCAAAATTGTTGGATTTCCAACCTCTCGAACTGCATCAACAGCGACATCTACATCCAAACTTTCTGAAAGCAACCATCGTCTATATATGTTTTCGACCACCACAATAGCGTCATCGACCAGAATACCTATAGAAAATATTAAAGCAAACAAACTCACGCGATCGATTGTTAATCCTAATAACCATGCACATAAAACAGTTACAGTTACGACAACCGGTATAATAATGAATGTAACTAGTGACGCCCTCCAACCCAGGAATAACAACACCAAGACCGTTACAATTAAAGTTGCCTTAACAATTTTGAGCAATAACTCGTCAACTTTTGCTTTCGCTGTTTCTCCATAGTTTCTGGTGATCGCGACATGCACATTATCTGGAATTAACCGACCCTTTAGATATTCAAGTTTTTCTAATACACGTTCAGCAACATCTACTCCATTCGCTCCGTGTTTTTTTGCTATCGCGATTGTTACGGCAGGTGAACCATTAGCAACCTCATTACCCTCTTTATTACTTGCAGCACCCGTGTAGTACCCTACTATTTTCGTCGCTTCGCTTGGGCCTTCTTTAACCGTAGCCACATCACGCACATAAACAGGGCGACCCTCTACAACGGCAACCATCAAGCGTTTGATATCTGCAGAAGAAGTTAAGAAAGAACCTGTTACTACCTGCACAAGCCTATCATTTGGTTCCACAGATCCAGCATTCCTTTCAGAGTTAGCCATCCTAATGGTATTAGCTACCTGAGCCAACGATACTCCATAAGTTGCAAGACGTTCTGGTAAAATTTCTACGAGAAGTTGATCCGTTCTCCCATCCACGATAAAGCTTTGACTTGCATTGGGAACTCCTCGCAGAGTTTGCAACAAATCAAGAGCAACTAATTTTAAAGATGCATCATCTACATCATTAGACCAAAGAGTTATTGTAACTACAGGAACATCATCTACTCCCACTGGCTTGACTAAGAATCCAGCGATACCTTGAGGCATTCTATTTTTATTAGATTCAATTTTATCGTGCAGTTTTACGATTGATGTTTCAAAGTCTTCGCCAACTTTAAACTGAACTGTTACAAGAGCTTGTCCTCTTGACGATGCCGAATAAACATGTTTAACGCCAGTGATTTCCGACATTATGCCTTCAAGAGGCCTAGCGACCTGACTAACAACCTCTGATGAGGTTGCGCCTGGGTAGCTGACAAAAATATCAACCATCGGTACAGATATTTGTGGGTCTTCCTGCCTGGGGGTCATTTGCATTCCCAAAATACCCAAGGCAAGGAATGCAATTAATAAGAGTAGCGCAAGTGGCGAGGTTATAAAGGCTTTTGCCATACCACCTGCAAGGCCTAAAGAATGTTTAGGTGTTTCTGTTTTCCCTGTACCTTGATCAGCTACATTATCATTCATATTTATTTATTCAGCGTTAGATTTATAATAATTTCGAACCATAAATGCATCAAAGTACTGCTGAACTTTTGGGATACCACCCAGAAGATGCCCCTGCAGGTGGATTATTTATAATTCTCTCTCCAACTTTCAAACCAGAAACCACAGACACCAAGCCGCCACTTTGAGACACTCCTACCCTAATCAAACGCAGTGATGATGATTTGGATTCTTCATCTACCACAAGCACAGTAGGTAAGCTTCTACCCGGAATTAAAGCTGTTTTTGGAATTGTGATCACTGAGTTGCCACCAGGAGTAGTATCTGGAAGGAAAATCTCTGCATACATGCCTGGCGCAGCAGAAACACCCACAGGCAAATCAAATTTTACAACCACAGTATGTCTAGAAGGATCTGCAATTGGATAGATTTGTGAAACTTTAGCAACAGTTGGATTAGTATTACTAATCCTGACCGGTACACTCATTCCCTTAGCCAGGCTTGAAACCAGCATTGAAGGAACATCTGCTTGTAAACGCAAATATTTAATAAAGCCATACTTCATTAAAGGCTGTCCCGGTTGAACGGCATCACCCACCTCAACCATCTTTGACATAATAATACCTTCAAAGGGAGCAACTGAGACAGTATCTTTAATTTTTGTATTTAATTCGTTTAATTGTGACCAAGCCATCATTACCTGGCTTTCAGCCTGTGAAACACCTGTGGCACTGTTCATCAAGTCTGAGTATCTGTTATAACCCTGATCAGAGTCACCCATCATGTCGTACATAGGGCGTGTCATAAAAATATCCATCATTGATGGCACTCCCATTCCCGGCATGCCACTAATGCTCTTACTTCTAGGTGAAACTATTTCGCGCTGGTACTGCGCTTGTGAATTTTTTAGAGCAGCTTGTGCTGAAGTGATCTGCGCCCAAAGAGTGTTTCTTTTTGCCAATAATTGCGCATCATCAATCTTTGCAAGTACATCTCCTTTGGTAAAACTGGATCCTACTACACCGCCTAAGGAGGTGATCTTGCCAGGTACTTGTGCTGTGACCGTGATCTCTTTATAAGGTATAACCGTACTACCCAAAACTGTTTGAGAGCTTGAAATAGAACGATTAACTGTGACTATTTCTGCTGCATTAGCCAACGAAGATAAAAAGAGAACAGGGGTAATAAAAAAACACAGACTAGCAACAAGCATTTTATGATGTTTGCACTTCAACATTATTAGTTTACCTATTATTAATTCCACATCGGCTCCAGTATTGGGCATTTACTTCTTGAAATTCCCATTAAATTTCATGTGCAAAGCTACAGGAGTACCACCCGATAGTTAAAGCAAATCTGATAAAGTCGTTTAAATATTTGACAATTGTCAGTTCTTTTATGCCATTAACCTCTTAGCTTGGAGGAACTAAAGGATGAAAAGCATAAATATTGCTGGTTTTACTATAGCTTCTTAATTAGCATAATTCCAGCATAAATCTTGTTCCATAAGGGATAGAAGATACGACTATTATCTTTATTTTTAGGTATTTGTTATTTTCTTAAAGGCTAACGAATTGGAAATAACCGAACTATTTTACCCCAATATTTGTGCTCCAGCGTTAGCTCAACAGCTTCAGGAATAGTTTTTTGCTCACCCCAGTTCGATTTCCATTGACTGTTAGCATCCAACAACCTCAACTCTAAAGACTCGACATCAGTCAAAAGCGTCATGGAAACTGGTTCAAGATCTATATAATCGACATATGCCCAACTATTTCTTATCAGTTTTTGTTCATCCAGATCATAACGTACTCTTTCAAGAGAACTCTTTGCGACTGCCAAAGGATTAGAAACACCTGCTTTAGTAAACTCAATAATTCCTTCAGAATCAAGACCATATGAAAATGCAGGAGCAACCTCATCTTGCCCATATCCTGTTCTTCTTGGCCTACTAACTATTTGACGAAAATCTTTTTCCAGAAACAACATAGTCCGTTGCAGTTCCTTTAGTTTCTGCTCCTGCTCCGTTATTGCCTGATTGCTGGTAAGCATATTGGACAAGCCAGTATAAGCGGTGATTGCCATGAAAGAAAAAATACTCATGGCAACTAGAAGCTCAAGGAGCGTAAAACCCTTGGATAAGGATTTCATGGCTTTGTCAAAAATCCAACAACGGTTACATATGGGTCTAACTCATTATTTACTTCACCCCAAACAGATAGTTCAACACGCCTTACCTTATCGTCATCGGTTTTAATCGTATTTTGCTCCCACTTCCATTTTCTATCAGACATTTCTGATTCACCCTTTGCTGTTCCTATCTTTGGCCATTCCGAACCAAGACGAAGTTCTGTGATCTTATTCATCGCCACCCAACTTGCGAATGTTTTGTCCGTCATTCTTGAGGTATTTTGCGCTGAATTTTCGATGACTTTAATAGCACCCCCCATCGCCACAGCCACGACAAACAGCGCAACCATGACTTCCAGTAGAGTGAAACCCGCATTCTTATTATTCATTTTTGCTAAAACTCTGTTCTATTTCACCTGTTGCGCTGACTTTTATAGTAGCAGAGCTCTCTTTCTCATAAAAAAGCCGGTAGGTAAATGGAGTCATCTCTCCACTAGATAAAAACACAATTTGCGGGCTATCATTTTCGCGTTCTTCTAGGTTTGTAGAAATTCCATCCAAAAATAGCTTGGAAGTTATATCTACAGGAAGCTGCCGCTTTTTAAATGGAGATTCCGATAAGGCATTCCAGCTATTATTTTCATTTCTATAAAACCTGTAGCCTTTATCATCAATTTCCAAGGCCACTTCTGCAGATTGCAAAATTGCTTCGTCCTGAGCGAGGGAAATTAAAGCACTGAATCGCTCGGTATTTTCCTTGAGCAATTTATCACCAACGGGTGGAAAGGCTAAAGTTACTGCCCCCATGAGAACAGCGATAATAACCACAACCACCATTATCTCGATTAAGGTAAAACCCTTTTGGGAGGTGTTCATTAGACTCCTCAAATATAATTTAGTTATCCAATTGCCAGTTACCAATATCATCTTCGCTTTGTATTCCATCTGGCCCAAACGAATAGATATCGACATCACCCTTAGCACCCGGACTTAAGTATTTATATGGGTTACCCCAGGGATCAATAGGTGTCTTTTTAGTATAACGTCTCCAGTTTTTAGCTTCTGGATCACCTGATGGCTTGGTAACTAAAGCCTCCAAACCCTGGTCTGTACTTGGGTAGTTATAATTTTCCGCTCTGTAAATCTCAAGCATTGAAGAGATACTTTTAATATCTGTTCCTGCCCTTGTCACATTTGCTTTGTTCAAGTTATCAAATATTGCAGGACCTACTGCTGCAGCCATAACAGCAATTATCACAACTACAACCATAACTTCTAGCAAGGTAAAACCTAGTGCCTGTGTACGCGACAATGATTGAATTTTATTTCTACTTCTTTTCATTTACTTACTTCCCCTACAATCTTTTGAATTAATCTATTAAATCAACCTTTTCAGCCAAGTGGCTACCACAAACTTGTCAATTTTTTTACTTTAAAGGTATAAAGAATTTATACTCGGTGCATTTGTAATTAGTCAAATTCTTTAAAATGACGGCATTTTGCCATAATTTATACAAGGTTGTTTAAAAATGATCAAATTGAAGCAACCACTTTTCATGGTAGTAATTTCACTTACAGTGCTGTTTTTCATCGCTCAATTACTTCAAGTTGACTTTGTTTTTAATCGGAGCCAAATTGAATCTGGTCAGTGGTGGAGAGTTATAAGTGGGAATCTCACGCATTCAAACTACCCGCACCTATTGTTAAATCTCAGTGGACTCTGGATATTATGCTTCTTATTCATAGACACCTTAAATGCCAAAACATTCATTTTCAGCAGTGCTTTTCTTTGCTTAATTGTTGGGTTAGGGCTTTTTTATTTTACCCCACAACTAGAAAATTATTATGGTTTCTCTGGAGCACTTTATGGCTTATTTTTTGTTGGCGGAATTAACGCTGCTTTGAATAAAGATATTTTTACAGGACTTTCTGTTGCGACACTAATTCTTGGAAAAATAAGTTGGGATTTCTTTCAGGGTGGCAGCACTTCCAGCGAGGAACTAATCGGCATTCCCGTAGCTACTGATGCACACCAATATGGCTTAGCAGGAGCTATTCTGATAAGTGTTTTATTGGCTTTTTATCATTTTAGTGGGAACAATGATAAGCACATAACTAAAAAGTCACCCCCCCACTTATAGGCACTTTTTTCTACAATGTATTAATAGGTCAACCCTGTTAGTAATCCTTCCTCTATCCATTGCGTCAAGAAACCCGCAACTCTAGCAGGCGCGTGTTCTGCATCCACCCACTCACAAACGCCCTCACATAAGCTTTCAAAACTTCCAGCCTGCATGGCTGAATCCAGAGCCCAGGCTTCATCCACATCCAAAGAACGATAGTAATTCAGCAAATCCTTTCTCCATACAACCCAGCCGTATGGGTGCTCTAGTTTTTCTGGAGGAGTCGGTTCTGCTTGATTATCGATTGCCGCCCAAAGTTGGGGGGTGTTCCATTCAAAGTTCACTCGTGACACCGAAGGGTGAAAATCGAACTGTAGATTAGCCCAACTTTCCATCGGGATTTCCTGAAGCGCTTCCATTGCTATAGGCCGACTATTATTACTATCAAAAGCCTTTCTTTGCGCCCATTCGAACCTAGCCATTTCTGCTAAAACCGGAACATCTGAATGCTCTTTCTCCAAAAACGCTTCTAGTTGACTTCCAAAATATCGCAATGAAAAGTGATGAGACGGATGTGCATTCATATAGGCATAAGTCATGGCGTAAAAATCTTCATCACCCAACAAAGTATGCACTGACGGATAATTTTCAGATAAAGCATCAATTAAACGGTAACCATAACCATCACCATAAATACCCAAACGAACCTCGGAGCTAACATCTGGAGTTGATACTATATCTGCCTGGATAGAGGTGTCTTTTTCAAGCAACCAAGACATCATGCTTTTTTGCAATCTATAGAGCTCGTCCATTATTTCGCTCTCTTATTGGCGGCAGAAATATCTCGAGCTATCTGCAACTCTTGCATCAAATGGGGTAATTCCGGGATATTGTCATCTCGCTCAATCATCGTTGATACATTATTAAAGCGCTTAACCGCTTCTGCATACAAATCCCATACTCCATCAACCACATCGTTGTCATGCGTATCGATAATATAGCCATCATATTGACTATGCCCTGCAATGTGATGTTGCTGAACACGCTCAGCTGGAACACCGTCAAGATAATCTATCGGGTCAAACCCATGATTAAATGCACTTACGAAAATATTATTAATATCCAAAAGAATCAAACTATCAGACTCTTCAGCAACTGCAGTGACAAATTCCCACTCTGTCATGCCTTCTGATTGTTTGTAAGTAATATAACTAGAAACATTCTCAATCAGAATACGCCTCTCGAGAAAATCTTGAGTCTGACGAATTTTCTCAGAAACAAACTTAACCGTTTCTTCAGTATAAGGAAGAGGTAATAAATCGTGAGCATTAATACCATCGAGCCCAGTAAAACACAGATGATCAGATATCCAACGTGCGTTGGTTCGTTCAGCAAGTGCCTTAACCTGGCTTAAATAATTCTTATCGACAGGGTCACAACTACCAATTGACATGGATACGCCATGCATAACGACAGGATAACGCTCGCTAATTTGATCCAGAAAATACAAAGGTTTGCCGCCTTCGACTAAGTAGTTTTCAGTAAGGACTTCAAACCAGTCTACTTCTGGTGATGTTTCAAGAATAGAATTGTAGTGTTCTTTACGAAGTCCTAAACCAAAACCTAATGAGGGATATTTCATACTAAAACCTTAGGGCAAAAAAATACCCGAGACAACATAATTGATCGGGTATTTTTAAAAATCCACTTACTATTATAATTAAGCCTGACCTAACACCTTACCGCCTTTAGCAGAACAATCAGTAGCAGATGCTTTAACCCAACCCTGACCTTTACAGCTATTTTGGCCTTTACATGCACTAGTTGCAGTCGCGCACGCGCTTGTTCCTTTACATGAATTAATACCACCACATTTAACGTCAGCCATTTTTTTTGGCATTGAGGCGCTCTTCGCACCATCTCCACTTGTAGAACAACCTGCTAACAACAATGCTGCGGCTGCTGAGGCCAATGTAAATCCAGTAACTTTTGATGCAGTTCTCATTTATCTTTATCTCCTTGGTAATTAATGACCACTTTGTATATATTAAATAGTGCAGCCAACAACTCGTGAAATACAAGCTATCAAGGTGCTATACGTATCTGAATTTTTTTTAGATGCAAGAAAAGATCAACCTGTAACTACTTTTCCACCCTTTGCATCACAATCAGACTTGCTAGCTTTGATCCAGCCTTGACCTTTACAGGCATTTTGGCCAGCGCAAGCATGTGTAGCAGTTGCACAAGCCCCTGTACCTTTGCAGGAGTTAATTCCAGAACACTTTATTTCAGCAGTTTTAGCGCATCAGTTTTAGCGGTTTCAACTTTTGCTGCAGTTTTTGAAGAGTCTCCACCACAACCAGCTAAAATCAAAGTCGCTGCGACTGTTGCCAACGCCACTCCTGACATTTTTTTCACAGTATTAATTACTTTATCTACTGTTATATTTTAGGTAATCGGCACTCGTATTTATTAATGCCGTTAGGTTTTAGATAATCCAAGCAGAATTAGTTCAGTTTTTGTTCACGTACAACTGCGCGATGACCAATATCTCTTCGAAAATACACATTAGTCCAGCTAATTTTATCAACCACATCATAAGCCACTTGTTGAGCCTGACTAACAGTATCTCCTAAACCAACAGCACACAGCACTCTGCCACCATTAGTTTTAAGCGCCCCATCATCTACTGTTCCAGCATGAAAGACTTTACTATTTTCTGTTTCTGACGGAATCCCCGAAATTACATCACCTTTTTTGTAACTATCTGGATATCCTCCAGCTGCCAGCACAACGCCTAATGACGATCTTTGATCCCATTCAATATGTTCTATATCCAACCTTGATTCCAGCGCTGCTTCAATGAGATCAACCATACTAGATTTTAAGCGCATCATTACTGGCTGAGTTTCTGGATCACCAAAACGCACATTATATTCAAGAACTTTTGAATTACCTTGAGCATCGATCATTACACCAGCATATAAAAAACCTCTGAAAGGATGCCCTTCATCAGCCATGCCTTTCAGAGTAGGCTCAATGACATCATGCATAATTTTTTGGCTAATTTCATCAGTAACAACAGGAGCTGGAGAATAGGCTCCCATTCCACCAGTATTTGGCCCAAGATCACCTTCATCTCGAGCTTTATGATCTTGAGAAGATGCCATTGGCAGGTAATTCTCGCCATCTGCAATTACTATAATACTTGCCTCTTCGCCGACTAAGAACTCTTCTATAACTACTCGATGCCCTGCATCACCAAATGCATTACCTGCCAGCATATCTTTGACAGCATCGATTGCCTCAGCTTCGGTTTCAGCCAATATCACGCCTTTACCAGCCGCAAGTCCATCTGCCTTAACCACTATGGGTGCACCTTGCTGTTTTATATAGGCAACAGCCTCATCAACATCAGTAAAATTACCATAAGCGGCGGTAGGAATATTATGCCTAGCAAAGAAGTCTTTAGAAAATGCCTTAGAACCTTCCAATTGTGCCGCACCTTTGGTAGGGCCAAAACATTTAAGACCATTTTCTGTGAAAATATCTACCACTCCTTGTACTAGTGGAGCCTCAGGCCCAACCACGGTTAAATCTACTGCATTCTGTTGAGCAAATGCTAACAAGCCTTCAATATCTTCAGCATCAATATTTATATTTTCGACTTTATTTTCTAAAGCGGTACCTGCATTACCGGGAGCTACAATGACTTTTTCTACCCGTTCTGATTGAGCTATTTTCCATGCTAAAGCATGCTCCCTTCCACCACTACCTATGAGTAGTACTTTCATAGTTATTCCTATTTATGAAATGTTATAAAATATCACCAGCGCGAATTTTAACAAAACTATCGTTTCAGTTGTTACAATAAATTTTTTATGTGAAACTAATTAAATGAAAGTAACCTTAGCAAACCCACGAGGCTTCTGTGCTGGCGTAGATAGAGCAATCGAAATAGTTGATCGAGCCATAGAATTACTTGGCGCTCCCATTTATGTGCGCCATGAAGTCGTGCATAACCGTTTTGTGGTAAGCAATCTCCGCGATAAAGGGGCTATCTTTGTTAAAGAACTAGATGAAGTACCTGATGATGCCACTGTTATCTTTAGTGCTCATGGCGTATCTCGTGCTGTTCAAGACAAAGCAAAATCACGAGGATTAAACGTATTTGATGCTACTTGTCCACTGGTTACAAAAGTCCATATGGAAGTATTACGTTACAGCAAAGAAGGTAGAGAAACAGTTCTTATAGGACATAAAGGACACCCAGAAGTAGAAGGTACTATGGGCCAATACAATAAGAACTTTGGTGGAGATATTTATCGTGTTGATTCTCCGGAAGAAGTAGCACTGCTTCAGGTAAGAAATCCAGAAAAATTAGGTTTTGTCACACAAACCACACTTTCTATGGATGATACTGCAATTATCATCGAATCTTTAAGAAGTCGCTTCCCAAGTATTAAGGGGCCTAAGAAGGACGACATTTGTTATGCAACTCAAAATCGCCAAGACGCCTTAAAAAAGCTCGCAGACAAAAGTGATATTATTCTTGTGGTCGGATCTCCTAATAGCTCCAATTCAAATCGTTTGAGAGAACTAGCAGAGAAAAAAGGGACACCTGCATACCTAATAGATGGCGCAGAAGACATTCAAGAAAGATGGTTTACTGATAAAACCATGCGGGTCGGTGTTACAGCAGGGGCCTCAGCACCTGAAGTATTAGTTGAGCAAGTTAATAAAAAACTAGAACAACTTGGTGCTGAGATTATGCCTGATGATCAGGGTATTATAGAGAATGTTTCTTTTGTTTTACCAAAAGAGCTACGCTTCAATAAGTAGTTATAGATTATTATTGAGATCTAATTCTACCTATTCGGTTTACAACTACTTCTTTAACTACATCGTCTATTGCGTGTCCTACCTTGAAAGTCACGGCTGAATCAGTTCTGCCAGAAAATTTATAAGATAATGACTTGTTACCTGCTGATGTGCCATCAGCATTAAGCACACCAATATAAACATTATCAAAACCATCGTTCACTTTAATCACATCCTTAACCGCAGGGTTATCTGTATCAGCAAGAACTATCCAACCTTTTGAAAAATCTGTTTGGGATGCTGAACAATTTTCTAGATCAGTGCTAGTGCAAACAGTCACATCTCGGCTTCTTTTTAATGCTTCACTTCTTGCTAATACAAGCGCTGAAATAAATTCATTCGTGGTTGTGGAAATTCTGTTATTTTTAATTAACTGGGAAAAGCTAGGCAAAGCAATTGATGCAAATATCGCTACAATTGCAACAGTTACAATCATTTCAATAAGAGTAAATCCAGAATTTTTTATATTAGTAGATCTATTTTTCATATCCATCAGTCCACAAACCACTTTGAAACCAAGTATTGGCTCACAGGTTTGTTTTTGTTTAACTCTTTATAATTATTACTATTATCAAACTGAGTTTTATTTTTTTATAGTCGTATAATTAACGATTCGCTACTTAACATTAAACCATATTTTAGCAATGAATGAATGACTCTCAGATAAGCGGCTCCTTACTAATTAACTGGTCAAATTAAACTAACAAAAAGCCGATTTTTAGTTCTTGTATAAGCGGATACCAGCCTTTATCAAATTAATAAAGGTTAAATAAGATAGGACAGAGCCAAAATAATTAGTTTTTCTTTCTCAATATTTTACTCAAAGCAGCCACATCAGACTCAGACAATGTTCCAGAAGCCTGTTTTAGCTTTAATGTATTTAGCAAGAAATCGTATCGAGCAGAAGTGTAATCACGCCTTGCAGAAAATGTATTTCGTAATGCTAGTAACACATCGACCGCTGTACGTGTTCCAGCTTCAAAGCCTGCCTGTGTCGCACTAGCTGCAGTTTGTGATGAATTTAAAGCCTGTTTTAACGCTTTTACTTGAGCCAACCCTGATACGATTGTTAAATAAGCAGCACGAGATTGCTGAATAGCTAATCGCTTTTGTAATTCAACCTGCTGCTGTGATTGGTGTAATTTATGACGTGCTTCACGCACTCGCGAAGAAATATTTCCACCATCAAGAATTGTCAGGTTATATTGCACCCCTACTGAAGCATTTAATGTATCTGAATCCACGGTATCTTTTCCAAAGACAGAATCGCCACCCTGATTGGCGATTAAGCTTAAAGTTCCTTTGTTTGCGGCCTTTTCAAAATCAATCGTTTTTTGCGCAACTTCAACCGCATGTTTTGCTGCGATTAAATCTTTACTATTATTAACAGCTGCTTTAGCCCATGCTTCAATATTATTGGGTTTAGGTACTAATAAAGGGACATTATCAGCAGCGCCATTCAATTGTTTATAATAACGAGTAGTAATAGCCCTCAACGATTCTCTTGAAACATCAATTTGTTGATTTGCCACTTCTATCTGCGCAACAGAAAGATCGTATGTCGCCTGTGCCTCTTTAACATCCGTTATTGCTGAACGACCCGCTTCAAAAAACGCTTTAACTTGATTCAGCTGTTTGCCAATGGCATTTTTCTCAGCCTTTCTAAATGCCAATGTGTCATTAGCATTTAAATAACTAAAATAAGCTTCTGCAACCCTGATTATTAAGTCTTGTCTATCCGCCTCAAGTAAAGCTTTTGACTGAAGAATAGAAAAATCGACCTGATCGATCTGAGCATCTA
The DNA here is from genome assembly GCA_963807855.1 of uncultured Gammaproteobacteria bacterium. Classification (GTDB taxonomy): domain Bacteria; phylum Pseudomonadota; class Gammaproteobacteria; order Thiotrichales; family Thiotrichaceae; genus Cocleimonas. The sequence goes on along the minus strand of CAWEEB010000036.1, from coordinate 71,387 downwards.
ATTGTTTATTAATAATGACTTTGCTTAAATTCAAGTCATATCCAATGTTAAAATAAGCTGCAGTATTTTCACCACCGTAGGATCTTTTGCCTGTGTACTGCGCTCCAACATTGGGGCCGCCTGAAAGTGTAGCTTGAGGCTTAAGTCCTGATAATACTTGCGGCTTTGCTTCAAGCGCAGCAAGAAAACCCATTTCACTTATTTTGAGTTGCGCATCATTTTGTTTTGCATGCTCATATACTTGCAACAACGTTTCCGCATAAAGAGGAGCAGAAACAGTACTCATTATCATTGCACTAAATAACAAAGAACCTTGCAAAAATACACTCTGAAACGACTTGGATTTAAATACTTTATTAGCTTTCTGAAAACTCATCAGAACAGACCCCGGAAGGAAGTAATTTTAAAAACGATCAGCATAATGATTCTCTAATATTTAATCAATCTAAAACTATGTAATCTTATGTAAACTAAATAAAAAAATTGAGCAAACTAAGACCAGAATGATACACCCCCTTACTTATGGAGCCTCTGATCAAGTCTCCATAAAGGCTAAAAAAACACTAACAGTATTGCCGTTGTCAAAGCTACAACCAACATAATAAGAACGAAACTACCAATACGAGATTTAGTTTCTTCTTCCTTAACATTGCTTGCTGCCTTATTGCGGAGCTTTTCTATATGCTTTTCAATAGGAAGACCTTCTAGCTTACCTTTATAGGCAGCAACCCCTCCCTTCACATTAATCAAAGGAATCAGCAAGTCAATATTTGCTCTGGCCACTAATGCATTTTGTGTCGGTGAAAAATAATCTACATGTTTTTTTTCAACGCGTTTGAAAAAATCGTCACGACAAGTTTCATGCATTGCATCATAACTTTCTTTGAGCATTTCCCTGTTTCGTTTCAAGGAAAGCTGTAACTCATTCAAAGAAGCGCCGGACGCTGGTCTCATCACCCGAACCAGATAGTCATCACCCTTTATTCTGAGTTTAAAACTTCCTGCCGGGGCACTATGAGAATCATAATCATGCTCATCACTCATAAAAGATTCCCACACGTTTCACTGATCAAAGGATAAGCTTCGCTATCAATTCTCACCGCAGTCAATTGCCGGCCCCAAACACACCCAGTATCTAACGACGTAACATTATCATCATGGTAATAGCCCAAACTTGACCAGTGTCCGAAAATAATGCGTAAAGGTATTGGTTTACGGCCTTTCCACAGAAACCAGGGGACTTGCCTGGTAGAGTCCGGTTTGGTAATTTTAGGTACACCATTCAGTTTAAAGTCTAGAGAACCATCTTTTACATTACAGTAACGCATTCGCATAAATGAATTCAGGATATATCTGTGGCGATCATAAGATTGCAAATTTTCACTCCACAGATTCGGCTTATTGCCATAAACCTGCGTTAGCCATGCTTTAGTGTCATTACCGCGTAATGGAACTTGAATTTCCTTTGCGTACTTTTTGGCTTCATTTAGAGTCCATTGAGGAGAAATTCCGGCATGCGACATACAAACACCGAGTTCATTATCAACATGAAACACTTTTCGATGCCTTAACCAATCGATTAATTCTTCTCTATGTTTTGAATTCAGGAATTTCTTCAAACTCGAACTTGCAGGGATAACGCCATAATGCATGGCAATTAAACTAATATCATGATTACCCAAAACAGTCAGCGATGAGTTTCCAAGACTCTTTACAAAACGCACTGTTTTTAAAGATTTTTTCCCTCGATTGACTAAATCACCAACAAACCAGAGCTGATCATCTTCAGGAGAAAACTGAATTTTTTCGAGCAGGCGTTGCAATGAATCATAACAGCCCTGAACATCCCCAATTGCGTAAATCGCCATCTTCTAATAACACTAGAGTTAAAGTTTAATTTTACATTCTTTATTTAGAAAAGCACACCCAAGACAACTAAAAGGTTTATCGAAAATGAGCGGCACTCCCTTTTAAAACGAATTTAGGTTATGATTTCGCGCGTCTTAAAATGTCAAACAATGAGAAAACTATGAAACTTATAACCGCTATTATAAAACCATTCAAACTTGACGATGTCCGAGAAGCCCTTTCAGAAATTGGCATTCACGGATTAACTGTAACAGAAGTTAAGGGATTTGGACGCCAGAAAGGACACACTGAACTTTATCGTGGTGCAGAATACGTCGTAGATTTTTTACCTAAAGTAAAAATCGAGACTGCTGTACCAACGGATAGTCTGGAACAGGCAATTGATGCAATTATCAAAGCTGCAAATACGGGGAAAATTGGTGACGGCAAGATCTTTGTGCAAAATATTGAGCAAACTATCCGTATTCGTACGGGTGAAACTGGACCAGAGGCACTTTAACAATGGCTAGCCTTTTATCAGACTCGAGAAAATCTACTCTTAAAAACACACTAACAAAATTATCATCTCTTATCTTGCTGTTGAGCTTTCCTTTGTTAGCTCAGGCAGATGAATTAAACGGATCTAATACCGCATGGATACTTACCTCCACTGCTCTTGTTCTGTTTATGACACTTCCCGGCCTGGCGCTATTTTATGGCGGTCTAGTTGGCAAAAAAAATGTACTTTCAATCCTCATGCAGTGTTTTGCGATTGCAGGTATTGCCAGCGTACTTTGGCTATTGGTTGGCTACAGTATTGCTTTTGATGAGGGTAACCCCTATTTCGGCGGCATGGGCAAATTCTTATTCAGTGGTATCACGGAAAGCTCATTATCTGGAGACATCCCTGAATCATTATTTGCAATGTTCCAGATGACCTTTGCGATTATTACTCCTGCATTGATCATAGGTGGATTTGCCGAGCGTACTAAATTTTCGTCAGTATTGTTATTCTCTGCTCTTTGGATAGTACTGGTCTATGCACCAGTCACACACTGGGTTTGGGGTGGCGGATGGCTACAAGAAATGGGATTAATGGATTTTGCAGGTGGAACAGTGGTACACATCACTGCAGGTGTTGCGGCATTGGTAGCAGCCATTATGATTGGCCCTAGAAAACAATTTGGTAAAGCAGCGACTACCCCACACAATATGACGATGACTGTAACAGGCGCTGGTATGTTATGGGTTGGCTGGTTTGGCTTTAACGGCGGTAGCGCACTAGCTGCAAATGGTGATGCCGCGATGGCAATGCTTGTGACACATATTTCCGCGGCTACTGGTGCCATCACCTGGATGTTTTATGAGTGGATTAAATTTGGCAAGCCAACTGCCTTGGGCACAGTAACAGGAATGGTTGCTGGCTTAGGAACTATCACTCCGGCTTCTGGCTTTGTTGGCCCTGCTGGCGCTTTGGTTATGGGTTTTGTTGCAGGCATTGTGTGCTTTAACGCAGTAATTATCATCAAACAAAAATGGCGTATTGATGACTCGTTAGATGTATTTCCGGTGCATGGCGTAGGTGGCGTTATTGGTACTTTGATGGCGGCTGTTTTTGCCTCAACAGAACTTGGCGTATTTAGTGGCCAAGGCTTCAGCAAAGAGAGTATTACATCAATTGGCGAGCAGTTTGGTGTTCAAGCTATCGGGGTAGCTTCGACATTTATTTATACAGCAATTGTTACTTATATATTATTCAAGATTGTTAGCCTGCTTACTGGTGGTTTACGTGTGGATTCTGATGAAGAGACGCAAGGTCTAGACATCATCGATCACGAAGAGCGCGGGTATGAGCTTTAAAAAACACGTTAAAAGTAGGGGGGTGGCTTTTCTAGGATCACCTATAAGACTTTAAACAGCAAAACGTAGTTTATCCATCGTAAATTCTGTAAGGAATTGTCGATGTACATTTGTCAAATTAGCTTAAATGCTATTAAGACCACTTAAGTCACCCCCCTACTTTTAAGTGTTTTTATTAATTCATTTCCAATGAAAACACGCCCTGCGGGCCGGTGTCAAATACGTTCCAACGTTGTCTTCGCTACGCTGCGGCCAGGCACTTTTTCCAGTATTATGTATTCATCTGAATCTGTATTTTAGGAACAATTTAATGAGCTATTCGATGAGATCTGCTTTCTACAGAATACTTATCATCTCCCTCCTCGCTCAGCTTTCATCAGCTTGCAGTACAGCCAATTATTATGCCCAAGGTGCAAAGGGCCATCTAGCGCTAATGAGTCAACGCAAACCAGTCAAACAAGTGCTCGCAGATAAAAAGGTTACGGATAAACGCAAACATCAAATCAAACAAGTTTTGGAAATTCGCCAATTTGCTTATGACAGACTGAAACTTCCTAAAAATAATAGCTACACCAGTTATGTCGAACTAGAAAGAATGGCAGTCAGCTGGAATGTAATCGCGACACCCAAATATTCAATGAAACCGATTCAAACTTGCTTTCCCTTTGTTGGTTGTGTGAGTTACCTCGTTTATTTTTCACCAAAATCTGCAAAGAAAGAGGCAGGGAGACATAAGAAACTGGGACGTGACACTCATATTATCGAATCACCCGCTTATTCGACTTTAGGCGTCTTTGAAGACCCTATTTTGAGTACCATGTTAAGTAGAAGTATTAGTTCAACCGCGGAAGTCCTGTTTCACGAATTAGCCCACCAACGCCTTTATCGTAAAAACAATTCTGAGTTCAATGAAGCTTTTGCCAGTGCAGTCGGACAAGAAGGCACGCGACTCTGGCTAAAAGAAAAGCACCCAGAACAACTCGAAAGATATGAACTGCATCTTAAGAAACGTTGGGAATTCTTTAATTTACTTATTGATACCAGCGATGAACTAAAAACCTGGTATGCCAAAATTAACAAAGATATCTCGAAGCATACAAATAGCCCTGAGCACACAAATAGCGAGGCTGAAAAAGGAAAACAGCAAATTTACCTTCAACTCGAAGAAAAGTATGATCGTTTAAAACAAAGCTGGGGAGGAGATAAACGCTTCGATAACTGGTTTAATAAATCACCCGTTAACAATGCCAAACTATCAGCCATCGGTGTTTATTATAAATTAGTACCAGATTTTTCACGCCAGCTAAAAGCGGTAAATTATGACTTCGACAAGTTCTACAAGCATTATGAAAAACAGGAGAAAAAGAAAAATCATCCAGAGGAAACGCAGGCTACAGTTTTAACTGACCTGAAAGGCAAGAAAAAGGGGCAAAAGTAGGGGGGTGACTATTTTTATTCGATTATTCCAACTCTAGTAAATCACCAACGCGAATTGTGCCCTGCTGCTGTTGAATCACATTCATCCCGAAGAAAACTTTATTATCCCATTTACGATACTTCGATAAAGTGGCAATCGGCTCTTGCCCTACCCGTTTGCCTAGATCAGGATCAACCATCGGCATTGGACAACGACTACAGGGTTTTACTCCATTCATAGCGACACCAGCAATCGAAAATTCCTTTAACTCATCTTCAGCATAAGGATCACATCCAGCAATAACCACATTGGGACGAAAGCGACGCATATCGACCTCTTGATCCAGCCGCTGATTCAAGTCATCCAACGACTCTTCAGAAATAAACAACATCGGAAAACCATCCGCAAAACCTGTGTACTGACCCTCTTCTGCATATTCCAGATCGCATTGGCGTTCAACATCATCCGCAATATAAACCAAATGGCAATCAACCCCTAAGCAATCACTTAGCCACTCATCGCTTTCGTTGCCGACCATCTGCACTCGAAGCTTATCGTTCCAGATAAGGACATCCATTATTTCGGAATTATTATTTGTCTCGGCAACTATATGTGATCCCTTGCCTGTCATACTCAAGGTCAACCGTCCATTATCAATTTCAGTCTTAATCAAAGCCATCTGTGCCATTGTTCGTTGTGATAGAAACTTCCCCTTAGGCGACACCAACATCCAGCGTCGATCGTATTTCAACCCCATATTATCGACTTCGGATTTTTGCAGTTCGATACCAGCCAATGATTTAACGGGATAAATCATTAAACCTGTCACTTTTACTTCGCTTGCCATAACGTCATTTTCCTTAAACAGCCTCTGATTAAATCAGGAGTGACTAATTGTTTGTATATTAGTATTTACTAATATATAATTCCTGGAGTATTTATTCGTTGAGGTCTTCGCAAAAAGGCCTTACTACATAATAGCAACTGGAAGAAATCATGGCTCAGGAAATTACTATTATTGGTGCTGGTTTTGCCGCACTAACTGCAATCAGAGAAATTCGCAAAAGTGATAAAAACATCAACATCACGCTGGTAGCACCTAAAGCCGAGTTTATCTATTATCCTAGCCTGATCTGGATTCCATCTGGTCAACGTACCGGTGAAGATTTACGAATAAACCTTGATGCTTTTTTAAAGAAGCATAACGTTAACTTTTTTGCAGGAAGTGCTACTGCAATTAAAGATGGCGGACGTACAGTTGTTACAAATAATGGTGAAGTTAAAAATGATGCACTCCTTATTGCAAGTGGTGGTCGTTTTATCAAGAAATTACCAGGCATCGAGCACGCAATCACTATCTGCGAAGGCATAGAAGCTGCAGAAAAAATGCGCGACAAAATCAAAGCTATGGATGGCGGTACTATTACTCTAGGCTTTGGAGGCAACCCAAAAGAACCCTCAGCAATGCGTGGTGGTCCAATGTTTGAATTGTTGTTCGGTTTGGATACGCAATTGCGTAATGAAGGCCGTCGCGACAAATTCAAACTGGTATTTTTCAGTCCTGCTGAAAAACCCGGTGCCCGTTTAGGTGAAGGCGCGGTAAAAGGCATACTCTCTCAAATGAAAAAGCGCGGCATCGAGACACACCTTGGGCATAAAATGAAACACTTTAGTGAGAATAAAGTCACTACCGAAGGCGGTGAAATTGATACTGACCTTATTATCTTTATGCCAGGCATGACTGGCCCATCTTTTGCCGCTAATACAGAAATGCCATTGAGCCCTGGCGGATTGATTCAATCGAATATGAATTGCCAGATTGAAGGCTTCGAACACTGTTATGTTGCTGGTGATGCAGGCAGTTTCCCTGGCCCAGACTGGAAACCCAAACAAGCACATATGGCTGATTTACAGGCACAAGCTGCAGCGAACAATCTACTTGATGGCTTACAAGGTAAAGCAGCGACTCACACGTTTAAGTACGAACTTGCCTGTATTATAGATTCTAACGACAAAGGTACACTCGCGTTTCGCAATGAAAAACGTACTATCGTCATTCCACCTTGCCGTTTATTGCACTTAGCCAAGAAAGGCTTCGAATGGAATTATCTAAGGACATACCGTAATCCTTAAGAAGACTGTAGCTCAGTGAATTTGATTGAGAAATCATGGGACGAATATGCTATGTTAGGCACGGAATTTTTGAGGAGATCTAATAATTTTGTTTAAGTTTGCAGCCGACCGTTTACCCATTACAATCATTCTTTTATTAACCCTGTTAGACTTCATTGTTTTTCTTAATACGGAAAGTATCTGGTTTTTCTCAATTTATCTTGCGATTATGGTTCTTCCTAAAGCCTGTATTAGTGCCTGGAATCACCATCATCAACACGCCCAGGTGTTTAAACAAAAAGCACTGAATAGAGTTCTTGAGGTGTTTTTTGCCTTACACACGGGTGTAACCACCAATCTTTGGGTGCTACATCACAATATGGGACATCATCGAAATTTTCTCGACCAGAAAAAAGACACAAGTCGCTGGAAAAGAAAAGACGGCAGCACCATGAATCGTCTGGAGTACACACTAAGTGTTGCTCTCACTGCTTATCCCAGAGGTTATAAGGTCGGTAAAAAATACCCTAAAATGCAAAAAGAGTTTTTGCTTTATACCGGCTTAACCATATTGATCTTAATCGGCTTGACAATCTACAGCCCCATGAGTGCACTCTTTGTCTTTATTTTTCCGATGGTTATAAGCCTGCTTTACACGGCTTACGCTACCTCTAAACATCATCGTGGACTAGATACGTCCGATCAGTTTGCAGCGTCATATAATAATACTTCAAGGCTATATAACTGGCTCACAGGAAATCTGGGTTATCACACAGCACATCACTACAAACATGGAATTCATTGGTCTAAATTGCCTGAACTTCACGAACAAATTAAAGCGAAGATACCTGAGTATTGCTACGAAAAACCATTCTGGAAAAAAAAGCAGTCACATAAACGTTAAGTGCCCCTAAAATGTTTACACAACCTCCAGTAGAATACATAGAACCAGTATTTCGTCCGCCCAGCGAAGGACGCTCATTGATACTTCAAGTGACGAATGGTTGTAGCTGGAATAATTGTACTTTCTGCGAGATGTACACCGCTCCACAAAAGAAATTCGCCCCAAAAGCCGAAGACAAAGTAATAGAAGAAATCAAACGCTGCGGGCAACAAATGGGACAAGTTCGTCGTGTATTTCTCGGTGATGGCGATGCGATGGCGCTCTCGGTTCGCCGTCTTAAAACCATTCTGGAAGCGATTAAAGAACACTTACCTTCGGTAACTCGTGTATCTGCTTATTGCCTGCCTAGAAACATTAAACGAAAGACCGTTGAAGAACTCCAGGAATTACGCGAGCTTGGCTTATCGTTAATCTATATCGGTGCTGAATCTGGCGATGACGAAGTGCTTGAAAAGATCAATAAGGGCGAAACATTCGAATCGACGAAAGACGCCATACTCAAAGCCAAAGCCGCTAATATAAAATCATCGGTGATGATCATAAACGGTATGGGTGGCAAAGAATACTCAAAGCAACACGCCATCGGATCTGCAGAACTAGTGAATGCAACACAGCCCGATTATGTGGCAACACTGGTGTTGTTTTTCAGCCATGGCAAGGAAAAAGTAGAACAAGGTTTTGGTGGAACATTCACCCCATTAAATACCGCGGAGCTTTGTCAAGAAATGCGTGTTTTTATAGAGCACACTCAATTGGAAAAATCGATTTTCCGCAGCGATCATGTATCCAATCATCTAGTTTTGAAAGGGGTTCTTGGTAAAGACAAACAAAACATGCTGGATGATATTGATGATGCGATTGAACATTTTAGAGGGCAAGTCTAGCCAGTAGATATTTCTTCTGCGAGTTTTCAAACGATCAGATTCTAGGCGTGCCTCGAAGGGAATGGTACTCCCTTCACAAGAGACACAACAACGAAGATGATCGTTTGAAAGCGCGCCCAGAGGGGCTTAGCCAAAAAACCAGACTCTTCGTTATGACTTTTTGGCAGGTCTAGACATGACTTCAAAGTCACGCCTTAATTCTGGCTTTTTGGCGTTGCCAGTAGAATTATCTACTGGCTAGACTTGCCCTTACACACCCGGAAATTCAGCACCAGGTTACTAGCTTCTAAATTTTTAGCTGTTAGCTTTTAAAACATTTCTAATTTTCGTCAGACTTTCTTGGGTAGCAGAGCCCTGCTTTTCTGATAAGTCTGCGCTAATTCCTCCCAGCAATTTATATATCTCGCCGGCAGAACTGTCCCAATCCTCAATTGCTTGTAACTGATTAGCAACCACTTGATGATCTCCACGAGCGATAGGGCCCGTCAATGCATTCTCAGTACCCAGTGAAAAAATATTATCGGCAGTACCTGTTACGATTGGCTCTAGTATTTTCATCGCAAGTTCTCGATCAACGCCACTTTGAGCAAACGCGTTGATACTTAATTCCTGCAAAGCCACTAAATAATTACAGGCAATCACACTGGCAGCATGATAAATGAGCTTATTCTTGCCATCCTGCCCAGCATCAATATCAAAGCCAACGCCCCCTATCGATGCTGCCCATTTTTTTAACACAGCAACTGCTTTCTGATCACCTTCAAATCCACAATAAGTATTTGAAAAGCTATTAATGGCTTGTTTCGGACTGGCAAAGCTTTTTACAGGATGCAGGCTTGCTGTAAACACACCCCGCCACTTTGGGGCTCTTATTATTGATGAGGGCTTGGAGCCACTGCAATGAAAAACAATGTTCCCTGTTTTGACTATTTCAGAAGATGCCAACTGATTGATACATTGTTCTAATTGGTCATCTCCACAACCTAGTAAAAATACATCTGCTGCTTGTAACTTAGCAACCGAGTCTAAGGCATTACCGGCACCGATAAAGTCCACCGATTGATCCGCACTTTGTTGAGACTGGTTTACTACATCACAAATTTCAACGACCGATGCCTGATGCCATAGGTAAGCTAATGTCTTAGCTACACTGCCACAACCAATAATACTCAGCTTCAGTTTTGCCATATTCTCGCCTTGATTAAACCTTACAACTTATTCAGATTGCTATGAGTATCACATATTCACCCTGCGCCCAGAATATTTTCTACTATTTGAATTCTAGTTTGACATTTCTAGACAGTCGGTCTATAAATGCATTATGACTGATACAACAAATATAAAAGTAAATCAAAAAAAGCGCGGAAGGCCAGCCAAAGGTGGACTAGGTTTCGACGATACACGTGAGGCACTAATTCGTTGTGGTATGGAATTACTCACCGAACAAGGTTTTAACAATACTGGTTTAGAACAGATTCTTAAAAAAGTGAGTGTACCGAAAGGCTCATTTTACCATTACTTTGAGAATAAAGAAGCCTATGGCTATGTAGTCCTGGAACATTATTCTAAATTTTTCATCCACAAGCTCAATACCCACCTTGCCAACGATGAACTTCCTGCTCTAGATCGACTGAAAGCATTCATCGAAGATGCCATTCTGGGTGTTGAACGCTTTAGCTATAAGCGAGGATGTCTGGTTGGTAACCTGACACAAGAGCTTGGCTCGTCACACGATCAATTCAGAGAAAAACTAGAAGCTGTTTTCACCGAATGGAAAACACTCATTGCCAATTGCCTTGAACTAGCTAAAAAGGAAGGCACTTTGGGACAATCAGCCGACAGCAATGAATTGGCAGATTTCTTCTGGATCGGCTGGGAAGGCGCAGTGATGCGCGCCAAGCTGACTCAAAACACACAACCGATGGAGCTATTTTCACAACAATTTTTTAAGCTCCTTCCAAGAACGTAAACAGAACATCGTTATTTATATCAATATCTACCCAAATTAAAGATTTAAACGGAGAAACAACATGTCTTTTAATGCACTATTAATCAACAGAAGCGAAGATAAGAAAGTCAGCGCGAGTCTGGAATCCATCGAAGAATCACAACTACCCGAAGGTGATGTGATTGTTGATATCGACTATTCAACGCTCAATTACAAGGATGGACTTGCCATAACTGGCGCAGCGCCTGTTGTAAGAAGCTACCCAATGGTTCCTGGAATAGACTTCGCTGGCACGGTGTCTGAAAGCTCAAACCCTAACTGGAAACCGGGTGACAAAGTCATTCTCAATGGTTGGGGAGTTGGCGAAGGGCACTGGGGCGGACTCGCTCAAAAAGCGAAAGTAAAAGGTGATTGGTTAATTGCTCTGCCAGAGAGCTTAGATTCATACCAGGCAATGGCAATCGGCACAGCTGGCTACACAGCGATGTTATGCGTAATGGCATTGCAAGATCATGGGGTAAAACCAGAAGATGGTGAAATTCTTGTGACAGGAGCTAATGGCGGTGTAGGTAGTTTTGCAATCGCAATTCTAGCGGCTTATGGCTACGATGTTGTCGCGTCAACGGGTCGCCCAGAAGAAATGGATTACCTCACTGAGCTTGGTGCTAAATCCAGCATCAATCGTTCTGAATTATCAGAGCCCGGTAAACCACTCGATAAAGAGCGCTGGGCGGGTGTCGTTGATGCCGTTGGCAGTCATACCTTAGCCAATGCCTGTGCACAAACCAAATATGGCGGAACCGTAGCTGCTTGCGGTCTCGCTCAAGGCTTCGATTTACCTGCAACAGTAATGCCGTTTATTTTACGCGGAGTAACACTGGCTGGTATTGATAGCGTTAATGCACCTCTAGCAAAACGTCAGAAAGCATGGAATAAATTAGCTGAAACATTAAAGCCAGAAGTCTATGAGAAGGTGGTAAAGAAAATAGCACTTTCTGAAGCGATTGAAGTTGCCGGGAAATTATTAGAAGGCAAAGTACGTGGTCGTGTAGTGGTTGATGTAAATTCATAAACAACCGATATAAATCAAAAAGCCCATCTAATTAGATGGGCTTTTTTTATTTGCGCAATAAAAACACCCTAGCCGAGGCGCAACCGAGACAACGTTGGAATGCAATGACGACGACCCGAAGGGTGAGGTTTTCAAAGTTTAATTTATAAAAACCTCATAAAAGTAGGGGGGTGACTATTTAATCACGCTTAGCACTAATACAATTTAATAGATCAAATTCACCCGATCTTCACCCAATGTTTTCTTAAGTAATTTAATATCTTCATCCGCCAGCGGCGCACTCACATCTGAACCTAAACGTAACTCTGCTTTTTCGCTATCGGTTTCATAGCTAATAAAAACGGGACATTGACCTGCATTTTGATCGTCAGGCATTCTGGTTGGAAGTAACTCATCGAGCTTATCCAATAGACCATTTGCTGTCTGGCTTTTATCTACATTCAAGGTGAGGCGGCGTAAGAACATATTTCTCGCACCCTGAATATCATGCAAAGCCTCTATTCTTAGACGGACTGCGCCAGTTGCATAATCGGAATTCAACGAGCCTTCTACAACCAACACTTCTTCTTTTTTAATTAATTCTTCGTATTGCTCGAAGACATTACTGAAAATAAATATCTCATAGTAAGACGTTTTATCATCCAATGTAACAAATGCGCGCTTTCCCTTGTCCGTTGTTTGGGTCCGTATCGCAGAAACCAGACCAACCAGGGTGATTGGCTTTTTCGAATATCTGGTGCGTCCATCATCTTCCGCCATTTGCTTTAACGTACGCGAGCGAAGTTGTGCAACTTCTTCTTCATAAGCATTGATGGGGTGACCGGTGATATATAAACCAATGGCATCTTTTTCGAAGCGTAAACGTATTTTCTCGTCCCACTCTTCTAAATGCGGTGTCACTCTTTCATCTTGTTCAACCGCAACCGATCCACCAAATAAGTCATTTTGACCAACATCATCATCACGATGTTGCTGGTTTGCAATACGAACTATTTCAGGCAACCCTTCCATCAAACTTCGGCGATTCGTACCTAACGTGTCGAAAGCACCTGCTCTGATCAACGTTTCTAATATACGTTTTGAGATTTTTCTGGATTTAACCCGCTGGCACATTTCAGCCATCGATTTAAACGGGCCATTTTTACTTCGCTCATCTAGAATCTCTGCGATAGCGCTTTCACCCGCCCCTTTAATGGCACCCAGTCCAAAAATTACATTGCCTTCATTTTCACTGATAAAACGATATTCAGAGCGATTGATATCCGGCGCAACAACATCAAGACCCAGTTGCAGACAGTCATCGACAAAAGTAACCACCTTCTCGGTGTTATCCATATCCGCCGACAAAACCGCTGCCATAAATGCCGCTGGATAATGTGCTTTCAGCCAAATCGTTTGATACGAGACTAATGCGTATGCAGCTGAGTGAGATTTATTGAAACCGTACTCAGCGAATAATTCCATCAAGTCGAAAATTTCGGTCGCATTGTTTGATTCAACGCTATTTTTTTCTGAGCCTTCCATAAAAATAGCACGCTGTTTCGCCATTTCTTCAGGCTTCTTTTTACCCATTGCACGACGCAGCATGTCGGCACCACCCAGCGAGTAACCTGCTAAGACCTGAGCAATCTGCATTACCTGTTCCTGATATACAATTACACCGTAGGTTGGCTTAAGAATAGGCTCTAGATCCGGGTGTGGATAGGTAACTTTTTGATCACCTTTTTTTCGAGCAACGAAGTCATCTACCATACCCGACTGCAATGGGCCAGGACGATACAACGCCACCAATGCAATAATATCTTCAAAAACATCTGGCTGCAGTCGCTTGATTAACTCCTTCATTCCGTGCGACTCCAACTGGAACACCGCGGTGGTTTTTGCTGCACGCAATAACTCAAATGATTCAAGATCATCGAGTGGAATATCTTCTATGCGAATCGGTGCTTCGCCTTTCTTTTCTTTAAGAGTATTAATACTCTTTACTGCCCAATCGATGATTGTCAGGTTTCTTAAACCGAGGAAGTCAAACTTGACTAAGCCAACCGCCTCAACATCATCTTTATCGAATTGCGATACAACACTGCCGCCACCTTCTTCACAATAAAGCGGGGTAAAATCAACCAGGCTACTTGGTGAAATGAGAACACCACCCGCGTGCTTACCTGCGTTTCGTGTTAGACCTTCCAGCTTTAAAGCCAGGTCCATCAGGGTTTGGACTTCTTCATCCTGATCGTACAGATCTTTAAGGTCAGGCTCTTGATCCATCGCTTTGGTAAGCGTCATCTTCATTTCAAAGGGGATCAGTTTGGCGATTCGATCGACAAAACCATAAGGGTGATTCAGTATTCGACCGACATCACGCACCACCGCTTTAGCCGCCATCGAACCATAAGTGATGATTTGCGAAACTTTGTCACGACCATAAGTGCGCGCCACATAATCAATCACGAGATCGCGTTTATCCATACAAAAGTCGATATCAAAATCGGGCATGGATACACGTTCTGGATTCAAGAATCGCTCGAACAGTAAATCGTACAATAGTGGATCAATATCGGTGATTTTTAAGGCATAAGCCACCAGCGAGCCAGCACCTGATCCACGACCCGGACCGACCGGAATATCATTATCTTTTGACCACTGAATAAAGTCTGCAACGATCAGAAAGTATCCGGGGAAACCCATACCATTGATTACATCCAGCTCTATCTGCAAACGCTCATCATATGGTTTGCGTTTTTCCGCAAACTCTTCGGGATCATTTAAAACACTTTCATCAAAAATATGAGGCCAACGCTCTTCCAAACCTTTAACAGATTCCTGAGCGAAGAATTCCCCTTCCGTCATGCCTTCTGGAATCGGAAATTCAGGCAGATAGTTTTTGCCCAAGGTAAGTTCGACATTACAGCGTTTGGCAATTTCAATGGTATTTTCTAATCGCTTCGGGAATATCGGAAAACAATTCTTCCATTTCAGCAGCACTACGTAGGTATTGTTGATCGCTGTAGTGTTTGGGGCGCGTATTATCATCTAATGTATAACCACTGTTGATACAAACACGCGCTTCGTGTGCTTCAAAATCATCCTGGGTTAAAAAACGCGCATCGTTGGTGGCAACTACCGGAATGTTATTTTCGCTAGCGAGCGCCACAGCAGCGTGCAGATATTCATCTTCTCCTTTTCTGCCAGTACGCTGTAACTCCATATAATAGCGATCAGGAAAAACACTTTGCCAGTCGCTCAAATGCTTTTGTGCTAATTCTTTATTACCCGCCAATAGTGCATGACCCACATCACCATCACGACCGCCAGAAAGCATAATAACGCCATCGCTGGTTTCTTTAATCCAGTTGCGTTGTACGCGGGGCACGCCGAGTTTCTGCCCTTCCATATAAGCGCGAGAAATCAGCTTGGTAACGTTTTTATAACCCGCATCGTTCTGACAAAGCAAAATAATGTGATACAGCAAATTATCGTCTTCTTCATCGACGAGTAACACATCCACACCAAAAATTGGCTTAATGCCAGCCGCCCGAGCCGCACGATAAAACTTCACCATACCAAACAGATTATTCTGATCGGTCATGGCAACCGCAGGCATTCCGCCCTCTTCCACAACAGGCATCAACTGCTTGATGCGAATCGTACTATCGACTAGTGAATATTCGGTATGTAAGCGAAGATGGACAAAAGACTGAACAATGGACATTAATTAACTATACCAGCAAATAAAAAAGGGCTAAAAGTAGGGGGGTGTTATTTGTAGTAGTGAGTATAGCTAATTTGGTTGTAATTTAAGTATTAAAAATGGGTAAAAAGTGGGGGGATGACTTTTTACCAGAGTGAACGCCAGAATAGCCAAGTCACTTACTTGTAGAAGGCTTCAACCGTTCCTTTCAACTTCATCATAAGTGGTTGTCCTCGACGATCCAGCGCTTTTGCTGCAGAAACTGATACCCAACCTTCACTGATGCAATATTCTTCGACATCGTTACGTTCTTTGCCGTTCAGTCGAATGCCAATCTCGTGTTCGAATATTTCTTCCACGTGATGTGGACTCTTGGGATTACCCGATAGGCGATCAGGCAAAGGTGGTAGCGATTTAGAGTCTGTCATGTTGTTTACCTGAATTTAATAAATTGGGCTATTGTAGGTAATATAGACCTTGCGCTCAAGAACTGCCGTAGAATTTAGAGCACCTTAATTTATCTTTGAAAACCACCTTAATTCCCCCAAAACAACTAAGCTGAGACAAAGCCTTCTAAAGTTAAATCTTTTACAACCTTTTTGAAAATTTAGCTCGAAATAAGAAATGTCCATAGTTTAACCATGGATCAATTTGCTTTACTGTTATCGATAGTTTTATTCAACTATTGCAGTAGATAAAATAAACCAATCACTATTAAAGACCTGATAAAATGCAGGGATAACATTGGCAATTCATGCAAAATGTTACATCGTTTCAAGCATCTCTTTTGAGGACTCTATGGCTATAAAGCCATTAATTTTTACGGTTATTAACATTGTTCTAATTCTAGACAAAGTTATGCATTCTTCCGCCCATATTCTATCGGGCTAAAGCTTAGACACTTAAGAAGCAATTAGATAAGCGAGTTAAAAACACAAACTGTTTCCTAACTATCCGTCGAAGAAACTCAACTACAACTCGTCTTTTACAAAACGCGTAACAGCTCTATGAAGGTAAAAACCAGTGTTCTCAGCATTAAGAAAATCACTATCTAGCAAACCCACCTATTCCGATTTTCAATCGAATATTCTTGCAGGTTTAACGGTTGGTGTCATTGCGCTACCACTTTCAATGGCATTAGCCATCGCTAGTGGCGTCCCTCCTCAGCATGGCTTATACACAGCGATTGTTGCCGGCGTTGTTATTGCCATTAGCGGCGGCTCAAAAGTTAATATATCAGGGCCTACTGCGGCATTTGTCGTTGTATTGCTTCCCATTGTTCAGCAGTTTGGTATTGGTGGATTACTCATGAGTGGTTTTATGGCGGGTATTGTGTTGATACTAATGGGAATCGGCAAGCTTGGTAAACTCATCGAAATTGTCCCATATCCCGTTGTGATTGGCTTCACTGCTGGCATTGGTGTTGTTATAGCCACTTTCCAAATAAAGGATTTCTTAGGTCTCAATATAGAAGCACTGGATGGACATTACCTAGATAAACTTTCGTTGATAGCGCATGCATTACCCAGCGTTGACTGGCAGGAATTATTAATTGGCGGACTCACTCTAATTACCTTATTACTTTGGCCGCGATTTCGATCAAAAATACCGGGGCATCTGATAGCGCTTCTTTTGGGATCTATCGTTGCCTGGTTACTTAGCCAGATGAGTCAGGATTTTTCAGTAGCGACGATTGGCAGTCGATTCCATTATGAAACAAATGGTATAAGCGGCAATGGAATTCCTCCCGTTCTACCTGCTTTTGAGTGGCCATGGAATTTACCAAATGCCGAAGGCAAGCCCATTGGCCTCAATTTTGAACTGGTTAAACTATTACTACCTTCTGCCATCACTATTGCGATTTTAGGAGCGCTTGAATCGCTATTGTGTGCGGTAGTGGCGGATGGCATGTCGGGTAAAAAACACAATCCAAATGATGAACTGATTGGTCAGGGTATCGGTAATTTGATTGCACCATTATTTGGGGGGATTCCTGCCACTGCTGCAATTGCACGCACCACAGCTAATATAAAAGCAGGAGGTACTTCTCCACTAGCTTCGGTTGTGCATGGCTTATTCATTTTAGGTGCAATTCTAGCGCTTACGCCCTTACTGGCGTATATACCCATGGCTTCGATGGCGGCGCTGTTATTAGTGGTTGCCTGGAATATGAGTGAAGCGAAGCATTTTATAAGAACCATTAAAATCGGTCCGAGAGACGATGTAATCGTGCTGTTATTATGCTTTTTTCTGACAGTACTGTTTGATATGACGGTTGCAGTAGCAGTCGGCATGGGTTTAGCGGCAATGTTGTTTATTCGCAGAAGTATTACTTTAACTAATACAACCCGGGTTGAGAAAAACCATGAAGCTTTTAGAGAGCATGGTGAGCTTCCAGATAACATTGCCGTTTATGATATTAATGGTCCATTATTTTTTGGTTCGGCGCAGAAAGCACTGCAAGTTATTTCACAGGTGACGCCAGATGTGCAGATCATCATACTCGACATGTCAAAAGTCAATTTGCTTGATATGAGCGCTATTATTGCAATGGAATCAATTAAGGACAGTCTTGATAAGCAGGGCATGAGGTTAATTATTAATAACTTACAACCAAGAATGATACTGAAGTTGAGACGTGCTGGCATCAGGTATAAACCCGGAAAAATGCAATTTTCCAGGACACTAGCGGATGGTGTCTCAATGGCCAAAAAATTGCTCTAACCAATACTGTTTTACAAGCAGTGCTAACCTTATTCTCACCAAGTTTGGACGATAAAAGCATTGGCGAGACATTTTCTCAAAAAAGTGCCTAGCCGAAACGCAGTGCAGACAACGTTGGAACTCAGTGACAACGGCCCGAAGGGTGAGGTTTTCTTTTAAAAGACATAAAAACCTCATAAAAGTAGGGGGGTGTCATTTTAAAAACTATTATTACGATTTAATCGTGATTTGTAGTCTTTGAATGACACCCCCCTACTTTTGACTCATTTATTCATACTTACAGTCAGCTGAACTAAGTTTTAGTCAGATAGCTTTCATTACTAATCATCCTGTCCTGTAAAAGCTTGTCAAAACCTTCCACTATAGAGTCCTGAACGGTTTGTCTTGCAAGCACAAGCTCTGACCATTTTTGCAATTCTGGGTAACCATCCAACAGATCTAACTTAAAATTTTCTTTGAAAAAACGCGCACGTACAAAGAAAGGTGCAGATGCAATATCAACTAACGAGAAATCCTCGCCATTGAACCAAGGCTCTGCCTGCTTGGCTTTTTGTAAACCTTCTAAACTTTTGTCGATTGCTGAAATGGCTTTATCCGCATCTTCTTTGGTTTTTGCCATCAACAGATTAAACGTGCCCATATAAAGAGGTGAGGTGTATTCAATCCAGGCGCGATTTTTAGCTTTTTCTAATGGGTCAGAAGGATGCAGTGCTGGCGGGTAAACTTCATCCAGGTATTCACTGATAACCGCAGACTCGAATAAAACATCATCTCCAATTTGTAATACAGGTACTTTACCGGTTG
Organism: uncultured Gammaproteobacteria bacterium; assembly: GCA_963807855.1. Lineage (GTDB taxonomy): Bacteria > Pseudomonadota > Gammaproteobacteria > Thiotrichales > Thiotrichaceae > Cocleimonas. The sequence goes on along the minus strand of CAWEEB010000036.1, from coordinate 52,123 downwards.
GAGATAGCTCTAAAAACCACTCTGGCGGGTTATATACATCGATAAATTCAATATCGTAATCAACGCCTTTTTCCTGCAATAAAATTACACTGCGTTGAACAAATGGGCATACTTTAAAACTTATAAGACGTGGTTTAGACATATTTAGTACCTTTAAATATATATTATATGTATTAGCTCTACTGACTTTGACTCTCTATGGCTTCTCGTACTGGCTTAAAGCTTTTACGGTGATGACATAAGACGCCATGTTTAATCAGCGCTTCTCGATGTTGTTTTGTGGGATAGCCTTTGTGGCAAGCAAATCCATATTCTGGATGCAGGATATCTAGCTCAACCATTTCTTTATCACGCGCTACTTTAGCGATAATCGATGCTGCACTAATCGCTGCAACTTTAGAATCTCCCTGGATGATAGTTTCCATGGAGATTTCCATATCGATGCGCTTATTACCATCTATTTTGATGTGGTCAGGGCAGATTGATAAACCTTCCACTGCACGCTTCATTGCCAATAAACTCGCTTGAAGTATATTGATATCATCTATCTCATCTACTTCTGCTCTGCCCAAAGACCAGCAAAGTGCTTTTTCCCTAATTTCCAAGTTTAGTTCGTTTCGCTTTTTTTCACTGAGTTTTTTCGAATCAGCGAGTCCTTCTATGTGTTTTTTCGGATCAAGAATGACTGCTGCTGCAACTACTGCTCCTGCCAGAGGCCCACGTCCTACTTCATCCACACCCGCGATAAACATAATGCTCAAGTTTTTGCTCCTTCTAACAGTCTGTGAATGGCTTGAGCTGCCTTTTTACTGGCATCTTGAGACAACTGCCGATGAATTACATCAAAACGTTTAAGCATGTGATTTCTTTGATCTTCATCCTGTAAAAATTGCTGCTCTACTTCATTTAACACATTATCCGCAGTAATATCTTCCTGTATTAATTCTGGCACCAGGCATTCATTGGCGAGATTATTCGGGAGAGTATAATACTTCGATTTAATCATCTTGAATAACCGTATTATTTTAGCCGTAGCCGCTGTTACGCGATATGCCGCCACCATTGGCCTACCTACTAACATTCCTTCTAACACGGCTGTTCCTGATGCCATTAAAATTTGATCGGCTGCTTGCATCACCAGTCTTGATTGCCCATCTATGTAGGTAATTTCAATATCGGGGGCAATTTTCTGCTTTAATTGATCAAATTCATTTCTTACTTTTTCATTAATCAAAGGCGAAACGAATAACCAGTCTGGATGCTTTGCATGGATTAACTTCAATCCTGCAAGAAAATCCGGAGCAATCCGCTTTATTTCGCCCATTCTGCTTCCGGGCAAGACCGCCAGAATAAACCTACCTTCAGCTAAATCTAATTTTATTCTAGCCACTTTAGGATCAGCATCGACTGGAATTTCATCAGCCAGAGGGTGACCCGTAAATTCTGCTGGAATACCATGTTTTTTGTAGAAATCAACTTCGAAGGGAAATAGTGTAAGCATCAAACTCAAGCTATTCACCATTTTTTTAACACGACCTTCGCGCCATGCCCAGAAAGAAGGACTAACATAATGCACCGAAGGTATTTCAGCTTGATAGAGTTTCTTCTCTATTTTTAAATTGAAATCAGGAGCATCAATACCGATAAACACATCAGGTGGATTATGCATCCAGTCTTTTATTAGTTTGTTGCGTAACTTGCTTAATTCCAGATACCGTGGGAGGACTTCACTAAACCCCATTAACGATAAACGATCCATCGCATACAACGTCTTGCAACCTGCCTGCTGCATTTCCTTGCCTGCGATTCCTTCGAATGTTGCCTCTGGATAGTAATTTTTTAAAGCCTCAATTAAGCGTGCTCCCAGAATATCACCAGATGCTTCACCTGCGATAATGGCAATCCGCATCAGCGTATAATTCCACGCCCAGCTTGACTGCGTTGGCAGAATTCTGACAGCAATTTGGTATGTGAATCTTCAGCAGTTTCTAACTCAGCTATTGCATCGCTTAAGGTTAGATTCTTGAGGTAAAGTTTTTTGTAGGCTTTTTTAATATTCGTACGTTCTTCAGAACTATATCCGTGACGTTTAAGGCCTTCATTGTTAATACCACGAGGAATACCGGGTGCGCCAGTCGCCATCACATATGGAGGCAAGTCCTTCCCCAGTGACGTACCCATGCCAGTAAAGGAATGTACACCGACATGACAAAATTGATGTACCAATGTAAAGCCGCCTAAAATCGCATAATCATGGACTGTTACATGCCCAGCTAATGTCGCGTTATTGGCAAAAATAGTATTGTTACCAACGACACAATCATGAGCGATATGTACGTAGGCCATGATCCAGTTGTCATCACCTATTTGGGTGTATCCAATGTCTTGTGAGGTCCCACGATTTATCGTGCAGCTTTCACGAATCACATTTCTATCGCCGATGATTAGGGTTGTATCTTCGCCGTTATATTTCTTATCCTGAGGCTCTGCCCCGACTGAAGCAAATTGGAATATACGGTTTTCCTTACCTATGGTAGTTGGGCCTTCTATGACCGCATGTGGACCTACCCATGTACCACTATCGATTGAAACCCCTGCCCCTATAATTGCGTAAGCTGAAACTTCAACGTCATCTGCTAACTCGGCAGAGGGATCTATAATTGCTGTTGGATGTATACTCATTTATGTTCTTTATTCATGGTTATGCGTCAGAATGTGTTGCTACACATTTGATTTCGGCTGAAGTTACAACAACTCCATTTACACGTGCTTCTGTTTTATATATCCACATAGGGCCTTTATGACGAATGATCTCGGCATAAAGTTCCAATTGATCCCCTGGCACAACTTGTTGCTTGAACTTCACTTTATCTATGCCTGCTAACACATAAAGTAAATCAGGTTGTGGCTCTGCATTCATGGTTTTGAAACCCAATAACCCTGTTGCTTGTGCCATCGCTTCCACTATTAATACGCCTGGCATTATGGGTTTTTCAGGAAAGTGTCCGTTAAAAAAGGGTTCGTTAATTGTTACATTCTTAATTGCCCGAATAGACTTTCCAGGCTCCAGTTGAACAACTTTATCAACCAGAAGAAATGGATAACGATGAGCAAGAAATCTTCTAATCTCGGTAACATCCATAACAGTTTCTAACTCGCTATTGTTAGTCTCATTCATAGCTCAGTCTCACTCATTATTATTCGTTGTTTTATTCAGTCTTTTTTCAATATCTTTAATTGATTTCGCCATCTCATCTAGATGCCTAAATCTAGCGGCATTACGACGCCATTTCTTATTCTCATCAGCTGCTATTCCTGAAGAGTACACCCCCCCACTTTTAATCGATTTTATAACCATCGAATTGCCAGTGATAACGATATCATCTGCTATTTCTAAATGACCTATTATTGCAGATGCACCACCAATCTGGCACCGCTTGCCAATAGTAGTACTACCTCCTACAACTGTTCCAGCTGCCATAATAGAAAAATCATCGATTCTAACGTTATGCCCAATATGGATTTGACAATCCAGTTTTACACCTTCACCAATAATTGTAGAACCCAAGGATGCGCGATCGATTGTCGTATTGGCCCCAACTTCTACATCCCTGCCAAGAATCACATTACCAATCTGAGGGATTTTGTACCAACTTTTATCTTTAGTTGGAGCAAAACCAAACCCATCAGCACCTATAACGACACCGGAGTGAATGATGCAGTCACTACCTATTCTAGTATCTGTGTACATTGTTACATTAGGGTTGATAGTTACATTTTCCTGTATATGGGATTTTTCACCTATATAGCTACCAGCTCCAATGGATGTGTTTTTTTCTATAGTGACCCCAGATTCTATGACTACATTTGCGGCAATATTTACATCTGCAGCTATATTAGTATCCTCAGCAACAATGGCACTTGAATGAACAAAGCCTTTCAGATTTTCTTTTTTATAGATAATCCCTAAAACTTTAGCAAAAGTTAGATATGGATCACTGTTGATGAGTGCATTACCCGAATATTCTTTTGCCAGTTCTGGTGAGAGTATTACAGCTGATGCGCTGGTACTTTCTAAAAAAGAAACGTATTTAGGATTACTAACAAAACTAATTTCTCCTTTTTTTGCATTCTGCAGAGAAGCAACAGCATCAATTTCTACAAGCTTATCACCCTTCAAAGTTGAACCCGTTAGCTTGGCAAGGGTTTCTAAAATCACCATCATTGGGTTTTGTTATCCACACTTTCCCCAGACTGAGAAGCTTCAAGTTTATTCTTAAGGTAGTCGAGGACTAAGGGTGTTATATCTACTGCTTGACTGGCGGAAACGTAATCCTGTAAAACGATATCTATATTTTGCTGAACCCTGACCTCATCAATAGCTTTAAATACTTCTTTTTGCACATCATCTAATGCAGAATCACGAGCAAAACGTAACTCTTCTCTAAAGTCCTGAAGTGATCTGCTGCGAATACGCTTTCTAGATCTTAGCTCTCGCTCTTTCTGGCGTAGTAGATTTACGTTTTTTTTTGTTTTCTTAATTATCTCCAGCTCAACCTCTAATTTATTGAGCTCATCCAATTCTAAGGCTAATTTTTTTTCTTGAGGGGAAAACTGGCTTTTTAATTGTGCACTAGCCACCTCAGATTGCGGTGCTTTTTCCATTAAATAAGTAACATTAACTACACCTACAGATACAAATTCTTTGGCGAATAGATAGTTACTAATAAACAGTTGAACAAAAAAAACAAAGGCAATAAACGTATAACGTTTATTGCCTTTGTTATTACTACATATATGGTTGTCTCTTAACATGAGACAGATTGTACTAGGTGTGCATCGTTTTTTACAGAGTAACTCTAATTATTCACTGCTCTGTACACAAATATACTCCTATTAAATCACCCATTAATTGAGATAGTTAGAAACTTGCACCAATCGAGAACTGAATCTCTTGCTCATCATCTCCATCTTTAGCATTAAGCGGCTTAGCATAACTTAAGGAAAATGGTCCCAATGGTGACATCCAGGTAACGGCCAAACCTGCCGAGTAACGAATTTCATCAGCGTCAAATGCATCGAAGTCTTTGTATACATTACCAGCATCTACAAAGGCGCCCATACGCAAGCCTTTAACATCTGCCGCAAAAGGAACAGGGAATTGAAGTTCGGCTCTTGCATCTACAGAAAATGAACCACCCATTGGATCATTATTGGAGTCACGAGGCCCTAAACTATTGTTCTCGTATCCACGAACAGTGCTGATACCACCTGAATAGAATCTTTCAAAGAATGGAAGCTCTGATGTATTACCAAAACCATTACCTGTCTGAATACCACCTTTTATGGCAAAGGTAAGATTATCACTCACAGGGAAATAAGAGGAACCACGATATCTCAGTTTATAGTATTCCAGATCACTTCCTGGCAAGCCAACTTCAAGTGAAACATTATGTCTTACACCTTTAGTTGGGAATAAGAAACGATCTCGGGTATCGTGTATATAACTTAATTTACCCAAAAAGTTATCATAGGTATCACCATTTTTAGCAATAAAATCCTTGATATGATCTGGTGAACTTTCTGTTGTATCTATTTCTCTATGTTCGCCACCAATACTAAAACGCAAAGAGTTATCTTCAGTAAGCGGAATTGTATAGTTTATATCCGCACCAAAAGTATTACTGGTGTAATCTGACACATCATCTTCGTCTGCATCATTTTCTTCATAGAATACGTTAAAACCACGACCTACTCCATCTACGGTATGGTAAGGGTTGTTATAACTTAAACGGAAGTTCTTGGTTGAGTCACTCTTAGCGCCTGCTACAGAAAGACTCTTTCCTGTTCCCATAAAGTTATTTTGCTTAACTCCAACATTAAACAATAAACCGTTACTCTGAGAGTACCCTAAACCGGCATTGAACTGGTTTGAAGATTGTTCGCTTACGATTACATCCAAATCTACCTGGTCGCTTCTACCCGCAACAGGAGAAGTCGTAATTTTCACGCTCTCAACAAAAGGCAAACGCTGGATTCGTTCTTTAGAACGATCTACTTTTTCTTTCGATAAGAAAGAGCTTTCTAGCTGACGCATCTCACGACGAAATACTTCATCCTTAGTACGGAAATTGCCACGAATATTAATTCTTCTTACGTAGGTACGTTGACCTTTCTCTGCCTGAAATACGAGATTTACCCGCTTATTGACTTTATCAACTTGCGGTAGGACACCAATTCTTGAGAAAGCAAATCCATCTTTGCCCATTCTCTTTTTTAAGTTATTGCGAGTTTCAGCTAATTTAGTCTGTGAGAAGACCTGACCTTCTTTTAATGAGGTCAATTTATTGAGTTCGTTTTTACTAATACCGGAGTTACCAGCTACATTAACCTTACCAATGCGGTATTGATCACCTTCGTTGATATTGATATTTACAAATACCGCACTTTTATCTTTTGATAGCGATACTTGAGTTGATACAACTTCGAAGTTCAAATAACCACGATCACGGTAGAAAGAGGTAAGTTTATCTATATCACCTACTAACTTCTCTTTGGCGTATTTATCTTTAGAGCTAAATAAAGAGAACTTACTTTTCGGGCCTGACTCTAATAACTTTGTTAGGGTGGCTTCTGAATAAGCTTTATTGCCACTGATTTTGATTCGTTTAATTTTAGCAACCGCACCTTCAGTCACTTTCACTTTTACAGCTACTCTATTTCGCGGTAGTTTTTCAATATTAGTCGCCACATCAGCACCGTAATTACCACGAGCCAGGTACTGCTGCTTAATTTCGTGCTGAATTCGATTTAGCGCGGACTTATCTAAAGGTCTTCCCTTTGCGATACCTGCCTGTTTTAAGGCAGCAATTAAGGCATCGGTTTTAATGGCTTTGTTACCAGATACAGTGATATCACCAACTGCAGGACGTTCATGTACTTTTACTAAAAGTACATTTCCTCTTCTGCTAACTTTAACATCATCAAAGAAGCCTGTTTTATAAAGAGAACGTACAAGATCAGCAGTCATCCTATCATCGAATTTTTCACCAACCCGGACAGGAACATTACTCAAAACAGTTCCAGCTGCAATTCTTTCTAAGCCACTTACCTGAACATCGTTAAGAATGAAACTATCAGCCCATGCGCCATGACTTATCGCAAATAAACAGCCTGCCAATGAGGCTTGAAGTACCTGTTTTTTCATATTATTAACCCTAATCTTATTTTAATCGGTCGATTTTTAAATAAATTACTAATTAATTTATAAGTCTTCCAATATCATTATATATAGCCACTACCATTAGAACACCTACCACACTCATCCCTATGCGCATTCCAATAGCTTCTACCCGTTCTGAAACTGGACTTCCCTTGACCAATTCGATGATGTAGTACAACAAATGTCCACCATCTAACATGGGTATAGGTAATAAATTTAGCACCCCTAGACTTAAGCTTACAATAGCTAATAGGGTCAGAAAGGCAGATAATCCGATCAACGCGCTTTTTCCCGCATAATTGGCTATTGTTATCGGACCAGAGATGTTTTTAAGTGATGCTTCACCTGTAATAAGGCGCCCCATCACTTTTAACGTCATTATCGACATATCCCAAGTCTCTACAACCCCAGATTGCAAAGCCTCAAAAAATGGTGCTTCTCGGACAAAGAACAGGTCATTTACCTGTTTTTCATCAAACTCTCTGGCAAGACCCACACCAATTAAAGCACGCTTCTTACCTTCAATTTCGGTTAACTTGGGTGTAAGAACCAAAGTCTTTACAGCTCCTTCCCTTTCTATTAATAATTCAACAGGCTTATCTGCATGGCTACTAATGTATTTTGAAAAATACTCAGTCGACACAACCGGATTACCATCAATCTGAAGTAACTTTATCTTTTGCCATTAAGCCCGCAGCTTCAGCAGGCTTTCCAGGCAGTACAGAGTTAATTACAGTGGTATGCGGAGGCTGCCAGAAGCCCATACCTGTTTTAGCAAAATAGTCGCCTTCATCTGCCAATAACATAGTTTCACTCAAATCCAGGTCTCTTGTTGCTACGCTTCCTGACTCGGTTTTAACATGAACTTTTAATTTAGGATTTTTAAGATACTCGTTTAATAAGGTCAAACGAACTTGACGCATTGAGTCAGTCTCAACATCATTTATTGCAGTGATTAAATCTTTTGTCTCAAAGCCGGATTGCGCAGCCGCTGTGTTCGCCTGAATAACACCAACATAAGGTCTAACTGACTCCACGCCCATCATTTGAATTGCGGCAAAAGCAGCAATGGCAAAAAAGAAATTAAACATAGGACCTGCCAAAACAACTAGGAAACGCTTCCAAACAGGCTGAGTATTAAAGGCTCGGTGTTTTTCTTCTTCAGGTACATCACCTTCTCTTTCATCGAGCATCTTTACATAGCCGCCCATGGGGATGGCAGCTAATACATATTCTGTGCCATCTTTATCTTTGGACTTATAGGTCCAGATTGGCTTACCAAAACCAATTGCAAAGCGAATAATTTTTATTCCTAACTTTCGCGCAACCCAAAAGTGTCCGAACTCATGGATACCAACGAGAATAGCTATAGCGACAAGGAAAGATAATGCTGAGATTAAAATTGTCATATTTGTTACGTTAAAATTCTGTGTAAATAATTAATTAAACCTTAGTCATCAAAGTATGGAGGTTAGTTTCAAGAAAAAAATATAACTAAAAAAAGGCTTAATTATTTTTTTATTGCAAACCTTTCATAAAGCTCTTGGCATAATTTCGACTGACTAAATCTTGATCAAGTATATCATCTATTTTATCAGGTGTCCCTGATGAAGCCTGTTCCAGTGCGTTTTCTATGATGGGCGGTATATCTGTAAATTTAATTTTATTATCCAGAAAAGCCTCAACTGCAATCTCATTCGCCGCATTTAAAGCGATTGTAGCGTACCCCCCTGCATGATGGGCATCATAAGCTAATTGTAAGCAACGATAACGCTCAAAATCAGGTTTCTCAAAATTCAACTGAGCAACATCAAAAATATCGAGTTGTTCAACACCAGAATCTATTCTCTCTGGATATCCCAGCGCATACGCAATTGGCGTTCTCATATCTGGATTTCCAAGCTGAGCTATGACCGAACCATCATTATATGAAACCATTGAATGGATTGTACTTTCAGGGTGTATAACAACTTGTATCTGATCTTCACTGACATCAAAAAGCCAACAGGTCTCAATAACCTCTAAACCTTTATTCATCATAGTTGCTGAATCTACAGAAATCTTTCGCCCCATTACCCAATTAGGATGCGCCACAGCTTGTTCAGGAGTGACACTTTCAAGAAACTCTATTGGTTTTTGTCTAAACGGGCCACCAGAACCAGTCAACAATATTTTGGTAACCCCGGCTTTTTCCTGGAAACCATGGACCAATGGAGGCATCGATTGAAAAATTGCATTGTGCTCACTATCTATCGGCAAAATCTCAGCGCCATTGCCATGGACAGTATCCATAAATAAAGCCCCTGACATCACCAGTGATTCTTTATTCGCCAGCATTATGCGTTTACCAGCTTTTGCAGCAGCCAGATTAGGTAACAAACCGGCAGCCCCAACAATCGCAGCCATGACATAATCAACTTCATCTAATGCCGCCACTTTCTCTAGAGATTCTTTTCCGCCTAATACTTGAGTAACACAATCAGAAGCTCTGAGACGTTTATCTAACTCCTCAGCTTTCTCGTCATTGACCATTACTGCGTAAAGGGGATTATATTCCAAACACTGCTTTTCAAGCTCATTTAGGCTTTCGCTTGCAGTTAGAGCGACTATTTCATAATCATCGCGATGTCTTGAGATAACATCTAAGGTATTTACACCAATGGTTCCTGTAGAGCCTAATATACAAATGCCTTTCTTAGGACTCATATCTGGATAGCGCCCCAGAATATACCCATGGTGAATATCGGTAATGCTGCGAGCAACCCGTCTACTCTATCAAGCATTCCGCCATGACCGGGTAAAATATTTCCCGAGTCTTTTAGTCCTACTTCACGCTTCATCAGGCTTTCAAACAAATCACCTGCTACTGACATAACGGCAACGATCATAGAAAGCACGATGAAATAAAACCAATCCTGGATAGGCAAAGCAAAATACCACGCACCTAGAATTGACAATAGAGTTGCACCTATGAGGCCACCAAACATGCCTTCCCTAGTCTTGCCAGGGCTTAATTCTGGAGCTAATTTGTTTTTACCAAATGCCTTGCCGGCAAAATAAGCTCCACTATCTGCCATAGCCACTAATGCTATAAGATAGATAACCAAAGATGGATGTAATTTGTGCAAGCTTATTAAAGCAACCCAGGCCGGAATTAACACAAAAAATGCAGATACCCTCAAAAGCCACTTATTTTCTTGATAAAGCGTTGTTCCTTGTTCATAAATAGCGAGAAGAACTAACACAAAAGCCCACCAAACAAGCCCAAACACCATAACTACCCATTGAAAATCACTCCATCGATAAGCAAAATAGGCAACTAACAACAACCAGGCAACAAATAAACCACGATGAAAACCTTCGAGAGAAACTAAGCGAGACCACTCCCAACCGCTAACGCTGACAAAAAATATTAGACCAACTACTGCAAACCAAATATTTGGCAGCAATAATACGCAAATCAAAACCGCAGCTATTAAAACAAAGGCAGTAATAAATCGCTGCTTAAGAACCGAATCCATTATTTACCCTCACCTTGCTTGTCTGCCATGACCTGTTCGCTGGTCTTTCCAAAACGTCTTTGGCGAGATGAATAATCTTCTATCGCTAAACTAAGCTCGTTTTCATCAAAATCGGGCCACAGCACATCCGTAAAATACAATTCTGTATAAGCCATCTGCCATATCAAGAAATTACTGATGCGCTTCTCTCCACCTGTTCTTATAAATAGATCAGGATCTGGAATACCATAGGTTGAAAGGCTTTCACTGACACTATCCTCAGTGATGTCATCAATATTCAACTCTTTACTGATAACTTTCTGTGCGATTTCTTTTGCAGCACCTGTGACATCCCAGCGACCACCATAGTTGGCGGCAACTATAAGCTTTAAACCATCGCTATTAGCTGTGAGTTCTTCTACTTGTTTTATTTTCAACTGTAATTTTTCAGAAAACTGACTGAGGTCACCTATTATCTGGAGCCTGACATTATTTCTAGCGAGCGCTTTTGCTTCTCTCTCTAATGCCATCATAAACAGTGACATTAAATTAGATATTTCTTCTTCCGGGCGCTTCCAATTCTCACTACTAAAAGCAAACAGACTTAAACATTCGACATTTAGTTCTGCGCACGTTTTTACAATATTCCTTACTGCTTCAACGCCCTTTTTATGCCCCATAAAACGAGGACGATGCTTTGCCCTCGCCCAACGTCCATTGCCATCCATTACAATCGCAATATGGCGTGGAATATTTAATTGATCAGTCATTATGTCAGATAAGAAAAGTTATGAGATTGAAGGTATTAAACCTTCATCAAATCTTCTTCCTTAACTGCCACAACATCATCGATCTCTTTAACATACTTATCCGTTAATTTTTGAATCTCTTCCTGACCTCTTCTTTCTTCATCCTCAGAAATTTCTTTTTCTTTTTCTAGCATCTTAAAGTCAGAATTTGCATCACGACGAATATTACGTACAGCAATTTTCCCGTTTTCACCTTCGCCCTTAACCACTTTTACAAGATCACGACGACGTTCTTCGGTTAACTGTGGCATCGGAATACGTATTACTGTACCTGCTGAATTAGGATTTAAACCCAAATCAGAATTCATAATCGCTTTTTCTACTGCTTGCACCATCGGGCGTTCCCAAGGTGTCACTGTTAAGGTTCGCGCATCTTCAACACCAATGCTTGCAACCTGACTTAAAGGGGTATCGCTACCGTAATAATCAACCATGATATGCTCAAGAAGACTTGGGTGAGCACGTCCGGTTCTAACCTTTGCTAGCTCGCCTCTTAAAGAATCAATGCTCTTTTTCATTCTTACTTCAGCATCTTTAATAATGTCATTAATCATTTTTTCAGTCCCTACTTAATCTCAATCTCTGTAATTTATTTTGTTGTATTTCTAATTGTTTATTCAGGTATCACAAGCGTTCCAGAGAGCTTATCTCCATTAACAATTTTATCTAAAGCACCTGTTTCAAACATATTAAACACACACAATGGCATTTTATTTTCTCTACATAATACCATTGCTGTGAGATCCATAACACCCAACTCTTTTGCAATAGCCTCATCAAAACCTAGTTGATCGTAGCGTACTGCATCAGGGTTTTTCATTGGGTCAGAATCATAAATACCATCAACTTTAGTTGCCTTTAATAACAGATCAGCCTCTATTTCAATGGCACGTAAACTTGCTGCTGTGTCTGTAGTAAAATATGGGTTTCCAGTGCCAGCGGCAAAAATCACCACCTCTCCATCAGACAAAAACTCCCGCGCTTTGATAGCTGAATACTCTTCACCTAACTGATCAATCTTTAATGCCGACATAACACGACATTTGATACCCTGTTTTTTTATTGCATCCTGCATCGCCAGTGCATTCATAACCGTAGCGAGCATTCCCATTTGATCAGCGCTAACCCGGTCAATACCACCTTGAGCCAAACCTGCGCCCCTGAAGATATTTCCACCACCAATAACTAATGCCACCTGAGTACCAGACTTAACCTGCTTAACGACTTCTGTCGCAGTTTGAGCGAGAACATCGGAATCAATCCCAAAATCATATTGACCCATAAGAGCTTCGCCACTTAGCTTTAGTAATATTCTGTTATAAGTTTGGTTCATAATAGCTCGGCTCCTTTTTAATTTTGCATAGACTACACAATTATATGTTCACTTACCATGATGTATTTCTGCATAAATTTTGCAAAAACAGGCTAAAAGTAGGGGGGTGTCATTTTATACTTAATTAATAATTGTTTAATCCTACTATCACCTCCCTACTTTAAGAGGGTTTTTCTATATAAAAGAATATTAAATGAAATCCCTTTTACAAAAATCCCAGACAAAAAAAAGGAGCGTTAAACGCTCCTTTTCCAACTAATGAAACATTAGTTTAGCTTCCTTTCACTTGCGCCATAACTTCTGCCGCAAAATCTTCCTGTTTTTTCTCGATGCCTTCACCCACTTCGTAGCGAATAAATGCTGTAACTTCAGCACCAGCAGCTTTAAGCAATTGACCAACAGTTTGATCTGGGTCTTTTACAAATGGCTGACCAACCAAGGTGATTTCTGCCAAATACTTACGCATACGACCTTCAACCATCTTCTCGATGATTTCCATTGGCTTGCCACTATCTTCTGCCTGAGCGATAAGAATCTCTTTCTCTTTCTCAAGCGTTTCAGCAGGAACTTCGTTCTCTGAAACACAAACTGGACGACTTGCAGCGATATGCATTGCAACGTCTTTACCTAAAGCCTCGTCACCACCAGTCATCGCTACTGCAACACCGATACGAACACCATGGCTGTATGCATATACTTGACCAGCGTCTGAAGTCAAAACTTCGAAACGACGAACTTGCATATTCTCACCAATCTTGGCAACTAGATTTGCACGGACTTCTTCAACAGTCTCGCCGGAATCTAAAGGCATAGCAGATAATGCTTCAACGTCAGCTGGCTTATCCGCAAGTACACGAGCGCCAACTGCAGTTGAGAAGTTAACAAAATTTTCATCTTTAGCAACGAAATCAGTTTCACAGTTAATCTCTACTATAGAACCTTCTTTGCCGTCTTCAGAAACTGTAATAACAACCGTACCGTCAGCAGCAACGCGACCTGCTTTTTTATCAGCTTTTGCCGCACCTGATTTACGCATCAAGTCGATCGCAGCTTCCATATCGCCACCAGTTTCGGTAAGCATTTTCTTGCACTCCATCATGCCAGCGCCTGTACGCTCGCGGAGTTCTTTAACCATTGTAGCTGTAATAGCCATGTCTATTTCCTCAGAAATTAAATAGGGGAAATGCATTCACTTCTGAAACATTCCCCCTAAAATCTAAACGTAAATTAGGTGAGACCTATTAAAGGCCACCCATAAGCTCATCTTGCAACGTTTTCAACTCATCCCATTTACCATCAGCAGCCAATTTAGCTTGTTGAGGCCACGTCTTTGGCTCTTTAGACTTTAATGTTGATACTGTTTCAAGGATTGCTTTGATCGCATCACGATCCATATCAGCCATTTGAGCATATGTAGTTACACCAGCTTCACCTAGAACTTCAGCAATCTTCGGACCGATTCCTTCGATTTTCTTAAGGTCGTCAGCTTCTTTATTAGCTGGAGCACTTTCTTTGGCTGGAGCACTTTCTTTGGCTGGAGCTTCTTTGGCTGGAGCTTCGTGGAGCTTCTTTAGCCGGTGCGGCTTCTTTAGCTGGCGCGTCTTCTTTAGCCGGCGCAGTAGCTTTTGCTGGTGATTCTTTCTTTGTTACTTTAGCAGTTGGCTTCTCAGCTTCTTTAGCTTTTGGAGCTGGTGCAGCAGCAGCCATTTCTTCAGCGTTAGTTGCAGCAGCTAGATGTCCTTCAACAATTGAGTCTGCAATCGCAGATGTATAAAGCTGGATTGCGCGTATCGCGTCATCATTTCCAGGAATAACATAACCCACGTTGTCAGCAGTATTGTTTGTATCAACAACACCGATCACTGGAATTCCTAGTGTCTTTGCTTCTTTAACGGCAATACTTTCGTGCCCTACATCAATAATGAATAGCGCATCAGGTAATGAACGCATGTCTTTAATTCCACCAAGACCTTTGTTCAACTTCTCGTATTCACGAGAAAGCATTAATGCTTCTTTCTTACCACCTCGATTGATTGTTCCGTCAGCTTCCATCTTTTCGATTTCTTGCATACGACGAACTGATTGCTTAACTGTCTTGTAGTTCGTAAGCATTCCACCCAACCAACGTTGGTCAACGAAAGGCATTTTACAACGAGTAGCTTCATCACGGATTGCAGTTTGTGCGGCACGCTTGGTGCCAACGAACATTACCTTGCCACCCTTTGCTGCGATGTTACCAGCAAAGTTTAAGGCGTCGTTAAATAACGGCAACGTCTTCTCAAGGTTAATGATATGAATTTTATTGCGGTCACCAAATATGTAAGGTGCCATTTTAGGGTTCCAGTAGCGGGTTTGATGTCCGAAGTGAACACCAGCTTCCAGCATTTGGCGCATAGTAACTTTAGCCATAATTATATCCTCATGGGTTAGGCCTCCACATATCCAATATAACAACCTGTTAACTTTTTTCTTTGATTAAAAGAAAAAGCCACAAGCACCCTGCTATATCTTTATGATATGTGTGTGAATTTGAAGTAAAAAGGCACTACCCTCATTACTCCATTGAATTTCGCGAAAATTAACTGTAAATCCAGCAAATTCAGCGCGGCGCACTTTATACCATAAACACATACATCCCACAACAGTTTCACTATGATAAAAAACACGGCATAATTCGCTTTTACCTAACTTACTTCATTATTACTAAAGGTTTTTATGGCTATTCAGATCAAGTCACCCGAGCAAATAGAGAAAATGCGCGTTGCAGGCCGTCTTGCAGCAGAGGTATTAGATATGATTGGGCCGCATGTTGTTTCAGGGATAACAACAAATGATTTGGATAAAATCTGTCATGACTACATTGTTAATGAGCAGCAAGCTATTCCTGCCCCTTTAAATTATCATGGCTTCCCTAAATCCATCTGCACCTCTGTTAACTACCAGGTGTGTCACGGTATTCCCAGCGACAAGAAATTAAAGAAGGGCGATATTGTCAATATTGATATCACCGTTATAAAAGATGGGTTTCATGGCGACACGAGTAAAATGTTTTATGTGGGTAAACCAAACGTAGCTACTCAACGACTTTGTGAAGTTGCTCAAAAAGCATTGTACATTGGGATCGACATGGTTAAACCTGGGATCAAACTTGGTGATATTGGTCATGCTATCCAAACTTATTCCGAGGCCCAGCATTACTCAATAGTTCGTGAATATTGTGGACACGGAATTGGTGAAGTATTTCATGAAGAGCCACAGGTTCTCCATTACGGCAAACCAGACACAGGTGTCGAGCTAAAAGAAGGTATGACCTTCACTATCGAGCCGATGGTAAATCAAGGTAAACGCCACATAAAAACGCTACCAGATAAATGGACAGTTATCACTAAAGATCACAAGCTCTCGGCACAATGGGAACACACGCTTTATGTATCACCTGATGGTGTAGAAATATTAACTTTACGCGATGAAGAAAAAAACTGGCGCGAGCTTCTACCACACTAGTTGCCAGAATAGTAACCGCTGAAGCGCCCAAATTAACCCTCAAAGCCGCTAAGCTTGACTAAAAACCTTAATTGTTATAAGTTATTATTTGAGTGCAATGTATTTTTCAAGTAACTTCTAGCAACAAATGTGTTTTGCCCGTTACCCTCATGAAACATTGCTTATGCTTACACCCGTTAGGGGTGTCATGATGCCAATCATTTAATACAACATTTTCATGATGAACAAAGGGGACTGGCATCCAATATTTTCTAATAATGTAAATTTCCAGAGCGAAATAGTCATTCAAACTAACTAAGCCGTTATTTTTATTAATAATATTAAAACATCAGCTATAGAGTAATACCCGCATTTCAGGCGGGGGGGACAAAATTTGTCATTTTCAGACTTTAATTTAAATAAAGACTTCATTAAATCGATTGAAGAGTCCGGTTATAAATCGCCGACCGAACTTCAGACACAACTGATTCCTTTAGTTGCAGAAAGAAAAAGTGCGCTCATCTGGAGCCAATCCGCTTCTGGTAAGACAGGGGCTTTCTTAATTCCTGCAATGAATTACATCCTTGAAAATCCAGCTCCGGAAAAACGTGGTGCACGTGTGTTAATTCTTACGTCACGACGTGATCGGGTTAGCCAAATCAACTACACCATTAAACGCCTAAGCAATGATATAGTGATGCGCTTTGGCTTTATCGTTAGCGGTCGCCCTTATCAGACGCAAATGCGTCTAATGAGACGCCCTTTAGATATCATGATTGCTACACCAGGTCGTCTCAATGATTTGATGAATAATGGTAAAGCTGACTTTTCTCAATTAGAAATGTTAATCATCGATGATCTATCGAGTATTTATAAGAAAAACCTACAAGGTTTGGTAGAAAGTATTTTGCAACAGGCTGGCCCTGACTGCTCATCCATTACATTTGTAAGAGGTGATGAAGAAATTACTCCTTATGCCACAGGTCTTTTTCCAAACGCAGTGCAAATCACTGTAGATGAGGAAGAAGAGGAAGAAAGCGAAGAGTCAACTGAAGTTATGGTCCATCAGAAAAAAAGCCCTCAACCAAAAGCCCAAAAGAATTCAAAAAAGAAAATCAAATAAGAAGGCTCCAATAAAAATGATACTGACAACACAACAGACAACTTCAAGAAAGTAGACATAAATTCCTTGATGCCACAAAAAGTTCACATTGCAGATGACTACACGCATAAAATAGCCATGATGGATCATCTTATGGATGAATTTTCTGGTGAATCAACACTCATATACACGGCAACCAATAAAGCGGCTAAAACTCTACAAGAAAACCTGGCCAATCATGGGCATACTGCCGAGCTGATCAGTGAGCTCAATGCAGAAGAATTCGATGAGTGCGATATTCTTATTTACAGTGATCAGGAGAATAATTCATTTACCAATGAAGAACTTCAAACTGCTGATACTAATATCATTAATTTTGACCTGCCACATAAGACTGATAACTATCTGAAAAGATTAGAACACCATAATCAAGATAGAGAAAAACCTACCTTACTAATGATAGATGGTTATAACTTTAATGAATTAAAGCACCTTGAAAAAACCTTTGGTGAAAAGCTCCCACAAATTACCATTCCAGGACTTGAGCCGTTAAAACCTTTTGTTAATTTAAGTAGACCAAAACCAAACAACAGATCAAATCAGCCAAAGAGAAACCAAAACGGCAAGAAAAACGTTAGAGCCAAAAACCCTAAAAATACCAGACGTACTAAACCAGGCGTTAAAGCTAAAACAAAATAACAATACACAAAAGACAGCCGATGGCACATCTCGCCGCCAACACAAAGGTCCTTTTGGCAGATTAAATGGTGGGACGCACAGAAAGAACAATGGTAAAAAAATCGGGGTAAGCAGAGTCGGCACCGATGCACCTAAAGATAGTAACGGTAGAGGCTGGCAATCAGACTTTGCTGAGCCAAAGGAAAGATCAGCAGATACCAGCAAACCAGTTGCGATTAGATACAGTAAGAAAAAATCATTAAGTGTTAAAAGACCAGAAGACACAAAATCTTCTGATTAATAAACTCCGTTCTGTCCTTTAGAATAAAATGACCTTTTAAAAACACCCTATAAGTAGGGGGGTGCCCTTTAAATATTTCGAGTGATCCACAGGTCCACCTTGCCCCACAACCACTCTTTAAATCGTTGCATTTTTGAACGATTCACCCAGAGTTTATAATGAATTTCTTCACAATTGTCGAAGTCATCCTCCATGACTTCTCGAGCGATATCAGCACTTTGCTGACTTTCCACTTCCATATTAGCTTCCAGATTCCAGCGAAAGTTCCAGCGATCTACATTAGATGATCCAATCGTATACCAATCATCAACCAGCACCATTTTAGTATGGGTGAAACGCCCTTGATATTCAAAAATACGTACACCAAATCGTAACAAACGCGCATAGTAGCGCCTACTTGCATAGCGCACAGAAGGATGATCAGTGATAGGTCCTGGCAATAGCAAACGCACATCATTGCCCCTTAAAGCTGCACGCCTTAGAGACTTTCGCACTTTTCTTGAAGGTATAAAATACGCTGAAGCAAACCAGATTTGATTCTGACACTTATTCATACGATTAAGCAGAACGCGTTTTATCTCTAGTTTTTCACCACCACTGGTGAACGACAACCGCCCAAGAATGTCATTATCGATAGGGTCAGCCTTTATCGCTTCAGGCACTTGTTGATCTGACCACTGGGTAAACATGTCGTTGAATAGTGCATGCCAATCAGAAATCACTTTTCCTTTTATATCTACAACCGTTTCCCGCCAGGCATTTTCTCCGTAGAAATGATCAGTAATTCCTGCACCGCCGACAAACACACTCTCGCCATCAATAATCAAATATTTTCGATGGGTTCGATTTAAATTATTTTTAAGACCTTTCAGCGTTTTGAAATTCAACGGATTATAGAAAGCCAAATTTACTCCTGAGGATGTAAGTTGCTCCCTATCATATGAAGATAAAGCCTTAGCTCCAAAGCCATCAACAAGCAGTTGCACACACACGCCTCTTCGTGCAGCAGCAGAAAATGAACTAATGAATTTATTTGCCACTTCGCCTGATTCGAATAAATACATTTCCATCAACACGTATTCGCATGCATTATCTATGGCATTTAACATCGCAGGGAAAAACTGCTCACCATCGATGAGGAATTCAACTGTATGACCTTCACGCCATGGAAAAGTGACTTGCGAATGCGAGTGTTTCATTAATCTAGGGATAAATACTCATGAATAAATGACTCGATCTTAACCTGTATTGTTAACTACTCAAACAGATACCCATTGAATATTAAAAGTCCAACCCAACAATAGTAAAAAGCCAAACCAGAATTGCTTGCAATCCCTAATTGACTGGCTAACTATATCGAAACTGTGTCTATAGCTATTCCTAGATATGTCGATAACTATGACGGTAAAAATTACATGTTCGATTTGATTAGAAAACTAAAAGAAAAATTTATCCTGCAAAAACATTTAGTCGATGATGCTTTATGGCTTAACACCATTAAAAACATCAAGGTTTTAAAAGCATTAAAACCCAAAGATTTGGCTAAGTTAAAAAGGCTAAGTAGCTTGTTCATTCATGAGAAAACCTTTACTGGAGTTCGTGGATTTGAAATAAACGATGAAAAAAAACTCATTATCGCTGCACAAGCCTGCTTACCTATTTTACACCTCGACATGAGCTATTACGAAGGTTGGATAGAAGTTGTGGTCTATCCAGATAATTTTGTGGTGTATCGCAATGTAACAGACAACTTTGGGCTTGTTCACGAGACCAGTTCGGCACTGAGTGGCGAAGCCTGGTCCAGAGGACCTGTAATTCTAGCCTGGTCCGATGTTGAACGAGACAGTTATCATAACCACCCTGGCCACAATGTTGTCATCCATGAGTTCAGCCATAAGCTAGATATGTTAAATGGTCGAGCCAATGGCATGCCACCTTTACACCCCAAAATGCACCGCAAACAATGGACCGATTCACTCAGCCACGCCTACAATATTCTGGTACATCAGGTAGAAAATTTTCAACCAACGACGATAAATGAATACGCAGCGACAAATCCAGCAGAATTTTTTGCAGTCATTAGTGAATACTTCTTTACTGCTCCAGAAATTCTATTTGAGTATTGTGCAGAGGTTTATAAGCAGTTAGTACTCTTTTATAAGCAAGATTACTTGAAACTAAAGAAACGATAAAAAGTGCCCCAAAGTTGAGAGGTGTGTTATTTAATCCTCCTAATACTAATAAAACAGTTTAGTTAAGCTTCCCACTTAGTCTGATTATCATCCCCTTTTCTATTAATGGCAGTCTGAATCTGGATAAGCTCAATAATATTTTCGAGATTAACAATCCCTACAAACTTATCATCTTCAGTCACTGAAACTAGCGAACAGTGGTGACTCTGGATACTTTTTAAAACCTGCTCCAATGGCTCTTGAATATCGGTGCTATAAACTTCGCTTTGCATAAAGTCTTTTACCCGGTTTTGTTCTCCACCTTGTTGCAAACCTCTCAGTAGATCAGCCTGTCCAAGCACACCAATCATGGAGCCATTTTGCAACACAGGGAAATCGGTTTGACTACCGGCTAAGGTCAGTTCAACAACATGTGATAGTAGGTCGCCTGGTGCCAATACTTGGAAGTCAGTCAGCATTGCTTTGCCTACGCTAGAACCAGAAATCGTCGATTTAATCTGTTCCGACTCCGCTTCTGATGCAGCACCAATCCAGACAAAGAAAGCGATAAAAATCAAAAAGGGGTTATATAGCAACCCCAAAAATCCCAACCATAGTGCCAATCCCTGCCCGACACTCGCCGCAATCTGGGTGGCACGAACGTGATCCATACGTAATGCCAACACGGCCCGTAAAACCCTGCCGCCATCCATTGGAAAAGCCGGCAGCAAGTTGAATATTGCCAATATTAAATTAATAAACATCAGCCGTTGTAAAAACGATCCATCAGTAATACTAAGTTGTTCTGCATCGACCATTGAACCCGTTGCTGTAAGCCACAACCAAAGTAAAGCAGCAATCACTACGTTAACTGCGGGGCCGGCTAGTGCTACGGCTATCTCCTGCTTTGGATCGTCTGGCATTCGTTCCATCGATGCCACACCACCAATTGGTAACAGCGTAATTTTTTCGGTACGAATTCCATATCGGCGGGCTGTCAAGGCATGTCCAAATTCATGCAACACAACGCAAGCGAAAAGTGCCACAATAAAACCCACGCCCGTAATAACAGCTTGAATCGTGCCGCCAATCGCCCAGAAACTCATCCCTATCCAGGCAACCAAAATAAAGAAAGTGGCATGGACATAAACATCAATGCCAGCAAAAGTAGCTAATTTCCAGGCCCATTTCATGAGTTCTGTACCTGATCTATGGTGGTTTTATTATTTATACTGGATAGTAGGGATTTAATATCCAATGGATTTTCAGTGTTTACTCTAATTGCATTCATAGCTTCACTATCAGCTAACGGCTTCCATTGAGAGACTTGATGTTCTAGTACCGAGATATCAGCATCTGACACATCTTTTTTTCTATCAAGAATACGTTGTCGTAATATATCAAATGGGGCTGTTACTTCAAGAATAATAAAAGTCACCCCCCTACTTTTAGCCAGTTTTTTAAAAGGCTCTCGTTGTTGATGCTTAAGAAAAGCAGCATCAACCAGAACTGTATTACCGGCATCTAACACTGTTGAAGCTAACTCGAGAAGTTTTTCATAAGTTTGTTCGGATGAATCAGATGAATAGATCCCTTCATCAACTGCATTAGGTGCTTTCGCTTTCTCATCGAGAGAGATATCGAACAAGCGTTTTCGTTCAACATCCGAACGTATTCTGATTGCACCTGTATTTTCAAGAATCTGCTGAGACACGGTGCTCTTCCCTGAGGCTGATAGACCTCGCATGATAATTAATTTTGGGGCGGTGATTTTAGTGTAACGCATCGCCAACTCCATATAAGAATCAAACTCTGCCAAATCTGCCATTTTCGGATTACCACTGATTTGTTGAAGACGCAAGGCATCAACCTTGGCTCGGACCATAGCGCGATAGCAAAGATAAAAAGGCAGCACTGAAAGCCCTTCGTAGTCGCCCGTAATTTCCAGATATGCATTGAGAAAACCATTAGCTAGTTGATCTTCTCCCCGATCTTGCAAATCCATCATCAAAAAAGCTATTTCGCTAATAACATCAATCCAGCGTAAGTTATCATTAAACTCTATGCAATCAAACGCTAGTGCTTTGCCATCAAGCCACACAAGATTTCGCAAATGCATATCACCATGGCATTCTCTTATGAAACCATGCCGCTTACGTTGCGTGAATATCGATTTCAAACGAGCAAATTCTGATTCGCTCCATTTCTTTAACTCTTCCAGCTTTGCTTCATAAGCGGATGTTTTTAGAGACTCACCAATAAGCTCAAAGTTTTCTTGTACAGGCTTGAACAGTTTGTCAGGCTCACCGTAATCAGTATCATCATTAGCTACTGCTGTAATCTGGTGAAAAGCTGCGACCATTTGTGCGATAGCATTTATGTGATCACTCCCAAGCTTTCTGGCTTGCAGCATATTATCTAGCTGCGCTGACTGTGGAAACTGTGTCATTTTCACAGCGTATTCAAAAGCATCTTTTTCATTAGAAATAACGGGATTTTGAGCAGAACCTGAAATAGAAACGACGTCGAGGTAGATATCAGGAGCTAGCCTGCGATTGAGGTATAATTCTTGTTCGCAGTATTTTTGTCTTTTATCCAATGTAGAAAAATCCAGAAAGCCAAAATTCACTGGTTTCTTGATTTTATAGGCATAGTCACCCGTTAAAACAACCCAGGAAATATGCGTTTCAATCAATTCTATGTCGCCCACTGGGTGGTCATAGACATCAGGACTGAGCATATTTTGGATATCAAATTTCATCGTTCAGTTATAAACCTGCTTTAAGTGTTGCTGGATGCGATCAGCCACATTCTGTGGATTTTCTACTATCTGCCGAATCAACTGAAATAACGGATAGTCATCTGTATTAAATAAGTTATATTTAGTTACCATTTCAAGTGTATGGACACCCTCACCCTGTATTGATTCAGTTTCTTCTCTTGCCAACAGCCTTCCCAATTCATGGTGGTGTGAATCCTCACTGGTAGCTGTCGTAATTAAGTCTCCCAAGCCTGCCAAATTGTAAGGGGTTCCTGCTTCCCCTCCCATTTTATGTACAATATCATCCAGCTCATGCAAAGCTGCCATAGCCAAATAACCACGCAGGTTATCCCCCAATTTCAACTCATCAGCCATACCAAATACCAGAGCATAGACATTTTTCAAAATCACTGACCAGCTAATCCCGGTGATATCAGTGGATGGCTCTATATAAAGACCTGTATCCTGAAATAGACTGCGCACCTTGCTACTTAAATCACTATTTGTACTTCCGAGTTGTGCGAAAGAAGTTCTACCATTCAAGAATTTCCTCAGAAATCATTGGACCATAAAGCAAACCATACTGATTCTGAAGAAAACACGCCTGCAAAGATTTGGGCAGCAGTTTGCCCTGCTTCATCCAGACCTTTGGCGATACTTACATTGATGCAGTCTTTTTTCAGCAAGGGTCTAATCTTCTGAGCTATTTCACGATGTGGATTTACCGGTAGACAAAACAACACAATATCTGCAACGTGCCGCTCTCACTAAGTGATCACTGACTCAAAACCTTCCTGAGGAAGTTTTCCCAGATAAGCAACGACTGCGATCTTTAAGAAGAAATTCCATTGCATGACCCATCTCTCCGTATCCTAATATTAATACCGTGAATTGTTCTGACATATGTCACACCTTTAGAACTTTAGTTAAACTATAGTTTGTATTAATGATTTAAACCAAAACTACAAGAAACGGCTATATCCCAAATGAGTGATCGCCAAATAATTTTTGTTCCGGGTAAAAATCCAAAACCCATTGCCGAGCAGCACCAAAATCTATTATGTCGAACCCTGGTAAGTGTTGGCCGTGCCGATCCAAACATTGTTGATGATTTAAGGAAACATCAAGAGAATTTTAAACTTATTGCCTGGAATTTTTTTTATTACCTGGAGCATGATGATATTAGTCTGCATTTGCCGTGGGTAGATCAATTAATGAACCAGCATGGCCCGACTGAACAGGACATCATTGACGCAAAGGCTTGGCATCGTAAACTGGATACGCTTCTTTACAGTGCGGTCGACCACTTACCCGTATTATTAAAATTAATCAGGGGTCAGCTGCGTACTACCGCCGAAGAAATTAATCGTTATTTTCATAAAAGTAGACAAAATTGGTAGACAAGTTCGAGAACAACTCAAGCTAGAACTTCGGCCATTACTAAAAAAAAGACCATAACATCCTACTTATTGGTCATAGTTTGGGTTCTGTAATTGCATTCGACACACTCTGGGCACTGTCACAGTTGGAGCACCAACCTGGAAATATTGACCTTTTCCTAACACTTGGTAGCCCCTTGGGGATGAATTATGTGCAACGCAGTTTGATGGGTAACAACAAAGATGGCTAATGTAAATACTCCACCAATATTCGAAATTGGGTGAATATAGCTGCTTAGGCCGATGTCACGGCACTGGATCGTACATTTGCTGACGACTTTGAGGAAATGTTAACGCTGGGAGTGGTTGACTCCATCGAAGATCATTGTGAAGGGGTATACAATTATTTTCATGATAAAAATGGACTAAATTGCCATTGTGATTATGATTATCTGATCAATCCGATCGTGGGTTCAGTAAAATCTGACTGGTGGAAAAATTCTTTGTGAATATGCTATCAAGCCCTCTAGGAAAACTTATCGAGATTATAAGATGTTCAAATTCCATCAGAAATACTTGAATTTCGTAACCAGGTACGGCGCACGATTGCTTTTTCAAACTCAACCAAAAACAAAACAGAAGAGCCAACCAGCAAAATATATATCCAGCTGTTTAAATTAATCGCGACCGTTCCAAACAAAGTTTGCATGAATGAAATGTAGGTGAAACAGAGTTGGAAAAATATCAGCGCAACTATGGCATACAACACATAATGGTTGCCCGTAAATCCTTCCCAGTTAAATATTGAAGCAGCCATATAACGAGAATTGAATAAATAGAAAACCTGAAAAGTGACCAGTGTATTCACTGATACTGTTCGTGCATATTCGATACTGGCACCTTGATCCATTTCCCAAAGAAACAGTCCCATAGTCCCCACCATCATGATCAGTGACACAAAGGCTATTCTCCAGACCAGATATGGTGTAAGAATTGGCGTATTTGCATCTCGCGGAGAACGTTGCATAATGTCTTTTTCCGGTGGTTCAAAAGCGAGCGCCAGCTCTAAAGCAACGGCTGTCACCATATTTACCCAGAGAATCTGTACAGGCGTTAAGGGCAATTGCTGAAAACCAAACAGAATTGCGGCAACCAGCACTAGTGCTTCGCCTCCATTGTTCGGCAACATGAAGAGGATGGCCTTTTGCAGGTTATCATAAACGGTTCTCCCTTCTTTTACCGACAATGCGATGGTTGCGAAATTATCATCAGCGAGCACCATTTCTGCCGCCTCTTTAGCAGCTTCGGTACCCTTTTTCCCCATTGCTATTCCGACATTAGCACTTTTCAGTGCAGGAGCATCATTAACTCCATCACCTGTCATGGCAACAATTAAGCCATGCCCTTGTAATATTTTGACTAAACGCAATTTATGTTCTGGACTGACGCGTGCATATATATCCACTTCAAGCACCCGCTGGCGCAAGATCTCATCACTCATTAGCTCAAGTTCTTGCCCCGTTAGCACATCTGCAGAATTTGTTAACTTGAGTTGTTGTGCGATTGAGCGTGCTGTAGCAGCATGATCTCCAGTAATCATTTTGACCCGGATGCCAGCGTTAGTACAATCTTCTACAGCTGTTATTGCTTCATCCCGAGGTGGGTCAATAAAGCCAAATAGCCCTAGCATGGTCATGCCGTTTTCAACTTCGCTGAATTTAAGATCGCAATGATTACTGTTTGTGGTTTTTACCGCTATTGCCAGTACCCGCTGACCTTGTTGGGCCAATTCATCAATACAATCTAGCCAGTAATTATTATTTAATCCTTCATTGCTTACAGTTTGATCTTCTCCAATACAGCGTTGATGAGTACACATTTCAAGCACACGTTCCGGTGCTCCCTTCAGATAAATATGAGCTTCATCCGTGTGACTATGATGTAGCGTTGCCATAAAACGGTGTTCAGACTCGAAGGGAATGAGATCGATACGCGGATATTTTTTTGTGACAATCTCTATATCCAGACCAGCTTTTAAACCTGCCACGAGTAACGCCCCTTCCATAGGATCACCGCTAACCAGGTATTCTTTATTGCTTTGATCATTGTCTATTTTTTGATTGATTTCCAATGAAGCATCATTGCAAAGCAGTGCGGCCTGAAGTATTTCGATCAGTACCGGGTTATCCTCTGGTGCAATATCTTTTTTTTCCAGTGACTGCTGTTCCAGTGAAATCGAACCGTGAGGATCATAGCCCGCGCCAGCAAGTTCAAATAATCCGCCAGATGCGGCTATTTTGCGCACAGTCATTTCATTTCGAGTTAATGTCCCTGTTTTATCCGTACAGATAACGGATACAGCACCTAATGTTTCGACACCAGGCAGTTTACGGATAATCGCATTGCGGCGTGCCATGCGCTGCACACCTATGGCCAATGTAATCGTCATGATGGCAGGTAAGCCTTCGGGAATTGCAGCCACCGCCAAACTTACCGCGGCCAAAAACATTTCTGCCACAGCATATTCACGTACCAATACACCAAATGCGAAAGTAGCGACTGAAATCACGCCAATTGATATGCTCAGCCAGCGACCAAACACTGCTATTTGGCGTAACAAGGGAGTAGATTCGGCTTTCACTTCCGAAACCAGCTTACTAATATGTCCAAGCTCAGTTTGAACACCCGTCGCAACGACTATGCCCCTTCCTTGACCGTGTGTAACCAGGGTGCCCGAAAAAGCCATACAGCTTCGATTACCAATCACGCTATCTCGAGCAACTGGATCTGTTCCTTTTTCAACGGCAACCGATTCACCGGTTAATGCAGATTCCTGTATTTGTAAGCCCTTTAGCTGAAACAATCTAAGGTCAGCCGCAACCTTATCCCCGGATTGCAGTAGTACAATATCACCAGGCACCAGTTGGTCTGCCGGAATCATCACTTGATGAGCATCACGTATAACCATCGCATTCGGGGAAAGCATTTGTTGAATTGCTTTCAAGGCATTCTCAGCTTTACCTTCCTGAATAAAACCTATAATCGCATTGATAACCACCACACCTAAAATCACACTGGCATCAATCCAGTGCTCCAGCATGGCGGTGATTGCACTTGCCCCGATCAAGACGTAGATTAGGACATTATGAAACTGACAGATAAATCTAATTAAAGGTCCCCGCCTTTTTGCTTCTGGAAGCTTATTTGGCCCATAATTAGCGAATCTGTTTTCAGCTTCCTGCTTAGATAAGCCAACTGGTTTGACATCTAAAGATTCGAACACTGCTTCTTTAGTTTTACTATGATATTTTTGCTCTAGTAAATCAGCGTCATCAGATTGAGCATTTTGTTGTTTTAGTCCTTTAAATTTTCGAGTAAGCAGTGCGCCAAAAATCCCAAGAATGATTAATACTAGAAGGACGATCAGCCATTCTATGACTGCAAGATCAAAATGCCATGTGAGTTCATCTTTCATTTAATTACCATTAATCAGTAACAAAACGTTTTAAATTCTTAGCCAATAAAATCGTCAAAGACACCGCATTGGTAGCATGACTAATACTATTACAACTCCAGATATTACTTACACCCTGATCTCTGAGTTGTTGAATAGCCCCTTGCATAAACAATGCATGGGTAACCAATACCGAAATAGAAGCAGGTTGGAAGCGCTGGAGCTGTTTTGCGGACTGGATCAGCGTTTGGCCAGAACTTGCCACATCATCCACTAGGACCATATTCCGCCCTCCGTAGTTACCTTCTGGTAAATTTATCAGCACATCTTGATCGCCACGGCGCACCTTGCTTGCCACACTGCAATCCATCTTGTTCGGCAAAGCAATAGCTTCTACCCACTGACGGGACTCTGCATCAGGCCCTAGCAAGAATGGGTTTTCAACGTTATGTTTGAGAAACTCTCCCATGGGTTCGGTGGCAGTCAAATTGATTGCTAATTCAACGGGGATGGCTTCTGAAAGTTGTTTGATACGATGCAAGTGGGAATCGACAGTAATCACACCATCAAAACTTTCGGATAGCATTTTCCCAATCACTTTCTGGCTGACAACCTCCCCCGGATTAAAAGCTTTATCCTGACGCATATAAGCAAGGTAAGGCGCAATCAGAATTATCTTGTTAATGCCAAGTTGTGTTGCCCCTTGTGCCGCCATCAAAAGCTCTAAGAGCTTGTCATTGGGATGATCAAGGCTACGGCATATGACTAACTGCTTTGTTGATTTTAACGCATCAGCAGGCAAAGTGATTTTGCTTTCACCATCAGGAAAAGTGTGGATCTCGATATCTGCATAGTTAATGCCTGCAAGGTTTGCCACTTCTCGAGCCTGTTGCGTCGATTCTGGAAACCCTAGAAGCAAATAATCTGATGAGGTTTCCATGGTCATATTGATGTCTCAATACGATAGCCATTATTTTTCTCACTGTAGTCTTTGGCAAAATTAAAATCAGCGTTGATCTGGGCGTATATTGAATACAAGGGATCTCCCTGTTTGACCTGATCCCCTAGTTTTTTATGTAAATCAACCCCTGCCCCTTTATCCATCGGTGAGCCAGCCAATCTAGCTATCTTTGCCATATTAAAATTATCTATCGCCGCTACAAAGCCATCTTTTGATGCGCTAACTGTATGTTTTAGCTTCCCTGGCGACAAGGTTTCAGTGCATTCCCCCTGAGCTTTGATGATGCCTTGCATTTTTTCCAGAGCACGCCCCGATTCCAGTATGTTTGCCGCCAACTTATAGCCTTCGCCACCTCTCACATCAGGATCAAACTCCAATATACGACCCGCCAACTGTAATGATTTTTCGCGCAGATCTCGCGGTGCTTCTGGATCATTCTGCAAAATCTGCATCACATCTCGCGCCTCTAAAACAGGTCCAATACCCCGACCCACAGGTTGGCGGCCATCGGTGATTACCACATCAATTTCGAGCCCCATACGATCGCCCACATATTCAAACAGCTTGCGTAATTTTAAAGCGTGGGATTGCGATTTAACTTTGGCACTTGAGCCGATAGGTATATCTATCAATAGGTGAGTCGACCCTGCGGCAACCTTTTTCGATAAGATTGAAGCAATCATCTGGCTTGACGAGTCTAGTGACAGCGGACGTGAAACAGAAATAAAAAAATCATCAGCGGGAGCAAGTTTGGCGGTCCCGCCCCATGCAATAAAAGCACGTTCATGGTGCAATATTGAATGCAGTTTGTCCATCGGCAAATCCACATTAGCCAAGACTTCCATGGTATCGGCAGTACCAGCGGGCGAGGTTATCGCACGACTGGATGTCTTAGGCATTAACATTCCATGCGCGGCGATAATGGGAGTAACTATCATGGTTGTGCGATTGCCCGGAATTCCGCCAATACAATGTTTATCAACAACCAGAGATTCTTCCCAATCGAGCGTTTCTCCAGTGGCTACCATTGCCTGGGTCAAATACAAAACTTCTTCGCGCTCTAAACCCGATTCTGCAGTACCTACCAAAAACGCAGCAATCTCAATTTTAGAATAACGATTGGCGACAATATCTTTGCAAATATTCAGATATTCATCGGCACTTAAACTATTGCCTGCAATCTTTCTATGCACTGAACGAATAGATACAGGAGGGGTAGCGTGGTTGATGCTAACTGACTCGCCTTCGATTACTTCAAATTGGCGAAAAGTCCGCTCACACAAGCCAAGTTCGTCGGTTGCAATAATATTTTCATCATCGACGATATTCAAAACGGCAATAACAGGTGGTTTACCCTCACCATCCCATATTTCGATTTTATTCAGCGCCTGAAAACCTTCAGAGTGATACAGGGGGCAATCACGATGCAGATACGCGACATTTTCTTTGTAGGTATCGATAGCAATTTTACGTAACTTTAACGTGTTCATATTGAGTCCTTAAAGAGCGACAAAAAACGGGGCTATTTCTAAATTATAGAGAATAAAGCTTACAATCAAATTATAAACACACCCCCCACCTTTTAGAGGCTTTTATTCCTTCATACACAAACCTCGCCCTCCGAGGGCTCGGACCCGACTTCCGCTGGGAATATTTTATTTACACTAGCTTTTCAGCCATTAATTTTATTTCAGATACTGTTTTTTCCGTTAACTCTTGACCTGGCTTATTCGCTGCCATTCCCGTAAACAAAACCCCGACCGTTTTGGCACCAATCGTTTGTGCTGATTTTTTCAATTGCCCGGTTGTTCCCGTCAACCAACGCCCAATAAGTCGGGGAGCTGCGCTGGAAGAAACTAGAACTGCTTTCTTCTTATTCTTTATTTTCGCTTTTCGGAATATAGGGAATTTAGCTCCCCACGGCCAATACCCATAAACAACCAATCTTTCCATGAAGCGCTTGTATAGCGCGGTTACGGTTCCAAAGTTAGTAGGGGATGCCAAAATATAGGCGTCTGCGTGCTCTATCTTTTCAACCAGCTCATTTAAACCATCATCTAACACGCATTTACCAGGAGCCTCTCCCACTTGTTGAGTGCACTCGCGACAATTCAGGCAAAACTCAATAGGATAATCACGCAGATGGATATACTCAACCTCACCACCTAGTGCTATAAGGTTTTGTATGAGCAAATCTACTGCCTTATCCGTTATGCCGTCATCTCTATAAGAACCATTAACTGCCAATACCTTAGTCATGATGCTAGCCATCCTTTAATACAGTTTAAGTTTTATTCGACAATATCCCGCTAAAGCTCATACTCCTGGTCTCGCTTGCCAATACGTACTTCTGTATCTTGAAGAAGCCCAGCAAAAGTTTCCATTGCATCAACTTCACCGTGAACCAAATAGGTAATTTGCGGTTTATTGATAGCCTGATGCCACTCAATTAATTCGCTTTGCCCTGCATGGGCTGAGAAACCACCGATGGTATAAATTTTTGCATTTACAGCAATTTCTTCTCCAAAAATTGATACCGTTTTAGCGCCGTCAACAATACGTCTTGCGAGCGTTCCTCTAGCTGCAAAACCAACAAAAATTATGCTGCATTCTTTTCGCCACAGATTTTTCTTTAGATGATGGCGTACTCGTCCTCCCGTACACATTCCAGAGCCGGCGAGGATTAACGCGCCACTATGAATATTATTCAAGGCCATAGATTCAGAAGCTTCATGCGTAAAGTGTAAGGATGGAAAATCAAAAGGATCATGGCCGTCGGCAAATAATTTTTTGGTTTCACTGTCATAGCATTCTGGGTGACGAGCAAAAACAGTGGTTGCCGAAATAGCCATCGGCGAATCAAGAAAAACCTGCAAACCTCTTGGAAGCAATTTATCTTTCCAGCCATCATGTAAGTAATACAAAAGCTCTTGCGCTCTTTCAAGTGCAAACGTTGGAATGATGATATTACCACCACGAGACACGGTATGATTGATGGCCTCAAACAACTCATCTATTGATGGCTCAAGTTCTTTGTGATCTCTATCTCCGTAAGTTGTTTCCATAACCACCACATCGGCATGCGGTGGTGTATCTGGATCTCTTAAAATCGCTCTGCCGCTAGTACCCAAATCACCCGAGAATAATACAGTACGTTTGCGCTCTTCTTCTTCCAGCTCCAGGAAAATACAGGCCGAACCCAGAATATGCCCGGCATCTATAAACGTAGCTTTGATTCCTTTGGCCACTTGAATAGGCTTGTTATAACTTGCCCTGCGACCAAAATAGTTTAGTGCATATAGTGCATCTTCAGTCGTATACAACGGTTCAATAAGGTTTTTTACGTTTTTCTTGCGCTTCAGTTTGCGATTCTTTCGACGACACATCTTCCTCATTTAAGTAAGCAGAATCTAGCATCACAATACGCGCCAGCTCCTGAGTTGCCATGGTGGTGATTATTTCGCCTTCAAAACCCCGCTTTGCGAGTAAGGGTATACGACCACAATGATCCAAATGAGCATGTGTTAGTAAAAGATAATCTATGGTAGAGGGATCAAAACCAAAAGGCTTGGCGTTATCTTCCTCGACCTCTCTAGGGCCTTGAAACAAACCGCAATCTATCAAAAGCTTTTTACCGCCCACCTGTATCAGGTGACAGGAACCTGTCACTCCTTCTGCTGCGCCATGAAAACTAATTTTCATCAATCGATACCTTTAGTTAACGTAAGTTTTATAGATATTTCGGGAGGTGCTCGCGGATCTCTGCAGGTTTCATCTTCGTTAAGTCTTTATCGAGTTGAAGCGAAACGACTTCTTCGACTCCCTTGCTTAATTCTTTACGCAACAACCCCAGAAAACGTGGTGCAGCTACCAAGGTTAATTTCCCAAATGCCTTGCCATGTAAATTTTTATCTAAATATTTGCTGATTTCTTTTGCAAACTGAATAGCATATTGCTCTTTATGTGCAGACTTTTCTCCCATCGCATGTTTTCCCAGACCAGAGCTACTCCCCCGACCTGGTTTATCAGAAACAAGATCCTGCTCTAACATATTCGCCTCGGACGAAGACATTGTTTGTATTTCAACAATCGGGTCTACGGGCTTTTCTGCAGAAAATACTCTGGCTTGGGCTTCATCTGCAACTACAATCCATATTTTGGACATATCCATTCTCCTGTTAGTAGGGTAATGACGAGTCTTTTACCGTTTAATTTCAATAATATCCTGACATAGATGCTTGTTGGGCCTCTTGACCTCTGTCATTAATATGATCGAAATTTTAAATTGCTTCCTTGGAGCTACTTTAAAATTTTGCCCTGAGTTTAATTATCATTCATTCGTGACTTATTTCACAGAACACAATGAAGCAAAGGCATATATTCTTTTATGAGAATTTTATGTGCATTAAACAAGACTAATCAGAGGATTAATTCCATGAAAAATACAGAAGTAGTCGTACACATCAATGAGGAATTAAATAAAGAACACAGGGATGTTTTATCACAAAAAGTTTGCAAGCTTGCAGGTGTGGTTTCAGCCAAATTACCTGATAAACAACCTCATCTAATGATTGTTGGTTTTAATTCTGAAACTACAAAGTCTTTACAGGTTCTCGATGGTGTTAAAAATAGTGGCGTACATGCACAACTTGTTGGCTGGTTATGATTTCAACATCACTCATCTGAAACATTTTGTGCAATATTAAAATAGCCCGGTAAATATTGGGCTATTTTAATGGAAAAACCAGATCCTTACCTAGTTCATCTAACTAGTACTATTGGACAGTGTACTTGCTGAATAAGTTTCCCAAGAAGTTCTTCATCTTTCGCCCACTCGATATCAGTGGGAAATATGAGCATATGGGCTTGTAACTTACGTGATGCGTTAGAAAAGTGGTTTTCTGTAATTGTCTCTACGTTTAACGCTATATTTGGGTGATTTCGGAGCAACAGATTTATTTTTTCTTTAATTCGTTGCTCTCCTGACAGTTCATTAACTAGCAAAATCATCGACAACGGCTTTTTGCTATTTTCAGCTATCTGCACAGCTATTTTGAAAGCACGTTCTGATGCCACTGAACCATCAAATACCGTTATAAGTGGAGGGGTGACTTCACTACAATATCTGAGAGATTGAAATGGCTTCGATGCTAAATCATGCCCCCCAAGGAAAAGTATCTCTAAAGTATTTATATTTTCTTTTATCCATCGAACCCTCTCACCGCGAATAACTTGAAATGAACAAGCTACATTTGCCTTATTTGCTGCTTTCTCTAATTCCTTTTGCTGGCAGCGTGCATGAGCCCGTAATATTCGGTGCACGCTCTCAGCTGTTATTTGCCTTTCCTCAGCAGACCAACGTGAAACTTCACGTGATAACGGAAAATCTGCAGCACGAATCAGATTATCTTCCTCGATAAACAAGCCTTGCAATTGGACCTTCATCTTTTCAGCTAAAGCAGCAGCAGATAAGAGTGACTCAAATTGATTCTTCTGATTTTCCAGCAAAATCTGTATCCCTATATCCCTCTGGTTTAGCTGATTCGACATTAAGATTACCTAGTTTTTATCAGTCATAGCATATTTACCGTGTAAATGATGGAGCTCTTCAAGACGCTTCATTACCCGATAATTTATGGTTCCCCGGCGGAAGTTACCTTTGCGATTGGCAACACCCACTTTTTTACCCATTAGCAGTTCAAGCGCATCATTAACGTCATCAATTGCGTGTACATGAAACTGATTATTGCTGACAGCCGCAACGACATCATGTCGCAACATTAAATGTTTGAGATTAGAGCGAGGAATAATCACGCCTTGTTTACCGTTGAGACCTCTTGCTTTACATATATCGAAAAAACCTTCAATTTTATGATTCACGCCACCGATAGCCTGTGCCTCGCCATGCTGATTAATAGAGCCCGTAACTGCAAAACTCTGATTAATCGGAATATCAGCTAAGGCTGAAATAAGTGCACAAAACTCTGCAATAGACGCGCTATCACCATCAACACCATCATAATTTTGCTCAAAAACCAAGGTTGCAGAAAGCGATAGCGGTCGATCTTTTGCATAACGATTAGCGAGACAAGAAGATAAAATCATCACACCCTTAGAATGAATTGGCCCACCTAGCTTTATTTCACGCTCAATATCCAACACATCACCATGACCCAAACGCGCTGTCGCTGTAATCCGTGAGGGTTGACCAAAACTGTAATCTCCTAGTTGATAAACAGACAAACCATTTATTTGGCCAACACACTCGCCTTCCGTATCAATTAGAATTATATCGCGTAATATTTGTTCCCGAACTTGTTCCTGCACTTGATCGGCTCGACGAATTCGTGAATCTATAGAGCTTTGCACATCCGCCACTTCGACTTTACTCTTACCATTTTTCCCAGCCCAATAATCTGCTTCAACAATCAAATCTTTGAGCATGCCTCGGTGTAAAGAAAGCTTTTCTGCATCGCCCGTTTCTCGAGAACAATGCTCAATAATCCTGGCTACACCTTCGCGCTTAATTGGGCGTAGTTTTTCAAAATTCGCGATGACAGAGATAATCTGTGCTAACTGGTTTACTGACTCTGCATCGCGATCAAACGATTCAGAAAAATCAGCCGTTGCCTTGAATAATTCATTGAATTCAGGATCATAGGTTTTTAATAAGTAATAAAGATACCTATCCCCTACCAACACCACCTTAACCTTTAATGGAATCGCTTCAGGTTCAAGCGTTACGGTGCTCACCGTACTTAGCATGCGCTCTAAGGATTGCATACGGATCTCTTTCGCATATAGGGTTCGCTTCAGGCCTTCCCACGCGAAAGGATTCATTAAAAGATTCTGCATATCGAGAATCAGATAACCGCCGTTTGCTCGATGTAAAGCACCCGGTTTTATTAAGGTGAAATCGGTTATCAGAGCACCATCCTGCGCGATATGTTCTATTCTACCGATGAGATTGTTATAGGTAGGGTTATCCTCATAAACGATAGGAGTTCCTTCGAGCCCACTATTGTTTACCAGTACATTGATTTCGTAACGTCGCAATTCTGCAGATGGTGGCGAACCCTGTCCTTCTAGCTGACTAGGATTCGCATTTACAGGAAGAAAGTACTGCATATTCTCAACGATATCTTTACTCACAATATCGAGGTAATTTTTAACTTCGGGTATATCCGAATATTTATCCATTAATGCTTTAAGAAATGGTTTAACGGATGATTTTGCAAAGTCCGTATTCAGTTCTTTAAACTTCTCTCTGGTTTCTTTCTCCCATAACGGTATTTCCATTATCAGGACTTTGAGTTTTTCTTTGATTTCGTCGATTTTTTCCTGTTTTGAGTTTTGCTCGATCTCATCAAGTTTCTTGAACTCCTCTTGCGACATCGGCTTGCCGTCACTAAAAGGCACAATCGTGTAGCCAGTAGGCGTATTAATCATGGTGATGCCTTCTGCATCAGCTTCTTCGCTTAGATCCCCAAAGGCCTTTTCCCTTCGCTCCTCTAAGATACCTTCTATTTCTTGAACACGGCTGCGGTACTCATCACTTTCATACGCTGACGGAACGGCTAATAATAAATCATTCACTAATTGCGCCATGTCAGTTCGCAGTTTAGAGCCCATCCCTGCAGGAAGTTTTAGCGCTATTGGCTTATAAAATTCTTCATAATTATCGACATAGCACCAATCGGATGGAGGACTCTCCTCTTTGGCATATTGCTCAAGGACTTTCTGCATTACCGCATGTTTGCCCAAGCCTTTAGAACCAGCGAGGTAGAGATTGTAATTATCACGGCGCATTCCCACACCAAATTCTATGGCTTCTAATGCACGAGATTGACCAATTGCGCCGTATTTAGAGGCATCACTTTCAGCAGTCGAGTCATATTTAATCTCTTTAGGGTTCGTTACTTTATACAGTTCCCCAGGCTTTAATTTGACGTTACTCATAGTGACAATATCCTATTAGTGCTTTATTCAAGAATAGATCATCGATTCTTATGTATCTGCACAATTGATACAAAGCGTCGAATATGGGATTGCCCGCAAACGCGCAGCAGAAATTTCTCCTCCGCATTTTGCGCAGATTCCGTAATTTCCGCTCTCGATGCGCTTGATGGCATGCTGAACTTGCATCAATTCTTCTCGTGTATCGTTCTCTAGTTGGTCTATAACTTCATCATTCTCTCTTTCTACAGCTTGCTCGGATGAATCTATACTATGGCTTTTTGATCTATCGGCAGATAAGTTGTGCAAGCGCACAGTTAGCTCACTTTCCAACTCCGTCAGCTGTTGAAAAGCCGTCTCATTTTCATTATTTTGATCTTTCATATTTTTATCTCCAAAATTTAAAGCTATGCTTAACAGATAGGATATTCACTCAAAAACTGCCAAGCCGAGGCACCACCGAGACAACGCTAGAGCTTTGCGACGGCGGCCCGCAGGGCGAGGTTTGCGTTTTTAAAGATTAAAAACCTCGTAAAAAGGTGGGGGGTGTCCTTTATGTTTAGAATAGACCTCCTTAAACATTAAAGACTTGATGAGTGTCATATTATTCTCAGAACTTATGCTAAATAATAGTAAACATCGGCATATAGAGATTATAGAAAGGGTTAATTCTTGAAAATACGTGTTCTCAGTTACAATATCCACCGTGCCATAGGATTTGACAGGCGTTTTGCCCCTGAGCGAATTGTCAAGATATTGAACGAACACGATGCAGATATTGTTTTGCTTCAAGAGGTTGATGAGGGTATACCACGCTCTCGTGAGCTAGAACTGGCAAAAGAGTTATCAGAAGCCTTGGACTACCCCTATTATGTTATGGGGCATAACGTCAGCGTTAAGAAAGGTTGGTATGGTAATGCAACGTTAAGTCGTTTCCCCATTTTGCGTGAGCGTAATATTGATCTAACGATAGGTCAACGCAAACGCAGGGGCTGTCAGCATTCAACCATTGAAGTCAAAAGTCGTAGCGGTAAAACCTATCCCTTAGAAGTCTTTAATTTACACTTGGGACTTTCTGCCAAGGAACGACAAAAGCAAGCAGGTGTGTTATCAAGATCTAAAGAATACGAAGATTTAGATATGGATGCGGCGTGTTTGATCGGGGGTGATTTTAATGACTGGCGATCGCTATTACGTTCGTTATTTATTGAAGGACTGGAATTTCAGTGCGCAACCGATAAAGAAGGCAAAACGGGCTTACCCAAAGCCATTAAAACCTACCCTTCGTTTGCCCCCAGAGGTGGACTGGACCGCATTTATTATCGAGGCAATTTACGACTACTCTCATCAAAACGTTGTCGTTACAAACTTTCCAAATTAGCTAGCGATCACTTGCCAATAATTACTGAATTTGAGTTATATGACTAAACTGACATAAAAAACTCGCTTCTATATTTCCATATCGAGATGAATTATTAAAATCGCCATTATGTCCATCATGGCGATTTCCCTTTTCATGATCTAACCTATAAAACACTGGCACTAATGATGGGCTCCAACAGACAAATTATAAATAATCACTTGCACCCGTTAAGATAGGAAGGAAACCTGAAAACCTTTGAATACAACTGGAGTGTCTAAAATTCTAAGCACGCAAGGAAAAAGCACATATCAGGTTTGTTGATAATTGTTAATTTCTCTAAAAATAATTGATTTTTTTACTTGAAAAGTCACATAAATGACATATAAAAAAAGTATACATTGTCATTGTAACAGTGCGAGGCTTTTTTAAGAGTTTTTGAATAAGTCATTTTAAATTAATAAATTTAAGGAGTCAGATATGTTAGTTACAAGATTTAACCCCTTTAGAGAAATGGATGAATTTAGACGTGGTTTTGATCAGTTAAACACCATGCTTTCAGATATGGATGTTGGCAAGAGAAATGCTTTCACATCCTTTACACCCTCGGTAAATACGCGTGAAGGTGAATTTGCCTACCATGTGGAAGTCGACTTACCTGGGGTAAAAAAGGAAGATATTGATATCAATGTTGAGAAAAATATTGTTACCTTATCTGGAGAAAGAAAAACCAGTAATGAGATCAAGAAAGAAGATTATTACAAGGTTGAAAGCGAGTATGGAAAATTCGAGAGAAGTTTCTCCTTACCCGAAAATACCGATGTCGAAAACATCCGTGCTGAAACTACTGATGGTGTATTGGAAGTGATTATTCCAAAACTGGAAATCGCTGAAAACAAACCAAAAAAGATTGAAATCATGTAGCGTTTCGCAATCTTTCATAAGTAATAAATTGTAATTGGGAGAAATGACATGGATATTGTAAAAAACATTAAAGAAGTAGGTACAGATATTGAACAAGGCATTGAATCTGGACTGTCTAAGGGCAAACAAGTGCTGGCAAATGTAGCGAGCCATTTACCTTTTGCTAACCTTGCCAAAAAAGGTAAATCAACCTTTACTGTTGAAGTCGATTTGCCCGGTGTCAAAAAAGAAGACATCGAGATTAATATAAACGATAACACCTTGAATATTTCTGCTGTTCGAAATATGAACAAAGAAGTAAAAGAGGAAGATTATTATATGCAAGAAAGCTTCTACGGAAAAATAGCCCGAACATTTATTCTTCCAGAAGATATCGATAAAGATGACGTTGAGGCAAAACTTGATGATGGTCGCCTACGTATCACTTTAAAGAAAGTACCTTCGGCAAAAGCCAAATCAATATCCATTAGTTAATTGATATGGCTGAGCATCAGGAGCACTCTGATATTATCAGAGTGCTCTTATTTAATAGAATTTAAAATACCAGAGAACCAGTAAAACATTTCACAATAAAAGCGTTTTCTGAGCATTGTTATAAGCATGAATACCCAAGAAAGCTAGTTATGCTTTGCTGTAAAGGTCTTTTACGTCGATTGCATGACAAAGCTCAATACTATCAATTACCCAACTCTGGTATCATTCATTGGCACTAACAAGTAACGTGTTTTGCAGGTAGCAGGTGCTTCAGAAATCACTATGTGGATAAGTGCTCTAATTCTAAACTTACTCCTGCATATTTCCGCTTCATTGAGAAAATTATGGAATATAAAGACTATTACGACATTCTCGGATTAAAAAAAGACGCCCCTCAAGATGAAATCAAAAGGGCATATCGAAAGCTTGCCCGTAAATATCATCCTGATGTGAGTAAAGAAAAAGATGCAGAAATAAAATTCAAAGAAGTTGGCGAGGCTTACGAGGTACTCAAAGACCCTGAAAAACGCGAAGCTTACGATCAATTAGGA
Organism: uncultured Gammaproteobacteria bacterium; assembly: GCA_963807855.1. GTDB lineage: Bacteria > Pseudomonadota > Gammaproteobacteria > Thiotrichales > Thiotrichaceae > Cocleimonas. Next base: position 11,704 of record CAWEEB010000036.1, on the reverse strand, counting down.
GAGAACTGGAAAGCAGGTCAGGATGGCTTTCAACCACCACCCGATTGGGAGCAAAATTTTGACTTTGGCGGCGGTGGTTATACCCAAGGAAATGCTGAAGATTACAGTAGCTTTTTTGAAGACTTATTTGGTGGTGATCGAGCCAGTAGCGGTCGCTACTATCATTCTGGTGGACCAGGTGGAGGCTTTCATGCCAAGGGTGAAAATGTTCGCGCCAAAATCATGATTGATCTAGAAGATTCGTTAAACGGCAGCAAACAATCCGTGAAGATGGCAATACCTGAAGTTAACGCTCAAGGACAAGTCATCAGCAAACAAAGAACATTAAGCATAAAAATCCCCAAAGGGATCAAAGAAGGACAAACCATACGCCTTGGCAAACAGGGTAATCCTGGTCATGGTGGCGGCGAACCCGGAGATTTGCTGATTGAAGTAGCGTTTAACCCACATCGACTATATAACGTTAATGAAAAGGACATTTCATTAAATGTACCTATCTCACCATGGGAAGCAACGTTGGGTGCAACGATAAAAGTACCCACGCCTGATGGCAAAAAAGTCGATATGAAAGTCCCGCCAGATTCGCAACAGGGGAGAAAACTCAGGTTAAAAGGCAAAGGTCTTCCCGGAAAAAACGCGGGTGATTTTTATGTGGTGTTACAAATCGCATTGCCACCATCCTCAGACCCTAAAGTTAAAGAATATAATGAAAAAATGCGAGATGAAATCGACTTCAACCCTCGTAGTTATTTATTCTAATTTGTGAAAAGGTTTAGAAAATAAGATGAATACTAAAGTAATTAATATTGTATCTGGAAGCATTCTCGAAGAAGAGCCAACGCTGAATCTCGCAGAGCTTTGCCAATGCTGCCAAACCCATGCCGAGTTCATTATTCGACTGGTTGATCAGGGCGTCATTTCACCCATTGAAGGTGAATCCACACGTCAATGGCAATTCCACCAAAGTGCTCAAATACGTACCCACAAAGCACTTCGTTTAAGGCAGGACTTAGGCATTAACTTGTCAGGAGTGGCGCTATCTCTGGAATTACTGGACGAGATCGATAATTTGAAAAAAGAGTTAAATCAGCTTAGACATATCGCTCAAAATCAGCTTTCTGACTAAATACATACTTAGCTTCTAATAAGCTTCTAATTCAAAATGAAAAATAAGTCAGATAAAGCGCTCGACCTCGAACACAGCCCCGAGGCTATTAAACGACGTCTTAAAAGTTCTTCAAAACCACAGAATGTATCCGATGCTGTTTTAGGCGGAATAGATGGATGCGTCACTACCTTTGCAATCGTTTCTGGCGCGGTGGGTGCGGGCTTCCCATCCAGTGTTGCACTGGTTCTGGGCTTTGCAAATTTATTTGCGGATGGTTTTAGTATGGGCGTGAGTAATTATGAATCTATTATTGCCCAAAAAGAATTTACAGCAGCCACAAAACGCACCGAAGAAGAACACATAGATAAAATCCCGGAAGGTGAAAGAGAAGAGATAAGGCAAATTTTTCAGCAAAAAGGGTTTTCTGGAGATACCTTGGAAGAAATCGTAAAAACCATCAGCCAGGATAGACATTTATGGGTAGAAACCATGCTTGCTGAAGAGCATGGAATAGCTAAAGCAAGCGCTTCACCATGGAAGTCAGGATTCACTACGTTTGCGGCTTTTTTAATAGTCGGTGCAATGCCCCTGTTACCTTTTCTTATTAGTTCCCTCAGCATGCAGCAACAGTTTTTGATTAGTAGCGGAATCGCCGGGATTATGTTTTTTTCAATCGGCATGTTGAAAAGCTTTTTATTCTCCATGCCAGTGCTTGTTTCTGGATTACGCACCCTTCTGACAGGAGGTGCTGCGGCAGGTCTTGCGTACCTTACCGGTTATATTTTAAGAACTGTGTTTAACATTGCTTAACCTTGTCTAACCTTGTTTTCGTCGCTTCTCTTTCCAGGACAAGAAAACACTTTAGTTACTCTTGAGCAACTCACTGATATGCCAAGCGAGTGCTGAATTAGATGAAATCACTGGTTTTGCTATTTTCTCAGAGGCCTGTTGCAGTAAATCTGCGGTTCTAAGATTAGTGCAGGAGGCAAACACTGCATCACATTGATCACCTTCGCCAATTTTCTCAATAGCATCCAGAATAGATAGCTGCGAAATACGTGTTACCTTTGATTCCACCTTCTCATAAAAAGAACCAAAGCTACTAATTTCAAACCCTTCTGCTTGCAAATGATCCGACATGGCTTGAGAAACTTGAGGCTCGTATGGCGTTAAAAGACCAATGCGCTTTGCTCCCAGGTGATTTAAATAAGCTTTCACAGCAGATAAAGGGTTGGTCACTTGCACACCAGGGAAGACGGAATGAATCGCTGCGGCGACTTTATCTTCACCAATTACCGTGGTGCCTGAGGTACAACAATAAGCGATGACTCCCATACTACTTGCGGGTGGAAACAAACGTGCCGCTGCCGGGATTTCTGCTTCCATTTTAGCTAGCGTTTCATTGGTTACTTCCGACCCACTAGGAACACGGGTGTGATAAATAACCGAGTCGGCAGGTAATAATTTACGAATTTCATTTTCTAAAACTTCATCCGTCTGTAATAAAATTAAACCGATTGCTGTTGATTCAGGATAATAGCTTTGGCTTGAATACCGAAGTTTCTGCATATTAATACCTATCTTAGTATTTAAAGTCACCCCCCTACTTTTAGCCCATTATTTTATGGGCGCATCAGTCTCGTCCTAGACTATTTATGGTCGATAAACTTCATCTGCCACTCGCGTTAACAACGTCATAAAAAACTCAATATCTTCAGCCTTCAAATCCCTATGAGATTCAAGATATTCACTTACTTGGGAATCAAGTTTAATACTGTAAAGCTCGCCATCTCGTAAAGATAACGACTCACGAACAAATTCTGCTGCCTTTTTATGACAAGAACTGCATTCATTTTTATAACGTGGCTCAGTGGTATTTTCAGCTAACAGCATGTCATAAATGGCATCTTGCTGATTTTTCACAAGATAATGATTATTTAAAAATAAGCGGAAGCTATCTTTATGCAGTGGCCCTTGTAACTCCCCATCCACAACTTTTAAAAAAGTCCGAGAAAACTCAGCCGAATGACCATGACATTCAGAGCAATGTTTATCCCAGAATTTATGCAGATCGGGTTTATATGGTTTCTTATCGGTAGCAAAAACCGTATGAGAAAACATCAACGATAATAAAATTAATGCTAGCAACGAAGCATAAAGACCAGAATTTAAAATCGGTCTGGAAAAGATTCTGGAGGTAGGATTATTTATGTTGTTCATCTTTATTCCTGTTTGAGTCTTATAAAGGGGCCTTTGAATTTACCACCCCCTACTTTTGAATGACAATTCGTTTTTGTTGTGTAAAAACGATTTTGGAATTTATGCTTTGCGAGCCACTTTTTTACCTTATTATTTTTACCTTTCACATAGGCCTCAAAGATATAATCATGCGCATCAGGTCAGAGAGTGTTCTGGCTTCCATTTTGTCCATCACTTTAGAACGATGTGCTTCGACTGTAGATTGGCTAATATGCAGCTCACTGGCTATATTCTTATTTTGCATACCCGTAACAATTAACTCCATGACTTCTTTCTCACGCTCAGTCAGATTGTCTACTTTAGATTGAATTTCAGCGAGGCGGGATGCCCTGCCACGTTGCTCTGCATCTCTTTCGATGGCAACGTGAATACTGTCCAGTAATTCCTGCTCATTAAATGGCTTTTCTAAAAACTCTGAAGCACCCGCTTTAACCGCTCTAACAGCCATTTGTACATCACCGTGACCCGTGATAATGATTATAGGGGGACAAATAGGTTGTTTACTCAGTTGCTCTTGTAAAGTGAGACCGCTCATACCTTTCATTCGCACATCAAGAATCAAACAACCTGCTCTTGAACCATCAAAGCTATCTAAATAACTTTGCGCTGAATCATACGTTTCTGTCTCAAGGCCGACGGATTCTATCAATAGCTTTAAAGAGTCTCTTACCTCTTCATCATCATCTACGATAAAAACTGTGATTTGTTCGCTCATGCAACTTCCTTGTTTTTAGCTTTGCTTAGGTTATTATTCTTTCTCTATTTTTGAGGCTTTAACAATGGGCAACTTAAAACTAAAGATAACGCCACCACCTTCATTATCTTCGATGACTATCTTGATCATCGTGCATCTCGATAATACCCTGACTGATCGATAAGCCTAAACCCATACCTTGTTCTTTGGTAGTAACAAATGGGTCAAAAAGTTGCTCAGATAATTCTTTATCGATGCCAATACCAGAATCTGAAATACTGATTTTTAACTTACCATCATGCTGATCTTCGGTTTTGATAACCAGATTTCTCTGCTCTTGCGGAATTTCTTCCATCGCCTCAATCGCGTTTCTAACAAGATTAATAATAACCTGTTCGATTTGGGTGTCCTGTGCTAAAACCCAATTCACAGTTTCATCAATATCCAACTCAAGATTAACCTTTCTTCGTCTATTTCCATGTGCGTCAAATCTAACACTACATTCAGCATTTGTGACACTTTAACGGGTTTTTTATCGGGTAAATCCTTATTGACAAAATGTCTGATTTGCTTAATCACTGCTCCTGCTCTTTCTGCCTGTTTCGAAATTTTTTCCATCACTTCGGAACATTGATCTGCCATTGGCTTGTCAGAATCCTCAGCATCCGAATACACGCACGCGAATAGTTATTAATCACAGTTAGCGGTTGATTTAATTCATGTGCAATACCGGATGCCATTTCTCCCAACGTACTTAAGCGCGCGACATGAGAAAGCTGTAATTGATGCTCCCGGGTTCTCTTTTTAATAAGCTCGCGTTCGGTAATATCACGAAATACTACAACGCTACCTATGGTTGTATTTCTAGGGCCTTTAATGGGTGTGCAGCTATATTCTACCGAAATGGATGAACCATCCGACTTCCAGAACACATCATCATTTATAAAGCGCGCCTCACTATCAGTAGATGTTCGATAAACAGGACAATCTCCTGCCGGAAAGTGCGAACCATCAGCATGCGTATGATGTAAAATTGTATGCTGGTTTTTTCCGATCAAATCATGAGTTTTCCAGCCAGTTATTCTCTCCATGGCTTTATTTGCAAAGGTACAATTACCTTCTAAGTCCACACCATAAATACCGTCGCCCACCGAATCTAGTAATCGCTCATAATGCCTTTCCATACGAAGTTGTATTCGCTTCAAGCGTTTATTTCTACGAACTACGGCAGAAGTCAAAACCCCCATTCCCAATAAAATCAATACCGCAGCTAGGCCCCAGTACCAATATTTTTGAACGACATCTTTGACTGTAAATTTGCCAACCACATCATAGGGAGGAAGTCTTAACTCCTGAAATATTTCATGCACTTGCTGATAATCTAAGGGCAAGTCCCATACCGCATACTTTCCTGCCAGAGCAGCGGGGTGTTCTTTGGGCATGGCAAATAGCGCCAAAGCTACTTTTTTGGCTAACTCATCAGATGTTTTTTGCAGTTTACTAAAAGGCCACTCAGGATATAAACGCGTACTTAATCTAAAAGGAAAGTTATTGTCAGTTTGCGGATTGATGATTCGCACCTGGTCTAAATCCAGGCCAGCGGTATTCGACATACGCTCTAAAATATCGGTACGTACTGTACCTGCATCTACTTCCCCTTTTATTACGGAGCGCACTACACGATCATGAATGCCGCCAAACTCCAGTTTTGTGAAATCTTCATAGGGATTAATGCCTTTAGCCTGCAACTCTCTCCAGGCCATTTGAAAGCCACCCAGAGAAGTGGCATCCACCGCCATAAAGGATTTACCATGAAGATCTTCAAGTGTCTGGATATCTTTACGATCTTTACGGGTGAAAATCACCCCTCCGAATACCTTATATGCGTCCTTACCCCGCAGATTATGCATCGTTGCCAGACGTGAAACCCGATACTTATATTCAAGATTCACATAAATGCCCGGATTAACAAGAATGAAATCGACTTCCTCTTGTTTAACAGCAGAATCAACTTCATCAAAATCTAACGGGATGATTTCAAAATCATAATCTGGGAGTTGATTAGTGAGATAACGCGCGGTGGGGCCCCATGCGTTTATAGTAAATGTATCTCCACGATGACTCAGGACTCCAATTTTTATAAATGGCTCTTCAGCATAGGCTAAACTATTTACCGTGGATAATAGTAATAAGCAGAGTAAAGAAACAATTCGTATCATATTTAAAAAAATAGTGAATCAGTAAACATAGTTTAGCCTATTTATGCATTATTATGGACTTAAGAATAGTCCGAAATGTCTTTCTGACCAGCTTAAATACCGGTTTTCCTCCTGTAAAACAAGAATCATTCTGGTATACCTTTATTCTAATAATGATATTCACTATATAGCTCCATATTTACTAGTTTAATTGTTATGGAACTACAGAATTGCTCGACATACCGTTTAATCGTTCTAATATTGGACTAGACTTTCTTAACTCATTTCAGTAAATTCCAAGGAAGTCTGTTTCAGTCGATAACAATTAAGAGCACAAAAAAGTGCCTGAAAAATCAATGAGGAGAGCCTTTAAGGTCACAGAGTTGCGGTGATATTGGTCATTCTCAGGTTTTTGATAGCTTAAGATTATAGGACTTAAACAGACTTCCCTTACGTATCCCCTTACTAATCAGGAGTCCTCCATGCCGATAATGGATAAACGAACCTTTCTAAAAATACTTGCTGTGGGCACCGCTGGTGCCGGGTCCTTGCCGTGGCTTATACAGCAGTCACAAGCGGAGAGTGCGAAACAAGCACCGATGCCAGAAGGTTATTATTCAATACCTAGAAAAGGTCAGGCGCGTATTCTCCACACCACTGATGTGCATGGTCAATTACTTCCCGTTTATTTTCGCGAGCCAAATGTAAACCTGGGTGTTGGACCTGCATTAGGTAGACCACCACATATTGTTGGTAAAAAGCTCCTGGAAAAAATGGAACTGCCCTTAGATGGTCCTGAGGCATATGCTTATACCTATCTCGATTTTTATAATGCTGCTAAAAAATACGGAAAAATGGGGGGTTACTCACACCTTAAAACACTTCTAGACTCGTTACGAAAAGATGCTGGAGGTATTGATAACACCATTACCCTTGATGGTGGAGACTTATGGCAAGGTTCAGGTACTTCACTGTGGACACGTGGTGTAGACATGGTTGAAGCCTCTAACATTCTCGGCGTTGATGTCATGATCGGTCATTGGGAATTCACTTACAACGAAGCTGAAGTACTCAGTAACGTATCTCTTTTCAAAGGTGACTTTATTGGTCAAAACGTTCGTGTAAAAGAAGATTCACTGATGGATGACAAATACGCCGAACTGGTTGAAAAATTTGATGGCAAAGGATTATTCGATGAAGATGCAGGCTACGCCTTCCAGCCTTATGTGATGAAAGAAGTGGGCGGCAAACGCATCGCCGTAGTTGGTCAGGCCTTCCCAAGAACCGCAAATGCGAATCCACCTGAATTCTTCCCGGACTGGTCATTTGGTCTGCGAGAGGAAGACATGGCTAGTCTTGTGAAAAAGATCCGTGCAGAAGAAAAACCAGATGCAGTCGTTATGCTTTCTCACAACGGTATGGATGTAGATATCAAGATGGCGGAAAACGTCGGTGGCATCGATGCTATCTTCGGTGGTCACACACACGACGGCATGCCAAAACCGATTGAAGTCACGCAGTAAAGGCGGTAACAAGACTCTGGTTACAAATGCAGGCTCTAACGGTAAATTCGTAGGTGTCATGGACTTTGACATCTCTGATGGCAAAACCAATATGCATTATCACATGAAGCCTGTTATTCACCAACTGGTTACCTGCTGACAAAGAGATGGAAGCCTATCTATCGCAAATGCGTAGCACCAAATACGATGACAAAATTGTTGAAGCGCGTAATGAGAAATTTAAAGTTAACAAGGATCGTTTGGGTAAAACCTACGATGAAATCCTTACTGAAAAATTAGCCATTGCTGATCGCACACTATACCGTCGTGGCAATTTCATGGGTACCTGGGATCAGGTTTTATGTAATGCTCTACGTCACGAATACAAAGCTGATATTTCATTCTCAGCAGGCGTGCGCTGGGGAACTTCGACCCTGAAAGGCGACTGGATCACCATGGAAGATGTAATGACCCAATGCTCAATGACGTATGCAGAAACTTACGGCAGTGAAATCACTGGTAAAGCGTTACTAGAAACCCTTGAACAAATCGCTGATAACCTGTTTGATCCTGATCCTTACTTACAATCGGGTGGTGATATGGTGCGTGTTGGTGGATTAGATTACACCATCGACCCAAGCAAGAAGCTCTATGAGCGTATTACCGATGCACGCTTGGATAATGGCGAAAAAATCGAGCCTGATAAAACCTACAAACTTGCCGGCTGGGCAACAGTTAATCGCACCCCGGATGGTCGTTTGATGTGGGATGTTGTACGCGACTATATCCTGACCACAAAAGGCAAAGACAATGTGCTAAATCTGCCTAAAATGAATCGTCCAAAACTGGTTGGGATAAATGATAACCCGGGTTTAGCTGACTATGCTGGCGAAACTGGCTAATAAAGAGCAACTATCAGAAACAATCTGAACTTTTAAATACTGTGCTAGTCTTTATGTTAATCCTTTTGAGATAACATAATGAGACTAGCTACAGTTTTTAATATAAGAATCAAGATAAAAAAAAATGCGCTAAACACATTTCTAATAAGCCTGATGTTGATTTCAACTCAGGCTGTTCAGGCTCTGCCCAAAGCATTTGAAGCCAACTACTCAGTCGCAAAAGGTAGTATGAATCTCGGCAACCTCAACGCCTCACTCAAATATTCAGGCAATCGCTATCAATACCTAAAATCAACAAAAGCGACAGGTATCGCTGCTATGCTGACTGGCATTAAAGTCACTGAACAGACAGATGGCCAGTTTTCCGGGCAGATTATCAGTCCTCAAAATTACTTATATAACCAATCCCGTAGAAGTAAATCACGCATAGATAAAATACATTTCTCAGGGAAAACTGCAGTCGGTAGCTATAAAGATAAAAGGTTTAATTTGCCCGTACATAACGGAATTCAAGACAGAGCTTCGCTAGAGCTGGTGCTAGCTCGGGATATCCAGCTAAATAAACAAACCTTGAACTATCAGGTTGTGGAACGCGGAAAATTAAAAGAATATAACTTTCAAAAATTAGGGACAGAACAGATTAAAACACCCGCAGGTACGTTTAACGCGCTTAAGGTAAAAGTGGTCAGGACTGGTAATGAACGCGAAACTATCTTCTGGATGGCAAAAGAAATTGATTACATACCGGTTAAAATACGCCATCGTGAAAACAATGATGTGATAACCACTGTTATCAATAATTACAAAAAAATCTAACCTGGCAGGTTATTACCTAACCCTAGCAAACTTTCTTCGAAGGCTTATTTAGTATTGCTCTAAATTACGGAAAATTATTAAGTTTCGGTTACTCATTCCTCTCCTTTTATTTCCGCTGTTATTTTCCTCTTCTTTTTATACCGTCTGCTTACTTTCTATACAAACTCTTAAAAATATTGTGACTTTCTACACAGAAAGCCATGTTTCCATATGCGAAACTATTTCCAAGCTTACACGGATCAAACAAGAAAAAAGCACGGGGTATATGGGATATTAAAATCCCCTTTACTAGGTGAGTAAAATGAACAAATTTAAAATAGCAGTATTATCCATTCCCTTGGTTATCGCATCACAAGGTGCTCTGGCTTGCGATGATAAAGCATGTGAAACAGCCTACTTGTCATCAACGTCTCAATACATTTCGAATCATGGTCGCCAGGCAAATACAGCACGTACCGAGCGCGAAGCCCATGCTTTGAACCGTGAGCGTCGTGATTATGCCGTGCAAAGCCACTTACATAGAACCAAACACTTTTTGTCAGCTACGAAGTAAATTGTTAAATAACTGAAAAAAGTGGCTATAAGTAGGGGGGTGGCTTTAGATCATTACTAACGTATTTCACGCGCACGAATATGACGGCCTTTTACTTTGCCACTCCTAAAATGCTGTAATGCTTTAGCCGCAACGCTTTTATCAATTGCGACGTAACTGATACTGTCAAAAATATTGATTTTCCCGATCTGTGAGCCTGCCAATCCAGCATCTTTGGTTAGTGCTCCCAGCAGGTCGCCCGGTCTGAGTTTATTCTTTTTACCCGAATCTAATTGCAAGGTCGTCATTGGGGCTTCAAGGCTAAAACTAATATTACGCTGCAGCGATTCAACATCTTCATTGACGCACTCTGTATCCAGAAAGTCTTCAATCGCTATTAGTCGTGATACTTCATCTTCAAGATAAAGACTAAGTGCCAAGCCTTTCTCGCCTGCTCTACCGGTACGACCAATACGATGCACATATATTTCAGGATCATGCGGTAATTCATAATTAATCACTGCAGCGAGTGATTTGATATCCAGACCACGCGCAGCAACATCTGTCGCCACCAACACCGAGCAGCTATTGTTCGAAAACCGCACCAATACCTGATCGCGTTCGCGCTGATCTAGATCTCCATGTAACGCCAATGCATCAATATCATGCTCTTGCAGAAATAACGCAATTTCATCACATTGAATTTTGGTATGACAGAAAACCACAGTGTTCTGCGGAACGTAATGCTCCAATAATGCCAGCAAGGTATCTTTGCGCTGATAAGGATTGGTTTGATAAAACACCTGCTGGATAACATCGGCTTCGTGTTCTGAATCAACTTTTACCGTAATCGAATCCTTTTGAATCGAGCGACACATTTTTTTGATCGAATCGGGAAATGTCGCCGAGAACAATAAAGTCTGACGGCTTTTTGGCGTCTCTCGAACAATATGATTAATTTCATCCTGAAATCCCATATCCAGCATTCGATCTGCTTCATCCAGAACCAGAGTATCCAGTTGTGAAATATCCAGTGTCTGACGGCTTAAATGATCTTGAATACGACCCGGTGTACCAACCACAATATGCGCACCATGTTCCAGCGAATCGGCCTGTGGTCTGAGTTTCGTGCCACCGCATAAGGTCACAATTTTAATATTAGGAATGCAACGCGCGAGTGAGCGCAATTCATTTGCGACCTGATCTGCCAATTCACGTGTTGGACACAGCACCATTGACTGCACCCCAAAAAAACGCGGGTTTATTTTATCCAGCAATGCCAGACCAAACGCGGCCGTTTTACCACTGCCCGTTTTAGCCTGAACGATTAAATCTTTCTCATCAAGAATTTGCGGCAAACTCGCAGCCTGCACCGGAGTCATGCTCTCATAACCCAAAGAATCAAGATTATCGAGTTGTGCCTGGGAGAGTTTGAGAACAGAGAAGCTTTGTGTTTTGGATTGTTGATCTGATGTGTTGCTAGACATGGTATTAATGAGTTTTATCTAAAAAAGAGTATTAAAACACACCCCCCTACTTTAAGTGACTTTTCATTTTGCTGTTTAAAATGACCTAAGGAACTTATGCTTTGCGGAATGACAATTTGTTTTTGTTGTTTAAAAACATTTTTGGAATTTATGCAGAGCCAAGGCACTTTTTGTAACTGATGTTATTTTATTACAACTCAATCTAA
>CAWEEB010000035.1:0-29963 GCA_963807855.1 uncultured Gammaproteobacteria bacterium | reverse complement strand
CGCCAGCAGGTATGCCGCCAGGGTGATAAAGAAGCCTCGTTATGTGGATGAAGAGGCCTGTACGGGCTGCCGCCAGTGCGAATATGCCTGTCCAATCAATTTGCCCAACCCTTTTGATATGGATTTGGGCGCCACCCACCGCGGTCCGGGTGCCATTTTCTACTGCAGTTCCTCAAACAGCTGTCCTGGATATCGAAAACTGTCTGCTCTGCGGTAAGTGTGAGAAAGTTTGCCCGGCAGGCGCGATTGATTTCACCCAGAAGCCGGAAGAGTTTGAGATCGATACGACCGCAATTATCCTGGCGCCCGCGGTCGCCGAGGCCCGGCCCGCGGCCCGCCTCGTCGTCGCCGGCGATCCGGTCCGGCTCGGCCGCGAGCGGCGCGGCGAGCTGGAGAGCTGGGCGGAGCGCCTGGGCGCCGTCCACCGCTTCGGCTACGTTCCGTTCGCCGACGTCGGGCGGTATTTCGCCGCGGCCGACGTGCTGGTCATGCCGTACCGGCACATCAGTCAGTCGGGAGTGCTGTACCTGGCGCTTTCGCTGGGCGTTCCCGTCGTCGCCACGCGGGTGGGAGCGCTGCCGGAAATGCTGCGCGACGGCGACAGCGCGCTCCTCGTCCCCCCGGAGTCGCCCGGCGACCTGGCGCGGGCGTTGATTCGATTGCTCGGCGACGCCGGACTACGAGCAGCGGCTCGCCCAGGGCGGCCGGCGCATCGCCGAAGAGCACTCCTGGCCGTCGATAGCCGAGCGGACCGAGCTCGCCTTCGCGCGGCTAGCCGCGCCTCAGCGGGACCACAGCTGAAGCAGGCGCTGCTCGATTCCCGGTGGCCGCCCTCGCGGCGCCAGATCGCAACCTGCACCGTGCAGAACACCGCGCCGCCGGCGACGATCTTGACCAGCAGCGAGAACCAGGAGCCGGTGGCGGAGAACTTCCTGCAGTAACAATAAAGCCCCCCAAGCTACGAAAAAAACCACTCAAATCTACATCAAATAAAAAAGTGCCCAGCTCTGCATAAATTCTATTTACGTTTTTAAAAAACAAAAACGAGCCGAGATTTATCGAGACAAAAGCATTGTTTTTTAATGCTTACCCGTAGGGAAGGCGAAGCCGTATAAATATCATTCCGCAAAGCATAAGTTCCTTTGGTCATTTTAAACAACAAAATGAAAAGTCACTTAAAAGTAGGGGGGTGACTTAATAATAAATAATTAAACTGAGTATCAATCTAGCGACCTAGTTCTCTAACAGCCTCGTAATATTCTCACCATTGGCTATAAGGATTACTCAACAGTGAAACATTAAAATATTTCGATTCACCTGTTACCTCTTTAACAATCCATTTTGGTAGAGAAACACTTTCAGATTCAGACTGAACCTCAACCTCGGCGACAACTAAGCCCTCATTCTGGCCGTGAAAGATATCGATTTCCCAAGTGTGGTTTTCATGAATAATTTCATATCTGGTTTTATCCACAACGCCACCACTACATAGCTCGTTGATAATTTTCGTCGCATCATCTACTGGGATTTGATATTCAAACTCTGAGCAAGTAAAACCAGTAACCTCTCCTTTTAATGTAAGAAAGGCTTCATCACCTTTGATTCTTGCTCTTACCACGGTTTGATCATTCGTACCTATAAAGCCTTGTGATATTAGCTTTCCATCAGGCAGATCACCGATGAGCTTAAGATCTATCAAAAACTTTCTTTCTATTTCTTTAGCCATGATTTGCCTTATCTAGGAAAGAGGACGCATACTTTCTATATTTCATTTTTTCAGATCAAAGTATATTTAAAAAATGCCATCAAAGGTGGGGGGTGACTTAAGATAAATCGCCCCCTATATTGATTGAATCTACTTAATTGGATTAAGAAAGTAGCAAGCCACCATCCACATCAATCGTTGTACCTGTAACAAAATCATTTTGAATCGCGAAGATGATCCCTTGAGCCACTTCTTCAGGTTTGCCTGCTCTGGGTATTAGATTTTTTGCTGTGAGTTTTTGATAGTGTGCATCGCGCGCTTCACCTTCAAGTGCCACCATCGGTGTGTCGATTAAACCGGGGGATACGGTATTAATACGTTTCGGTTTGATTTCTTTAGCAACGCCACGTACAAAAGCTTCAACCGCACCACCGACTGATGAAATCGCGATTTGACCAGGGTTGCAATAGCGTGCGGGAGTGCCGCTTACTAAGACTATCGCGCCTGAATCGGAGAGTTGTTCTAAACCATAACGCACTACATTGGTATAACCCCAAAGTTTTGCGAATGATGCTTGATAGCCATCCATGTCCATTTCGGAGAATGGGCCAATTGCACGTCCGCCACCGGTGGCGGCACTGACTAATATATCGATTGGACCGCATTCTATAAACAGCGCTTGTAGTGCTTCTTTATCAAGTACATCGCATTTTTTGACGCTAGTATTAGCAGGTAGCTCGGTTACTTTTTCCGGGTTTCGACCAACTGCAATAACCTCGGCGCCTAAGTCAGATAGCTGTTGTACTGTGGCTAAACCAATACCAGATGTACCACCGAATACGAGTGCTTTTTTACCTTTTACTTCCATTGTTTATCGACCTTTTTAGAATTTATGTTTATTAGTTTTTTGATTGTAGTTCATATTGATGCCTCAGGTTGAAACTATAAACATCAAAAAAGTAGTGGTGGTTATAGGTTTAATGCTTTATTTTATGGGATTGAAAAACGTCACTAGAATTAAAAAAGTACCCAAAAGGTGGGGGGTGGCTTTTCTTGGCTCACCAAGAGCCAGAAATGACAAGTCAAATAATTGAATTATCCGTTTTACACAACAAAACGGTAAGTTCACTAAAGTCCATCGTAGATTCCAAAAGGAATCGTCGATGTACAGTGATTAAAGTACAGCCGTAGGAAGCTAGAACCACAAAAGCTAGCCCCAATGAATCTCTGCCCCATCTTCCACTATTTCAACTTTCTCAATAGTAACAACAGGCCGACCATCCACCCAAGCCGCAAACTGCGGATTGGCCCCATCTAAATTTCCCCGAGAAATTACCTGCGAATGCTTCGCCACTTCATCAGCCAATAATATCGGCTCATAACAGCAATCAACTCCTTCAAAAACCGAGTCCCAATGAGAGAGTGGCTGAGCTTTAATCAGATCACTCACTTCCTGAATTAATGCAGTCTGGGGCAGAGCATCAGACTGCCTATCAATCCATTCCGGTTTTGATACAGCCTCACAAAACGCCACCCAAAACTTAACTTCTAAAGGCGCTAGTGCAATAAATCGTCCATCAGCGGTTTGATAAATATTGTAACAAGCTGCCCCACCATTCAATAACTGTGCTTCGCGTTTTGGCTTTCTGTCGGGCGTGTTTTCGTGAAAATTTAAATACTGCCAAGCCAGTGCAGATTCATACAAACTGATATCAAGATATGCGCCTTGATTGGTGTGCGTGCGACTCAACAGTGCAGCCAGAATAGTGTTAGATGCTTGCATTGCACCTGCATGATCAGCCACAGGTGGAAAAGTCATGACAGGTCGTTCGTGAGTACCCGAGTTACTCAATGCGCCACTGACCGCACAGTAGGTAAGATCGTGTCCTGCTTTTTGTTCGTAAGGGCCGTTCTGTCCAAAGCCGGATAGAGCGCAATGAATGAGTTTTGGATTGAGTTTGTTTAGAGTGTCTCGATCAAATCCTAGCCTTTGCATTACACCAGGACGAAAAGATTCTAAAAGCACGTCTGCTTTTTCTATGAGTTTACTGAGTGCCTGTTTTCCAGAATCTTGCTTTAGGTCTATTTTTACAATGCGTTTACCACGATTGAGGTGTTGGTATATCGATGAGTAAGCAGTATTTTCGTCTGAAGCAGACATGAAATGGCGCATCGGATCACCCGCAGGTGGTTCGACTTTAATCACATCGGCGCCAAGGTCAGCGAGTTGTCTGGTCGCATAAGGACCAGGGATATATTGGGACAGGTCGAGTATTCGGTAGCCAGATAAAAACGCGGCGCCTGTTGTGTTTGTATCCGTGCTTTCAGTCGTACTTTCGGGCATCTTCAATCACTGTACCATCGTTGGGTAGGCTGCCAATTTCAACGAATTCAACTTCACCACGCAGCTTACAGATTTCTCTGATGCTGTTGCTTACATTGCTATTGAGTTCATCAGAAGCTTTATCCGTTTCACATTTCAATGTGAGTTGATCGCTTTCATTTTCCCAGCCTACGACTAAACGTACTTTTGCTAATTCAGGGTGGCGTTTAAAGACTTTATCTACCTGTTCCGGGTGGATGAACATACCACGCACTTTTGCGGTTTGGTCTGCTCTTCCCATCCAGCCTTTGATGCGTTTATTGGTTCGTCCGCAAGGGCTTTGTCCTTCCATAATTGCGGATAGGTCGCCTGTAGCAAAACGTATTAATGGGTAATCAGGGTTTAAGCTGGTAACAATGACTTCGCCTACTTCGCCATCTTCAACCGGGTCGCCGGTGCCAGGTCGGACGATTTCAAGGCAAATACCTTCATCGATGATTAAACCTTCTTGAGCGGGTGATTCATAAGCGATTAATCCAAGATCAGCAGAGGAATAGCATTGATAAACTGCAATGCCATTTTCTGCAAAATTTGCACGTATTGATGGTGGCAGAGCTTCCCCCGTAACCAGTGCTTTGGTAATTGAGCTTACATCAGAATCCAGTTCTTCAGCTTTATCGAGAATGATCTTTAGGAAAGAGGGTGTGCCGATGTAACCATCTGGTTTTAAATCAGCGATAGTTTGAATTTGTAATTCTGTTTGGCCCGTTCCTGCGGGTATCACTGCGCAGCCTAAAGCCTGTGCGCTATTTTCAAGCAACATACCTGCTGGAGTAAAGTGATAAGAAAAACAGTTGTGTGCGATTCCACCTGATCTGAAACCTGCTGCATGAAGGGAACGTGCGAAACGGCCAAAATCTTCTTTTTTAGTGCCAGGTTCGTAGATAGGCCCGGGTGATGCAAATATGTTAGAAAGTTTAATATCTTTAGTCGCTAGACCACCAAAAGGTCGGTTTTTGTTTTGCAGTTCGATGAGTTCAGATTTACGGGTAATGGGTAGCTTCGCTATTGCTTCTTTTGAGGTAATCGAAGCTGGATCGATATCTTTTAATAGCACGGCATAAGCTTTGGTATTTGTTTTTGCATTCGCGACTTGTTCCGCAACCGCTTTAATTAAGGCCTGTTCACGATCAGCAGGGGTTTGGGTTTCAAGTGCATCGTAAAAATCTGACATGTTGATTGGGTCTCAATGTTTTAACTAAAGTAATTTGAAAATAGTAGGAGTTTTATAAGTCTAAAAGTCACCCCCCTACTTATAGGTTTTTTTATTTTTTGTGACATGAAAAGTCTTACTCTTCTAGGCCGTGCGTCACTTCTTCCTTCGCAGTCAACGCTGCGCTTCGGCTTAGTTACCTAGTTGTTCTTGAGTCCTTCATGCTAACCAACGCTTACGACGACGGTAGTGTTTAACATCACGGAAGCTTTTCTTATCGCCATCGCTGAGTCCGAGATAGAATTCTTTTACGTCTTCGTTTTCGCTGAGTGATTTGGCTTCGCCATCCATTACCACACGGCCATTTTCTAGAATATAACCATAGGTTGCATAGCGTAATGCGACTGAGACATTTTGCTCGGCGAGTAAAAACGTAACGCCTTCTTTTTCATTTAACGACTTTACGATTTCAAAAATTTCTTCAACCAACTGAGGGGCGAGTCCCATCGATGGTTCATCCAGTAGGATTAATTTCGGTTTTGCCATGAGTGCGCGTCCAACAGCAACCATTTGTTGCTCACCACCAGAGGTATAACCAGCCTGGCTTTTGCGGCGTTCTTTTAGGCGTGGAAAATAGCCATATACTTTTTCCAGATCTTCAGCCACGGCTTTGCGTCCATCTTTTCGAGTATAGGCGCCTGTGAGCAGGTTCTCTTCTACTGTTAAATGTTCAAAACAGTGACGGCCTTCCATAACCTGTACAACACCCTTTTGGACTAACTCGGTAGGGGAGAGGTCTTCTATTTGCTCTCCTTCGAAAGTAATCGAACCTTTGGTTACTTCACCACGTTCGGTTTTAAGGATGTTTGAGATAGATTTGATGGTAGTTGTTTTGCCAGCTCCGTTTGCACCAAGCAGGGCTACGATTCCGCCTTTTGGCACATCAAGGGATACCCCTTTGAGTACAAGAATGACGTGATCATAGATCACTTCGATATTCTTAATGCTGAGGATATTGTTTTCTGTCGACATAATTAACTATCACCAGGGTTGGTTTATATTGTTGATTTTATTGAGAGAGCCGCCTTAAGCAGGAGGCCCTCTCTAATAAAGTACTGCCATTACTTTTACTTCTAACCGTTACTTACAATCGCGCTCTTTAAGGCTGTTCTCTTTAGCGTAAGCTGCCGAGTCTTCTGCGATTAATGGATCAATAACTGAGCGATCTGATTCTACAAAATCAGTTATCAGCTTCCACTTCTTGGCTTTAGCATCCCATTGTTGCATTGCTGCTAAACCGGGACCGCCATGATTTTCACAAGTCACATTGATTTCAGGGCCAAAGCCTTCAAGACCAAGTTCTTTCATACGAGCCTGGTCAATTTTTAAAGACTCCATGCCATCGCGCATCTGGCTACCAGTGATATCTTTGGTGTTGTGAATTTTTTGCGCGTTAGCCGCTGCTTCTGCTGCAAGCATTGCTGCATACATGCCACGATTGTATAGAGCAGTACCGATTTTGGTTCCATCGCCTGCTGCTTTACCCGTGTCTGTAACATGCTTTTTGATATCAGCAAATATTGGATAGTCATCACCTACACCATGGAAGGTAGCCGCTTTATAGCCATCTGCTTTATCACCTGCCGGTAATACGTCATTCTCAGAACCTGACCACCAAATACCGATGAACTTATCCATTGGGAAGCGAATGTTAGTCGCTTCTTTGATTGCCACCTGGTTCATTACACCCCAACCATACATGATAATGTAGTCTGGGCGGTCACGACGTAATTGTAACCATTGTGACTTTTGCTCTTGACCAGGATGGTCTACCGGAATAAGCGTTAACACGTAACCATGCTTTTTAGACAGTTCTTCAAGGGTACGAATTGGCTCTTTACCGTAAGCAGAGTTGTGATATACCAGTGATATTTTCTTGCCTTTTAAATCGCCTTTTTCTTCATCAGAGATATGCTTGATTATTACTGAAGCACCATCCCAGTAATTAGCAGGGTAGTTAAATACATGGCTGAAAACTTTGCCGTTTGCAGCTGATGTACGACCATAGCCCATAGAGTGCAATGGAATGTCATCAGCAGTAACTTTAGGAATTAACTGATAAGTAATACCTGTTGAAAGTGGCTGATAAATCAATGCGCCTTCTTTGGTAGATTCGTAACACTCAACACCTTTTGCCGTGTTGTAGGCTGTTTCACATTCTGGGGTGTCGGTTTTAACACCACCAATACCACCATCACGCTGATTCAACAAAGTGAAATAATCGGCATATCCATCTGCGAATTCAGTTCCATTCGGTCCGTAAGGCCCGGTACGATAACTAAGCATCGGGAATGTAAGGTCAGCAGTTACTGGGACAGATGTCGCCAGAATCGTTGCTGCAACTACAGCTGCACTAAATCGTTTAAATTTCATATTTACTCCTCTAAATATACATACTAATTGCCAATGTACTGACTTAGTTTGGTTACATTATATTTTGACTAAGTGTACTGACTCCATTTCACTTTCTGGCCTAATGGGGAAAAGGCCAGAGTCGTAATTTCTCTTTCGTCATCCGCCACAGCTGTGCCAGCCCATGAGGTTCAACGATTAGGAAAAACATAATCAGCCCACCGATAAAAACCAATTCAAGATGAGCAGCTAAATCAGCTGGCCAACCAAAGCCGCCAACCATGATATTCTTCATCAATACAGGAACCAGTATCAGGAATGCGGCACCCAGGAATGATCCTAAAATACTGCCAAGTCCTCCAACGATAACCATAAACAACACTAGAAAAGACACATTGATACCAAAGGCTTCACCCGGTTCTGCCGAACCAAGGTAAACGCCAAATAACATCGCTCCTGACATACCGATATAGAACGAACTCACCGCAAATGCTGATAATTTTGCCTGAAGAGGAGGAATACCAATAATTTCCGCGGCAATATCCATGTCGTGTATAGCCTTCCATGCTCGTCCAATACGACCTCGGGTGAGGTTACGAGCGACAAATGCAAATATGGTTACCAGGGTCAGACAGAATAAATAGGTTGCCCAGGATGGTGCAGAGGGTCCTGAAACGGCAATACCAAACATGCTGCGTTCGGGTGCTGTAATCATTCCAGATGCAGAATAGTTATAAAACCACGGAATTTTATTGAACATCCATATCAAGAAAAATTGCGAGGCCAATGTGGCAACGGCCAGATAGAAACCTTTAATTCTTAAGCTGGGTAGTCCAAAAGCAATACCGACAATTGCGGTGATAAGCCCTGCCAGGATAACTACAAAAAAGATATTTAGCCCTGGAAAGGCGATCATCAGCTTATAACAAGAGTAAGCACCTACAGCCATAAAGCCACCAGTACCCAGGCTCACCTGACCACAGTAACCGGTAAGGATGTTTAAACCCAAAGCCGCCATTGACCAAACCAGAAAAGGAACTAGTACCGACTTTTCCCAATAGTCATTAATAAAAAAAGGTACAACAAAAAAGGCAAAAGCTAGCAGTACCCAACCGCATAGCGATCTAATTTTATTGGAAATGATTGCTGATCATCAGCGTAAGTGGTTTTGAAATCCCCGGATTCTCTATAAAACATCGTTTAAACCCTCTCTATGATTTTTTCGCCGAACAGACCTTGAGGTCTGAACATAAGGAAGGCCAGAGCCAGAACATAAGCAAACCAGTTTTCGGTTGCTCCACCGATCATGCCACCGATAGAGAATTCGAATAACTTCTCACCCACACCGATAATCAATCCACCGATAATTGCGCCGGGAATAGAGGTGAATCCTCCGAGAATCAAAACCGGAAGTGCTTTTAATGCGATCAATGATAAGGAGAACTGAACGCCCGATTTAGAACCCCACATAATCCCTGCTACGAGTGCTACAAAACCTGCCAGAGACCAGACGATAATCCAGATTGTACGAAGTGAAATACCCACTGTTAATGCTGCCTGGTGATCATCAGCAACTGCACGTAGTGCGCGGCCTGTTTTTGTGTATTGCGAGAATAGGGTAAGTGCTACAACCAGTAATATAGCGATACCTGCAGCCCAGACATCCAGCACATCAATATACATACCGTAATATTCAGTGCCTTCGGCAGCCCAGCCTTTGGTGAAATCTTCTAACCAGAAGGAACCACCTGATGGAAGACCAACGTCCATGGTTTTAATGTCAGCACCCCACATGAGGTCACCAAAACCTTCCATAAAGTAGGCCAGGCCGATGGTTGTCATAAAGAGGATGATCGGTGCCTGATTGACCATGTGTTTGAGTACAATTTTTTCTAACAGCCAGGCAAACAGTATCATTACCAGCATGGTCAGAATAATCGCCAGGAAGGTATTCATCCCGCTGCCCCAATGGTGGACATTGGTGCCGAAAATAGCATTAATCAGATGGGCAAAAGGGACTTGTCCGGTTTGAAATCCAACCAGTGTCAACGCTGCAAATAAGGCCATAACACCTTGGGCGTAATTGAATATGCCGGATGCTTTAAAGATCAAAACAAATCCTAAAGCAACCAGAGAGTACATGATTCCGGCCATTAGACCATTCAAGATAACCTCAAGTGCATTGAGAAATAATGGACTCATAATTGGCTCCTTGCCTGTGTGTTCAGAACTTGTGGGTTAACTAGCGAGTCTAAATAAGGATCAATAAAAAACTTAGTCATGACTAACCCCCAAATATGCATCGATTACTGCCTGATCATTACGAACCACATCCGGTGTTCCGTCTGCGAGTTTGCAACCATAATCAAGCACAACAATTCTGTCTGATAAGTCCATTACTACTCCGATATCGTGTTCGATCAAGGTAATGGTTGTGCCGAATTCATCATTAACGTCCAGGATGAAACGACTCATGTCCTCTTTTTCTTCGAGATTCATGCCGGCCATTGGCTCATCTAACAAGAGTAATTTGGGTTCGGCAGCTAATGCTCTGCCTAACTCAACCCTTTTTTGCATGCCGTAAGGTAATCTGCCTACGGGTGTTTTACGGATTGCCTGTATACCCAGGAAATCTATGATTTGTTCAACGCGTTCGCGATGTTCTAGCTCTTCTTTTTCGGCAGGTCCTTTCCAGATTGCCTGCCAGAACATATTGGTTTTCATATGTGTGATACGGCCTGTCATCAAGTTGTCTAGTGTAGACATACCTTTAAACAGCGCAATATTCTGGAAGGTTCTGGCAACACCTTGTCTTGCGACCTGATAAGGTTTCATCGCTTCACGTTTTTTTCCACGAAACCAGACTTCGCCTTCCTGAGGGTGGTAAAAGCCGTTAATGACATTAAGCATCGAGCTTTTACCAGCGCCGTTTGGACCAATGATTGCTCTGACTTCGCCTTCTTTGATATCAAAGCTGATATCAGTTAACGCTTTTACACCACCAAAAGATAAGGATATGTTCTTAACTTCGAGTATCGTCTCGCCAATTCTATTTTCATTACTCATTAGTTTGTCCCTCCATTTGTAGGTGAAGGGGTATAAGTTTTTGCCTCAGCAATTTTGAGTGTTGCCTCGATTGAGCCTTTGCGTCCATCTTCAAATGCTACTTCTGTGTTGATGTAACAATCCTTGGCTCCGTTATATAAAGCGTCTATTAGTACAGCGTACTTTTCAGCAACAATACGTCGACGAACCTTACCTGTGCGAGTGAGTTCTCCATCATCAGGATCCAGCTCTTTATGTAATATCAGGAAGCGATGTATTTGAGACTTGGACATTAAACTATCTGTAGATAGATCTTTGTTTACTTGCTCGATACTTTCTAACATCATTTTGTAAACTTCTTCATGACCAGCCAGCTCTTGATAACTCGCATAAGGAACATTATTGCGTTCTGCCCAGTTACCAACCGCTTCCAGGTCTATATTGATAAAGGCTGTACATTGATCTTTGCCATCACCAAGTGCTACTACTTCTTTAATATGAGGGAAGAACTTAAGTTTGTTTTCGATATATTTTGGAGCAAACATACTGCCATCATTAAATTTACCAACATCTTTGGCGCGATCGATAATTTTTAGATGACCATTATCTGCAAAGTAACCAGCATCGCCAGTTAGAACCCAGCCTTCTTCGTTTTTGGTTTCTTTGGTGGATTCTTCATTCTTGTAATAGCTATGAAAAACGCCTGGGCCACGGTAAATAACCTCACCATCATCATTAACTTTTACTTCAACGCCTGGGGCAGGAATACCAACGGTATCTGCGAAAATTTCGCCATCAGGTTGCATAGTAATGAAAACAGCCGCTTCGGTTTGACCATAGAGTTGTTTAACATTGATTCCAAGAGAACGGAAAAAATCAAAGATTTCAGGGCCAATAGCCTCACCAGCTGTATAAGCTAGACGAATACGACTGAAGCCCATGGTGTTTTTCAATGGGGCATAGACCATGACATTGCCTAGCCAGTACAAGAAACGCTCTTTTAATGAAACTTGTTTACCATCGAGCATATCAACGCCGGTTTTCTTGGCAACGCCCATAAAGTAATTAAACATTTTTTGTTTTAACTTGCTGGCATCCATCATTCTGATGGTTACAGTCGTTAAAATATTCTCGAAAACTCGCGGAGGAGCGAAGTAATAAGTGGGACCAATTTCTCTTAAATCGGTTGCAACTGTCTCTGCACTTTCAGGACAGTTAACACAGAACCCAGTGACATAAGCCTGTGCATAGGAGAATATATGGTCACCTACCCAGGCCATTGGGAGGTATGAAACGATTTCTTCATTTTCAGTTAAATTATCAAATTTAACACTGTTTCTAGCGGTAATCAGAATGTTGTCGTTTGTCATGACAACACCTTTAGGCTTACCTGTTGTTCCTGAGGTATAAAGGAAAATACCTATGTCTGATCCGGTTCCTTTGTTTATTTCTTGCAATAAATAATCAGGGTTTTCTTTGGCGAAATTTCTACCAAGATCTTGAAGTTTTTCAAAGTCATATAAATGTGTTTTGTCGTAATCTCGAAGTCCACGAGGATCATCATAGATAATTGTTTCCATTGCTGGACAGTTATCATAAATCTCTAGCATTTTATCCACTTGCTCCTGGTCTTCAACAAGGGCAAAGCGGACTTCTGAGTGATCTAATACATATTGAATTTCATCTGCTACCGAATCTTGATAAACAGGCACTGGAATTCCACCCAGGCATTGTGCTGCACACATTCCCCAATACAGGCGAGGGCGGTTATTTCCAACTATTGCTAATTTATCGCCTCGTTTGAAACCTAGTGAAGCTAAGCCATTGGCTAATGCACTAATTTCTTCGGCTGCTTTAGACCAGGTCCAGGATTGCCAGATTCCTAAATCCTTTTCTCGGATAGCATCTTTGTTAGGACGTTTTTTTGCATGGTCTAATAATAATTTTGGGAAGGTGTCTAAAGCGGTAGAGTCACTTCTATTTGTATTGTCTTTTTCTTTGGGGGTTTCTGACATTCCCAGAGCTCCTTCTCAATTTCCATTTAGCGGGTTTGTGTTCTTGTAATTGTTATAATCTTAATTAGTATAGTCGAAATATTTACCGTGGTTAGCTTACGTTTACGTAAAGGTAAAGTCTAGCGATGAATTAACGTTATTTACTATTTTTTTAATAGTATTTGGCGAAGAGTATTAATATTCATAAAACCCTTTACCAGTCTTTCGCCCTAAGTAACCTGCATCTACCATCCTGGTTAATAAAGGGCAGGGGCGGTATTTAGAATCACCAAGTCCTTCGTGAAGAACTTTCATTATAGAGAGACAAGTATCCAGACCAATTAAATCTGCCAGGGCTAGCGGCCCCATTGGGTGCGCCATACCCAGCATCATGATTTCATCAATGGCTTCAGCTTTAGCAACGCCTTCATAAAGTGTATATATCGCCTCGTTAATCATTGGCATTAGTATTCTGTTGGATACAAAGCCCGGACTATCGTTACATTCAACAGGGGTTTTGCCAATATTTTTGGAAAGCTCCTCTATAGATGCGTATGTTTCATCATTGGTTTGTAAGGCACGAATAATTTCTACCAGTTTCATTACAGGAACCGGATTCATAAAGTGCATCCCAATAACTTTTTCCGGGCGTTTGGTTTCACGCGCTATACGGGTTAATGAGATTGATGAAGTATTGGAAGCTAAAATTGCAGAAGCTTTACAGATTTCATCAAGCTTTTGAAAGATTTCAGATTTAGTTGATAGACTTTCACTGGCAGCTTCAACGATTAGATCTGCATCTGAAAGGGCATCTAAAGCCATATTTGTCGTTATATTCGACAGAGTTTTTTGTTTGTCTTCTTCTGTAATTTTTTCTTTCTTAATTAGGCGGTCTAAACTATTGGATATAGTAGCCATACCTTTTTCGAGCTGGCTTTCATTGATGTCTTGAAGGATCACATCAAAATTTGAAGCTGCAAATACCTGGGCTATTCCGTTACCCATTGTGCCTGCACCTACTACACCAATTGTTTTAATTTGCATCTTTGCCTCTAATTCTTTGAAAGTATTTATTTATGTTAGAAAATTTACATATTTCTACGATATTGACCGCCAACTTCGAATAAAGCATTGGACAACTCACCCAATGAACAATGTTTTGTAGCTTCTACAAGCTCGGCAAAAATATTGCCATTGTTGATTGCGGCATGTTTAACACGTTCGATTGCTACTTTTGAATCTTCATTGTGTGCTTTGTTAAAGTTACGTAGTCTATTGATTTGGCTGTCTTTTTCATTGTCTGTTGAACGAGCCAGTTCAATAGTGAATTCTTTGTTTCCCTTAGGGTTCAAGAAAGTATTTACACCAATGATAGGTAGGCTTCCATCGTGCTTTTTGTGTTCGTATGACATCGACTCGTCCTGGATCTTTCCACGTTGATAGCCTGTTTCCATAGCGCCTAATACACCGCCACGTTCTGAGATTCTTTCGAATTCTGACAACACGGCTTCTTCAACAAGCTCGGTTAGCTCTTCCAGAATAAACGCCCCCTGATTAGGGTTTTCGTTCTTGGCTAATCCCCATTCATTATTAATGATGAGCTGGATGGCTAAAGCGCGTCTTACAGATTCTTCTGTAGGGGTCGTAATCGCCTCGTCGTATGCATTGGTATGTAAGCTATTGCAGTTATCATAAATCGCGATCAGAGCTTGTAAGGTAGTACGGATATCATTGAAGTCCATTTCTTGAGCATGCAATGAGCGTCCCGATGTCTGGATATGGTATTTTAGTTTTTGGCTGCGTTCATTTGCACCATATTTGAAGCGCATTGCAGTGGCCCAGATGCGACGAGCGACTCGTCCCATAACCGTATATTCAGGGTCCATTCCGTTACTGAAAAAGAATGATAAATTCCCTGCAAAATCATCTATATGCATGCCTCTTGCTAAATAAGTTTCTACATAGGTAAAACCATTTGAAAGAGTAAAAGCGAGTTGTGAAATTGGGTTCGCGCCTGCTTCTGCAATATGATAGCCAGAAATAGATACAGAATAGAAATTGCGGACTCTGTTGTGAACGAAGTATTCTTGAATATCACCCATCATTTTCAGAGCAAATTCAGTGGAGAAGATACAAGTGTTCTGACCTTGGTCTTCTTTTAATATATCGGCTTGTACGGTTCCGCGAACATTCTCTAGCGCCCAGGCTTTGATTTTTTCGATTTCTTCATCGGTTGGAATACGATTGTTTTCTTTTTCAAATTTGGCTGTTTGTTGATCAATGGCAGTATTTAGAAACATGGCCAAAATCATTGGAGCAGGGCCATTGATGGTCATTGAAACCGATGTTGTCGGATTACAAAGGTCAAAACCATCATACAAGGCTTTCATATCATCTAATGTAGCAATTGATACGCCTGAATTACCTACCTTGCCGTAGATATCTGGGCGTTCATCAGGGTCTTGGCCATATAACGTTACCGAATCAAATGCCGTAGAAAGTCTTTTTGCATCAGAGTGTTCTGAGAGTTTTTTGAAGCGATTGTTTGTTCTAAAAGCATCACCTTCACCGGCGAACATACGTGTTGGGTCTTCGCCTTCGCGTTTAAACGCAAACACGCCTGCTGTATAGGGAAAAGCACCAGGTACATTTTCCAGAAGTAACCATTTGAGTATTTCGCCATGATCTTCATATTGAGGCAGAGATACTTTGGGGATTGTATTTCCTGAGAGTGTTTCATAAGTGAGGGCGGTACGTATTTCTCGGTCTCTAATTTTGACCACATACTCGTCGGCAGCATACTTCTCTTTTACTGTTGGCCAAATTTCTAATAGTTTTTTCGCTTTAGGGTCTAAGGTGTCTTCTCGTTTACTGATTAGCATATCCAGATTGGCAGAATCGGTTTCTGCTTCTGTTAACATGCGTTTCGATTCCATTAACTGCTGTCGTTCACGTGCGATACGTGCCTGCTTGTGTACGTCTTGTTTGTAATCTCTAACTGTTTCAGCAATTTCGGCAAGGTATCTGGTTCTCTCTGGTGGTACTATCACAGAGTTACCAGATGACTTTCTTATATCAGATTTAGGTAAAGTGTCTTCTGCAACAGGGAGTCCAAGTTCTTGTAATTTAGCTAATAAACCATGGTAAAGCGCAGTTACGCCATCGTCATTAAAACGTGCAGCGATGGTTCCGAAAACAGGCATTTCTTCTGGAGCCTGCATAAAGGCTTCTTGATTTCGTTGTACTTGCTTACACACATCACGGTATGCGTCTTCAGCGCCTTTACGGTCAAATTTGTTGATTGCGACCAGATCAGCAAAATCCAACATATCAATTTTTTCTAGCTGACTTTGTGCGCCAAACTCGGGCGTCATAACATATAAAGAAGCATCCACAAGCGGTACGATTGCGGCATCACCTTGTCCAATACCAGGTGTTTCTACAATGACTAGATCAAAGCCAGAAATTTTACACGCTGCAACTATGTCTCCAACTACATCAGGGATTTCACCGACAGAGTCTCTGGTTGCGATAGAGCGCATAAATATATTTGGATGCTGAATAGCATTCATGCGAATGCGATCACCTAATAAGGCTCCCCCCGTCTTGCGGCGCGTAGGGTCTACCGCGACAATCGCTATTTTCAGATTGTCGTTTTGTCCAAGACGGAAACGTCTAATGATTTCATCGGTAAGAGATGACTTGCCTGATCCACCTGTGCCTGTAATACCTAGAGCCGGAACAGGTTTAGTTAAAGTTTTTGCTTCTTGTAAAATTTCAGCTTTGAAGTTATCACTAATTGTATTGTTTTCAAGTGTTGTAATAACTCGGGATAGGGCACGCCAATCGCCATTCTTGAGAGGCTCAATTTTATTTGGAGAAAGCTCTCCGGGATCAAAAGTACAGCGTTCGATCATATCGCTGATCATCCCTTGCAATCCCATTTTCTGACCGTCTTCGGGAGAATAAATACGTGTTACGCCGTGTGCTTCAAGCTCTTTAATTTCTTCTGGAACAATAACACCACCACCACCGGCAAAAATGCGTATCTCTGCGGCATCTCTTTCCTTAAGCATATCAACCATATACTTAAGGTATTCAACGTGACCACCCTGGTAAGAGCTAATTGCAATGCCTTGGACATCTTCCTGAATCGCTGCATCTACAATTTCAGCAACTGAGCGGTTGTGTCCAAGATGAATGACTTCCGCTCCAGTTGATTGAAGAATTCGTCTCATGATATTAATAGCGGCATCATGACCATCGAATAAACTAGCCGCAGTAACAAAACGAACTTTATTTGTGGATTTAGTGTTTGTTATGTCGTTGTTTATTTTAGATTTTGTCATGGATCATCCTGAATTTATTACGAGTGTATATTCTCAACTTTGAACATTCGCAGTAATGAGTTTGCTCAAATAGGTGACTTAAGTTATATTACGTTTACGTAAACGTCAATACATTTTGGCCGGATTTCAAAACGATCGAAGTAATATGAAGGTGCTAGTTTGAAAGTTTTGAAGATAACAGTATGATAGATCGGATTTTATACTGCATTAGCAACTAATAGCTCTTGTTGTTCTGCATTTAAGCCTAGCATACAAATGACACATAGGATGATAAATGAGTAAGGAGCCAAATTTTAAAACTTATACAATATCTGATTTATCAAAGGAATTTGAAGTTACCCCGCGAGCGTTACGGCTGTATGAAGAATCAGGTTTGCTAGGCCCAAAAAGAGAGGGTAATAAACGCATCTATGTAGAACGTGATAGAGTGCGTCTTAGATTGTTGTTACGTGGTAAAAGGCTTGGTTGTTCGTTATCTGAAATAAAAGATATTTTTGATATGTACGAGTCTAAGTCAGGAGAAAAAGGGCAGATATTACTTCTTCTTGAGAAAATGGACGATAGAAGAAAGAAGCTGAAAGCTCAAAGAAAAGATGTTGATATGGCTCTGGAAGAGATTGAAAGGGTCTATCAAAAAATCCGTAAATCTCTTGATGAAATAGATGCCACTGAGAAAAAGAAGTCTTAAGCTAATTAATTTTGATTGTATTGATAGTTAATACACCCCCGTACTTGAATGATATTTATGCGGCTGCGCCTTCCCTACGGGTAAGCATTAAACAACAATGCTTTTGTCTCGTTGAAACTCGGCTCGTTTTTGTCTTTTAAAAACGTAAATAGAATTTATGCAGAGCTAGCCACTTTTTTATTATTTTCTAAGTCAGTGTAATTAGTTGGTTTTTCCAAAGCGCTAAGTTTTATAGTTGACGTTTACGTAAACGTAATATATCTTTCCTTCAACATGAAGGCCCAGTTATTGATTCCATATATTAAAGGATAAGAGATGATTCACTACCCAACGCTTAATTTTGACCTTGGTGAAACTGCTGACATGCTGCGTGATGTTGTGCGTGATTTTGCAGCGAAAGAGGTTGCTCCGTTAGCAGCAGAGATTGATATTTCAAATGAATTCCCGAATCAACTCTGGCCTGTATTTGGAGACATGGGATTGTTGGGTATTACAGTTTCAGAAGAATATGGTGGAAGTGATATGGGGTATCTTGCTCATATTATCGCTATGGAAGAAATTAGCAGGGCGTCAGCCTCGATCGGCTTAAGTTATGGAGCTCATTCCAATCTATGTGTGAATCAAATAAACCGAAATGGTACTGAGGCACAAAAGAAGCAGTATTTACCAAAACTAATCAGTGGAGAGCATATTGGAGCGCTAGCTATGTCAGAGCCAAACGCGGGATCTGATGTTGTAAGCATGCAATTAAAAGCAGAAAAGAAGGGTGATCGCTATGTGCTCAATGGCACAAAAATGTGGATTACCAATGGTCCCGATGCCGATGTGATAGTGGTTTATGCGAAAACAGACCTTAAAGCTGGTCCTAAGGGAATCACTGCCTTTATTGTTGAAAAAGAATTCGGTGTTAAGACTGCGCAAAAACTCGATAAATTGGGAATGCGTGGATCAAATACAGGTGAATTAGTGTTTGAAGATGTCGAAGTGCCAGAAGAGAATATACTTGGCGGGCTTGGCAAAGGCGTGAATGTTCTCATGAGTGGTCTGGACTATGAGCGTGCAGTGTTATCAGCTGGCCCGACCGGAATCATGCAAGCGTGTATGGACGTAGTTGTTCCTTATATACATGAACGTAAACAGTTTGGACGTGCTATTGGCGAATTCGAACTCATGCAAGGTAAAATGGCAGATATGTATACCACCATGAATGCCACTAAAGCCTATGTTTATGCAGTGGGTAAAGCCTGTGATCGAGGTGAAACCTCACGAAAAGATGCAGCTGGCGCAATTTTATATGCCGCTGAAAAAGCAACATGGATGGCATTAGAGGCAATTCAAACACTAGGTGGAAACGGCTATACCAATGAATACCCAACTGGGCGTTTATTGCGTGACGCAAAGCTCTATGAAATTGGAGCGGGAACGTCCGAAATTCGCCGTATGTTAATAGGTAGAGAATTATTTAACGAAACAGCATAAGTGCCTGTTTAGTAATTTTTTATAAGATTATATAAATACTAGTATTTATCAATTTCAGTTAAACAGGTTTAGTAAGCCTGTTTTACTTTACTCATAAATTATTTGGAGATTAACGATGAATGACCCAGTAGTCATCGTAGGTATAGCCCGCACCCCAATGGGTGGATTTCAAGGTTCATTATCAGCTGTCCCAGCGCCTGATCTTGGTGCTGCAGCCATTAAAGCTGCTGTAGAACGTGCTGGAATTAGTGCAGAAGATGTAGAAGAAGTAATTATGGGATGTGTACTTCCTGCAGGTCTAGGGCAAGCGCCAGCGCGCCAGGCAAGTTTAGGTGCAGGTTTGCCTTTAGCTGCGGGTTGTACAACCGTTAATAAAATGTGTGGTTCAGGAATGAAAGCTGCGATGTTAGCGCATGACTTAATCGCAGCAGGTACCAACGATATAATGGTCGCAGGTGGAATGGAAAGTATGTCTAATGCGCCTTATTTATTACCCAAAGCACGTAATGGAATGCGAATGGGACATGCCCAGGCGATGGATCATATGTTCCTCGATGGCCTTGAAGACGCTTACGAAAAAGGTCGTTTAATGGGGACCTTTGCAGAAGATTGTGCGGATAAGTATGCAGTTCACCAGAGAGTCTCAAGATAACTTTGCTATTACTTCTTTAAAGCGCGCACAAAACGCAACGACTTCTGGCGCATTTGCTGCTGAGATTACACCTGTCACCATCAAATCCAGAAAAGGTGAAACGATTGTTGATTCTGATGAGCAACCGTTCAATGCCAATATCGATAAAATTCCAACGTTACGTCCAGCTTTCAGAAAAGATGGCACAGTAACGGCTGCTAACTCTAGTTCTATTTCAGATGGTGCAGCAGCATTAACAATGATGAAACAAAGCGAAGCAGAAAAGAGAGGTCTAAAGCCTCTAGCAATCATCCGTGGGCACAGCACATTTGCACAAGAACCAGCCTGGTTCTCAACCGCGCCCGTTGATGCGATGAAGATTTTATTAGAGAAAGTAGGATGGTCATCTGCAGAAGTAGATCTCTATGAGATAAATGAAGCCTTTGCTGTTGTCACAATGGCTGCAATGCATGATCTTGATCTTTCGCCTGAAAAAGTAAATATTCAATGGTGGTGCTTGTGCGTTAGGTCATCCAATTGGTGCATCAGGTGCGCGAATTCTGGTTACTTTGATTTCTGCTTTACAAAGAGAAGGTCTTAAAAAAGGTGTAGCGTCTCTTTGTATTGGTGGCGGTGAAGCAACAGCAATGGCTGTGGAGATTGTTTAAAGTCATGATTCTGACTCAAGAACAAAAAATGATTCGTGATATGGCTAGGGATTTTGCCCAGTCACGACTTCTACCCAATGCTGAAGAATGGGATAAAACAGATCATTTCCCCGCACAAGAACTTAAGGAGATGGGCGAGCTAGGCTTGTATGGTATGACCATGCCTGAAGAATGGGGCGGATCAGATATTGATTACGTCTCTTTCGCACTTGCTATTGAAGAAATAGCCGCGGGTGATGGCGCATGTTCAACAATCTTAAGTGTAAATAATTCAGTAGTTTGTGGGCCATTATTAAAGTTCGGTAGTGATTTCTTAAAAGAGACTTATCTTAAGCCACTCGCTTCGGGTGATATGTTGGGTTGTTTTTGTTTAACCGAACCACAAGCCGGCTCTGATGCTTCTGCTTTGAAAACTAAAGCGGTCAAAGATGGCGATAGTTATGTTTTAAATGGCACTAAGCAATTCATCACATCAGGTAAACACGCTGATGTCGCCATTGTGTTTGCGGTAACAGATCCAGATGCTGGCAAACGAGGTATTAGCGCGTTTGCTGTTCCAACTGATAATCCAGGTTATAAGGTGGCATCTATAGAAGAAAAAATGGGTCAGCATGCTTCTGATACAGCACAGATATTTTTTGATGATTGTCGAATTCCTGCGGATCACCTGATTGGTGAAGAAGGTCAGGGATATAAAATCGCACTAAGTAATCTTGAAAGTGGCCGAATCGGAATTGCTGCACAATGTGTTGGAATGGCACGGGCGGCTTATGAAGCCTCGTTACAGTATTCAAAAGAACGTGAAAGTTTTGGAAAGCTGATTCAGGAACATCAAGCGGTTAGTTTTCGTTTGGCTGATATGGCAACGCAACTACAGGCTGCTCACTTAATGGTAATGCATGCAGCTGAATTAAGAGATGCAGGGTTACCTTGTCTTAAAGAAGCCTGCATGGCTAAGCTATTTGCCTCAGAAGTGGCAGAAAAAATATGTTCGGATGCGATACAGATTCATGGTGGCTACGGATATCTAAAAGACTTCCCGGTCGAACGTATTTTCAGAGATGTGAGAGTTGCCCAGATCTATGAAGGTACAAGTGATATACAGCGAATTGTTATCGCTCGTCAGATCGCTGCAGAATAAATAGAGTAAGTAATTTGAAAGATCTTGGCTAAACTCCAGGCTCGTAATATAAAAATGTCTTAGATGTAACAGGAGCTCTGTAAGATAAGATGAGTGTTATTAAAAGCAAAATAAATTCACGCTCTGAAGGCTTTCAAAACAATCAGAAAGTGATGCAAGAGGTCGTTGCTGACTTACGAGAGAAGGTTGCTCAAATTTCTTTGGGTGGCAGTGAAACTGCTCGTGAAAAACATTTAAGTCGTGGCAAATTACTTCCGCGGGAACGCATTCGAGTATTACTTGATGTGGGTTCGCCATTCCTCGAAATATCACAATTTGCTGGCTTTGGAATGTATGGCGATGACAAGATTTCTGCGGGTGGAGTCGTCGCAGGCATTGGTCGGGTTAGTGGTCAGGAATGTATGATCGTTGCTAATGATGCCACGGTAAAAGGGGGGACTTATTATCCTATTACAGTGAAAAAGCATTTACGCGCACAAGCTATCGCTTTAGAAAATAACCTACCCTGTATTTACCTCGTAGATTCAGGTGGCGCACATTTGCCGAGTCAGGATGATGTGTTTGCAGACCGTGAGCATTTCGGACGAATTTTCTTTAATCAAACCAATATGTCAGCACAAGGTATTCCACAAATTGCTGTAGTCATGGGTTCTTGTACCGCAGGTGGTGCTTATGTCCCTGCGATGTCCGATCAAAGCATTATCGTAAAAAACCAAGGCACCATCTTTTTAGGTGGTCCACCTCTGGTTAAAGCCGCAACGGGTGAAGTTGTGAGTGCAGAAGACCTTGGTGGAGCCGATGTTCATTCAAAAATATCCGGCGTAACAGACCATTATGCGATGAATGATTCGCATGCTTTAGGTATGGCTCGCGAAGTGGTTAGCACACTAAATCGTAAGAAAGACCCAGATGTTGTGATCAGAGAGTCGGTTGATCCTTTATATCCCATTGATGAGTTATATGGGATTGTGCCAAACGATTTGCGCAAGCCTTACGATATTCGTGAAGTGATTGCTAGATTGGTCGATGGTAGTGAATTCGATGAATTCAAACGTCTTTATGGAACGACTTTGATCTGTGGTTTTGCGCATATTCATGGTTACCCTGTAGGTATCGTAGCGAACAACGGAATCTTGTTTTCCGAATCAGCACTCAAAGGCGCGCACTTTATCGAGCTTTGCTCGCAACGTGGTATACCCCTCGTTTTTCTACAGAATATCACCGGTTTCATGGTGGGTAAAAAGTACGAGGAAGGCGGTATCGCCAAAGATGGCGCGAAAATGGTAACAGCCGTTGCGTGTGCCAAAGTACCCAAGTTTACCGTAGTCGTTGGTGGTAGTTTTGGAGCGGGTAACTATGCCATGTGTGGTCGAGCTTATGGTGGCAGATTCCTCTGGATGTGGCCGAATGCCCGTATTTCAGTTATGGGTGGTGAACAAGCTGCGAGTGTTCTAGCCCAGGTCACAAGAGATTCAATGGAAAAACGTGGTAAAGAATGGTCGGCAGATGAGGAAGAAGCATTTATGAAACCAGTGCGTGAACAGTATGAAACGCAAGGTCATCCATATTATGCCAGTGCGAGGCTTTGGGACGATGGCATCATTGATCCAGTCGATACCAGAAAAGTACTCGGTTTAGCTATTTCCGCATCCCTAAATAAACCGATAGAAAAGACCGAATTCGGCATTTTCAGAATGTAACATTAGAGTGTAATTGTAGGATACGAAAATGACAGAGAGTTCACTTACATTAGATAAAGATCCTCAAGGTGTTGTTACCTTGAGCATTAATCGCCCTGAGATTCACAATGCATTCGACGATGCTTTAATTGCAGAGTTAATTACTACCTTAGACAGCGTAGCAGACGATCCAGAAGCGCGTGTACTGATTTTACGATCTGAAGGAAAGAGTTTTTCAGCAGGTGCTGATTTACGCTGGATGCGTCGCATGGCTGATTATACGGCTGAAGAGAATAAGGCTGATGCAATGGAATTAGCGGCCTTAATGAAAAAACTGAACACGCTAAAAATACCTACCATTGCAAGAGTGCAGGGTGCGGCTTTTGGTGGTGGTGTTGGTTTAGTGGCTTGTTGCGATATTGCGGTGGGTTCAACCAAAGCACTGTTTTGTTTATCTGAAGTGCGTCTGGGTTTAATGCCTGCAGTGATTTCACCCTATGTGGTCGCAGCTATGGGAGAGCGAGCTTCACGCACGATATTTCTTAACCGCAGAACGATTCAATGCAGATGAAGCATTACGCGTTAATCTACTTCACGAAGTAGTTGAAGAAGATCAACTGGATTCAACAATAGAAGAACTTACAAAAAACCTGCTAAAAGGTGGGGGGTGTGCTTTAACCGCTGCAAAAGACTTAATTTTTGCTGTTTCTGCAAATCAGACAACAGATGAGCTCATAGAAGATACTGCTGAACGTATTACCAAAGCACGAGCTTCGGATGAGGGTAAGGAAGGGCTAAACGCATTTCTTGAGAAAAGAACGCCTACATGGGTTAAAAACTGAAGTAATTAAAGAATAGAAACTTATGTTCAATAAAATACTAATAGCCAATCGTGGTGAAATCGCCTGTCGAATCGCCCGTACTGCTCGAAGAATGGGTATCGCAACGGTCGCCGTATACTCTGAAGCAGATGCGAATGCGATGCACGTTAAAGCATGTGATGAGGCTTATCTGATAGGCCCGGCTCCAGTGACAGATAGTTACTTGCAAGCAGATAAAATACTCGAAGTAGCGAAAAAATCGGGTGCTCAGGCTGTGCATCCCGGCTATGGATTTATGTCAGAAAATGCGAGTTTCTCTAAAGCCTGTAAAGATGCTGGCATAGTCTTTATTGGCCCACCTGAGTCTGCAATTATTTCTATGGGCTCCAAGAGTGAAGCCAAGATAGTTATGACCAAAGCGGGCGTTCCATTAGTTCCCGGATATCATGGCGATGATCAAAGCCTGGAAACACTGAAAAAAGAATCAGACGGCGTAGGCTTTCCACAACTGATCAAAGCGACAGCTGGCGGTGGTGGTAAAGGAATGCGTGTTGTTAAAAATAGCAATGAATTTGAAGCCGCATTAATTTCCTGTAAGCGCGAATCCAAGGCTTCATTTGGTGATGACAAGGTTTTAATCGAACGTTATTTAACCGCCCCACGACATGTTGAATTACAGATATTCGCAGATACGCATGGTAATGCCGTGCATGTATTCGAACGCGATTGCTCCATCCAGCGACGTCACCAAAAAGTTATCGAAGAAGCTCCGGCTCCGGGAATGACTGAAGAATTACGTGCTGCTATGGGTAAAGCTGCGATTGATTCCGCAAAAGCCATTAACTATGAAGGTGCCGGTACGGTCGAGTTCTTACTTGATACTGATGGTAGCTTCTTCTTCATGGAAATGAATACACGCCTGCAGGTTGAGCATCCAATCAGTGAAATGATTTCAGGACAAGATTTAGTAGAATGGCAGCTTCTGGTTGCATCAGGTGAGCCGTTGCCGTTAACTCAGCAACAGTTGAAAATTAATGGCCATGCATTTGAGGCGCGTATCTATGCAGAATCACCAGAAAATGATTTCTTACCTGCTACAGGCACGCTCGAATACTTAAAGACACCAGAGACAAATGCACACATCCGCGTTGATACCGGTGTTCAACAAGGTGATGAGGTGAGTGTTTATTACGATCCGATGATTGCCAAGCTGATCGTTTGGGATCGTGATAGAGACAGTGCCTTACGCCAAATGAAAGCAGCGCTTCTGGATTATCAAATACTAGGTTTAAGTACCAATCTAGAATTTCTTTCAAAGCTGTTTTCTGCGCCTGCTTTTGCTAAAGCTGAGTTAGATACAGGCTTTATAGAAAAGAATCACACAGACTTATTTACAGATAAAGGTGCATCAGCGAATAAAGAATCAAATCAAAATCAACCTCCAAGTGACGTCATAGCGTTAACCTGTCTGTATGAATTATTGCAGACCAAGGCTAAAGCCGCAGCCGCTCAGTCAGCCACTGCTGATCCTTCTTCTCCTTGGGGGATTGGTGATGGCTGGCAACTTAATCAGGATAACTTTAATTCTGTCGAATTAGAGTCCAATGGAACACAGTCTTTAATTATTGCTCATTATCGCGATCAGGGTTATCAACTTAACTTTGATAACCAGGAGTTACTGATATCAGGCACGATGCTGGATAAAAATGGTCTATCTGCAGAGTTAGATGGCCGCAAATTAAGCGCTGTGTTTGTAAAGAAAAATCAACAGATTAGCGTGTTATTTGAAGGTCGGGTGTGGAATATCACTGTGCTTGATCCTCGTATGGATGCGATGGAAAATGAAGGGCAGGCAGGTGGCTTAGTCGCACCCATGCCAGGTTCTGTTGTTGCCGTTGAAGTTAAAGTGGGAGATGAGGTAAAAGAAGGTGATGCCCTGGTCGTTGTTGAAGCGATGAAAATGGAACACAGTATTCTTGCACCTAAAGACGGAACGGTAAAAGAGATCTACTTCGGTGTGGGTGATCAAGTTGAAGACGGTGATGAGCTACTAAGCTTGAGTGATAAGTGAGTGATAAGGTCTTGGAGTAAAAGGTAAAACTATGTCTCTGCCTACGCATGTAAAAATAGTCGAAGTCGGTGCCCGAGATGGCCTGCAAAATGAGCCAACGCCGGTATCAGTTGAAGTTAAAATTAGTCTTATCGAACGATTAGCCGAGGCAGGCTTGCCGGTGGTTGAAGCAGCGAGCTTTGTTTCACCTAAATGGGTGCCGCAGATGGCTGGAAGTGCTGAGGTATTCAAGGGTATTGAGCAAAAAGCCAATACCAATTATCCTGCGCTTGTTCCTAACTTAAAAGGTTTGGAAAGTGCGCTCGAATCTGGCGTTAAAGAAATTGCCGTTTTTGCAGCAGCATCTGAATCTTTTACCCAGAAGAATATCAACTGCACCATTGAAGAAAGCATCAATCGTTACACCGAAGTTATTGAAAAATCCTTAGAAAATGGCCTAAAAGTACGGGGGTATGTTTCTTGTACCTTGGGTTGTCCTTACGAGGGGGAAATAGCATCTGAAAAGGTAGCGGAAGTGTCCCAACGTTTGAGCGATCTTGGCTGTTATGAAATTTCTCTGGGCGATACGATCGGTACTGGGACACCTTTAAAAGCGCAGCAAATGATTAACACTGTTGCTAAGCACGTTCCCATCCAGCAGCTAGCAGCTCATTTTCACGATACCTATGGTCAAGCTCTAGCAAACCTGTTCGCCGTGTTGCAACTAGGAATATCTACAATTGATAGTTCCGTTTCAGGTCTAGGTGGTTGTCCTTATGCGAAAGGTGCTACGGGTAATGTTGCAACCGAAGATGTGATCTATATGTTGAATGGCATGGGGATTGAAACGGGTGTAGATCTGGATAAACTACTCGAAGCAGGTCGGTATATATCCGATCAATTAGGCCGTAAACCTAACTCAAATGTTGGCTTGGCTAGATATTCCTGAGAACGAAATTCTCTTAATAACATAAATTAAAACAAAGGTTGAATATGCCGTTACCAGATCCAGTGGAACGTAAAAAGCTACATAATCGCAAGATTCATTGTGAAGGGTTTAAACGTGCTGATGGTTTATACGATATAGAAGCGCATCTCGTTGATAAACGTACTTTCGATTGCAGTTATGATGATGTACATCGTGGTGGCGTGATTAAAGCAGGTGAGCCGGTGCACGATATGTACTTAAGGGTGACCCTCGACTTAAAATTTGTGATTCAGGAAGTCTCTGCAGTTTCTGATGATACTCCATTTCATACCTGTCCCAAGGCCGCATCTGCCATGCAGAAAATAGTGGGTTTACGGATAGGCTCTGGCTGGGTTAGAGCCGCAAGAAAACTCATAGGAACAAACATTAGTTGTACCCATTTAATGGATTTGTTGAGCCCAATCGCAACCACGGCCTATCAAACCATGTATGCCGAGTTAGAAGAAAAAGCGAAACAGAAACCAAATCGAGATAAACCTGCAATCATTGATACCTGTTTGGCATTAGCGGCTGATGGTGAAGTCGTTTTAAAACGCTGGCCACAATTTCATAAATCAGTGTCAAAGTCTGATATATAGTAAAATAAATAAATTTTTGGGAGTTAAAGAATGAGCTACGATAACGACAACATATTTGCAAAAATCCTTCGCGGTGAAATTCCCTGTGACAAGGTTTACGAAGACGATTATGTACTCGCGTTTAATGATATTTCACCTCAAGCCCCTGTGCATGTATTGGTGATTCCTAAGGGTGAGTATATCTCGTTTGATGATTTTTCCGCTAAAGGATCAGCAGAAGAAATTTCAGGTTTTTATAAAGCAGTGCAGAAAGTAGCTACTCAGTTAGGTTTACAAAAAGACGGCTACAGAGTGCTTTCGAATATGGGCGGCATCGCACATCAGGAAGTCATGCATTATCATTTACATCTGTTTGCGGGTTGTGATCTAGGCAGAATGGTTAGAGCGGGACTTGTTTGAAATAATATGATCTAAGTAGGCAGAAAGATAAGATTATTTCTAATCTTTCAGCCAATCATAGGAGTTTATTTTCGATCAAGCTAGCTTAGACAAGCTTACGAAAGAATACTCTATGAAAACCGTCCTGTTGCTTTCGATCGGTCTCGAAATATCCAAGCTTAGGGTACATCGATAGATTTTCAGTCATTGCTTCATTTGTGTAAAGCTCTACTGCATTTAACCCTTGTTTGTGAGCGGTATGTTCTACATATTTGATGAGTCGTTTTCCAATACCTTTTCCTAAGTGAGCAGGAACCACTGCAACGTTTTCTAAATGCATGTGGTCTGCCTCAGGATAAAACACGACATATCCGGAAAAAGATGACCCACAAAACGCAGTCCATACATGTCCAAGCTCAATTTGATTGGCGAAGTCAGCAATCATGGGGGCGGGTTCTTGTCCTATTCTTTCAACATACTTAGCGTATGCTGCCCGAGCGCAAGATTGTATGTCGGGAAGATCATCAATAGTGGCTAAGCGAATTGGAATAGCTGTTATTTCCATTGTTGAAATTATCCTTCGAAGTACTAATTCAAGTGTTTAAAACACACCCCCCACCTTTTACATGGTTTTTCATTTAACCCTAACAATTTCAGAATCATTGTGCCCCAAACTGGCTCTAAATTCTTTCACTGATATCCCAGCTTGCGCCTGAAACCAGTCATTAATAAGGCTGTAAGAAATCGATATATCCGGCGATGGGATTACCGTACCTTCAATTATTTTCGCTTTCATTTCTTCTACAGTTAACCACAGCGCATCTTCAATATCATCCTGCTCCAGGTCAATATCTTCTGAGCTGGCCTCAGCGGTGTAACCCAGCATCATGGAATTAGGAAAAGGCCACGGTTGTGAGGAGTGATAATTGATGTTGGTAACAGGGATATTTACTTCCTCCATCACCTCACGTTCGACCGCCTGCTCAAGGGTTTCACCGACTTCAACAAACCCGGCCAATACGGAGTATCTGTGTTCAGGCCAACTCTCTTGGCGCGCCAATAATATCTTATTGCCTTTAGTCACGCGCATAATCACAGCGGGATTAATTCGAGGGTATTCGATATGAGCACATGACTCATTGGAACATTGCTGTGCGTTACCACCTTCTATTATCTCAAGTGCTGAGCCGCAGCGTGTGCAAAAACGGGTACTGATGTGCCAATGGTTTAGCAGTATGGCATAGGAGTACATCGACGCCATTTCAGGGTCAATTTCTCTGGTAATATCCCAAAGAGAAAGACGCTCGATAATCTCCCCATCAATTGATTTATTGTTATCAATGCAATTAAGGATAGGTTGAAATAGGGCGCTTAAGCCTTCTTCTGGTTCAGTGGTATTCACTAAAAAAACAGGTGTGTTATCCGTCTTTTTGAGTCCCAGTAACAAGGGATTAACTGAAGCGTTCAAGTCATGAAATTGATCATGTGAAAGAATCAGAGGAGCGCGATTGGAGGTTACAATGCTGTGCCCATTTAAAATCAGGTATTCCGATCGAGTATTGGCTAATTGAGTAGCTAACCATTCGGGATCTTTACGTCCATGTGCCGAGCGATCTAACGGTTGGGCCGTATAAGTATTTAGCAATGAACGGTGAAGGTGATCCATATCTCTCGTGTTAAGGTCTCTTCTAATATTCAAGCGCTATCTTAACACCTGATAGGAAGATGGCTGTATGCCAATTTCCTCATGTACTGAGATATCATTGTTTCTATTTTTAATTGAATCTCAATATGGATGCATTGAGAAAAATGCCAAGCGGA
>CAWEEB010000034.1:0-35765 GCA_963807855.1 uncultured Gammaproteobacteria bacterium | reverse complement strand
TTACGTTTTTAAAAAGCAAAAACGAGCCGAGCATCCGCGAGACAAAAGCATTGTTTTTTTATGCTTACCCGTAGGGAAGGCGTAGCCGTATAAATATCATTCCGCAAAACATAAGTTCCTTTGGTCATTTTAAACAACAAAATGAAAAGTCACTTAAAAGTAGGGGGGTGTGCTTATAACTAACGATTAAAACAGGTGAGTTAGTTACTTGGTAAAAATAACATTTTCACCTTTGCGCTCAGCGCTGACTCCGGTCATATCGAATGTATGCTTCTTACCATCATCCAGTACCTTTAGTTGCTCTGGGCCGCAGTTAAGCTTGAATCCCTTAACAACACCACAATGGATATTACCTAACTTGTCGTAATAACCTTCTTTTACTTCTACTGATTCTGACATTGTCTTTCCCTTAAAAATTTATTTCCCTAACAGCATAGTACTAATTCGACTTTCACACTGAGTTATTATGAAAAAGTGCCCAAAAGTACAGGGGTGTGATTACAAAAATTAAATGTATTCATATTGTATACATAATGTGTTATTTTTGATTTTTATCAAATCCGACTCATCAAGAAAATGCGATAGAGAGCGCGGAAAGAATGAAACAAAACAAAAAAACAAACTTTTATGAGGCGTTGAAAAACCGGGTGCTAACGCTCGATATTGAACCCGGCACCGTACTGGATGAAACAGCCCTGTCACTTGAGTACGATATTTCAAGAACGCCGCTACGTGAAGTATTCCAGCGGCTCGCGGGTGAGGGATATCTGACGCTAGAAAATAATCGCAGCACCAAGGTTTCCTCGATGGATATTTCCAGTATGCGCGATTTCTTTCAAACAGCACCATTGATCTATGCATCAGTAGCAAGGCTGGCTGCAGAAAATGCGACGGCGTCTCAGCTAAAGCAACTAAAGGAAATCCAGCATTCATTTTTGCAAGCGGGGGAGCAGGGAGATGCTTCTGGGATGTCGATGTTTAACCATGCCTTCCACGAGAAAATTGGTGAAATGGCGGGCAACTCTTATTTAAGCCCCAGCCTCAACCGTTTGTTGATTGATCATACGCGCATGAGTCAGATGTTTTTTAGACCGAGTAATACGCAGGAAGAAAAAATCATCGGTAAAGCATGTCACCAGCATGACTTAATGATCGAAGCTATTGAGAAGCGCGCAGCCGCCGATATCGTCGAATTGACCTTACAACACTGGGAGTTATCGCGTGGCAGGATGGAACAATATGTACGTCCTGATCCATTGCCTGTTGATATCGCGCCAGCTAATAAATACCAAATGTAAGTCATACAGAAAACAAGCTAAACAAGAAACGAGTTAAATAATGAAATTTGAAGGAATCTACACACCGGTTGTAACGCCTTATTTTGAGGATTTTACGATCAATAAAAATGCATTCGCTGATGCGATTGAGCATCTCATCGAAGCGGGTGTGCACGGCATTATCATCGCCGGTACAACGGGTGAGTATTACGCGCAGACCTCTGAAGAACGTGTCGAAATGATGAAGCTGGGTAGCAAACTTATCAAAGGCCGCACACCGTTGATTGTTGGTACTGGAGCGATTCGTACCGAAGATAGTATTCAGTATGCTGAAGCAGCGAAAAAAGCGGGAGCAGATGCACTGTTGATCGCGACGCCGCCGTACGCTTATCCAACCTCTCGCGAGATTGCCTTGCATGCGCTGGCGATTGATCGTGCCGCAAACCTGCCAGTGATGCTCTACAACTATCCCGGCAGAATGAGCGTAATGATGGATGAAGAAGTGCTGGATCGATTAGGTCGTAGTCCTAACTTCTGCGCCATCAAAGAGAGCTCAGGCGATATTGATCGTTTACATTTATTGGCGCGTGATTACACGCATATCCAGTTGGCGTGCGGCATGGATGATCAGGCTCTTGAGTACTTTGCATGGGGTGCGCGTTCCTGGGTGTGTGCGGGATCAAACTTTGCACCAGAAGCGCATATCGCACTCTATCAAGCGTGCGTTGTGGAAGGTGATTTCGATAAAGGTCGACGCATTATGTCGGCAATGTTGCCTTTGATGAGAGTATTGGAGCAGGGTGGAAAATTTGTTCAGTGCATTAAGCACGGGTTGACCCTAAGAGGTATTGATTGCGGGCCACCACGTAAACCATTACAACCGCTAAATAAAGACGATAAACGAGAATTAGCCGAAGTCATAAAAACCATGAACACTACAGTAGAAATGATTCTAGCTGAAAAGGGGAAAAAGTAATGAGTGAATTATTAAGCC
Organism: uncultured Gammaproteobacteria bacterium; assembly: GCA_963807855.1. GTDB lineage: Bacteria > Pseudomonadota > Gammaproteobacteria > Thiotrichales > Thiotrichaceae > Cocleimonas. Next base: position 33,494 of record CAWEEB010000034.1, on the reverse strand, counting down.
GCGAGGAATACCAGGCGATAGCGGATAGTCTCGACTTTCCTAGAAGCGCTTTTATTGATGGTAAATTCATCCCCGGAAGCGGCAAGAAGATGGCAACAACAAATCCGGCTACAGGCAAAAAGCTGTGTGATATCGCAGCCTGCAATAAGAAAGATGTTGATCTCGCCGTGAGTAAAGCGCGTGAAGCCTTCGACCAAGGGCATTGGGCAAAGTTACACCCGTCTGAACGCAAGGCGATGATGATCAAACTGTGCAAATTGATCTCGCGTAATCGTTTAGAACTGGCAGTTATGGAAAGCCTGGATAGCGGTAAGCCGATCAAAGATTGTGTAGAAATCGATATTCCAGAAACCATCGAAACCATCAAGTGGCATGCAGAATCAATCGACAAGATTTACGACCAAACAGCACCCGCCGGTGATAATGCGATGGCAATGATAGTGCGCGAACCGATCGGCGTGGTCGCAGCAGTATTGCCATGGAATTTCCCATTATTAATGCTCGCCTGGAAGATTGGTCCAGCACTCGCTGCGGGTAATTCAGTGATTGTAAAACCGGCAGAACAAACTTCATTAACCGCTTTAAGAATTGCTGAACTAGCAATGGAAGTCGGATTTCCTCGTGGTGTTTTCCAGGTGTTACCAGGCGATGGTCCAAGTGTTGGTGAACCACTGGGTATGCATATGGGTGTTGATATGGTGAGTTTTACTGGATCAACCGAAACAGGAAGACGTTTCTTGCGTTATTCGGCAGACAGTAACTTAAAGAAAATTGTTCTCGAATGCGGCGGCAAGAACCCAGCGGTGGTGATGGATGATGCGGAAGATATCGATCTGGTTGCTGAGCATGTGGTAAACGCTGCATTCTGGAATATGGGCGAAAACTGTTCTGCCAGTTCAAGGCTTATCGTGCATGAATCAGTTAAAAAGCCATTGATGAAATCGATTGTTGCACGCATGCGTGACTGGAAAACAGGTGATCCGCTGGATCCAGCAAATCATCTGGGTGCGTTAATCGACAAAGGCCATTGTAAGAAAGTTGTGTCATATCTCAAATCGACAAAGAAGCCATTGGTGGGTGGAAAAGTAAATGGTAATTATGTCGAGCCAACGATATTTGATGGGGTAAGCACGAATAATAAACTCGCTAAAGAAGAGATTTTTGGGCCGATACTCTCGGTAATTACCGTCAAATCCTATGATGAGGCAATTGAGGTTGCGAATAATACGAAATATGGGCTGGCAGCCAGTGTTTTCAGTGGCAACGGTAAAAAAGCACTCAGAGCAGCAAGAGCGATCAAGGCAGGAACGGTTACTATTAATTGTTATGGAGAAGGTGACCTGTCCACGCCATTTGGCGGTTATAAGCAATCTGGTTTTGGCGGGCGTGATAACGGTATTCACGCACATGATCAATATACCGAGTTAAAGACAATCTGGATTGATCTTACAGATTCGGCTTCTGCAGATAACGTAGGTTAACTGGCCAAAAGTCTAGTGGCACAAGGAGTAACAATATGAGTGAAGAAGTAGACTACACAGTACGTCGTGGCGGCCGTGGTGCAAGGCGTAAAATGCGAGCAGATCGCACTACTAAGATGTTGCCAGCGTTAAAGCGTAATCTGCCACTCACCGAACCGATGGATCAGGGAAAAATAGAGAAAATTGATAATGCCTCGATGGATATTCTGGAGAATATAGGAGTAGTATTTCGTGATCCAATTGCTCTTGAAGATTGGAAAAAAGCGGGTGCTAAAGTTGAAGGGGAATTGGTTAAATTCGACCGTGGATTGATTCGTGAGTTGATCAAAACTATTCCTTCATCTTTTACTTATCACGCGCGAAACCCTGAAAATAATCTGCCTTTTGGTAATGATCATTCAATCTTTGTGCCGATGACAGGTGCGCCATACATAAGGGATTTAGAGGACAAGCGTCGTTATCCAACTTTGGATGATTTGGCAAACGTTCATAAGCTCAGCCATATTTGTCCAGCACTACATTCTACAGCGCATCACATTGTTGAGCCGATGGATCACGTGGTGGCGCATCGTCATCTGCGCATTACTTATTCGTCGATGAAGCATTCCGATAAAACTTTTATGGGGATGACAACATCGCCGAAAAATGCTGAAGATGTAATGGATATGTGCGCCATTTTATTCGGTGAAGAGTTTATGGAAACGCATCCGGTGACCACCGGAAACTGCAACGGTAATTCTCCGTTGGTTTGGGATGAGACTATGCTTGGTGCAATGCGTGCATTTTGTAAACGCAATCAGCCTGTACTTTGCTCTCCCTTTGTATTGGGCGGAGCAAATACGCCAGCTTCGACAGCGGCGGCCGTGGCTCAGCTCAATGCCGAAGCCTTGTCTGCGCTCGCTTATACGCAGGTAATTAGAAAAAGTTGTCCTGCAATTTATGGTCATTACCTTTCTACCGTTTCAATGAAGTCGGGTTCACCAATGGCAGGTACGCCAGAAATTAGCCTGATGAATTTCATGATTGGGCAAATGGCGCGCCATTATGATGTGCCTTGGAGAACCTCTAATACCCTCGGTGGAGCAAAGACATTTGATGCCCAGGCGGGTTATGAAAGTGCTTCGACGATGATGGCTGCGTTGTTATCGGGTGCTAATTATCTCTGGCATTCAGCGGGTTGGAATGAAGCAGGCATGCATTGTTCAATGGCCAAATTTGTGGTCGATGCCGAGCAATGCGAAATGGGTTATCGGATGATGCAGGGCATTCAGTGGGATGATTTTGATGAGGCAATAGCGGCGATTGCTGATATTGGTCCCGGTGGGCATTATCTCGGACACGATCATACCATGGCTAGATTCCAGGAAGCATTCTTTATGCCTAAGTTATTCAATAACGATGGTATCGAGCAATGGCAAGCTGAAGGCAGTAAAGAGATAACCGAACGTGCGTTAAATGAAGCGAAAGCAATGTTGGATTCCTATGAAGAGCCGAAATTAGAAGAAGATGTGAATGAAGAATTGCTGGATTATATCGCCCGACGCGAGAATGAAATTCCAGCTGTCGATGCATTGAATAATGAGAACTAGGCTTACTGGTTAACAAAAATGAAAATCAAACGCCAGCCTTATGATCCCGGCCCCGCGGCCTGGAGAGAGATTCTACCTCAAGGCCCTAAATATCCACAGTTAGATAAAACACTATCAGCCGACTGGTTAATTATAGGTGCAGGTTTTGCAGGGCTTGCGGCGGCACGGCGTCTAAAAGAATTACAGCCTCAAGATAATATTGTAATCCTTGAAGCCAGAGAACTTGCAGAAGGTCCGGCAGGGCGCAATTCAGGATTTATGATTGATCTGCCGCACAATCTATCTGCCAAGGATTATGTCGGCGAAACGAATGCTGACGTCATCCAAACAAAAATGAATCGGTATGCGATTGATTTTGCAGAAACTATCTCAGAAGAATACAAATTTCACCCAGAAACTTTTGTTAAAAGTGGCAAGATTAATGCAGCCGCTTCGGCAAAAGGTATGAAGCACAATCTGGACTATGCTTCTCATTTGAAATCCCTGAATGAGGCATATGAGTTACTCGATGCTAAACAGATGCAAGCCATTTGCGGCAGTGAATATTATCAGGGAGGACTTTATACCGCTGGTACTGCAATCATCCAACCAGCGTTATTCGTACAGGATTTTGCAGCGAATTTGGTAGCGGATGGCATTTCACTCTTTGAAAATTCGGTTGCGATTGAATTCAGCAAACAAGGTCAAGATTGGCAGGTAAAAACGGCTAAAGGAATGGTAAATACACCTAAGGTGATTCTGGCCGTTAATGGTCATGTCGAGAGTTTTGGCTATTTTAAACGACGCTTAGTGCATATTTATCTCTATGCCTCCATGACACGAGCACTTTCTGGCCGTGAATTAAAAGCTTTGGGTGGCGTGCAGAGTTGGGGTTTTACTCCAGCTGATGCCATGGGCACAACGGTTAGAAAGATCTCAGGGATTGGTGGAGAAAGAATCATCATCCGTAATCAAATGACTTATAACCCTGATCTTACAGTTGAAAAATCGAAGCTGGGTAAGTTTGCGAGTGTGCACGATCAATCTTTTGCAGCACGTTTTCCCCAATTAAAAGGTGTTGATATGGAATACCGCTGGGGCGGCGCATTATGCTTAAGCAGAAATGGTTCGCCTGCCTTTGGTGAAGTCGAAGATGGAGTTTATTCTGCCTGCTGTCAAAACGGTCTTGGAACTGTACAAGGAACACTTGCAGGGGTTTTGGCGGCTGAACTTGCAATAGGACAATCAACAGAAAATTCGTCAGAATTTCTTTCGCAGATGATGGCACAGCCAGCACCTAGTCGATTACCACCTGAACCTATCGCTGCAATAGGAGCAAATTTAGTTATGCGCTGGGGAGAGTTTAAAGCTGGAAGGGAGCTTTAATTAGTAGCAACTTTAATAAATATTAATAAAAAGTGCCCAAGTTCTGCATAAATTCCTTTACTGTTTTTACACTACAAAAACAAATTGTCATTCAAAGTAGAGGATGTAGTTTAAGTTATTTATTGAAATAGTCAGTATGTGATTGTTTATACAGTCTCAGGCTGTGTTATTAGAGACATTTTTTGAGCTGGAAAATACTTGTTGCTCATTTTTTCTAATCGCTCGATAGTCTTTGTACAGCCTAAGTAAAAAACCAATCCAGATAATACATCCCAGCATTATCACCCAGCTTAAATCGATAACATCCGGTGTTAAATTTGTCCATTGAGTAAGGGCAATGATAATGAGCGCGCCGAAGATCTTGAAGGTACGATAACCAAACATATCTATCCAACCTTTTACCTGGTACATGATTGAAGGGTCTACTGGTATATACAGCAGTTCTTTGGAAGCGCGGTTGATAGAGTAGGAGAGGCCACGGTCACTTATTTTCATGGTGGATGCAGTCCACAAGCTTGGGTTAAACATAAAGCCGAAAGTAGCAATAAACATCGATACAGGTTGCACCAGTAGACCTGCTAGTACCCCAAAACTGCGTAAAATAAATGGGGTTACAATCAGGTTTATTACAATTGCAAAGATGCTGAGGATACTGAAAAAGAAGGACAAGGCTTCAGTACGGGACTCACGTTCCTGGTATAAATCCTGAATAACCAGCATGAACTGGAATTCAACCATTGGAGACACTAGTTGGACCATCAACATGACTGCGGCAATTAACAATAAGTAACGGCTTTTAATAAGGTGACGCCAACCTCGTTTACTTTCAGCAAGTTGTGGGCTTTGTGCTGCACTTTGATAGACTTTTTGACGACCTAACCACCAGGTTAACAGTAGAATAAAGAGTACTATACCGGCTGCCACTAACAATAAATCTTTGGTTTCCAAAGGTGTCGATTTAATCAAAAAACCAGCAGCTATACTACCAACTGCTCCTCCGATCAAACCTCCTGTTCCTATCAAGCCGTACCAGGTTTTACCTTCCTTGGTTTTGTAGACGCTGTTCGCCAGACTCCAGAATTGCTCGACCAGCACCACACCGAACAGATCAACAAAAATATAAAATGCAATTGCAGCGATTGGAGTTGAGCCATTCAAGAACAGCCAGAAGATAATTAACAGCGTAATAAATATGACAGAGGTGATTAAAACCATGCGAAAACGGTCGAATTTGTCCAGAAGTTTCTCGTAAATCACAATTGAGACAAATAAAATTAACGCAGAACCCACCCATACCCATGGTAATTGCTGGGCATCTATGGCATCTAATATCAATGATCGGCTGGCGGGTTTTAATTGGTATAACGCCATGATAATCAAAAAGAAGTTGCCGAACATTACGGCTGACCTTGTCGCTGGAAGTCCTAGCCAGCCTTGTTGTTTCGAATTTTTCATAGGTTTGTTATTAATTATATTTGTTAGGCGGATGACTTTCGTTCATTTGAGTTTAAGGTTGATTTAGTTATAATGCGGCCTTTATCTGTCCGGGCTAAGTATAATGAAAAAAAGTATTTGTGTTCTTTTTTGTCTGTTATTTCTCGTCTCTTCATCCGTTTTTGCCTCTAATTCATACCCTGATCTATCCAACAGTATTGATGGCAGATTACAGTTTAATTTAAAGAAATCCCTGAACAAACTGGGATTAAGTAAACACGCTTCTAATAAAAAACTTGCACTTACGTTGGTAGATATCACCGACGAAGACAATCCTAAAGTTGCCGCTGTCAATGGCACTGAAATGATGTATGCAGCAAGCCTTCCAAAAATAGCCATTCTCCTTGGTGCGTTTGAACGTATAGAAAACGGTACCATGAAACTTGATAAAAAGAATCGCGAATTGTTAACTCGCATGATTCGTAATTCCTCCAACACCGCTGCAACTGCAATGCTCAATAAGGTAGGAAAAAAATATCTTGCTAAACTACTTCAGTCACCTCGTTACAAGCTTTACGACAAGTCCAAAAACGGTGGACTTTGGGTCGGTAAAGAATACGGCAGGGGAGCAGCCTTTCGCCGCGATCCTCTGCACAATATTTCTCACGGAGCAACAGCAATGCAGGTTGCCCGTTTTTACTACTTTTTAGAAACCGATCGTTTGGTTTCTGCAAAGCTCACCAAACACATGAAAGAAATTCTTAGTAAGCCTGCGATTAATCACAAATTCGTTAAAGGCTTAAATAGTACTCAGCCTTCCAGCGAAATATTTCGTAAGTCAGGTTCATGGCGTCAATTTCATGCCGATAGCGCGATTGTAGAGCGCGATGGCCGACGTTATATCGCTGTAGCGCTTGCCGAAAACCCAAAAGGTGGTCAATGGCTAAGTCAGCTAATTGTTGAAATGGACAAGCTTATTTTTTCAGAGCAGCTGGCTTCTTCATCAGGATCTCCTGCCCCGCTTTTATAGTTACCTCGGTTGCTTTAGTTAATTGATGGCGCTTCTCTATTAGTCGGTGTAGACGAGTCGCCAGTGTTTGGTGGTCATAAGCGGCGTTATGCCTGAGTACATTAGACGTAACCACAACCATATAAAACAATCCCTTTTTATTTTTATCCGATGCATTTCCGGCGGGCGATTCCACAATAGCAACTGAGTTCAGTAAATTCCTTACGTTACCGCGGTATTTACCACAAGAAAATCCAGCTTCAGCTCTGCAGCTATAAAGTGAGCCAGACTTAAAATACACAGCGGCATCATTCAATGCAGGCGATGAAGCATAGCGAATGCGCTTTTGTGTCATATAAAGTAAGCGTTTAATCTCGCGACTTGAAAATGGATCTATCACCTTGCCGCGTTCCAGATTAAATAGAAATTTGATTAGCTCCCTTGGTGTAGCGGTGCTACTGCCTCCTGATACCCGTCTTTTACCGCCAGATGTAAAAAAGCCGCCTTGCCTGAAATTATCTGTACTGAGGCCACTAGCACGTACTCCACTACCCAGGCTATAACGTAACATGTCAGTTAACGCTTTTCGGGGGCCATTAAAATATGATCTCTGTTGTGATTCATTACCTGGATAACTATTGCCAAACGCTTCTAGCAACATCAGTTGTTTGACTACCATCGAAGCGGCAGAGTTGGAACTCGCAGAGAGCATCCAGTCCATATAAGTCCAAAGGCTAGCGGTATCGCCTACTTGCAGCTTGCGTTTATTCACGCGTTTCTGATTCGGCTGCCAGAAAGGTACGGAATGTGAAGCTTTGATAATGAAGCCATCCGCTGTGACCAAGGACCTACGAAGCATCTTCTCTCGTGCAGCAATATCTCGTGGGTGAATCTCTTTGAGTGCCTTGAATACACCCATAGCTACCGCCAATTTTCCGACACTTCCCGGATTGAATTCCCTATCAGCATTATGTTCAGCATAGACTGGCTTTTTCAAATCGCTCAAGTCTAATACCGCGATACCATAGGAAGGTGCACGTAATAGTTTTTTAACTTCGGCACTAAATTGTTTATCTACCGGGGGTATTTGCAACCCTTTTGCATTAAACAATCGTGGTCTTACCTGTTTCAGGTTGAGTAATGCGCCTGGGGGTAACTTACGTGAGCGTACCTTCCCCAACTGGCCTAACCTCATGCCTTCCAGTCTTTGGATGCCAGTGTATTTGGTTCCGTCAAGGGGATAGGCTGTCACGTTGTTAGTCACTGGTATGGCGATCACTGACGCAAGCATCAATGATGACAATAAAATTCGTAATTTCATGAGCTAGGTACCTCATTCATATTGACCGAAATATCGTTACTATCATTCAAGGCTTGATCAAGCTTATTCAGGTAGTGATTCTTTTTCACTCGCCTATTCTGAAGAAAAGGTCTAACCTGAAACAATACTAGTCTGCCTTTATCAAAGCCAAATTCAACATCTGCAGCAGTTATTTTCCCTAAATCATCCTTTTGTGGGAATTTAGCCTGTAGTTCACGTGAAAACTCGATCAACTGTTTTATTTCATGGTGCCAGAGTACCCTACCATCTGCAGCGAGTTGTTGTTTAACAAGTCCGCCTTTGCTACTTAGCACTCGCTGTTTGGCAGAGGTGGAATCTGTAAGCAGTTTGACTTGTCCTGAATTAGCATCAATAGAAAGTTCTTCTGCAGATTCTCCCTGAACCGCACCGCCGATACCATGGTTAACGGCTATGGTCATAAAGTCAGTATTTCCTGTTTCCGTATCAAGTGTCAGCAACACGCCGGATTTATCTACCGAGACGCTTTTCATTAATAATACCGATGGATAAACATGTTCCGGATTAGCCATACGTTGTTGACGCCAGGCAAATGCTCGCTCTGCGAAAGGCGATGCCCAAACTTTCATGATTGCTTCAAGGATGTTATCAAAACCACGAACATTGGGTACCGTAAGGTTCAAGCCTGCACCGGTAAATCCCGGTAGATCTTCAACATTGGTATCACTTCTGACAAAAACGGCGTAGGAGTCATCCTTGCCAAATACCTCGTTGAGGCGTTTTGCTAATACCTTACGGAATTTATCTCCTGGGTCAGATTGTAATATCCAGCTACGAATTTCATTTTGCAAAAGTTTGGTAGCTTCTGCTTGCTGCTCGGGTAGCAACTGTCTGATGCGTTTGTATTCGGATTGCATCCAGTCAAAAACTGATAGATTACTGTTAGCATAAGGCTGATTTAACAACTCACGAAAGGCACCAAAAGGGACTACCAGGCCGGAGGTTACAGCTTGAGGAAAATGATGTTTTAACTCGCCTAAATTAGCCGCTTTGGGTCCAGCTATTCGACCTCCATGTCTGGCACGTAAATCTGCCAGTGAAATCAGATCATGTTGTTGTAATTCGAGTTTGTCCAGATCAGGGCTGATACTCCCTTCTTTGGGGGTAATTTGTCGACTGAAATATTCATGCCAGCTTGAACTGTCAGATTCCAGCTGTACGATGCCTCCCGGGCTAACAGCGAGTACTACCATTTGATTCTGCATTGGCTTAAGCATTGATTGCAGTTTCTCGGAAATGACGACATTGGGAATGCCGAGATTACCAGCCAATAACTGAACATGAGACAGCGAGTTTCCTTCTCCCATGGTTAAGATGCCCGCTACCGGTGATAGCTCAGCGGTGGTTTCAGGTAATAGCACAATACTGTTTCTATCATGCTGTTGAGGCTTAGCATCAGGTAGACGTAATATCCCACGGGCCATTCCGGGGTTTAGTGAGCGCAATCCCGCTCCAATGGTTTCACCAAACAATCGATGGTTCACGCCGGATAATTGATTAGCATCTTTGATCAATTCATTCAAAATTACACCATAAGCCAGAATAGGGCTACTACGCAGTCTGTCGGGAATGAACTGTACAGATAGTGGTTCGATTTTGGAATATTGGTTGATGGCATTGTTGAAATGAAATCTGAGCCAGTGGTTGGCCCACCCTGGTAATCGATTAAGATAATGTAACTGTTTGCGGTAGTTACCGAGCGAAAGGTTCTGTTCTGATAATTGATCTATGTTTTGTCTAAACGCAGTCCATTCCCGTCGTGATATAAAACCAGTACCATAAGTGATTGCGCCCAATGCTCTGAGCCATTTAAGATTTTGCGCACGACTCGCATGTTTGGCTTTTTTGCTTAGCCTATTAGCTGTAGCAAATGCATCCTGTTCTAGTTGACGGCTTAGTTCCAGTGTCCTGATGCGGGTGGTACTAGTAATAAAATACGGATACCTGTCGCGTAGTTGTTGTAGTAAGTATCCTGTACGTATCAGGCGTCTTTCATCATTTGCACCCTTACGATAACTGTTTACACCAGTCATCAGTGTCGATTTTAAATCACCTTTTTGCAGGCTCTTGGCAAATTTTTGAATCTCGGCAGCAATATTGCTCGGTGCATAGAGGGAATCAATTGCTCTAGCTAATTTTTCATAGTCGTTCTTTAATGCAGCTTTACCTTGTTTACGTGAATAGTTACGTATCCGGCGCGCATCTGAACTATCAGGCTGGTTGTGGATTTTGGTGCGAATTTTTAAAAAATTACTGTCTCGATTTTCTATACTGGTTGATAAATTACGCACAGTTTTAACACCTGTTTTTTTCTGTTGTCTAGGTAATAGCAGGTAGGCTTCCCGAACCAGAAGAAAATCCTGATTAGCGCCCTTTGAACTTTTATCGAGTTTCTGGAACAGACCATTAAGTAATTCCCTTGCACCATCGGCTTCATCCTCGGTTTGCAATGCACCCCGATAAAACCGTGCATTACGGAACACCCAGCCATCATCAAATCCAATAAGAAAACGTTCGGTTAAAATCTGGCCGAGATTATCTCGCCAGTTAGTTGATTGAAAGAAGCGATTGGCATCGAAATCAGCGAATACATTGGCTATTTTATAACCATTTGCACGTAAATTTTTTGTCTGATTATTCCATATGCCGTGTTGCACACCGCCGCCATGAACGTTACAGGAATAGTCGCGGGGTTGCAGAATTGTGCCGTCTTTACAGAACCAGCGAATCCCATCAAAAGGTCCTTTTGGGGCGCTTTTCATCTGAATAATCCAGCTTTTGAATGGTACAGAATTTTCCTTGGCGACCATCGTTAACGGTGTCGCGAATAGAGCCAGAAATGTAATGCTAAACAAATAACGCTTAAACTCTAAATTGATCATAATTTAATCATATCTCATTGTTAGATTGTTTGTGCAAAAAATGATCTGTATGTAGTGAAGTTGTGATTAGTGGTAATTATTGCTGTACCGAACTAGTCAAAAAAGTGCTTAAAAGGTAAGGGGTGGTTTTTCGAGGCTCCCAATGTACAACTGGAACATAGGTAATACTTTAAACACCAAAACGGTAAGCTCCTAAAATTCATCGAATATTCTGTAAGAAAAAGTCACTATATTAATAAACGATCAACAACCATGATATGAATAAAAAAGTGAGTAATTAAAGAATTCCAAGACCTTATAGGCTATAAAAAGTACGCAAACTTTCTAAACACACTGGTAGTAGCTTGAGGAATATTAATGATCGAAGATTTAGATTCCACTCCCTCCCTTCAAAGCTCACTGGAGCTTCCATGCACTGCGATTCTAAAGAATCTACTCGCAAAATCTGTGGGCTTTAGTGGAATTGAATTCACGCAGGGCACGGATTTTTGCTCAGTCAGTTTATTTCTCCGTTGTTTAACCATCGCACGGATAGATACGGTGGTTCAGTCGAAGCGCGATGCCGTATTATTCTTGAAATCATTAGTAAAGTCAGGGACGCAGTTGGCCCGACATTTTCAATCGGTATCAGGATTAATTCCACAGATCAACTGGAAGGTGGACTTACGCAAGATGATGCATTGGAACTGTTACGCCTTCTTGATCAGACCTCAATCGACCTGATTGATATTAGTGGCGGAACCTATTTCACCGGAGCAAAAGCAAGCTCCGAAGGTACAAGTCGAGGACCTTACTTTGTTGATTTTGCCCGTCGAGCAAAACAGCTGACCAATGTGCCATTGATATTAACTGGCGGATTCAAAGGGCGTGATCAAGTAATCGATGCTGTTGCAAGTGGCGCTGTCGAGATGGTGGGTTTGGCACGTGCCATGGCGCTTAATCCACGGCTTGCGGATAGCTGGTTAAGTGAGGAAGGGGGTGATCCTGAATTTCCAAGATTCGAGTCGACAGTTCCCGGTGGGATAACAGCCTGGTACTCCATGAGACTTACGGCTTTAGGAGAAGATAAAGAGGATGAATTTTAATTGGACCTACCATCTGCCATTCGAGAATATGAGGAGCGTGATGCGCAAAGTTGTATTAAATGGCAAAAAAAGTTTTCTCATTTGTTGTCATAGAGCTGTATATCGAATAGAGGGGTTTCGTAGCAGAGCTACGAGTTCATTTATTTTGCGCCAAAATAAACGAATCAAACAAAAGGGAAGTGAAGACAGTTATTTATGGTGAAAAAAAGCTAAAATGTTGCTTAAGATAGAATGAATTCTATTATTTTCTAAGTTAATGATATAAAACTTTTTATCATTCCGTAAATATGTCTTCAAACAAATACTGATAAACCTGAAATTCGAGATAAAAAACTGTTAAGTCGACGTAATAATTAATACTAATTTGTTTAAAACAGTTTAAAAACAGCGACATTTCATTGCATAGTGCATTATTTTTATGCTTTAGTGACTCTAATGAATGCTTAGGTACAAGTTTATTAAGATATCAGAAACTAATATTTAAGCAGTTTTTCACATCAATTTTTTGCAGGAGAACAAGCATGCATATGAATGAACTCGCTGGAAAATGGCACGAGATTAAAGGCTCTATCAAAGAATATTTTTCAGATCTCACCGATGATGATCTTTTAGAGATCGAAGCAGATCACGAGAAGCTACTTGGCAAAGTTCAGCAACGCTATAACTTGGACGAAGAAGCGGCAGAAGCAGTCATTAGCAATATGAAAATTACAGATGATGGAAAAATTACAGACTCATCGATGGTTACAGCAAGAGATTTACTGCAGAGTGAAGGAGACATAGAAGCTGCAAGACGATTCAATGCAGAACAAAATAAGTTCGTGGCTGAACAAAAGAAATAAGCTAAATTTTATCGTTAAGTTATCTTTTTAGTATCAATTATTAAAAATAAGTGTGATTAAAAAAGAATTAGGATATCCTTAATTCCATCGAGAAATCCTTACCGTTAATTTGGATTGTTAACCATATATTTACGAATCGAAATCGTATTCTACAGGCAATAATTAATGAAAAACTGCCTAAAAGTAGGGCGGTGTCTTTCCTAAACAGAATAGATTCCTTAAGCAATTCCTTAATATGCCATTCGAGTGCTGAATTGGATGAAGGTACTAACTATCTAGCCATGTCACCCTTAACTTCACTAAAAGTGTTAAAACAATGAGTCCTAACTAATGTAAGGATGAATCTGATGATTAGTTACCCCGATATTGAATTACATAATGGCAAATGAGTTACCCTCAAACACGGCAGTATTAACAAACCTCAAATTTTTTAGATATCCCCACTTGAAGCAGCTAAAAAATTTGCAGAAGAGGGTGCAGAATGGCTTCATTTAATTGATTTGTATAGAGTGTTTGAAAATGGAGGCGACAATAGTGATGTCTTCAGACAGATTATCAAACAAGCAAATATACCGGTGAAGGTTGGGGGTGGAATTCAGGCTGAAAGTACCATAGAACAGTGGATAGAAGACGGCGCAGAACGAGTAGTGTTGGGTACTGAAGCTGTACTAAATAAGAGTCTTATGGGTAACGTTTGTGCGCATTATCCCGATAAAATTGTCGTTAGTATTGATACCCGCAATGACAAAATCGTAACTCATGGATGGTAACGAGCATCCGCTTTTTCTGCCTTATATCTAGCAAAATACTCTGAAAATTCAGGAGTTGCAGGGATCATATATACAGACATTGATCTTTACGATGAGTTAATAGAAAGCAGCATGGCGAATACAACCTAGCTTGCTTCAGAATTGACTTGCCCAGTAATATCGAGTGCTACGATTAGCTCCCTGAATGATGTATACACCCTTTCTCAATTGCCAAATATTTCAGGTGTGGTTATTGGTTGGGTATTATTTAACGAGAAGGTTGATTTAGCTGAAGCACTTGCAATTGCTAATCAAAGAAGGACAAAAGCTGAATTTATATAAGGGCACCTCTATTTATTTACGTTTAACCCTTAAGTAATAGATTACGCTTTATCGTATTTTTTTCGTGATTATTAGCGATTCCACGTAAACTGTCTGAAAAATTAAAATAAATTGGGAAAGGTGGGCTCTTTGAATACACAGTTACATCAGGAAATACGTTCCAGTCTAGACGAAATAAACAAGGTCATTCTCGGTAAAGAACAGCAAGTACAGTTGGCTTTCACGTCGATTTTAGCAAATGGTCATTTATTGGTTGAAGACTTACCGGGCATGGGTAAAACCACACTGGCGCATGCGCTTTATAAGGTTTTGGGGCTTGACTATAACCGTGTTCAGTTTACCAGTGATCTGTTGCCTTCTGATCTCATTGGAGCGTCGATTTTTAATGCCCAAAGTTCAACGTTTAGTTTCCATCCCGGCCCAATATTCAGTTCGATTTTTCTGGCTGATGAATTAAACCGGGCAACGCCTAAAGCACAGAGTGCTTTGCTAGAGGCAATGGAAGAAGGGCAAGTGAGTGTGGATGGTGACACCCATGCACTTCCAAAGCCTTTTTTTGTGATTGCAACCCAGAACCCGCAAAGTCAGTCGGGAACATTCCCACTTCCCGAATCTCAGCTTGATCGTTTCTTGCTGCGAATTTCCTTGGGTTACCCAGATCCTGCCATTGAAAGAGAGATTCTCACAGGTAAAAAAGGCAGAGCTTCGCTGGATCAGGTAAAGCAGATTTTAAGTAAAGAGAGTTTATTACAGATTCAGCAACTTGTTCCTGAAATCAAAGTCTCGGATACATTGCTGGATTATGTGCAGCGTTTGATAGCCCAAACACGTCAGGATGAATTATGCCACCTTGGTTTGTCGCCTCGTGGTGCAATAGCTTTGGTGAAAAGTGCACAGTGCTGGGCATTATTGCAGGGTCGTGATTATGTTTTACCTGAAGATGTTCAAGCCGTGTTTGTCGCTGTAGTAGGTCATCGTATTGTGGGTAAGACTGAAACTCAGGGTAATCAATTGGCACGTCATATTTTACATTCCGTAGACAGTGTGGGTAGTGGAGTAGCAGCAGTAGCCTAGCTTTCTAGACTAACTACAAATGCTAGTCACGAAAAAAGCACGTATTCCTATGCAAGCCACTAACTCAACAAATACTACATCAAGTGAAAAAGATCTGCCGAAGTGGATGGCGAAACGTTTTCCGGAAACCCGTCAACTGACTCTCGATTTAAAACGTATTTTTGTTTTCCCTATGGCAACTGGTGCAGCTTTGCTTGTCGCCATTGGGTTGCTGTTTCTGATGGGGGTAAACTTTCAGAATACGCTTATCTATGCGTTAAGTTTTTGGCTACTCGCACTGATTATTATTTCTATATTTTTCACCTATAGAAATCTATCCGGTTTGACCATTAGAGCCGTGCAAGCAAGTCCCTGTTTTGCCGGCGAAAAGGCAGTGTTTGAAATAGAGGCCTCATGTCCGAAAGAGCAGAATAAATCTGCAATTTTTATTGGCTGGAAAGATCAAGATGTAGCATCGGTTAATTTAAAAGAAAACCATACCATCTACATCAAGCTATCTCATGGTACGAGTCAGCGTGGGCGTTTTAAACCCGATAAGTTGACGATTTTCACGACTTACCCGTTGGGACTTATTAAAGGCTGGTCATACGCTTTATTGAATATGAATTGCATTGTTTATCCGGCGCCGTTACTGCAGGACAGCATTGATGCTGGCGATAGTCTGGATGAAGAAGCCGAGCAGGGAATGGAAATTCCACGCGGAACCACTGATTTTTCAGGCATCCGCGATTATCAGGCAGGTGATTCCCCGCGACACATTCATTGGGGGGCTTATGCCAAAACCGGTAAAGTCCAGACCAAGACATTTATCGATTATGCGAGCCATGACTTGTGGTTAGACTGGGATTCCTTAGCTATTCAAGGTACTGAAATCAAGTTGTCACATCTCTGCGCAAAGGTGCTTCAATATCATCAGGAACAACAGACTTACGGCTTAAAAATACCGGGTAGAACTATTCAACCTGCTAGTGGAGAATCACATAGGAATACCTGCTTAACCGCTCTAGCGCTTTATGGTCAGGAGCAAGGGTAATAGCGATGTTTGATAAAGGCTTTCCACAAGACAAACTCATTACCTATTCAGGTATGTTGTGGTTGTTAGCAGCACAGATAGTTGTGATGCTACCGTTGATTTTCTACCTACCCATTTGGTTATTACCCATACTTATTTTTTCAGCAATTTGGCGAATCCGGGTAATGCATGGTCATTACGCTCAGCCCGGTAGAATCGTAAAGGGAATTGTTGGATTACTCGGTGTGGGAGTTCTTGCTGCTAGTGGCATTCCATTCGTTTCACTGGATATGACGGCTTCATTGCTGATGCTCGGGTTTGCCTACAAAGCGTTGGAGGTAATTCAAAAGCGTGATGCCATGGTGGTTATTTTAACGGGCTTTATTCTGGTTGGTGTTTTGTTTCTCTACAATCAATCGATACTGATTACCCTCTATGGCATTGTATCAATGGCAGTACTTACAGGTGCATTGATAGCCATTCAACAATCAAGAAGCTATGCAATTTTGCCTAATTTGCGGCTCTCGTCGATGATGCTGTTATTGTGTTTGCCTCTAATGCTGTTGTTCTTCTTATTTGCTCCTCGTTTCGAACCTTTCTGGACAGTTCCTCAGCCTGGTGGTCAAGCGAAAACAGGTATTTCGGATAGTATGACTCCGGGAGATATCGCAGAATTAAGTAAGTCCGATGATCTGGCTTTTAATGTTAAATTTTTCGGTGAACGCCCAAAGCAAAACGAATTATATTGGCGAGGGTTAGTACTACAGCACTTTGATGGAAAAACCTGGACTCAATCCGGCGCTAGTAGTGAAGGTGGCCTAGCTAATAAGAGCGATAATGACAATAACCGTTACTCTGCAAAAGAAGTTGAAGATAGCTTGGTAAAGAAAGGTGATGGACTACGCTATGAAGTTATTTACCAACCGTCTGGGCAGCCATGGCTGTTTGCTTTAACGCCAGTATTAGATATTGAGGGTGGTGCTTTTTATGGCGCTGACTTCCGAATCATTTCTTTTCGGGATATCCATGAACCAAAGTTGATAAATCTTACTAGTTACCCTGGTTCGCTTCGAGAAGTAGAGCTATCTGAATACAATCGTAAATTAGCTTTAGAACTTCCAGACAGAGGTAATCAGAAAAGCCGTTTGCTCGCGGAGCAATTAATTGCATCGTCTGCGAGTAAGCAGGAATATATTAATAAGGTCCTCAGCCGTTATCGACAAGATCAGTATTTTTATACATTAAGGCCCCCAAGGTTAAGCGGCGATAACTCTATTGATGATTTCCTAATCGATAGTAAAAAAGGATTTTGCGCACATTATGCGGGTAGCTTTGTTTTCATGATGAGATCTGCAGGTATCCCAGCTCGAGTAGTGACTGGTTATCAAGGTGGTGAATGGAATGAAGAAGGTCAATTTTTAGCTGTACATCAATTCGATGCGCATGCCTGGACCGAAGTCTGGTTAGAAGGTCAAGGCTGGGTTAGGTTTGATCCAACCAGTATGGTCGCTCCTTCTAGAATAGAACAAAACCTTGAGACGGCGATGGAAGCAGAAGGAAGTTTTCTAGAAGGAAATTTACTCTCTTTTTCTAAAATCAAATGGCTGGATGGTATCCGAAAGAAGATAGATTCTGCGCAATATGCGTGGCGTCGTCATGTATTGGGATACGACAGTAACGCTCAACAAAACTTCTTAAAAAAGCTATTTGGGGAATTATCGGTTCAAAAGATAGCTCTGATTGTGGGAGGTTTATTTGGCGGGATTATTCTAATCTGGGTGTTGTTTTTAGGTTTGGCGAGAAAGCGTAATGATGAAGCCATTGAGCACCAACTCTATCGACGATTTTGTGATCTACTTGCGAAAAAAGGAGTAACAAGAGAAGTCTCTCAAACTCCTGAAATGTACAGTCAACTTGCAGTCAAAAAACTGCCGGCCCTTGCTGGTGAGATCTATAGCTTTACCCAAGCGTACACATCACTTTGTTATGATCCATCTGCTCAAGATGCTCATCAATCCCATATTGAAAATATGAAGTCTTTATTGAAAAAACTAAATCGTTGATTGATTAAGTTTTATCTAATTACTCCTAAAAAACACTTAAAAGTAGGGGGGTGTATTCTATACTCTTATTTCAATCTGGGAGTATTTAATTGATGCCTAAGTTAGAGGATCGCAAACAAGTATTAGAATTACTATCTGAATGTGCCGTGATTAAAGAGCAATTCACTGCGAATGAGTATGAAATGTATTCGCATATCAAAGAAAAATACGAGAGAGAATCAGAAGAATCTTTTGACGATAAAATCTGCCTGGAAGTTTTGCTCAGAAATATCTCTATTCGTAAGGATCTTGCACTGGATAAAGATGATATTACCCGGGTAATTGATGTTGAAAAAAAGAGCTGAGGGCCTATTGTCTGTGGAAAACGATAGATCAATTGTGGCTGATTCTCATGAGGTAGTCACTTTAGAAAATAGCTTAGATATTAGCTTAGATAGTACTTCGAAAAAAAATGAAATATTAACGGGTAATCAAGCAGTTTCACTTAGAGATAATCGTACTATTTTCGTTAAACTCCGAGAGGGTAAAGTTCATTACGTTAGTACTTCCAGAAATCTTTATTTTGTCGATTCTTTAGATTTTCCGGTATCAGAGATGATCAAGAAAGTTTTTAAAGGAATGAAGCAAATACCGTACATCAATCAGTGCTATTTAGATCAGCACAGTTTCTTTAAAGGGGCTTACTGTATTGTATTGAATGAGTCCCAATATCAACCCGTTTTAGTCGCATTGAGGCTTCAAGGCATTGTGATCAAAATTACAAAAACGGCTACAAGTGGAGGGATGTAAATGTATTCTTTTAGATCTTCCTTTAAGTCATTTGCACCAGATCAATTTCAGATAAGAAATCAAGTAGGTCACACATGAGCATAATCCAGCAATTAAATCAGATTTTCACTTCAGAGCGAGTGTTAACAGACGCAGATTCGTTACAAACTTACGGTAAAGACTGGACACAAGTTTATACGCCTAAACCTTTAGCGATTGTTTTTCCTGAGTCTACAGAAGAAGTTCAAGCCTTGGTTAAAATGGCGAATGAAGAGGGTGTGGCCTTGGTTCCTTCAGGTGGCAGAACGGGTTTGAGTGGCGGGGCCGTGGCAACCAATCAAGAAATCGTCGTATCTTTTGATCGGATGAATAAAATTCTGGATTTCAATTCGGTGGATCGAAGTGTGCTATGTCAGGCGGGAGTAATTACTCAACAGTTACAAATGTTTGCCGAAGAAAATAATCTATTCTACCCCGTAGATTTTGCTTCATCCGGTTCAAGTCAAATCGGCGGAAATATCGGCACCAATGCCGGTGGTATTAAAGTGGTTCGTTATGGTTTAACACGCAATTGGGTGTTAGGGCTAAAAGTGGTTACTGGTGCTGGTGAGATTCTGGATTTGAATCACGGATTGGTTAAAAATGCGACCGGTTATGATTTTCGTCATTTGTTTATTGGTTCGGAAGGGACATTGGGATTCATTACTGAAGCGACTATGCGCTTGACGAATATTCCAAAGAACTTAACAGTATTTGTGTTGGGAGTTACCGATATCCCAGCATTGATGAAGGTATTTGAGACTTTTCAGAATACTATCGAATTGAGTGCATTTGAGTTTTTCTCGGAAGAAACGTTATCACTGATGGTAAAGGATAAAGGTTACGCCAGACCCTTTGATACAGAAGCTCCATTTTATGCATTGATCGAGTTTGAGGTTGATCACGAAAGCAAAGAGGAAAGTGCACTACAAGCCTACGAATCCTGTGCTGAAGAGGGTTTAGTGATAGATGGTGTGATGAGTCAAAGCTTGCAACAGGCAAAAGACTTGTGGCGTTTAAGGGAAGATATATCTGAAACTATTTCGGCATATATTCCATATAAAAATGACCTTTCAGTCAAAATTTCAAAGGTGCCAGAGTTTCTGGATAAGGTTGAAGAAAGAGTCACTCAAAATTATGCAAATTTTAAGGTACTCTGGTATGGACATATTGGTGACGGTAACTTGCATTTGAATATTTTAAAGCCTGAATCAATGGAAGTTTCTGAATTCTTCCAAAAATGTTCAAAGATAAATCCAGAGATTTTCCAGGTGACCGATGATATGAATGGAAGTATTTCCGCAGAGCATGGGGTGGGTTTAATCAAGAAAGACTATCTTGGTTTTTCGCGTTCAAAAGAAGAAATAGAATTGATGGTTTCGGTCAAAAAAATATTCGATCCGAATGGGATTCTCAATCCTGGGAAGATATTTTAACTCTATATCCTATTAGGCCGTTGAAAGCCTTAACGAAGAAATGTATTTATTATAGAAGAGGCTACTTTCTATTCTTCTTCCAACGCTTTTTACGATCTGCTTTAGTCGCGTTTTTTTCTTCTTTCTTTTTCTCAGATTCAGCTATTGCAGTGGCATTTTCTATCTCAAAAGAAACTGGCTCTTCTAATGTAATATTCCCTAGTGTTCCTAGTCGATATTCATTGATTAAAATCTTACAAGCCTTGTCAATTTCGACCTGGCCACCAGCACGTAGGCATCCACGTTGCCTGCCGATAATCTCAATTAATTCTATTTCAGTTTGGGGGCATTCTGACAGTTGATATCGCTCTATTAGCAACTCAGGGTAGTGTTTGATTAAGTATTCAGCAAGATAAAATGCAGCGTCATCACTATCGAATGCGGTATCTTTGATCGCACCAGAAATGGCTAAACGATAGCCACTGTGTTCGTTATTAATATTTCCCCACAAAAGTCCGGGGGTGTCGAAAAGTACTACGTCATCGTTGATTTTTATGCGTTGTTGCTGACGAGTAACTGCCGCTTCGTTGCCGGTTTTGGCAATGGTTCGACCTGTTAAGGTATTTATGATTGTTGATTTTCCTACATTAGGAATTCCTACAATCATTGCGTGTATTTCTTTGTCTCTGGCGTCGCTGATGGTCACCATTTTTCTACAAAGGTTAGAGATTTGTTTGATCTTTTCAGGCTGCTCACGCGATACACAAAGCGTTTTTACCCCTTTATCTTGTTCGTAATATGCCTGCCATTTCTCGGTTAATTCTGGATCAGCCAGGTCGCTTTTATTAAATATCTTGATACAAGGCATGTCTTTGGCTGAGGAATGACGAATTGCCGCAATCATGGGGTTTTCACTAGAGCCAGGCAATCGGGCATCAAGTACTTCGATAAGCATGTCCATTTCAGGCAGTTTTTCGCGTATCTCTTTACTGGCCCTGTGCATGTGGCCGGGAAACCATTGAATTTTCATACTGTTACTAAGCGACTCATGTATTATTAGTTTAGTCGATCTATTTTACACGCAAGTCCTGAAATGTCACTTTCAAAAGAGAAGAGATTTGATAAGGACCATAAGAACAACTACCTTTAGTCTATTGGTGTGAATCTGATCTTGAGATTATGTTAGATTAGTGTGAAGCCGTGTTTAATACACAATTATAAAAATCATCATCAAACAGTGGTTGCAGAGAGTAATGTTAGAATCCGTCAAAGAAATTCTCACAAAAGAAATTGATATTCATGATGTTTTAGAAAGAGAAATTGAGACTAAACATCTGAAGAAGTTCCTGGCTCAGGAAATTGAAATAAAAAAACTAAAGGAGCTATTGGCTACTGAAATTAAATTGAAAGAGTTTCTTGTTCAAGAGATTGATCTTAAGAAAATGTTCTCAAGTAATGAGCAGGCTAAATTTGATAAAGAAGAGGCTGAATATAAGCCAATCAATAAAGTAGTCAGCTACAATAACTTAAAAACATTAGATGCAGGGGCTCAAAAACAAAACGCAAAAGATGATTTTGACAAAAGCTCTAAATCTGAAACGTCTAAAGTTGCTGCGACTAATAAAGAATCAGGTGCAAGCACTAAAAAACTTCCTCCTTACGACTACACCCTAATCAAAACTCTTGAAGAAGAGCAGGCTGAGTTAATGTTTATCCATAAAGAAATGATGATGCACGCTGACGCTGAACGATACGATGCTGCAGCAGGTCGATTAGAAGTTTTATCTTCTAAAATTAAAGCACATTTTCATAAGGCAGATAAGGAATTGTATTCTTATCTCAGAACATTTATCCAGTTGAAATATCCGAAACGCGAAAGGGCTTTTAATGAACTAAATCTAGAGATGAAAAATATCTCTATTGAAATCTTTTTCTCCATTACGCAAAGCCCATTTATTCCAGTGAACGCAAAAAGCCGTACAGAGTTCATTAAAGAATTTACCCACTTGGGTAAGCTAGCTCAAAACACGCATTCACCGTGAAGAAACCGTATTACATGTGATGTACGAAGAAAGTAATGGCGCTACTGATATTAGCTAGATCCATGTACTCAATATAATTTCGTTTCTAAAAAACATTTTTATAATCGATAGAGTTGATCAAATTCCTTGAATCCGCATAACTGATGCTGATAATTTTTCGTTAGACCGATGCATTTGAAGCGCTCTCCCATCTCAGCGGGGAGTGTTAGCGTGCGTATTTGTTGCGCTAGAATAAATTGATCATTTGGGTTGTTATCTAAAGCCTGTTTAAAATGATTTTCTAAACCAATATTTGCCAAAAAACACGCTTGAGAAGTAAATCCGGCGACTTTAATATCACAAGAGTCGGCTGCTTCAGCAACCGTTGTAAAATCAACATTGGCGGTTATGTCTTGTAAACCAGGGTAATGAAGAGGCGCTTCATTGACTAAATGCTGATAATGACAAATGAGCGTGCCTTTATTGCGTTCCTCTAGATAATACTCCTTTCGTGGATAACCATAATCAATCAAAAGTACCAATCCCTGATCAAGGCATTCAGCGAGTGTTTTTAACCAGGGTTCGATATGCGAGTTGATTTCAGATGTGTAAGGAGTGGCTTCTTCAGGGATTTCTAAATGTAATACCTGATCATGTAATACTGGGTTGGCTGGCTTTAGTTGTTCAACTAGTTTTTCATCCTGCCAAATTACATGGTGTTCATATACCTTATCTTCATGTTGAGTAAAAACATCAACTGGCATTGCATCTAAAACCTCATTGGCTAAAACGATACCCGAAAAGTTTTGAGGTAGATCGCTCAGCCAGGAGACCTTATTTAATAAGTGAGGAGCGGATGATTCAATGGTCTGTTTTTGACGCTGTTGCAAATCTGGACTGAGATCCAGAATGTAATAGGTGTAAGGTAAGCAGTCTTGCCTTTCAAGCTCCAATAGAATCTCTGCTGCCATGATTCCAGAGCCCGCACCAAATTCTAAAATACACCCCCCCACTTCTAAGGGCTTTTTCGAATTTATTGTTGCTAAAACCTGAGCACATTGATTGGCAATGCATTTAGAAAATAATGGTGATATTTGCGGTGCTGTAGTGAAATCTCCATGTTCACCAATTTTATGTGTGCCAGCAACGTAATACCCTAGGCCAGGTTCGTATAAAGCCATTTCCATATAGCGTTTAAAACTAATGCTATCGCCATTTGACTCGATGTCATCACGTATTCTAGCGATTAACTTATTGCTATGTTCCAAGGCATCTGCCGAAGGTTCTGGTAAACTCTGTGCGTGATTCATAAGCGAAGAGTATATAGGGATTAGTGACTATGCAATTATTGTAAGGTAAAGTTATTTTGAGGTGGGCTCGGTCAAAAGAATTGGCTGTAGTTCTAAATTTAGATATCTCTAATATTAAAAGTCTAAATTTAAATTACCCCTTCAAATGGCAAGATATCAACTGTTTCACCCTGATTCACACCATCAGAATCAACATCAAAGTGAATAAAGCAATTAGCCAGACTCATTGACATCAAGATCCCAGAACCTTGTTTACCAGTACGTTTAACCACAAATTTTCCATCTGGAGTTTGCTCAAATACTCCACGGATATACTCGGTACGACCCGGGCGCTTTTTGATGGTTTCTTCAGATGTAGCTTTCAGTGCGATTGGTTTATTATGTTTGCCGCTGGCTAGATAATTTATCGCGGGTTGTACGAATTGTAAAAAAGTCACCATTACTGCTACCGGATTTCCAGGTAGGCCGAAAAATTTAGCTTGTCTATTATCTTGCCCTTTATCATGTTTAACTGTGCCATACGTTAATGGGCGTCCGGGTTTCATTGCCAGTTTCCAGAAATGAGTCTCGCCAAGTTTTTTTAGGGTAGGTTTTATATAATCAGCCTCACCGACTGAAACACCGCCAGTGCTGATAAATATATCGGCTGCTTCAGAAGCTCGCGTAAATGCCTTTTCAATGTCATCTCTGGTATCTGGAATAACGCCTAAATCAATTATCTCAACATCCAGATTTTTTAACATGGCAAATAGGGTGTAACGATTACTGTCGTAGATCTCACCTTCTTTTAAGTCTTCCCCAATAGAACGTAATTCATCTCCCGTTGAAAAAAAAGCGACTTTTGGTCTGACTAACACCTCTACTTTAGCAAAACCTAAAGATGCCAAAATACCAATATCGGCGGCACTGAGTTTTCGACCTTTATCAAATATTTTTTTACCCAACGCAAGGTCTTCACCTGGATGGCGTACGTTTTGTCCTGCTTTGTGTTCTGCTTCTAACCGAATAGTTTGATCATCAAGTTTTTCTACTAATTCTTGAGGGATAACGGTGTCAGTGCCAGCTGGCATAACACCACCAGTCATAATACGTACAACCGTACCAGATTGATAAGATTCAGTGCTGGGAACACCAGCAAACGAAGCACCAGAAACCTTATAATCTACTGGTGCATTTATTGGTAAATCATTTCCAGCTAGTGCATAGCCATCCATAGCCGAATTAGTGTGGGGAGGAACATTGATCGGGGAGATTATGTCAGTAGCCAGGTAGCGCTTTAGACTTTCTCTTACAGGAACAGATTCACTCGCACTAATTGGAGTAATTTTATCTGTAATAATCTGTCGGGCTTCATCAACACTGATGGCATCTGCTTCAAAAGCATCTAAGCAACTGGCTGGTCTGTTTGTCATATTTAATTATCAGTTAACGTTCTTAAATAGTTAAATTAGAAGGAAATAGCTAAAGTAAAAGTGTCTTTTCTATATAGTCAGCTATTTGTTGTGGGTTATTCAGGTCTAGACTATCAATGATAAAGTCTTTATCTTCTTTACTTTCTACAGCAATGGCAATGATATTTGGATCCTTAAGGTATAGATAAGGTTTACCTAATGCTTTTCTGTGTAATTCTATCTTGTTGATCTCTGCTAACTTAAACCCTTCCACTAATACCAAATCTAAAGAATCCGTTTGTAAATTATCAAGAACGTCTTGTAATTCGGGTTCTTGAGTGGAATCTGCTTTTTCGATGATCACGGCAGTGCGGTATTTAGAGGCCAATATCATTTGATCTGCACCAGATTCACGCAGTACAAAACTGTCTTTTCCAGGCTGATCGATATCGATATTGTGATGAGTATGTTTAATTACACCTATGCGGTGGCCTTTTTCCCGCAATAAAGGAATAAGTTTAGTGAGTAAGGTAGTTTTTCCTGTTCCACTATATGCAGCAAAACCCAGAATGGGTAAATGAAACTTAACCATTATTGTGGTTTTCCTGAGCTTTGAGTTTTACTGCGTTGTTCTTCTGTATTGATATTGAAAAACACATCAGGTTTGTCAGAAAAGTCGGCAGTTACCATTGAGTTCTGCGCATACCATAGATCTATTTTACGATCGCCATTAGCAAGGAAATTCTCAAGACTAGGGATCAGTGAAGTGGGAATGAGTGCATGCACTGGCTGTAATCTCTCCCCATCGTGTGCCACAACAATATTACCATCAGAACTTTTGTTCTCAACTTCATTGATTAATCTTGTAACTAAGTCATCTGGTAAGTCTGGACCGTCACAGGGTAACGTAAGGATGTATTCTGTATTACAAGATTTCATACCGGTTAAAAAACCAGCTAAAGGTCCCTGAAAATCACTCAGTTCATCAGAAATAACAGGGTAGTCAAACTTCGCATAGTGATCCTGATTGCGGTTTGCATTAATGATGATTTGTCCCACCTGTGGCTCTATTTTATCTAACACGTGCTGAATGAGTGGTTTATTTTTATAACTGACTAGTCCTTTGTCTTGCCCTCCTAAGCGACTTCCTTTGCCGCCAGCCAGAATAACAGCGGTGATCTGATTATTTTCTATCGTCATTATTTATTATCTTGTGATGAAAAGTTTTTGGTCTTATTTTGGGGGAATAGAGTAACGTTCTCGCTTGATTGTAGTAGAGATTCGCCAACTAAATATTCGTCATCTTGATTGTCTTTAGAGTCGTAATGTCCTGATTCATGATATTTAGAAATATAACCATCCTCTATGACTAAACGGTGATTCATTATTCGATGAAAGTGGTTTGGATCATGGCTTGCGATATAAAGCGCGGTTCCAGAATCTATAAAGGTGGAAAGAAAGGTTTCAGTCCGAAGCCTGTGTTCGGTATCCATATTGGCCGTTGGTTCATCCAGGAGCAAAACAGCGGGTTGTTTAATCCACGCTTGTGCCAGTGCAACTCGTTGTCTTTCTCCACCAGATAGGCACTTGGCCTGAGTATCACTTCGGTGTTCTAGTTCAGCCCACTTAAGCGCGCTATCAATGACCTGCATGTCCTGTTTTTTATCTAAAGCGTAACCCAGGTTTTGTCTTACTGTACCATCAAACATATACGGCTCTTGATAAAGGTACATCACATCATTACCAGCAACTTTACGATATTTATTCCAGTTCAGCGTTTGTAAGCCAGTATTTATAAAGCCAGAGTCAGGCTTGAGTAGTCCACCCATAATGCGTAAAAGCGTAGATTTTCCACAGCCATTTTTACCTGTGATCAGTGTGCACTCGCCTCCTTTTAATTTCAAATTGATGTCATTAAGAATGGCTTTGGTCTTTTTGCCTTTGCCGTATTTTTTTACAATATTTGTATACTCAAGGCGAACAGGTTTCGAAATTTTATTCATTGGTCTTGTTAGTCATGGACAATAGTTCCTTTGCCTTGCATATAGTGCAAACCAATCGTTAAGAAGAAAGCCAGCGAGATCAGTATAATACCTAGCGCGATACCTTGTGCAAATTCCCCTTTACTGGTTTCAAGAGCAATTGCTGTGGGTATATTACGAGTATAGTGCAATATATTGCCACCCAGCATCATGGAGGCTCCGACTTCAGCAATTATTCTGCCGTAACCAGCGAGTAACGCGCCAAATAAAGCAAATCGAACTTCTCGCATAACTATAAAAAACGCTTTGAAAGAATTTGCGCCTAGTGTTTTTGCTGTATCCCAGGCTCGTTTTTCAATCGATTGAAATGCACTATGACTCATCGCAACCAAAATAGGGAAACACAATACGATTTGCCCCAAAACCATAGCCGTCTGAGTAAATAGTAAACGCCACTCACCCAGCGGACCTTGTCGAGAGAGAATTATATAGAGCGTGAGCCCTACTACAACCGCCGGAACAGCGAGCAGGGTGTTGAAAATAGAAACGAGAAGGCGCCTGCCAGGAAAATTATAGTAGGCCAGAACAAACCCCGTTAAAACAGCTGGAACCATAGCAATGAGTATTGCTGTAGTAGATATTTGAAAAGAGATGCCGATAATATTCCAGATATCGGCATCTCCAGATAGCAAGAGTTTTACAGCATCAACTGTGGTGCTTGCTAATGATTGCATTTGAACCTAGTTACTGACTTTTTCATACTTTGCCATGGTAGTTGCGTTTGGAGTGAAAAGTACTTCATTTGCTACTTTAAAATCACCAATGAGTTTTTGCCCTTTCTCTGCTGTAATCCATTTTATCAGAGCATTGGCGCCAGTTTTATTGACATGCGCATGTTTTTTCGGATTTATTGCAATGATTCCATAAGGATTAAAAATAGCAGGGTCTCCCTGAAAAATTATTTTCGAGGCTAACTTGTCTTTATAAGCGAGCCATGTACCACGATCAGTCATGGTAAACCCTCCCATTTCATCAGCCATTTGCAAAACCTTACCCATGCCCTGGCCAGCTTCTACATACCAATGATCGGTTTTACTATTAGGTGATGTAACTGCTGATTTCCATAATGATAATTCTTTTTTATGTGTTCCAGAATCATCACCTCGTGAAATAAATCGCATTTTATTATTTGCGATTTTACTTAGTACATCTACAACATTTTTTGAGTCTTTAAAAGCTTCATGATCTTTTTCGGGACCAATAATAACGAAGTCGTTATACATAACAGGGTAACGCTTAACACCGTAACCTTCCTCAACAAATTTTTGCTCCGCTTTTAACGCATGGACCAAAATAATATCTACATCACCATCTCGTCCCATTCTCAGGGCTTTACCCGTTCCTACAGAGATAACATGTACCTTGTAGCCGACATCTTTTTCAAACTCGGGAAGCAGGTAGCGAAGTAAACCAGAATTCTCGGTACTTGTGGTTGTCGCTAAACGAATGAGCTTTGAATCTCCATCTGTTTTGGAATAAGCGGTAGTTGAGTAGATTAAAGCTGAGAAAACTATTGTTGATAGTAGTAAAAATCTAATTAGAGTATTCTTTAGAGTCATCAAAAACATCATTAAACTTGCCTGGTTAATTAGAGGGAATTGAATGTTAATATTAAGTACATCCTTTCTTTCATTTAGCAAAATCAGTGCCAAACTATCAAAGCGTGCTGAAAATAATCACTAAATAGGCTAAATATAGGGAATGTAAAGACTTTCAAAATGTATATTTTGAAAAATACTGATAAATACACTGTTTATTTTATAAATTAAAGCTATAAAATGGTAAAAAATGTCCCATGTTGATTTCATGTATGGAATATTTGGGCGTATAAATTCGAGGAAGCAATGAGTTCGACATTAGAAGTATTTAAAGATCCGGAAGATGATATAGACAAGCCGCTAAGTTTTAAGCGAAATTCAGTATTGATACTGGATGATGAGCAAGGCATTCGTAATTTTCTACAAAAAGGCCTGGAAAAAGTTTTTGGTTTGGTAGAAGTTGCAGAAGATGTTGAGGAGGCAGAGGCTTTAAGACAACGCTGTAATTTCGATTTGATAATTTCTGATATTCGATTGCCTGGAAAATCAGGAGTCGATTGGGTGACTGAAATTCGCGAACAAGGTAGCACTACGTCGGTTATTTTTATTACCGCGCATGCGAGTCTGGAAACAGCGATTGCGGCTTTACGTGTCGGTGCGAGTGACTTTATCTTAAAACCATTTCGCATGGATCAAATGATGGCTTCCATAGAAGGTTGTATGGAACATCAGCAAATTCAGAGAGAAAACATTGTACTCCAACGTCAAGTAGACCAACTTTACGATAGTGGCATGATTGGTGAGTGTGAAACCATGAAAAGTGTTTGCGATGTGATTAAAAAAATAGCCCCCATGCCAACAACCGTTTTAATTAGTGGCGAATCAGGAACTGGTAAAGAACTGGCGGCAAGGGCATTGCACAGGTGGAGCGGGCGCAAGGGTAGTTTTGTCCCAGTAAACTGCGGTGCGATTTCAGAAGAGCTTATGGAAAGTGAATTCTTCGGGCATACCAAAGGTGCTTTTACCGGCGCACAAAAAACTCGTGAAGGCTTATTTACTTATGCCAATAATGGTACGTTGTTTTTAGATGAAATTGGTGAAATGCCAATGTCGATGCAGGTTCACCTTTTAAGAGTTTTAGAGGAAAGAGTGATTCGTCCTGTTGGTTCTAATCGTCAAATTCCCGTGGACGTTCGAATCATTGCTGCGAGTAACCGTGATTTAGAAGAAGAGGTCGAAAACGGAAATTTCCGACAAGATCTTTTCTATCGCTTAAATGTGGTTAATGTCAGGATGCCGCCTTTGCGCGAAAGAATGGATGACTTACCCGCGTTGGTTCAGCACTTCTCTCAAACATTATCTTCGGATTTGGGTGTTGAAGCACAAGCAATATCAGGTGAAGATCTATTTAAGATGCGCGACTATCATTGGCCGGGGAATATTCGTGAGCTACGAAATGTCATCGAACGTTGTTTACTGTTAAATCAGAGACCGGGCCAGTGCATTTCAGGTCAAGCAGATGGTGTTGCATCATCAGGACAAGTACCAGATAGTCCGCTTTTAGAGGATATTGAGAAAAATCATATACTTAAAGTGCTCGAAAGCGAAGATGGGAATAAATCTGCTGCGGCAAGAATTCTGGGCGTTTCAAGAAAAACGCTGGAACGTAAAGTAAAGGCATGGAACCAAATGTGACAAATGAGCTTTATTGGTAACATTCAAAGAGCAGTTAGTCAGAAGGTAAGATATAAGTTACTGCTGCTCGTTTTGTTCCCGATATTATTGATTATGCCTGTTGCATTAGGCGTGGCTATCTATTGGGGTAAAAACTTTACCTACGAACAATTATTTCTCAAGGTAAGCACAGATCTTGCTGTTTCTCATGATGCGTTTAATCGTATTCAAGACGATTATTTGAATCACTTAACTAGTCTAGCTGAATCCCACCAGTTTCGTACTGCTTTGGAAGCCGGTAATAGTTCTTCGGTTTTAGAGCAGGTAGATAATCTTAAAAACAAACTAAAATTTTCTTTTCTCAAGGTCATTTCGACAGAAAACGATCAGCAGAATATTTTGACAAGTCGCAGAAATTCCTCTTCATTATTAAGCGCATTAAAAGGCCGCGAAAGTGTGGGGGTGGAAATTTATTCACCTGAAGAGCTATTAATAGAAGACCTGGAGCTTCATAAAAGCGTTCAACTTCCTATTCTTCCAACTCCAAGAGCTAAGCCAACCAATCGTACAGAAGAAGGTAGAGCCATGGTAATCCGTGCACTTTATCCAGTAAAAGATTCGCGTGGAGAGGTTGTAGCTTTACTGGATGGTGGGGTTTTACTTAATGGGAATTTTGAATTTGTCGATGCCATACGTGATTTGGCGTATGCACCGAATAGCCTACCCAAAGGCAGTATCGGAACGGTTACTGTATTTCTTGATGATGTAAGAATATCAACCAATGTGCCACTAAACAAAGGCGAGCGAGCGCTGGGTACGCGCGTATCTAATGAGGTACGAACTAAAGTGTTAGATAATGGCACAACATGGATAGATCGCGCTTTTGTGGTAAATGATTGGTATGTGTCATCTTACGAACCCATAATTGATATCGATGGAAATCGAGTTGGCATGCTTTACGCTGGTTTTCTTGAAAAGCCCTTTCGTGATGAGCTTTGGAATGCCTTGCTGGCACTGGTATTGATGTTTTTAACGTTAATGTTGGTATCAGCCTGGGCAGCAATCAGGGGGGCGCGAAAGATCTTCAAACCGATTGAAAAAATGAGTAACGTAGTTCAAGCCACCAAGGAAGGTGCAGCAACTCGTGTAGGATTAATTACCTCTAAAGATGAATTGGGAACTCTCTCACGGGAATTTGACGACATGCTCGATCAATTGCAATTGCGCAATCAGGAAATCCAGCAATGGGCTGATTCTTTGGAAGATAAGGTTGCGAGCCGTACCATTGAATTAAAGAAAAAGAACCAGGATCTGGAAAACAGTATTCAATTATTACGCCAAACACGCCAACAATTAGTAGTTGCAGAAAAGCTCGCCGCACTGGGTGAATTAACCGCAGGTGTGGCACACGAAATCAACAATCCCACCGCAGTGATGCTGGGTAATCTAGATATTATGGTTGTTGAGTTAGGTATAAATGCAGAACCCGTACAAAAAGAAATCGACCTGGTTATAGAGCAAATCTACCGCATCAAAGACATTATCAATCGTTTATTACAGTACGCTCATCCTGATGAGTATTCCGGCTACATCAATATGGTCGAGGTTAATTCACTGGTTAAAGATACCTTGAAACTAATCAATCATTTAAGTCAGGGTAAATCGATTGAATTCAAAATGGATTTAAGAGCAACGAAGGTCGTAGAAATTAACCCACAAGAACTCCAGCAAGTGCTGGTGAATTTACTCGTAAATGCCATTCATGCCTTAGATAACGATAATGCAGAAATCATCTTGAAGTCGCGTAACTGGAATGACAAAGGGGTAGTGATTAGTGTTGCTGACAATGGTAAAGGTATAGACAAAGAACACCTGACGCAGATTTTTAATCCATTTTTTAGCACCAAACAACAAGGCGAAGGCACAGGATTAGGCTTGTCTATCAGCTACGGCCTAATACGCAGATATGGTGGAAACATTACCGCAGAATCAGAGATAGATGAGGGCTCTACCTTCTCAGTCTGGTTGCTTAGTGAACCGCAAATCATGGAAGATGAAGAAGCCATTGCCGAGCAATTAAGCATCATAGAAGAAGCGGCAATTTAGTTTTCAAGTGAAAAAAGTGCCCTTGCTCTGCATAGATTCTATTTACGTTTTTAAACCACAAAAATTAGCCGAGATTCTATGTTGATAATCAAGTAAAAAAAGCTTTAAACTGGACGATATTCTGACTGATTTTTCATGAGTGTAAAAGCAAGTCTAGCGATTTTTCGCGATAAGGCAACCGCGGTAGCGGTTGTTGAATGACCTCTTTCTCGCATGGCAAGATAATAGGTATTCCATTGTTTGGTTTTCGCGCCGGCTCTTGCGGCATTAAACAATAACCGCCTCATTTCAGGGTCACCTTTTTTAGTCAGTTTTCTCCTGCCCTTAAAATATCCAGACTCCCGCACCCTCACATCCAAACCCATAAAAGCGATGAAAGCATCCGACTTGGAAAAATACCCGCGATGGTACAATGCCACCAGGGCTGCGGCATTTACAGGACCAATCCCGGGAATACCTAAACAACGCCGATAATCATCTTTGTAACCTGCTAAGGTAATACAGTCCAAAAGACGCTTATCAATGGACTCGATTGCTTTATCCAACCGATTAAGTAACGTTTTTCGCATGCCGGCTAATTCGGCGACCCCTGTTAAGGACAAACTCATAGCGGTTTTAAATTGAGTCAGTTTCGCCCGTGCCTTGAGTAAGCGATTGAGTCGCTTAACGGCTTTAGGCATGGGCTTAAAGGCGACTAACTGTCGTTTTTCCGAACGCAGATAACGAGGCTGTAGAAAAACCCTTCGATTAATCTTCATATCCCCGATGTAACGTTTTTTAAAATGTATCATCACTTTCTCGTAATTTTATCCATAGTTCAAGTTTTGTAAGGCCTATTCCATTTTTTCGTATCATAAAAGGGTGTAGGCACCTTTAAGCCTATTTAAAGCTGTTTTATTGGCC
>CAWEEB010000033.1:0-10252 GCA_963807855.1 uncultured Gammaproteobacteria bacterium | reverse complement strand
GCCCGGGCTGTTGCACTCACAATCTGGTTCTCAATCGCTTTTCGTTCATCATCAAACACCTCATTACCAAACTCTGGGGGCTTTTCGGATGCCGCTTCTTTTTGGATGCTCTGCTCGAGGTGATCAAGCGCAGTTTGTAAGTCTTCAGGGTTGATAGCGCCCGGAATATTACCCGTCATATCCATCGCACGAAGCATTTTTTTGGCTTGATCTTCAAACATGGAAAGACGTTTGGCCCGACGTACTGCTGAATTTTACTAGCATTGTGATCACCTCAAGTTAGCTCGAAAGTGGCTTCTCTAGTGCTCACCAAGAGCCAGAAATGGCAAGCCAAATAACTAAGTTATTCGTTTTAGACTACAAAACGATAAGCTTACTAAAGTCCGTCGAAGATTCCGTAGAGGAGTCGTCGACGTACGATGTTAACACTTGGGTTAAAATTAACTAGCATTGGTGTTTTTTTCGAAGCAAAGCTCCGAATTCATTTATTTTGGTGTCTTGGATTCAATTAGACAAACTTTTTCCTGATCCATTATTACTCTCAAGACATAGGTCAATAAGTTTTGTTGGCTATAAGCATATAATTTAAATGACAGGTTTCATATTCGTTATTTAACTAGCTTAGTCGTTTTCGCAACATGAGTGCTTAAGTGGAAGAGATTAAGTAACAATGGGAGGTTGTATGAATAAGCCATCGAACCTTAGTACCTTTTCGATGAAATATCCGATCTGGGATCGTATATTTATGGTTTTTCCACTCGTGATTGTCGGCACCAAAGAAGCAGATGGTGAGTACGACCTGGCTCCCAAACACATGGCGATGCCGATGAGCTGGGAGAACCACTTTGGTTTTGTTTGCACGCCCCTGCACAATACCTATCACAACGCCAAGCGCGAAGGTGTTTTCACCGTCAGTTATCCCAATCCATCGCAACGGCGAGGCCTCTTTAAGTGCATCACCGCGCGATCAAGATGGTCAAAAGCATCCACTTGAAATTGTAGAAACGTTTCCTGCGGAAACTGTTGATGGGGTTTTGGTAGCAGATGGCTACCTGCACTTCGAATGCGAGCTGGATCGCATTA
This sequence comes from uncultured Gammaproteobacteria bacterium, assembly GCA_963807855.1. Lineage (GTDB taxonomy): Bacteria > Pseudomonadota > Gammaproteobacteria > Thiotrichales > Thiotrichaceae > Cocleimonas. The sequence goes on along the minus strand of CAWEEB010000033.1, from coordinate 9,169 downwards.
TTGATGATATTGATGAAAATAGCCTTATCGTGGGAAAAATTGTCGCCACCCATGCAAATCAGCAATGCTTCGTTCGGTTGAGCAGGATGATCAGGAGTTGATCTACAACCACCCGCTACTAAGCTACCTGCATCCCGGACGCTTTGCCGAGATCAAAGAAACCATGGCCTTTCCTTTTCCGAAAGGCATGAAGAAGTAGGGGGATGATATGAATATGCTCCCTGGCCACGAAATTCTGAATCAGGTGAAGCTATCTAAAAACGAGGCGCTCAGGTTTATGGAGTCCTTAACCCTGAGCGAGTCTCCTTCGACTGATCCGCTAACCCAGATACAAGTCCGGGAACAGATTTGTGATGCACTCAGTGATGTGGAATATTCTCCAATCCGGATACCCGGAAATAGCAGCGGTGGCATGTTGTATGCCCGTCCCAATAGCAAAACCCGGGAGCGAAGTGCTCAGATGATGATGGGCCACTACGATACGGTCTGGCCCACCGGAACACTGGAAAAAATGCCTTTTGAGATCGAAGGTAATATTGCTCGGGGACCGGGTTTATACGATATGAAAGCGGGCATCACCCAGGCTATTTTTGCCTTAAAAACCCTGAAACAACTTAATCTTAAGCCTGATCTTACACCGGTAATTTTTCTAAATTCAGATGAAGAAATCGGCAGCCTTGAGTCAACCCGTTATATCCGCCGGCTCGCACCCTGTATGCAACGCGTATTCGTGCTAGAACCTTCGATGGGTCCCGCAGGCAAATTGAAAACATCACGAAAAGCAGTTGCGCGTTATCGGATTGCCGTAGTCGGCAAGGCAGCACACGCAGGGCTCGATCCGGAATCAGGGGCCAGCGCAATTCTTGAGCTATCTCATGTTATTCAGAAACTGTTTGGCTTAAACGATCCGCAAAATGGCATTAGCGTTAATGTCGGTACTATTGACGGCGGCTTGCGTGCCAATGTAATCGCGCCAATGAGTAGCGCAGTTGTGGATGTGCGTACCAACTCCCAGGCTGATGCCGAAGCCATCGAAAAAGTCATCCTCGCGCTAAAAGCTGATACCCCGGGAACCACTCTCGAAGTCAGTGGCCAGATAGGAAGACCCGCGATGGAGCGCACACCACGTAATCAGGCACTGTGGCAGCTGGCGCAGCAGCATGGCGCAAAAATGGGACTTAATCTGGAACAGGGCCAGGCAGGTGGCGGGTCAGATGGTAATACCACCAGCCAGTATACAGCCACACTAGATGGTTTGGGGGCAGTCGGTGATGGTGCACATGCTGAGCATGAGCATATTGATATCGACAAAACATTGGAGCGAACAGCATTGCTGGCATCGCTATTACTCGCTCCAGCACTTATACCGTAAATTATTCAGGAGGTTACTATGTTTAAGCCATTTTATAGCTCAGTTACAAGGATTTCAGACCTGCAACAAAAACCATATGAATATGCAGCTATCGACCGCGATCGCTGGGCGACAGGTGATTACATCGTCTGCGAAGTGCATGGTCGATCGACACCGACCTATCGCGTTGAGTTGTGTTCCGGGCGCATGGCGCCAGTACTCGAAGGTGACTTCGTTGTCGGCGCACTCGGTAATCGCGCAGCCACAGTAGATGCTGTGGGTAGCTGGAAAGATATCGGTGAAGATGGAAAATTACACGCGCTGACATCAGGTGGTCTGCTCGGAAAAATGACATCCCAGTCGCATTTGATGCCAGCTCCGATGAGACTTAATTACGTCGGTCATGTCATGCGCAATGACAAGGTCTGCATGCAGGATTTTGTTAAAAAACGCGAGGCTAAAGAATTAGATTTACCGGTAATTATGCTAATCGGAACCTCAATGTCATCCGGCAAGACAACCTCCGGGCGCATTATCATTCATGAATTAAAACGCATGGGTTTAAAAGTGGTGGCGGCGAAGTTCACCGGCGCTGGCAGGTATCGTGATGTATTGACCTATACCGATGCAGGAGCTGATTATATCTATGATTTTGTTGATGTTGGTTTACCCTCCACAGTGGTCCCTCCCGATGAATTTGAAAAAAGCATGGGCACTTTGTTATCGCAGATTGCAGAAACTGACGCAGATATATTGATAGCCGAACTGGGCGCATCACCAATGGAACCCTACAATGGTTCGGTGGCGATGAAGCTGCTGGAGAACAAGATTATTATGACGGTGCTGAGTGCGCTTGACCCTTATGCGGTATTGGGCATTGAACGCGCCTTTGGTAAAAAGCCTGACTTGGTTACGGGCCCCGCTGCGAATACCGAAGCAGGTATTGATTTGATTGAAAAATTATTGGGAATCAAAGCGCTGAATCTTGTCAGGCGGCAAACACTGCCCGATTTGAAAAAACTGCTGGATAAGCACGTTCAACTATAAGGATATATATATATAAGCATATATATAGGTTTCATAGCGGAGCTACGAGTTCATTTCTTTTGCGCGGCCAAAAGAAACTGAACCGAAGAAAAGACCGTTAATTTTACAACATTCTATAATTTCAGGTTGAGGCGAAACAATGGGGCTGAAGGGAACTCGCTACGCTGGATATAAAGAAGATTATATGCGTTGTTTGAGCATTCCAGGGATTGGTCCCGCTAATGCAGCGGCCTTAGTTGCGATGTTTCATCGCGGACACTTTCGAAAATCAGACTCATTTATCGCCTTCATTGGACTCGATGTGAGAGTACGTGAATCAGGATACTACAAAGGTAAGAGAAAACTAACCAAGCAAGGAAACCCAGAAATACGGAGATTACTGTTTAATGCGGCGAGAGCTGCTGCGAGAACAGAGACATGGAATGACTACTATATGTCTATGAGAGCGCGTGGACATTCAACAACTGCTATTGCGGTTTCGCTCTCTCGAAAAATTGCTAGGTTAGCTTTTGCTTTGCTAAGAGATCAATCTGAATTTAGAACTATGTAAGTGTTTGACAATTACCATAGAATCTCAGACAACCTTCATCCTGATTCATTGTTTCTTGAGATTGGGCGCGAGTTTTGAATATTGGTATGAGTTAAAGAGTTAAGAAAAGTCACTACCTACTTGAATGACAACTCGAGGGGTGACTTAAATTTAAATATTGAAAAAGTACCCAATGTTAGGGGAACCTCAGGTAATGCTCCTAAGCCACCTCTCCATCAGGAAGAGAGATGGGGTGAGGGTGGTTTTTTTGTTTCGCAGCTAAAGCTATGAGTAACTTACTTTTCTCAATTTCAAATAACGATGATAACCATTCCATTAAAATGGACAGTGGGCCAGTCTCAGTACTCGTTTAATCAATTCTGGCTCGCATCAGAATAATCCATACAACTTTATCGACTCATTAACGTGTTTTTAGCCGACAGCAACTGTTTTATCCCGCTTGTCCGTAAAGTTGTCAAGGTTGATAGATTCATAGTTAAAAATGATCTGGATCAAGTTTCTAGTCACAGAATCGTATTATTCTGAACCTAATAAATCCAATTACTCCAAGGGAATCTAAAAATGAGTGCAACTCTTACCGATATTTTGGGCGTTGGCCCCGATACTGCAAAGCTGCTGATAAAACACGGCCTAACGTCTCCGTCAGAAATTGCAGGGGCCACGGTCGAGCGCCTCTGCGCTGTTCCCGGTTTCGGCGCGATACGTGCAGGCAAGCTAATCAAGGCTGCTAACGTACTGCTTACAGCCAGCCCTGGGAAAGCCAGGACAGTAACAAAAGCCGCTACAGTAAGCAAAGCCGCTTCAAGGCCGAGCCGAGCCGCCCCAAAACCCACGCCAAAATCAACAATTAGCAAACCATCTACCAATTCAACAAAACCAGAGGAACTAAAAGAAATGAGCAAGAAAGAGCAAGAAAAACTGAAAAAAGCGGCGAAGGCTGCTGCGAAGAAAGCTGCGAAGAAGGCTGCTGCAAAAAAGGCCGCTGCGAAGAAAGCTGCAAAAAAGGCTGCTGCAAAAAAGCTGCTGAGAAGAAGGCTGCAAAAAAGCTAGCTGAGAAGAAAGCTGCGAAGAAAGCTGCTGCAAAAAAGGCTGCTGCAAAAAAGGCTGCAAAAAAGTTAGCTGTGAAGAAAGCTGCACAAAAGGTTGCTGCGAAGAAAGCAAAAGCAAAAAAAGCGGCCTCGAAAAAATCCAAGTCAAAAAAAAGTAAAAAGTAATCCTTCCTGATAGCCAATACTTGCTATCAGCTTGAAATTCCCACCCCGACATTCCGGTCGGGGGCGGGTTTACCCCAACAGATGTTATTAGGTTTTGTAGCTAAAGCTACGAGTCCATTTATTCTGCTCGGCCAAAATAAACCGAACCAGCCGAAGTGTAGCGCACAAATTCATCTGGAATGAATTTGAACAGTTGAGTACAACGTTGTGCCTCGCAGAGGTGAAGTGGCTTTTCTAGGCTTACCAAAAGCCAGAAAAGTCCGTCGTAGATTCCGCAAGGAATCGTCGACGTACAATGGTCGAGCAATAACTGACTACTTTTAGACACAGTATTTTCCAGTATAGCGCTCACCAAGAGCCAGAAATGACAAGTCAAATTATTATTCGGCTAACGCCTCACCCTGCGGGTCGTCGTCACTGCAATCCAACGTTGTCTCGGCAATTCCTCGGCTGAGTTATTCGTTTTAAACAACAAAACGATAAGCTTACTAAAGTCCGTCGTAGATTCCGCAAGGAATCATCGACGTATGATGGTCGATATACGACTAATTATTTTTCAATATCAAAAAAGTGCCCAGCTGAAGCGCAGTTTAGACAACGTTGGAATACAATGACGACTGCCCGCAGGGCATGGTTTTCATTACATGAATTAAAAAAACCTCATGAAAGTAGGGGGGTGATTATGTTTAAATCAAAATCAACCTAAATAACAATATAAAAGGCAGCTTATAAGACCTGATAAACTATTAAAAGGTCGCAGGCTTTATTAATACATTGTTACCGTATAGGAAGAAATACCAAGATGCTCTATTTTTCATATGGTTCAAACATGTCGCATGCAAAAGCCATGCAAGTAACCACAATCCTAAGTGATATAAACGCTAACAACAGTTGGAATAGCATCTGAATGAAAAAACGGTTGATACACCTTCGACTAACCTTAGTCCTCCAGCTAATACTGGTTATCGGGGTTGCGGCAGCCATCTGGGAAAAGCAGTGGCTAGCCGCAGTCATCACCAGCGGCATTATTTTACTCACACTCGCCCCCTTATTTCTGTCAAAGCGCTTCCGTGTTTTTATTCCTCCCGAGTTTGTGCTGCTTGCGATAACCTTCATCTTTGCATCAGTATTTCTCGGTGAAGTTCATGGCTACTACGTGCGTTTCTGGTGGTGGGATTTAGTACTCCATGCAAGCTCAGGATTTTTGCTCGGAATAATTGGCTTTCTATTGGTGTACATCCTAAACGAAATAGAAGACATCAATGTACACATGACACCTGGTTTCGTTGCCTTCTTTGCCTTCCTGTTCGCAGTCGGCATAGGCGCCTTGTGGGAGATTTTCGAGTTCAGTATGGATAATTTCTTTGGCATGAATATGCAAAAGGAAATGCACGGAGATCCTTCAGGTTTAACCGACACAATGTGGGATCTGATTGTCGATACACTGGGAGCCTTAATAATATCAGTGCTTGGGTATGGCTATCTGAAAAAGGCCAATAATGCATCATTTCTCGAACGCTGGATTGGCTCATTCATCAAGAGCAATCCACAGTTTTTTGATCGGCACCGATAGACGTATAAAAGTAGCTATTCAATTAATTATACTTCAACATCAAAAGTAATCTGTATCTCTTAATAAGTTAATTTGTATCAAGAACTCAGATTTTCTTGAATGCTAGTATCAAATCCATATTAAGCAACAAAAAGCGCAACAAAAAGCGCAAAAAAAGCACACCAATTAATAAACTATTAGGCAATATGCGAGAGCTTTGATGTTATCTATCTTCACTAAATTAGCGGATTGGCTAGCTTATTCGGTATTGGGTTTAGAGCAAGGCTCCAAACTAGGCGGGTCGGTTCAGTTTTTTATCGAAGACACAACCAAGATATTTTTTCTACTTGTGGTGATGATTTATGTCATTGCTCTTATCCGTGCATCACTCAATGTTGAGAGAATTCGTGACTATTTAGCGGGAAATAACCGGTTTTTCAGCTATATCATGGGGTCAACGTTCGGCGCCATAACGCCCTTTTGTTCCTGCTCAAGCATCCCTGTTTTTCTTGGCTTTACCTCGGCAGGAATACCTGTCGGCATAACCATGTCATTTCTCTTAACATCACCGTTGATCAATGAAGTTGCAGTATTACTTTTATTGAGCCTGGTGGGCTGGAAGATAACCGCTATTTATGTATTAGTAGGGATGGCAGTAGGAATAGCGGGTGGAATCTTTCTCGACCTTATTCGTGCCGAAAAGCTATTGCAACCTTTCGCCCTCAAGGCGTATCAAACGGCGCAAACCCCTAATAACGAACCGGGTATCAAAGCCAAACTGACTGTTATCGAACGGCATGAATTTGCCAAAACAGAGTTATTGGATATTTTGGGTCGTGTCTGGAAATGGGTATTTATTGGTGTTGCATTAGGCGCAGCATTACATGGTTTTGTTCCAGAATCATGGTTCGAAGAAAACCTCGGTAGTGGTCAATGGTGGTCAGTACCGATGGCAGTTCTTGCCGGAATCCCTCTCTATTCAAATGCCACTGGCGTAATTCCCGTTATGGAAAGCTTAATAGTCAAAGGACTCCCACTTGGGACAACATTGGCATTTTGCATGAGTACCGTGGCTGCGAGTTTTCCGGAATTCATATTATTAAAGCAGGTAATGACATGGAAGTTACTTGCTATTATATTTGTACTTTTACTAACATCATTCACCATTGTAGGGTGGATAGTAAATATAATATACGTGCTCTAAGGGGGCAAAATGAAACAAATTCAGGTACTCGGCAGTGGTTGTGCCAAATGCGTAAAGACTGCTGAACTTATTCAACTGATTGCCAATGAATGCGGTGCTTCCGTAAACGTCACTAAGGAAACCAATCCAGAAACCATAATGAATTATGGTGTCATGAGCACACCCGCAGTTGTTGTGGACAATCAGGTGATGCACACAGGGTCTATACCGGATAGAAAAAGAATAGAAGCGTGGCTTTCTTAGGCTCACCAGGAGTTAATAAAGTCCGTCGTAGATTCCGTATGGAATCGTCGATGCACAATAGCAGATCTAAGATAAAGCCTTTTTTCTCCAGCATCATTCTAGTGCAATGGTGTCACAGTAGACTATAGTTAAACATCTAATTGATCTTTAGCAGAAGCAATAAATATGAACAGCCAATTCTCAAAAAGTAATACACCCATCAAGTTCTACCGTTTTGAAGCTTCAGGTCATTGTCATCGAGTACAGTTGATGATGTCATTGCTGGATTTACCTCATGAAATCATCGAATTAAATCGCGATGGCAGTAATCAACCAGAAGACTTTATGGAAATTAGCCCATTCGGTCAGGTTCCGGTCATCGATGATAATAGTTTTAAGCAATGTGATTCAAACGCAATACTTGTGTACCTGGTAAAAAAATACAATGACGGTCATGCATGGCTACCAGAAGACCCAGAAAATGCATCAAGGACACAACGCTGGTTATCCATTGCCGCAGGCGAGTTAATGTCAGGGCCTGCAATCGCAAGATTTAGCAGAATATTTAACGTGGAAATTGATTACGATACAGCAAAGAAAAAGTCAGAATCACTCCTAAACGTTATCAACAATACCCTAAACCAACATGATTTTTTAATCGGCAATGACATTACAATTGCTGACATAGCCTGCTACACCTATGTCGCTCATGCACCCGAAGGCGGTATTAGTTTAGAACCTTATCCAAACGTTAAGGCATGGCTTTCCAGGATTGAATCACTACCCAGATTTGTAGCTATGAAGAAGTCTTGAATGGTTTAGTCATGTTAGCGCTTGGGATAAATTGAATAAGTCTTGATAGATCTTAAAAGTTTTTACACAGCTAAAGCTGCGAGTTACTTTGTTGTCTACGTCAACAACAAAGTAAACAGCCGAAGCGCAGCGGACAAATTCATCTGGAATGAATTTGAACAGTTGAGTGCAACGGAATTGCCTCGCCCCGCTATCAAAGGAGATTTACTGTTATCCAGATCAACTGCCATATAATTCTCTGTATACTACCAAGGGTAATTATCGCAACACACTTCGAATAACTGGTAACTGTATGTTTAAAGACCTATTCAAAAACACAGTTAAAGAATCATTCAAAAAATACCTGGTTATCATTTTCGTTCTGACCTGGATTATATTAGCAATCAATCCGGTTAATTTTAATATATGGATGTTGGAAAACATTCTGGTAGTCACCTTATTCCCGCTGGTGCTTTGGCTCGATAAAAAATACAACTTTAATAATTTAACCTTCCTCAGCCTCACCGTGTTTGTCATCTTGCATTTGTTCGGAGCACACCTAACCTACAACACCATGATTTACTTCAACTGGTTTTCAGAATGGTTCGACTGGCAACGAAACTACTACGACCAGCTGATACATTTTCTATTCGGTTTATTGGTATTCGTGACATTTTTTGAAATATTTTATCATCAGGGGATCTCCAGAAAATTAAGCTACCTGATCGCATTTTTATTCATCAGCAGTATCGGAGCCTGGTATGAAGTACTGGAAGGGATTACTGTGGCCGTGTTATGCACAGACAATCAACAAGCCTGTATGGAGGCCATCACTCAGGGAGATGTGCTGGACACCCAGAAAGACATTCTCTACGCCGTGAGCGGTTCAATTATAGCTTGGCAGTTACATCGTATATGGGGAAGCAAAACACCCGCAAAAGTCAGTGACTGATTGTTTGCGCTGCTAGCGCTTGGGATGTAAGGAGCTAGTTCTGAAAAGCTTCTATTTCTATATAGGTTTCGTAGCTGAAGCTACGAGTTACCTTTTTGTCTACAGCAACAAAAACGTAACCCCAAAAATGCCGTTAATTTAACAACGTACTATTATGGGAAGTGTGAGGGGAATCAATGGGGATGAAGGGAACTCGCTTTGCGCAGACAACCTTCTTCCTGATCCATTGTTTCTTGAGATTTTCATGGTTTTGGAAGGTTATATGCTTGTAATTGATTAAAAATG
>CAWEEB010000032.1:0-23094 GCA_963807855.1 uncultured Gammaproteobacteria bacterium | reverse complement strand
TCATTTCCGATGGATGTGAGTGTAGCCAGTGCTTTCAGCATCCGGGTTACAACCTCAATGGTGCCTGCACCGTCACGGGCCATAGCATTGAATGCATCCTCAAAAAGATCATCTAAAGTAATCTCTGGCACCGCAACGCGGTCATACTCGATACTCGGTTGTTCGCTCTCTGAAGTCTCCTGGGCCAGATATGTGAACAACCGGACAAAAATACCTGTTACTTCGATCGCGGTTCCGGGGTCGTTGACGGCGGGGGAAAGGGCGCGGCTGGCAATTTCGGATAGCGTAATAATCCCAAAGCGAGGGTCATCATCGAATGTCCGGTTGCTACCGATACAAAATGCTTTGACGATCATTGTTGCTTCGATCGCATCCTCTGAGTCCTTGCGGTAACCTCTTATATATGCAAGCGGCCGGTTGGGCGTTACAAATGCCCCTGGAAGAGTCGCTACTTCAACATGCATTTCGCCATTCTCTGCGGCTGTCTGCAATGCATCCATGTCGATCCGCTGAATATAGCCAACAGTGGTTGTAAATACTGGCAAACCATCTGTCTGGTTTTTCGCCTTGATGCCTCCAAGAAAAGGTTTCTCTTTACGCCGGCGCAGCGCCTCCCCGGCGGCTTTCTCGACCTTGGTGATTGTCGTGCCCAGTCGTCCTAACCGAGCGATGCCATCGACCCATTTTATAAAGCTGATAATGACTAATGCAAACACCAATATGGTAATAATAAAAAGGATGAACCTGCCTGCTTTTTCGTAATAACCATTCATCAAGGCGACTTGGGCCACGATGCTGAAAATAAATGCACCAATAAACGTGGACAATGCATTTTGGGAAACATCGTCGGACACCACCAACGTGAAGGCCCGCGGTGTCGCCGAACTGCTCGCAGATTGATAAGCGGCAAGCATCGAGCCCACGGCGAATACCGCCATGACCAGCATGCTCGCCGATATGACTTTGAGCAACATCTCAATTGATTCGGTGTTTACCTCAGGGGCATTCTGAAATATCTGGAATTGGTCAACCCATTGAGCGACGAAAGCGATGGCGATGGATAAAAGACAAACTATCAGTGGTTTGACCCACAGTCTTTCGGCCATCCTACTGAGAAAATACCTAAGATCATCTTTCATGTTTTATTCCATATCGCGAAGAAGTAACAGTGCCGCCCAACAGTTTATTAGACGGCTTCTGCCTTTCCCAGCCTTTATTTAACATCAAAAAACCAATATAAAGTATAACAACGCCCATTATGACGTCAGTATAACTATTTTTCAGACAAGTGTTTAGAAATAGATGGCTTCAGTCCAATTCTGATATTAATGCATCTGTCTATTTTAAATATGCTAGAAATTCGCATTTTTCTTTCTTTTTTGTATTAATTGGATACCGATATATTTAACAATCAGATCAAATTTAAATCTTCAAGATCAATTGTAAAAGTACTTCGCGAAGCATAAATTCTATTTACGTTTTCAAACGACGAAAACGATCCGAACGCAGTGAGACAACAACGTTGTTTTATTAACGTTGATCCGAAGGAAAGGCTTAGCCGCATAAATATCATTCAGCCGAGGCATAGCCGAGACAATGTCGGAGTAAAACGACGACTACTCGAAGAGTGAGGTTTGAAAAACCTCATAAAAGTAGGGGGGTGACAATTTAAACAGGTTTCGCAGCTGATGCTACGAGTTCATTTATTTTGCCAGCCAAAATAAACGAACCAAACAAAAGGCTGCCCTCAAAGCACTCTCGCGAGTTTATTGCGTTTCTCAAAAATAATGGGAATGAAGGAAACTCGCTCGTACCTCACTCAGACAACCTTCATTCTGATCCATTATTTCCTGCGATACTCATTGCTTTGAAAGGGATTACTAAAAACAGTAGTTATTTTGAAAAAATATCAAGCCGAAGTTTAGACGAGACAACATTGATGCGCATTGACGATGGCCCAAAGGGCGAGGTTTTGTAAAAACCTAGTAAAATTAGGGGGGTGATCTAAATTGTTTAATACAGTTAGAATCTAAAAAAGTGCCCAAAAGGTGGGGGGTGACTAAATTATCATTGAATAATGCCACCCCCCACCTTTTAAGCCCTTTTTCTATTGGCTTAAAGATAACGAGCTAAAACCATCTACCTGCTCAAGATGACTTGTTTGCTTTATTGACTGAACAGATTTTTTCGCCTTCTTCAATAAGAAAGTCCCGGAAATGGCTGGCAACGCTGGATAGTTTCTTGCCTTTTAAATGCACTACATACCATTTTCGTTTTAGTGGAAAGTGCTTGATATCAAGTACCGCTATTCTGTCTACCTCTAGTTCTAACTGCAAATTATGCAGTGACATGACTGAGACACCCAGCCCGACCATCACGGCTTGTTTGATCGCTTCGGCGCTGCCTAATTCCATGTAAGGTTTTACTTCAAGACCATGTTCTGAGAAAAGGCGGCGCAATGCTTCGCGTGTGCCGGAACCCAGTTCACGAGAGATAAAACGTTCAGTTGCAATTCGTTCCAGTGAAATATTCTTTTCTTTTGCCAGTGGGTGATTGATTGGTGCAATCACCACCAATGGGTTATCCAGAAATTCTTCAGATTCCAGTTCCAGGTGATCTGGCTTTCTACCCATCACCACGAGATCATCGATGTTTTCTTCTAGCCGTTGAATCACTGTCGCCTGGTTGGTAATGGTCAGGTTTGGTTTTACATCGGGGTAATTTCGCAGGAATACACCGAGCAGATGTGGCATGAAATAGGTCGCTGTGGAAATAGCGCCGATTTTTAGCGGTCCCTTAATTCTTTTATCTAGCTGTAGCATATCGACATTAAAGCTGTCTAGTCGATCAAGCACGTCCAGGGTGGTTTCAGCCAGTTCTGTTCCGGCCTCTGTTAAAAAAATCTTCATACCCACTTTATCCACAAGTGGTAGTCCCACACTTTCTTCGAGCCGTTTAATCTGGATCGACATGGCGGGCTGGGATAAATGCATTTCTTCCGCAGCTCGAGTATACGATAAGTGTTTTGCGAGGCTATGAAAGAGACGCAGCTGGTGCAGGGTAATATGGCGCAGATTCATTATGTCCTCTTTAGTGCGCTGATTTCATTGCATTATAAAACAGCGGCTTTGTTAAACTATTCCCCTAAAGTGTTATAGGGGTTACCTAAAATGATTGTTAGCAACCCGCTGTATATATTTACCTTAGTAAATACTGCTCATTTACTTTTACCAGAGTAAATAACTGGCATTTCCAGAATAAAATTCTAAGTTCATTAGGAATTGCTTATAGTCGCGCCCACTGGTGTAACACCAGATTGACCTAATAGGCAGTATTCATGATGCCTTAAAATTTAAACAGCTTTGGAAAAAACAGCGATGAATTCTATTACGAATATTTTAAAAACAATAACAACGGGTTTGGCGATGCAGGATACCGCTGACTACCTGTCTAATAATGAGAAGCAAACCTGCATGAAAAAAGCTGTAGAGCATAAGCAACGTGCATCTGAGTCAGTTGCACAAAAAGAAATCGATGAACAATTTAATAAAGAATCCAATAACAAAATCGATATTGATACGGTCATATTATTAAATAGGGGTTAATCAAAATGTCTAGCTGGGTACTAGCTTTAGGGGGATATCTAACGCCCTATCGGGAGTGGACAGGAGAATTAAGAAACATCGCAACGCTGAAGTCTGATGCCATGGCAGGACTAACCGTTGCGATGATAGCCATTCCACAATCTATGGCTTATGCACAACTTGCAGGTTTACCCGCTTATGTTGGGCTCTACGCTTCATTCTTACCCGTTATTGTAGCTGCACTATTTGGATCATCACGCCAGTTAAGTACCGGCCCCGTGGCGCTTGCCTCGTTAATGTCTGCCACAGCAATCCAGCCTTTTGCGCATTTAGGCGTAGAGGCGATGATGGTTTACTCCGCAATGCTCGCTCTGATGATTGGTGTATTCCGATTATCACTAGGGCTATTACGCTTTGGCTTTGTTGTGGATTTTTTATCTAATCCGGTGGTTATTGGTTTTACCAATGCTGCCGCATTAATCATCGGAACTTCTCAAGTACCTAAATTGCTGGGACTGGATATTAAAGCAGATCAATTTGATCATTATTATCAGTATCTGTGGGCGATAGTGTCATCCTTAAATGATGTTGAACGCATTATCATGTTGATGGCAGCGCTAGCCATTGCCAGTTTGTTTGTACTGGGACGTTTTTTCCCTCGCCTTCCCGGAATTTTAATTACCGTCGTGTTAACCACATTGGTTGCATGGTGGATGGGTTATGAACAAAAAGGCGGTGCTGTAGTTGGGGTTATACCGCAAGGTTTGCCAGGTATAACCTTTCCTGCGATTAGTTTTGATCTGAAACAGATCGGTGAATTGATCGTATCGGCAGTCATTATTGGACTAATGGGTTTGGTCGAAGCCATCTCTATTTCTAAAGCAATAGCCGCTAAAACCCGCCAACCCTGGTCAGTCAACCAGGAATTGATTGGGCAAGGCATGGCTAATATCTTTTCCGGTTTATCTCAGGGCTATGTGGTATCTGGTTCCTTCTCACGTTCTGCGGTTAACTTTGCCTCTGGTGCAGTAACCGGTTTGGCATCTGTTATCACAGGTCTGTTGATTGCTGTGACCTTACTGTTTTTGACAGATCTGCTGTATCACTTGCCACAGGCAACGCTTGGTGCAGTTATCGTTATGGCGGTTTTTAGCCTGTTTTCGATGAAACCGATAGTTCGCGCGTGGAAGGTTGAGCGTCATGATGGTATCGCTGCAATCATCACGTTTGTGGCAACCCTGTTATTCGCGCCACGCCTCGAAGTGGGAATTTTGACCGGGATTATTCTTTCGTTAGCACTGTTTTTATACCGAACCATGAGACCTAATTTTATCGAATTATCGCGACATACTGATAATATTTTGCGGGATGTGACTAAATATAAGTTACCCACGAGTAAAACCGTCGCAATCTATGGTTTTGATAGTGATCTGTATTTCGCCAACGCGGGTTATCTGGAAGGTCAGCTTTTAAATAGCCTGTCACAAAAGCCCGGATTGAAAGTCGTTATTCTTGATCTCGAAGGTGTTGGGCAGGTAGATGCCACCGGTGAAAGCATGTTGGAAAAAATGGCTGACCGTTTAAGAGTAAATGGAGTGGAACTGTACATCGCACGAAGTAAGGCACAAGTTTATGCTGCATTCAAACGTTCTGGTCTTGTTGAATCTATTGGTCCACAGCATTTCTTTAATGAGCGTAAAGATGCATTGAAACATGCTAAAAAGGTCTTTTCAGATGCGGTCGATATTTCGCCTTTGAGTTACACCTTTAGCAAAGATACTTAACACCTGAATCAATCTTGAACCTGGGTTTAGCGGAGCTAGTACTAAGCTTATGCATTATCAGGTTTAAGGTTGTAAAAAACACAAGCTAAAAGCTCGCTAAAAGTAGGGGGGTGGCAATTAATTCACTCTTAAACAGAAAACCCCAAAACTTATTGCTATGCGCCAGATTGAAGACTTGCAAAATAACTCTGCCAGCTTTGATGTTCTCTTCCGGCTGCTTCATAAAAATGGCTGGGATTATTCGCTTTGCCTTCTCGTAATTCCCTGATAAATGCCTGCGATTACTGTTCCTATAAATTCACCTAACTCGGCGACTCGCTGTTCACGATATGCATCTACTGACATGGGTGTGTAGCTTAGTTTGGTGCCAAAAGCACTGTTAAGATATTCCGCAAGCTGGTATTGAGTGATGGCTTCGCCATGTAAGTTGTAGGTTTGAGTATTGTGCTTATCTTCGGTTAGCATTTTCGCGTAGGCGTATCCAAGTTCTGGGCGTGTGGTGTAACCACATTTGCCATCACCCGCACAGTTGGAAATACCTCCCGCTTTTTTATAGCTTTCAATATATTCAATATCAGGTTCGATATAAATTCCATTACGCCCTATGACCCAGTCCAGACCACTGTTGATTAAATCCTGCTCTGTTTGTCGATTGCTTTGGATGATAGGGGAGAAGGCGGTATTTTCCTCTGCTCCCTGAACGCTTGTGTAGACAATCTTTTTTACTCCACTGTTCTTAGCGGCGTTGATGACATTGCGGTGTTGCTCGATGCGCTTATCAGGCGCATCCATGCCTGATACCAATAACAATGTATCAACTGACTTCAAGGATGTTTCCAAAGTACTTTGATCATTGTAGTCGCCGGGACGGATTTCAATACCCAAATCCTTAGCTTTATCAGGTGTGCGTGCCAACCCGATGACATCATCTTTTGGGAGTAAAGCAACTGATGCTCTTAAGATTTCTTTTCCCAGTTGCCCGCTGGCTGCGGTTACTGCTATCTTCATTTTATTGCATACTTTTAATTTTAAGACGTAGCAATCTTTTGGGCGAGGTAATATAAAGATACGAATGTGTATTATTAAAGGTCATATTCGTTACTTGGCCGAGTGCTACTTTTCCTAGTAATTCGCCCTTTGGTGACAAAATTCCAAGCCCATTGGGAATAGACACGAAAAGGATAATCAGTCTGGATGTACTGTCATGCCATCGGTAGAACCGGGTCCGTCCGGAATCAATTTCGCACCATCGAAAAATAAACGTGAGTTTTTCGGCGTTTCCCTGGCTATCGAGTTCAATGGCTATTATCTGTGCTTTGTCTACTTCGGAATTACTGACGTAAAGTGTCGAGTGATCGGTTGATAAAGCAATCCCGTTGGGTTTTTCAAGATCTTTATTTACCAAAGATAATTCATTATTTTTTGTTAACCGAAACACACCAAAAAAATCCAGCTCAATATCGGGGCTCTTTTCAAAGCCGGCGAGACCATAAGGTGGATCGGTAAAATAAACATCACCAGAAGTGATGAACTACCAGGTCATTGGGGCTGTTAAGCAATTTTCCATCGTATTTACTGCTGAGAACCTCGTAGTCGAGGTTTAGGATTAGAGAGTGCGGCTGACATGCGTGCTAGCGTTCTATTGCTTTGTTGGGCTAGAAGTAATGCACCATTTTCATCGATGGTCAAACCATTTGATCCTCTCCAGGCTGTGCCTGCATTATCAGGCTCATGTCCTGAAGGATGAAGAAAAGTACTCAATCCATTCAATTCATCCCAGCGATAAATCTTGTCTGTAGCCACATCGGAAAACAGTAGCGCATTTAGACTTTCTGTCCAAACTGGACCTTCTGCCCATTCAAGTCCAGTAGTAAGAATTTCGACTTGATTACCCTTATCGATTAAATCGTAGAAACGATCATCATAAACAACAGCTTCTAAATCTATAAAATTACTTACATTCGCATTAGCCAATGGCACCAAAAGAATAAAACTGATAAAAGCAATACTGTTTGAGATAGCTCTAAAATTCATCTTTAAACCCATACCTTCTGAAGAGGTAGACATAATACTATTAAAAAAGAACTCTACTCTTTTTTCTGTTCGATTATTGGATTTGATCAGAAATTCAATAATCTATTCACCGCGTATTTTGGGTGGCATTTCTTCCAGTATGAAGTTAATCAGAGCTCGAGTTTTGGCTGGCATAAATTCCCTTTCAGGGAAAACCACATACATAGGTAAGCCTCCAAGAGGCTTATAATCAGGCAATATTGGAATCAGTTTACCTTGTTGGATTGTGTTACCTAGAAGGCCTTTATCTATCAGCAGAATCCCAGCGTGTTCAAGCGCTGCTGTAACTAATGCACTTGGATCGTTGATGCTTAGTGGCCCTGAGACAGTGATTGTCTCTTCTCCTTTATCACTGGTAAACGTCCATGTGTTTAAGGAGATGTTTGAGCTTCGATAAAACAGACAACGATGGTTTACTAGATCACTGGGCGTTTTCAACGAAGGAGCATTTTTTAAATATTCTGGGCTGGCGCAAAGTGTCCAGGACAAATCACAGAGTTTTCGTGCGATCAGGTTTGAATCTGTTAAGTGTCCAACGCGTATTGAAATATCAATATTTTCGGCAACCATGTCTGCCGTACGATCATCTAATAGCAAATTTATCCTTAACTTTGGGTATTGCGCTACAAACTGTGAAAGTAGAGGTACCAGATGAATGCGTCCGAACGACGTTGTACAGGAAATCTTTATATCACCCGCTATTTCAGACTGATGATCTTCGCTAATGTGCTCAATGGTTTGCAGCGCCAATTCAACCTTATGTGCTTCTTGAAGCACTTGCAGGCCTACTTCTGTAAGTACAATTTTCCGAGTAGTTCGATTAAACAATCGGGAACCGATTTTCTTTTCCAGTGCGGCTAATTGCTTGCTCACTGATGATCGACTGATGTTTAGCAACTGGGCTGCAGCGGTCAAACTACCTAATCGGTTTATATGAGAAAAAAGAACCAATCCTTTCATATTCTCATTTATAAGTGACATAATTAAACCTTTTGTTTCTTAATTGGAAACAA
This sequence comes from uncultured Gammaproteobacteria bacterium, assembly GCA_963807855.1. GTDB lineage: Bacteria > Pseudomonadota > Gammaproteobacteria > Thiotrichales > Thiotrichaceae > Cocleimonas. The sequence continues at coordinate 14,640 of CAWEEB010000032.1, read as the reverse complement.
TGTAGTGGAATAAATCGGTCTAATCAAGACACAATTTTGGGCGTATCATTCGGTTACTTTAATAAACAATAGAATGAGCAATACAATGAAAGCAGTACAAATTAATAAATTTGGTGATAGAAGCGTTTTGGAATTGAATGACGATGTCCCTGTTTTAATGCCTAATTCAAATGAAGTACTCATCAAAGTGAAATCAGCAGCCGTAAACCCTGTTGATTGGAAAATTCGCGAAGGATACCTGCAACCCATGCTGAACCATGCATTGCCATTAACACTTGGTTGGGATGTATCAGGAGAAGTTGTAGAAGTAGGTAGTGAAGTAAGCCACCTAAAAGTAGGTGATGCCGTATACAGCCGACCAGATATTGCAAAAAATGGTAGTTACGCAGAATACATCACCGTTGTTGCTGATGAAGTTGCAATTAAACCCAAGTCATTTTCATGGCAGGAAGCAGCTGGTGTGCCATTAGCGGCCCTGACTGCATGGCAGTCGCTTTACGAAATAGCGAAATTAGAAGCCGGTGAGCGCGTATTAATACACGCGGGTTCTGGCGCGGTAGGACAATTTGCCATCCAGTTAGCAAAATTACGTGGGGCGACGGTTTACACCACAACCTCAGCAAAAAATACAGAACTAGTATTAGGCCTCGGAGCTGATCACGCCATTGATTACACCAAAGAAGACTTTTCTGAACTGAAAGATCTTGACGTTGTTTTCGACACTATTGGCGGCGACACACAAGCAAACAGCTGGAAAACATTGAAGAAAGGCGGGCGCTTGGTTTCTATTACAGATAATCCGGATGAAGCAACCGCGGCTAAACACGGTGTTTCTGCATTCTTTTGTTTTGTACAGCCGAACCGCGAACAGCTAGAGAAGCTTGCTGAATTTGCCGATGCGGGTCAGTTAAAAGTAAACATCGACAGTGAGTTCAGTTTGGATCAGGTTGCACAAGCACATGAGCGAAGTGAAACTGGTCGCGCACAAGGGAAGATCATCATTAATGTTTCATAAGGTATTGAGATGCTAAAAAGATTATTAGGAATTGCACCAAAGTTAGAGTCAGACGGATCATACAGTCCCTCTAAACTTGCATTGAAATTAGGAACGTCTGACACAACTGATTTTGAAAATATTTCATACACGAAATACCAGGGAAGCAAGTCGAAGATTTTGGTGATATTCACTGAACAAAAAAACATGAAAATGCAAAATGGTAAATTGTTTTCTACAGGAAACCATCCAGTAGAAGCCTTAGTGCCAATGTTGCATCTTAAAAATGCAGGTTTTGATTTTGAAATAGCGACACCGACTGGTAAGCCTGTTGTTTTTGAAATGTGGGCGTTTCCGGAAAAAGATGAACACGTAAAAGCACTTTACAATGAATACAAATCAAGTTTTGAAAAACCGAAAAATTTACAAGATTTCATTGATACTTCATTGACAGAATCAGAATCCTATGCAGCTGTATTTGTACCTGGTGGACATGGAGCTATGTTAGGTATTCCAGAAGATGAAAATGTTGGGAAAATCTTGAATTGGGCACATGAAAATGATCTATTTACCGTTACGCTTTGTCATGGACCCGGTTCATTATTATCAACCACACTAAATGATCAGAAATTTCTTTACGAAGGATACAAAATGGCTGTATTCCCTGATTCAGTGGATAAGATGACACCAAAGATTGGTTATTTGCCAGGACAAATGCCTTGGGGATTAAGCGAAAAACTAAAGAGTCTAGGCGCTAATATCGTTAATACCAAGTCAGACAAAACCGTTTGTTTGGATAGAAAATTAATCACAGGTGCAAGTCCTTTAGCGTCTAATGAATTAGGGAAACTAGCAGCCAAAACTTTATTGGTAGCATTAAAGTGATTTTAATTGTAGGAAGCTGACGTCTATTTGTATAACGAGTATAAAGTGGGGCGATCTAATTGCTTAGCGAGGGTGTTTTTATATTAGAACCTTCTACTTGGGAAAGTCCTTTAAACAACATTTACCGGAAGGATTACGTGTAGTGCATGCACATGTTTTTTCTTTGGTGCTCTTGATCACAAAGTCTTTGATTTCTTTCATTGGCTGCATCAGTTTTTGACACACCAAAACAATAACAAACTAAAGCGTCACCGTTTTTTTCTTTTAGTCCGACCTTTGTTCGTAACTCGGATTTTAAAATCAATGAATCGTCTTCACCGAAGTAAACCACATCGCAATCTGGGTCGGTGCAAAAGTAATATCCCTGTGGTTTTGCAGCCCAATTCCACGGCGCATTTAGATGATGCAAAATCGTTGTGGATGATACTTCTGAATACTGTTTGCCATTGACGGGGCAAGTGTGTTTTTTAGGATGCTTGTTTTTGGAATTAGTTTCTGAATTAGTTTCCGTATTAGAAGTTGGGCAGCAATCTGACATGATTTTCTCCTATCCTATTTATTTAACAGCATACAGTTTTTCATACCGATCTATTTGATATTTCCAAAAAATATTTAGGTATTTCTATGTATTATTATTTAGAAACTTCAAAATAGCTGGAGCAACTTCAGGCTCACTCAACAATGGCGCATGTCCAACATTCGCAACTTGTAAAAACGCCAAATCGGGTTTCATTTGTTGCATTCTTTGAACGCATTCAAGATCTAGAATATCTGAAAGTTCACCACGAATTAATAGTATCGGTTTACCTAATATTTGTGCATACACTGGCCACAGGTCTGTCGCTACGCTGTTAGGGTGTTAGCGTCGTTATCAGCTAAGGGTATTGCAATATTGGGATCGCAAGCGATAACCGGACGACCATTGTCATCTTCATGATATAGGCGTTTTGCGAATTTTAGCCAGTCTTCATTTGTGGCGTCAGGAAATGCAATTCCATTGATTGCCGCAGTTTGTTTTGCAGCTTCTTCCCAATTGCTAACAGGAAACTGTTTTCCAACATATTTCTTTAAACGATCCAGACCTTTTTCAGCGATCTCTGGGCCAATGTCGTTGATGATGATTGCTTCAACCATATCCGGTTTCATAGCAGCCATCATCATCGCCATCATTCCGCCCATAGAAGTGCCGAACAATATCACCGAAGACAGTTCTAATTTATCTAACAGTAGAAACATGTCCTGAACGTAAACTAGTGGATTATAGTTAGCGGGGTTCGGATCATTGTCAGACAAGCCACGACCGCGCTGGTCAACAACAATTAAACGATAATCATCCGCGAGTTCATTGCAAATATCTTCAAAATCAGCCGAGTTTCTGGTGAGTCCATGCATGCAGAGAATGGTTTTTGCGTTGTTGTTTGTATTGACGCACTAGAGTAGTCGCGTGCATATAAACGCAAACCGTCATCCGCTGGTATACCAGAAGTCATTGTATTAGTCATAGTATTTAGTCATAGAGATTAGTCATGAGATTAGTAACAAAAAGTTGCAGAAGAAAGAGAGTTAGTTCGACGCTAGTATAGAATAGATAGGACAGCCAAAGCCCTCCTTAAATCATGTTATTTTAGAGATATCAATTGGCGTTAAGATTCAGTAGACTCATAAATGACTATGAATAATTTATATTTACATCACCAAGGAAGAAAAGAATGAAATTAATATCTGGAACAATATTTTCAGTATTTCTTTTAAGCGGATGTGGGGGTGGGAGTACTGACTTTAGCCCAACCAAAGAGATACATACTTTTGACGGCTTATGGTCGTATGGCTGTGAATATGATCAGTTCTCTGGCACAGGTGATGACTTCACATTAGAAATTGATGGATCAAGCGCAATTTTATCTGGCGTCATCTATGAGACTAGCGATTGCTCAGGCGCGCCAATAGGTTCAGTGTATGCTCCTTTCAGCATATCCTATCAGGGTGTAATTGTATTAAGTGATTGTTATAACGGTCAAAAAGTTGACGTTAATCTTGAGTTTCCCATAACCGTGGATGGCGTTGAATATTCAGAAGCCGAATATGCTGCTCTACCAGCAGATGAGCAAGATTTAGAAATAAGTGGAGGATATGATCTTCTTTGTACCAACCAAGCAGGAACAATTTTATATAGTGGTGATGAAGCAACAGGTGATGGAACAAGTGAACTTACACGTCCTACCAGCGCAGATTTAACTTCTGGAATAAATAAAGTGCAATAAAAGTGGAATAAAAGCTCAATAACATTCTTGGCTGTTGTCAATTTTGTTAAAAACCCTTCGTGATCTCTTCATAAAGGGTCTTTTTAATTCTGTTTTGTAAAACTGAACACTTACCAATTTATTATCAAACATTAGCCTTTATTCTAAATCTGGGATTTAAAAAGCCACCCCCCAACTTTTAGTCACTTTTTATCTCATAAATCCAAAACAATCATCCCTGATTTCGCGCGCGAAACACATACACACATATATTCATTGCTGGCTTTTTCTTCATCAGAGAGTATTTCATCGCGGTGATCGATATCACCTTCCAGAACATCGGTGATACAGGTGCCACACACACCTGAGGTACAGGATGATGGGATATCGATACCATCGTCAGTCAGTACGCCTAAAATGGAGTCGTCTGCGCTAATCTCATAAACATTTCCTGTTGAATTTACCTTTACTTCGAAGCTGGTATTCTCCTGGTCTTGTTTATCGCTAGATGCGCTGAATTTTTCATAATGAAGTTCATGTGGTTGACTCATGCCTTTATTCGATTTCATTAATGCATTGAGCATAGGCTCTGGGCCACAACATATATAAGGCTATCTTTTTGCGTGTCGTTTAGTAATTGTTTAAAGTCGATATAGCCGCTTTCATCATCACAATGCAGGTGATATTTATCACCTAGATTTAAGGCTTCAAAATGCGATGCGAAGGCCGCTGTTTCTCGTGTTTGCACGAGGTAATAAACATCAAAACTTGCCCCTTGTTTTTGCAACGCAGTCACCATTGAGAAGATCGGTGTAACGCCAATGCCGCCAGCTACCAAGGTGTAGTGTGGGGCGTTATCAATTAGTTTAAAGTGATTTCTGGGGCCGTCAATCTCAAGCGTTTGGCCTTCTTTTAATTGGTGCATGGCTTTTGAGCCACCCGCGCCTTTGTCTTCACGCTTTACCGCAACTGAAATACGTTTATGGTCATCCGACCAATTCCAGAGAGAGTATTGTTTGATTAAGTCGTTTTTTAAGTAAACGTCTATATGCGCACCAGGTTCTACTGATTCAAATACACCTTCGTTGATTTCAAATTCGAAACTTGATGTATCTTCACTGAGCTTTTCAATGTTTATTAATGTGCATAGTTTATTGGTTGATGGCATGACAACTCCTTGTTGAATCTGCAAAGTATCAATTAAAACAATATTCAACAAGTATAAAATTACGACCATAGTTTAGATTTTTTCAACTAAACTCAATCTAGATTCTAAGAAAAGAGTTAAATCATGGCCAGACGACACTATAAATTACCCTCGCTCAATACCTTAGCTGCTTTTGAAACCTCTGCGCGTAATGGCAGTTTTAAAAACGCGGCAAGGGAATTGGGTGTTACACCTGGCGCAGTTAGTCATCAGATTAAAAGTTTAGAAGAGGATCTCGATGTCGTTTTATTCAACAGGCAACATCGAGGCGTTGAAATTACTCGTGAAGGGAAAAAACTGTTTGCAGTGCTGCAACAATCTTTCCTGGATATTTCGTCGACCTTAAATGACATAAGAAATACCGATAAAAAACCGATAGTGACTATCTCTGCGACCACCGCTTTTTCTTCCTTATGGTTGACTCCCAGACTTACTCAGTTGTGGAAAACGTGCGGTGATATTTCGGTTAATCAGCACGTCAGTGATACCCCAAACCCGTTTGATGAATCACCAGATTTACGCATCGTTTATGGTTTTAGACAGAAAAATAATCCACGTCTATCCGCTGAGGTTTTATTCAGAGATGAATTAATCCCGGTATGTAGTCCAACCTTTCTAAAAGAACATAAAGATACGAGCCTCGAAGCGTTAGCCACACTGCCTTTAATTCATTTAAAAGCTCCTGATGAGCGTTGGACAACCTGGTTTAGCTGGTTTGAGTCGATGGGCTATCGCGATAAAATCTCAAATACGATGGAGATGAATAATTATATGATCGCCCTGCAAACTGCGAGTGAAGATGCCGGAGTGGTGTTGGGTTGGAAGAACCTGTTAGCACCTATGTTGAGTAGGGGGACGCTTGTCCCTTTTGGTGATCATTGCATACCTGCACCGATGGACTTTTACCTGGTATCTGAACGTGAAGATAAGCTCGATGAGAATGTCCTTCATGTTCGTGAATGCCTACTAAAAAGATGACAGGAAAAGTGATATGTACTTAATCGAGTTTCCGCGCATTTCTACTATTTTGAGTTGAATTAAACTCAACCAAAATAGAATTTTTGTACATTGATGAAAGTAAGAACTCGAGAGTAAGCTTGACTGATATCTTGGAGATGTTCTTGATACTTTTCCGAGACTTTTTCGAGTTATATTCAATAGGTAAAAACTATGTCTAATACAACGTCTAGTAGTGTAACTTTCACTGCAAAAGCAGCTTTAACAAATATCGACGACGTTCTAAAGCCGATTGAAGAAGCACGTGGTTTACCCAATGAACACTATATTTCCCCTGAAGTGTATGAAGAAGAGAAACACGCATTAATCTTCAAAAACTGGGCGGGTTTAGACGTCGGTAAAAGCATCCCGAATGCGGGAGATGCCAAGCCGATAGATTTCTTTGGAATGCCTTTATTGATCATTCGTGATCGTGATGGTTCGATTGGAGTGTTCCAGAATACCTGTCGTCATCGTGGTATGACTCTGGTTTCTGAGCCAACGAAAATTCGCGGTGTGATTAGCTGTCCATATCACGGCTGGTGTTACGGCACTAAAGGCGATTTACGCGCGACGCCACATGTCGGCGGAGTGGGAGAAAATACTCACGACAGCATCAAAAATGAAGAACTCGGTTTATGGTCGGTGCGTTCGCATGTGTGGAAAGACATTATCTTTGTCAATGTCTCAGGCGATGCGCCGGAGTTTGAAGAATATGCCAGTGATCTGCTAGAGCGCTGGAAAGAATTTGACCAACCGGTTTATCATGGTGGTGACAATTCACCGTTTACAATGGAGCTAAAAACCAATTGGAAATTAGCGGTCGAGAATTTTAGCGAGTCGTATCATCTGCCATTTATTCACCCGGATTTAAACACGTATTCGCGTATCGAAGATCATTATAATATTGATGAGCACGAAGGTTATTGCGGACAGGGAACGACGGTTTACCGAAGATTAACAGGTGATGATGGTACAACGCTTGCCAGAATTTAAGAATCTAAGCAGCCAATGGGATCAAGGCGCAGAGTATGTTACTTTATTCCCTAATGTGATTTTAGGTATCCATCGCGACCACTTTTTATACCATGCTATTACAACCGATAGGGCCTGAAGTGACGCTAGAACACACCCACCTTTACTACGCGAGCGACCCTAAAGATGTACCAGAGAATGTTCATCTCTTAGAGCGCAATGCAGGACTTTGGCAGCAAGTATTTAGCGAAGATATTCAGGTAGTAGAAGGCATGCAGAAAAGCCGTCACGGTCAGTTTTTTGATGGTGGGAAATTCTCACCTGCGCACGATGGGCCAACGCACCGTTTTCATACCTGGGTGGCAAAAACATTAAAAGCAAATCGTGAAAAACAACATTAAACTTTCAAGAATTAACTGTGATTAATTGAGATTAAATTAGCTATGACGCAAGTGACACATCAGAAATTGACAGAGCAAACATCAATCAAAACACACTGGAAAAATTATATCGGTGGTGCCTGGAAGGATTCTGCAACTTCACTTGAAGTCACAGATCCGGCAACTGGCAAAGTGTTTGCAACCGCAGCGTGCGCCACTATTGATGATGTCAATAAAGCAGTGGATATCGCCCGAGCGTGCGCTGATTCTGGCGAACTCACCAAACAACGGCCTGCCGCAAGAGTAACGCTATTGCTACGTATAGCAGAGAATATCCGCGAGTTAACCGAAGAAGGTGCAAAACTACTAGTACAGGAAAACGGTAAATCTCTTTCGGATGCACGCGCAGAATTCGAAACCGCTGCGCGTTACTTCGAATACTACGCGGGCATGGCAGATAAAATTGAAGGTAAATCGATTCCTTTAGGTGATGATTATATCGATTACACCACTTACGAACCTGTAGGTGTTTCGGCACAAATCGTACCGTGGAATTTTCCTGTGGATATCTGTGCGCGTTCACTCGCGCCTGCTTTAGCCGCGGGAAATGCGGTCATCGTAAAATCGCCAGAAATCACACCATTGGCAATAACCTTGCTCGCCACGGCCTGCCAACAAGCAGACTTGCCAGATGGCGCCCTGAGTATACTTTGTGGAGTTGGCAATGAAGTCGGTGCGGCACTTGTGGCACATCCTAAAGTAGATCAAATAGTATTCACAGGCTCAGTACCCACAGGTCAACACATTCTGAAAAGTGCAGCCGACAACGCGACACCGTGCATTATGGAACTCGGCGGAAAATCAGCCGCTGTGGTATTCAACGATGCCGATAGAAAACAATTTATTGATAGCGTCGCCTGGGGAATTTTCTTCAATGCAGGTCAGGTTTGTTCAGCGATGTCACGTATTCTGGTTGAACGCGATATTTATGAAGAGTTGATACAGGAAGTGGCTGATCTCGCACAATCGCGTTAAACCGCACTCTAACGAACAGGTTGAACTCACTCCCGTCATTTCTGAAGATCAACGCCAACAAGTCTTGGCGATGTGTGATGACGCCATAGAGCAGGGCGCACGACTCGTCACAGGCGGCAAAGCATTAGCAGATCACGATGGTTTCTATATCGAGCCAACTGTGTTTGCAGACGTGACGCCCAATATGGATATCTTCCAGCAAGAAGTCTTCGGCCCCGTGATCGTCATCACCCCGTTTGATACCGAAGAGCAAGCCTACAAGCTCGCCAACGCAACAGACTTTGGTTTGGTTTCTGGTGTATTTACCAATGATTTATCCAGAACCATGCGCGCTACACGTGCGTTAAAAGCAGGACAGGTATTTGTCAATGAATGGTTTGCCGGTGGAATCGAAACACCATTTGGTGGAGTGAAAATGTCAGGTTTTGGTCGCGAGAAAGGGCAGGAAGCTTTGTATAGTTATGTGAATACCAAGAATGTGGCGATTCGGGTTAATAATAAGCTGTAAAGTAGAGATGTAGTTAATCGAACTATGTACATCGACGATTCCTTGCGGAATCTACGATGGACTTTCTTGGCTTTTGGTAAGCCTCAGAAAGCCACCTCCATACTTTTACGTGCTTTTTATTTATCAGAAGTAAAGCACGCCCCTCTTCTTAGCTAGCGCGCCATCATCACTTCATTCCAACGTTGTCTATGAAGCACGTCCTTGTACTTCACCTCTTCGAGGAAGTTTCGTTACACTCAACTTTTCAAATTCATTCCATATGAATTTGTCGGCTTTGTCTCGGCTTAGCCACTTTTTCTCATCCTACAGACTGTTGGATGAGACTCTCCTGATGTTAGAAGGCAGTATTATCGACACGACACTTGTATGCTCGATATCGAGACCACTGTGACCTCATGCTTTTTACTATGTAAGATCTGGTTCACCACAGTGTTGTAGAATGAAATCGCGACTCCGGTTGCGCAGACTGATTGCTATATGCCAGTTGCTGCTATCAGGTTCTTTGATGGTTTCTGATGGATCAATTTGCTCTCCAATCTCAATGTTGATCGAGCCTCGGTACGGAAACCTGGAATCTCCCCTCAATATTGAGCGTGTACCCTTGATAGCCAATGGGACAACGGGTGTGCTGGTCTCTGCTGCTACAGTAAAAGGGCCCAAATGAAAAGGCATGAGACCGGGAATGTTCGTGAATGTACCCTCCGGAAAAAATAACAATGGATCATCTGCTTTCAGCACTTTGGAAAGGTGCTGCACATCACTAACACTTTTACCTATGTCAAAACGTTCCACAAATTCAGTGTGGAGGTTTTTCAATGGTTGGCGCAAGAAGAAATTCTTAGTAAATTCCTTTTTTGCAACAAAGCGAAAATGCCTTGGAAGCAATGCCAGCAGGGCATAACTATCGAGGTAACTAGCATGGTTCGCTACCATTACATAGGGCTGCCCCTTTGCGGGCAGGTTTTCCGTACCATTGATGTTGATTTGTGTTGCTGTCATTTTTGCAAGTAGCCAAATGCAGGTACGTGTTACGGCCCAGCGTCTGGTATAGTCCGGTAACAAAACAACTGATAACCACACGATAGGCACCAAAGCAGCGAATATCGTCCAGCTGTAAGCTGCAAATAAAATGTCGCTTAAGTAGATAATTACACGGCGCAGCTGAGGAATGATGCTGGCAGCGAGCAATCGTATCACTTGCCATGATGCACCCCGTTGCGTTTTTCCAATTTCACCCTTTTCAAAAATTTCCCTGCTTGCTGAACGGCGGATTTTACCGCTTGAGGTTTTAAGTACAGTGCCTGGAGGAGCCAGCACAATTTGATCCGGTGGTGAACCGGTCAAGTCTGTTGCAAGGGTCATGATACGAGAATGCAGTTTTTCCCGCTCGGCATGATCCTTTTCACGAGATTCTGTCAGGATGATCAAACGTTCAGTACCACTTCGCTCATCCTTGCTACCGAATACCACGACCCGCCCTTTGCGAATGCCGGGAACATTGCCGACAGCTTGTTCCAATTCATCAGGATATATGTTGCGACCAGCACGGATGATGATGTCTTTGGAACGTCCGGTCAGATAGACCTCACCATTGGCGATATAGGCCAGATCCCCCGAATTTAACCAGTCACCATCAAACAGGCTTTGCGTTTTTTCTGCATCTCGGTAATAACCATTGGTGGAAGAGGGGCCACGAAACTGAAGTTGCCCTTGCTGTCGTTCAGGTAGCTGATGGCCATTTGGATCAACGACTCTTATTTGATGCTTGGCCAAAGGTACCCCGCATGAGGGAAAGCGCAAAGCGTTTTTATCCTCGTCTTCAACAGGGTTAGCCTCTCCAGTGTCCATGAAGGTAATGCGATCAATATGGTCAATCAGTGGTCCTCGACCGAGTGGTGGGAAGGCGAGACCAACAGATGACTCGGCCAGACCATAAACCGGCATCATCGCATTTGCATCAAACCCGAATCGTGCAAAATGCTGGATGAATTCTTGCAGGGTATCTGGAGTGACCGCTTCAGCACCATTGAAGGCAGCACGCCACGAACTAAGGTCCAGTCCTTTCAAGTCTTCCTCATTGATACGCTTTAAACAATATTCATAGCCAAAATTGGGTGATGCAGACAAGGTGCCCCGGTAACGATGAATCGCCCACAACCAACGTTCTGGCCTCGCCAGAAAACTCAATGGCGACATCACCACAAAAAGCATGGCGTAGTACATGCTACCCAGCCAGGCACCAATCAAGCCCATATCGTGATACAGGGGCAACCAACTAATAAATACATCTTCCGAATTGACTTCAACAGCCTGACCCATGGCACGGATGTTGGTAAGCAAGTTGGCGTGTGTCAGAACCACGCCCTTGGGATTGCCGGTACTACCTGAGGTATATTGTATAAATGCTATATCATTCTTGTTGAGGGTAGGCAGGGCCGGAACCTGGTCAGACTTTAACAGTTTGGAAACTGTCACTATATGTTGCAGCCTGGGTACTTGGGACTTCAACAATTGAGCTACACCTCTGGCTTCAGTGACTGTGATCAGTATAGATGCTCCACAGTTACTCAATATCCTGGAGTGTCTGCGCATGTGATCTTCCAGCTGCGACAAGCGTACTGGAGGGTAAATGGGAACCGGTATGCCGCCAGCCATAAGTATCCCAAAAAAACTGAAAAAATACTCAGGGCCGCTGGGCAGCATGATTGAAACAGGCCCGGCAGGTTTCAACCCAAGTTGCTGTAAGCCCCCTGCAACCTTCATAGCACCTGCTTTCAGTTGCCGATAAGTCAAGGTCTCGCCGTTACCTTCATCCTGATACATTTGTATATGAGGGCGATCAGGATGATGCGCGAGATGCCAATCAAGTACATCGACCAGGGTTTGTGCTTCATCAGGTATGGTTGAAATTTCACCCAGATCCATAATTGGCATTTCTTTTATAGACAGTTTGCCCTGAAGTTCAGGCGCAGCATGCAATGCATCTAACAGATCTCTTACTGTTTCAACTTCTGCAAATATCTGTTCGGGGAGAGCCAGTTTAAATTCTTTTTCTACTCGAGAGATCAACTCAACACGTGCCAGACTATCCAAGCCAAGATCCTTTTCGAAGGTGCTGTCTAACGTAATGCTTAGTGATGCTGAACGCTGTGGGTGGACTTCGCTGACAATATCCTGAATAAGCGGTAACAGCTGTTTTGTGGCAGCGTTTGATTGATTTTCAGACAATGTGTTAATCATGAATTATTACCATTTTTTGAATTAATGGTTTCGCCAGAAATGAACATTAAATAACCACCTCTTACAGGGATTAAGGCTGATCTAAATGACTTATTATTTAATTTTAGTTTAGCAGTGGAATCCTTTATTTGTTGATAAACCTTAGCAACAACTTTAAAACACACCCCCCCACTTTTGAGCTATTTATTAGAAACGCCCTTGAATTTGGAGTTGCTTTCAAACAGATTGGCTATTCTATAAGACTCTTTTAGAGCGGCGAGTGCACCGGGTAGTTCGAGGTGTACAGTCAGCAGACGCGAAACTGCCTTGCAGCGGTCGGGTCTATTGCGCACAATGGCAATCACCGAATAATCCGTGCCACCCTTGCCCTTGGCGTGTATCGAAAAATCTTCGGGGCGGGTACAGCCGCTGCTTACTACCCGGATAATTACGTGTTTATCGGTGAATTGCGCGCCGTATAAGGGTTCGAGCTTGCCGCTGTTACTGGCAAAGGCATTTACGTTTATAAAACAAGCAGTTAGCAGGCTAACTAAAAGTATATTGCGAATCATGGTTTTACCCCGGCTTTTTATTCTAAGTTTAATGATTTCCATCGTATCACCAAATAATCGGATATTTAGATTTAAAGCTAAAAATTGAACAGTCGAAATAATATCCGTTCGTAATTGTATCTGCATAAGTAAGCCCTTACTCAAAGCAAGAGGGGTCCATAGGTGTCTTTATCATCTTGTATTCCGTGGTTGATTACTCTATATAAATAACTAGTAGGTGAACTAGCTGACAATAATTAGTGGAGCGGCCATGCAAACATCATCACGACTATCATCAGTCATCCTATTATTCTTGTTATTGATACTGCAAAGCCCGGTTATCGCCAAAGATAATCAGGTCAAAGCGGATAGCGAGGCGAACCAGCTTATCCGTGAGCTGGAGATCCGCGAGAGCAAACTAGCGGCTCGCGATATGCCTGGCTGGAAGGAGCCAGACAAAATCGTTGTATTGGTACCGGGCAGCCGCATACCGACTCGATCAGATTATAAAAACTGGTTACAGAGCGCTGCAGCTGAAGCCGAGCTGGTGTTTATCAAGTCAACCGCAGAACTTGAGTTCGAAAGTGAAGACACCGATGTCTACCTGGGCTATTGCCAGCATGTCAGCGTAGACATGGACAAGCTTAGCTGGGTACAAAATTATTTTGTTGGTGTAGATCGCTGTGCTAACAATCAAAAATTGATGAATGACAAGGTGCTGCTAACCAATACCAGTGCCATCCCCGGTCCCGGAATGGCAGAACATACCATCGCCATGATGCTGATGCTGACCAGGAAAATGAATGTCTTCTACAGCCAGCAGCAGCAACAGGTATGGAAACGGCTAGGACCTCCGGCCACACAGGTAATGGAAGTTGGTGGCAAAACCATGCTGGTGGTAGGTCTAGGTGGTATCGGTCGTCAGATCGCGAAACGTGCTCATGGTCTCGGTATGACCGTCAAGGGTATCCGCAACACTAGCCGTAAAGGGCCTGTTTATGTCGAATATGTTGGCCTGCCAGATGAACTGCCAAAACTCGCCGCAGAGGCGGATGTGGTGGTAAACATCACACCTTTGACAAAATCCACCACAGGGCTTTTCGACAAAGCGTTTTTCAGCAACATGAAACCAACTGCATATTTTATTAATATAGGTCGGGGCAAAAGTGTCGTTACCAAGGATTTACTGGCAGCTTTGAAAAACGGTGAGATAGCCGGGGCAGGGGTTGACGTTACCGACCCAGAACCACTGCCCGCTGATCATCCATTGTGGAAAGCACCCAACATCATTATCACGCCGCATAATAGTGCCCCTTCTGACCAGATGCTGGAACGTTTCTGGATACTGGTGCGTGAAAACCTGCGACGTTACGTGGCCGGTGAGAAAATGCTCAATGTTGTTAACCTGAAGCGGGGATACTAAGCTAAGGACTAAGAGTTAAATTACATCCGACTCTAACTTGTCTGTTTGATTCAGTACTATGGATAAACCACTAATTCTGCTAATGGCATTGTTATTTGCCACACTGGTGCTGTTTTTTATGGGGATTTTCCCCTACCCATTCGGTTTAATTGTTTTATCCATTCTTGCGGTTAGCAGGATTTTAATACTCTCAAGCAGGCAGAAAAAAATTGAAAATAAAAAGAAGT
>CAWEEB010000031.1:0-107183 GCA_963807855.1 uncultured Gammaproteobacteria bacterium | reverse complement strand
TCAAGAAGGCTGGCAGCTATACCTTTAGGGTGCTTATCAGTATTTGTTACGTGGCTAAATTTGATAACCATCTCTCCTGGATCACATTGTGCTTGTACCGCGGTGCTTGAAAGTACCATTGCTGATGTAATGGCAAGACCTAGTAATGCTTTACGCATATTATTACTCCTCAGTAAGTTAAATTCTTGTTTCTGAACAATTTATTTAAGTTCATGCTTTATATAGCACATAATCAGCAACCTAGCTCAAATTGAGAAACTAAATTTTTTGCTAATATTGACCTTGATCAAAATTATCTGCGAAACAACAGTGACGTGAATAAAGAAGAGACGAAATTTCGTCAGGTCGAGAACCAAACCAGGGATTTTCCGCCAATATCCTTTGAATATAATTAAGATATTTGAAAAACACCCAAAAGTAGGGAGGTGCATTATTTAATGCACGTTAAAATGATAACCCCCATACTTTATGTCACTTTTCTTAGGCGATTAAATATTAAGTTCCAACCAGTTGTATGGTGGTTGTTTCAAAATCATAGAAGCGTGATTTCACAAAAAGCGCTTTAGGAATAAGCCGTTGTTTCTGTTGTGCTGCTGCTAACCTGACCAATAACTCTTCATAAATTTTAGAAAGCTCTATTAGGTAGATTTCCAGATTGGTATATCTTCCGCAAAGATAACTTCAACACTTAATAATTGAGTGACTCTAGACCTATCAGATTTAAATTTTCAAACGTTTCGATATTCAATACAGATATTCACTTAGCCATTAGCTTACCAACCCCTGAAAGTTGTTTAGCGGTGGAAGATAGCGACATTGTTCTCATGCTTCTGGGATGAAGCTTTTTGGCTGTTATCAGCCCCTTGTTTTTCTCTGGTCTTATCCTGATACATATTTTCATCTGCAATTTCAATCAGCACGCTAACGTTATCACCACTGTCTGGATAGGATGCAACACCAATACTTGTTCCAACTGATAAGACTTCTCCCTGAAATTTTATCGGCTGAGTAATGGTCTCTTTGATCTTATTGCATATGCCTTCAATGATATAATCTTCATTCTTCTCGATGATTAAACCAATCGCGAACTCATCACCACCGAGGCGGCTGAGGCAGTCATTTTCTCGCGTACAAAGCTGTAGCCTCTCTGCTACGACCTTAAGCACTTCATCACCAGCATTATGTCCGTAAACATCATTAATCTGTTTAAAGCCATTTAAATCCAGGAATAGCACAGCCATGGATTTATCTTTACGTTTTGCATAATCAAGGTCACTTGCCATCATAATTTCAGCATTGCGACGGTTTGCCAGACCCGTTAACGCATCATGATTTGCAAGGTGTTCATGCTTATCTGCCTCTTGGGCCTTTTCTTCTGCCCTGTTTTTAAGTGATTCATGCAAGAGAAAGTTTTGGCGGGTATGGTGATCGCGTATCAGCTTACTCACAAAGCCTATACAGGTAGCCGCAAGTAGGAAAAACACCGTAGGAATTAATACGGCTTCAGTGCTATGAATTCCCTCAGTCTTATGGCCTAACATTGCCGCTATATATCCAGCAATAATCAGTATCGTGGTGATAGCCAGACTTCGTATATTGATATGTGCCCATGAATATAGAATCATCAACACCAGAATTAAACCTGAGAAATAAAGGTAATAGGCAAGCTCTGTAGGTTTGGATAAATAAATTGCAAATTCGATACTTGAACAAGACAGCAAAACCGTGGCGGGTAATATGATGTGATAGTTTTTTAAAAAGAGTCCGGTATATGTTGACCAAAACACCAGCGTCAATCCTGTCGCTACTACAACTCTTATCAGCAATGCTTCATATAATGCAGAGGGCAAGGCCCAAAGATCGATAACTGCTGAACTGAGGAGCAATAGGATGCCAAGCACACAGAAAATACGGGTAATCTGTACTTTTTCATCCGCTAGATGATCCTGGTAGGCTTGCTCGAGTGACTTTGGTATTATTATTTTTTTAGCCATCTTGTTCTTTTTGATTTTGTTAATTGTACCTCAAAGATAGCATTAAACGGCTATCTATAGCCATTATGCCCTGACTAGTGGCGGCGTTATTAATGCTTTAATAAGAAAATTCTTTATTATCGGTATCGTAATACTTAAAACACACCCCCCACCTTTTAAGGACTTTTTTATTTATAACAAATTCAACTGCTCGGGCATATCAGGTGGATTAAATTGCAAACCCAAACCAATCAAACGCACAGGCCTCCGCCCACGTTGCCACGCGTCAGCACATAATCTCATATAGGCATGTTTATCTGGTTTATTCCCAATCATTTGCATAGTGGTTGTTTCAAAATCATTAAAGCGTAATTTCACAAAAAGCGCTTTAGGAATAAGTCGTTGTTTCTGTTGTGCCCTTGCTAACCTGACCAATAACTCTTCATAGATTTTAGCAAGCTCTAATAGACAGCTTTCCAGATTTGGTAAATCTTCCGCAAAGGTGTCTTCAACACTTAGTGATTTACGAATCCAGTGTGTTTGTACCGGGCGATTATCAATACCCTTACTGTATTTATAAAGCTGCTCCCCAAAACTACCAAAGTGCTGATTGAGTTGATCTAGACCCATATGGTTTAAATCTTCACAGGTTTCTATATTCAATTCAGACATGCGTTTAGCTGTTACTTTCCCTACACCTGATATAGCTTTTACAGGCAAGGCTTTTACAAACTCCTGAACTTCATCTGGCGTAATCACTTTTTGCCCATTGGGTTTGTTCCAGTCGCTTGCTACTTTTGCTAAAAACTTATTGGGGGCTACACCCGCAGATGCAGTTAATCGTTGAGAGTTATAGATACGCTCACGGATTTGCTCAGCTATTAAAGTAGCACTTCCTCCACAATGTATTGAATTACTGACATCAAGATAAGCTTCGTCGAGCGATAATGGCTCGATCTGATCGGTATAATCTTGAAATATTAGATGAATTTCAGAGGAAATTTCTTTATATAAATCCATATGTACAGGTGTAGTAATCAAACCTGGGCATTGTTGAAATGCTCGCGACATGGGCATCGCGGAATGCACTCCGAACTTACGTGCCTCATAATTACAGGCTGCTACCACCCCTCTACTTTTGGGGCTTCCACCAACCGCTACAGGTTTGCCTTGTAATTGAGGGTTTTCACGCACCTCAACAGCAGCGTAAAAGCAGTCCATATCAATATGAATGATTTTACGCATAGTAGAACTAGTTTGTTCAACCTCAGTGGACACTTCCCGTTCCAGGAATATCTGTGACGTCAGCCTCTACAAACAAACGCTTAACATCAATACTATCGAGTTTATATTGGGTATTGCAAAAATCACAATCAATCGTTATTTGTCCTTGTTCTTCGATTATAGAATTCGCCTCTTCTTCACCGATAGAACGGATCGTATTTTCGATTTTCTCAGTCGAACAACTACACTCGAAATGGATCTCTTTATCTTCGTAAATACGTAAATCTTCTTGGTGATAAAGCCTATGTAATAGAGTTTGCGAGCTTAAGTTAAGTAATTCTTCTTGGGTCACCGTATCCGCTAGAATAGTCGCATGGTTCCAGCCTTCGTCTTGAATTTCAGATGATTCTGAAGGTAAGCATTGCAGCATCAAACCCGCAGCGCGTGTATCATCTACAGCTAACCATAAGCGTGTTTTAAGTTGCTCCGACTGGGAAAAGTATTTGGTGAATGATTCCGCAAGAGATTCGCCCTCAAGCGCTACTAGACTTTGGTAACGTTCACCCTGAGATGCATTAGGCTCCACACTAATAACCATGGTAGCCAAACCCTGGCCTTCAGCGATAAATAAATCCTGAAACTTAGCATTATCAGCAATATCACCTTGCCAGTTTGCCATGCCGCGGATTACCCCACTCGATGTTGCTTGAACAACAAGCGTGGAGACAGGTAGTGCACCTCGAATCTGTAATATCAACGAACCGTCAAACTTCAATGATTCTGCTAGTAAACTAATTGCAACCAGCGCTTCACCCAAAACCTGCTTAATAGGCTCCGGATATTCAGCATTGCTTAGTATTTCTCGCCAGGATGAATCAAGTGAAACCCATTCTCCGCGAACGTGTAAATTTTCTAATTGAAAACGATGAAGTGAATCCGACATCAACTTATACCTTTTTTGCAAAGGCCAATTCTAACGCAGATAACGGTGTTGCAGAACTAAAGAAAAACAGAAAGGGTACAAAAAAATATTATCAATACTGATTAAATAAAGTCTATATGAGACCTTCTAAAGAGAATATGGATGAGACAAAATTTCTCTCAATATATTTCAGACAGATTAATTAGGCTTTCGCACCGCGAAAAACAGTAATTTTATCCTCTTGTTTTTCATTGATCGTTTCTAGAGACACGGGGGTTTTTTCCTTCTTTGCCTCATACATTCTTTTATCGGCAATATCTATTAGTACACTTACTTGATTGCCATGAATAGGATATGCCGCAATACCGATACTTGTTCCAACACTAACGCGGATACCTTCTATATTCATCGACTGAGCAATAATAGCAGAGAACTTATGAGTCAAAAGTTCAGTTTCATCCAGTTGATTTTTGTCCATCATTAACCCAATCAAATATTCGTCTCCACCTAAACGAGAAACGTGGTCTTCACTACGAACAGCTAGCTCTAATCGTTTCGCAACTACCTTCAAAACCTTATCACCAGCTGCATGACCATAGACATCATTCACTTGTTTAAAACCATTAAGGTCGAGGAACATTATAACTAGCAGCTTATCTTTTTCAGCAGCTATTTTTATAGAGTCTTCTAATAATTCAATCATATAACGGCGATTTGGCAAACCTGTAAGAGCATCATGATTTGCTAAATATTGATGATCTTTGGCTTCTGCTGCCTTTTCTTTGTAGGCCTTTTTAAGTGATATCTGTAGCAGAAAGTTTTCGCGTAAATATCGATCTCTTTGCACTTGCGCCAAAAAACCAAACACTACCGCACTTCCCAGAAAAAATAAGTTTGAAACAATAGTTGGAGTTCTATCGGTATTAACCATATCTCTTACATAAATCTCTATTCCTACATAGATTAAAATAGACATTATAGAAAGAGCTGATGTAATGCAAAGTCTAAGATGAGTCCAAGAATATAACGCGATCATTACTATCATCAAACCCGCAAAGTAAGAGGTATATGCGTGATCTGATGGTATTGCGAGAAAAATCATTGATTCAACACCAGCTACTGCAACAATGAAATTAGCGCTTAGAATTATTCCATAATACTTAATAAATTTTGAGTGATAAGTTGTAGCATAAGCAAGCAACATTAGTGTAATCGCTGCCAAACGAATAACTACAGAAGTATCAAAAGCTGAAGGAAGTGCCCAATAGTCAACTACTAAAAATGCACCATAGAGAACAAACCCTAAAAAGAATAGAAGTCTCGATAGCCTAATTTTTTCATCTTTAAGAAAAAGTTGATAGTCCACATCTTGACTATGACTTTTAGATTTAGATGTAAAATTAGTATTGAACATTTTATTATTATTATTTTACTTATTAGTATTAAAGCTTTTACATATACTGGTACTTCTCCTGACTATATCAATTCAATATCATAATTTGAACTTTTTCCAGATAAGTGGCTTTAAAACTTAATTATTAAACAAATTTCTTATTTTTCTATATGAAGAAATAAATTTACTTTAGTTGCCTCACAACCTACTCTAATTTTATTTTTAGGAATTCCCACGTCACACGCTAGTTTTATTAAATCATCCCTACTCCTGTGATACATGAACCACTTTCCAAGAACCTCCATAACACCTTTACTAGGATTAGTATCACAAAAATTACCCACCACAAGAGTTCCATTCTCTGATAACAAATCATACATCTTCGTTAATAGTCTCTTAAATAACTTGTCATTAAAGTAATCAAAAAGTCCTGCTGACCATATTAGATCATATTGTTTTTCACTTCTAAAACGAAACGCATTTCGGTTAATAAAAGTTATCGAATCAATAAAACTTTCACACTTATTAGTTCCATATTCGATAGCTTCAGAATCCATATCAATACAATCAACCCTAACTGTATTGTCTGGGTAAGAATTAAAAAACTGCTTCAAGTCAGTGCAAGGTCCGCTCGCCAAATTCAATACACTAGGATTCTCTACTTTATTCGATACCTTTATTAGTTCATTGACAAAATAGTCCTTTCTATTTCTAACAGCTCGTACAGAATGAAAATCGTGAAAAAAACTATCCCATTTATGTAGTTTGGTTGTTTCAGTTGATTTCCAGTTTTGATACATTCTATCAATAATCTCAAAATCACCTGTATAACCATGCGGTTTAAGATAAGAAAACCCAATCATAGAGTCTAAAGTAAGAATAGGTTTTAACATCTCATATAAAGAATATTCTTGCTCTAAAGATAGTTTTACAGAACCAAGGAACTGGCATTTTTCAGTCAAAGATTCATATTCTTCTGGATCAGGTCCCCCTCTTTTAATCACTTTCTCGAACGTTTTAAATGTTTCATCAAAAATACTATCGTTAAGTATCTCGTTTCCATCAATCCTTTTAGGATATGCCATTTTTTCTCCTTAAAAAAAGCCCTTCACATATTTAAAATCTGTAACTTACAAATTTCAGAATACGTTAACCTACGTGATAGCATTTCAACCATGACTACAGATCAAAGGTAGATTTGTATCGACACATTGAAAGCTTATTATAGCATTGGATTGCTAATAGATGGCATGCAAATATATAGCAAACAAAATTACTGCTTAAGTATTTAGGCACAACAATGCCCTATATTGTTCAAACCTCTAAGATAATTATTTTTATAGGTAAGATAAATCCTTTTATTTCAATAAGCTATTTTAACTTGTCCATCAACATTTGATTAACTTGTGCAGGGTTTGCTTTTCCCTGAGATGCTTTCATAACCTGCCCTACAAAGAACCCGAATACTTTATCTTTACCGCTTTTGAATTGCTCAACTTGCTCTGGGTTATTAACAATAATTTCATCGATGATGGATTCGATTGCACCGGAATCAGTAATTTGTTTCAAGCCTTTGGTATCGATGACTTTATCCGCAGCTGATTCATCTGAACCACCTTCACCATTCCACATTGCTTCGAAGACTTGCTTTGCAATCTTTCCAGAGATCGTTTTGTCTTCGATTCGTTTGATCATACCTGTAAGCATCTCTGCATTCACAGGGGAATCATTAATTGCCATTTCTTCTTTGTTTAAATGGCTGGAAAGTTCACCATTAATCCAGTTAGCGGCAATTTTAGCATCAGAACTTTTTGCTACTGATTCAAAGTAATCGGCAGTTGCAATATTCGCAGTTAAAACGCCTGAATCGTATTCACTCAAGTCATATTCTTCTACGAAACGCTTGAATTTAACATCCGGTAATTCTGGTAATGTTTTTCTAACTTCTTCTAAAAACTCATCAGTTATTTCTACTGGCAATAAATCAGGATCGGGGAAGTAGCGATAATCATTGGCTTCTTCTTTTGAGCGCATTGAACGTGTTTCGTTTTTATCAGGATCATACAGACGTGTTTCCTGAACCACCTCACCTCCGTCTTCGATCAAATCAATTTGACGCTCAACTTCAATATTGATTGCGCGTTCAACAAACTTGAAAGAGTTAATGTTTTTTAACTCAGCGCGAGTTCCAAACTCTTCCTGCCCCTCGGGACGCACTGATACATTGGCATCACAACGGAATGAGCCTTCCTGCAAGTTGCCATCATTGATACCGAGGTATTGTACCAGCTCGTGTATCTTCTTCATGTACGCAACCGCTTCTTTGGCGGAACGCATATCTGGTTCAGATACGATTTCTAATAGCGGCGTACCTGAGCGATTAAGATCAATACCTGTCATTCCGGCATAATCTTCATGCAGTGATTTACCTGCATCCTGTTCAAGATGCGCACGGGTAACTCCAACGCGTTTGGTGTCTCCATTTTCTAAGGTAATATCTATGTGTCCGAGTTCTACGATCGGCTTATCAAACTGACTGATTTGATAGCCCTGGGGTAGATCAGGGTAAAAATAGTTTTTACGCGCAAATACATTGCCGTTACCCACTGGCGCACCTATCGCCAGACCGAACATCGCCGCCATACGCACCGCTTCTTTATTCAGCACGGGTAATACACCTGGCATCGCCAGATCTACCACATTCGCCTGAGTGTTCGGTTCTTGACCATATTCAATTGAAGAACCTGAGAATAATTTAGACTTTGTAGAAAGCTGGGCGTGAATTTCCAGACCAATAACTGTTTCCCATTCCATCTTATTTCTCCCCCTGATAACGACTTGGAGTTTGTGTATGCCAATCGGTTACTTGCTGATATTGATGCGCAACATTGAGCATTTTTGCTTCTGTGAATGAATTACCGATTATTTGTAATCCCACAGGTAAATTATTAGCAAATCCTGCCGGTACCGACATACCCGGCAAACCCGCAAGGTTTAAAGCAATGGTATAAATATCAGATAGATACATACTAATCGGATCGTCTGACTTCTCGCCGATCTTAAATGCTGTTTCTGGCGCAACTGGGCCCATAATTACATCAACTTTCTCGAATGCCTGTTTAAAATCATCACTAATCAAACGACGCAGTTTTTGCGCTTTGAGATAATACGCATCGTAATAACCGGCTGAAAGTGCATAGGTGCCTGTCATAATGCGGCGTTTTACTTCTGTACCAAATCCTTCGCCACGTGTGCGCATATACATATCGGTTAAATCAACCGGATTTTCACAACGGTAACCGTAACGCACGCCATCAAAACGCGAAAGATTGGTCGAAGCTTCAGCGGGCGCAATAACGTAATAAGCAGGAATCGCCAATTTGGTATTCGGCAGACTGATTTCTACAATTTCAGCGCCTAATTTTTTATATTCTTCAATCGCCGTTTCGATCACTTTGGCGACATCACTATTTAAACCTTCTTCGAAATATTCTTTCGGCAAGCCAATTTTCAAGCCTTTGATAGAGTCATTCAAAGTCGATGAATAAGTCTGGCACGGCCAAATCAACCGAGGTTGAATCCTTGTCATCAAAGCCTGACATTTCTTGCAGCAATAAAGCGCTGTCAGCCGCTGATGAGGCAAATACACCACCCTGATCCAGACTCGAAGCGTAAGCAATCATACCGAAACGCGATACACGTCCGTATGTGGGTTTAATTCCAGTAATACCAGTAAGTGATGCAGGCTGACGAATAGAACCGCCTGTGTCTGTTCCTGTGGCCACAGGCGCAAGTTTAGCGGCAACTGCTGCGGCACTTCCGCCTGAAGAACCGCCAGGAACTCGTTCCAGATCCCATGGGTTTTTAACTGGGCCGTAGTATGAGTTTTCATTGGATGAACCCATGGCGAATTCATCCATATTGGTTTTACCCAATAACGGCATGCTGATCGATTTTAATTTTTCAACGACTGTTGCGTTATATGGTGCGATAAAGTTATCCAGCATTTTAGAACCGGCAGAAGTACGAATGCCGTCGGTACAGAAAATATCTTTGTGCGCCATTGGAATGCCGGTTAACCCTGTTGCCGAACCTTTAGCGATTTTTTCATCCGCTGTTTTTGCCATTTCCATCGCCAGTTCTTCGGTAACTGTGATGAACGCGTTTAACTCATGCATCATATTTTGCAATACGATCGAGATAATACTGGGTTAATTCAACACTGGAGAATTTCCCCGATTGTAAGCCAACGCTTAATTCAGCGAGTGATTTATCTTTCATTTTTTATAACCTTAGAATACGTCTTTACTTAATTTACTTATCGATAAAACAATCGGAAAATTAATCTAATACCTTGGGCACAAGGAACAAACCGTTTTCGGTCAATGGAGCATTTGCCATGAGTTTTTCACGTTGATTAATTTCCGTCACCGCATCATCGCGCAAACGTTGCACCGCATCCTGTGGGTGCGCCATCGGTTCAACATTATCGGTATCCGCCGCATTCATTTGCTCAACCAGATGCAAAATCCCAGACAAGTCTTGAGAATAATGATTGATATGCTCTTCTTCTATCGAAAGACGTGCTAGAAAGGCAATTTGTTTAACTTCTTCAGGTGTTAGTGACATGACAATTCCGTATGAAAATTGATTAGGAGTCTTTTATTGATCAGACTCTCAGTTAGGTGGGGAAATTTAACATATTGAAGCTCTACAAGAAATGCTTTCGGCTGCATATCTGTTAAAACAATGACTTCACTCAAAATAAGTATTTTAAAAAAGTGCTTATAAGTACGGGGGTGACCTTTTCTAAATAAAGAGTGTTAATTATCCAGCTCTTTTGGACGCAATATGGATATTAAATCTGCATGGTGCATCATCAGATTCTTCCATGTCACATCAGCACTAATTTTTGCCACATTGGCTGTTGTGAACAGCTTTCCGTTTGATTGCTTGTATTGATGCGTTTCGGCAAATCCACATAAATGTACCAGCAAATCTTCCATTGCAGGGTTATGTCCTAAAAGCATAACGCTTTCCGTAGATTCATCGATATTCGTCAATATATGCAGTAAAGTAACTGTATATGCAGAATAGATTTCAGAATTCCACTCGATAGTATCAATAGCGAAACCTAATTCATTACACAAAATCTTGCAGGTTTGCTTTGCTCTTATCGCCGGAGAGGCTATTACTTTTTGTGGTAACCAGCCGAGAATAAACATTTCTTCACCAATGCGCTTGGCATTGGTTTCTCCTCGTGAACTGAGCGGACGATCAAAATCATTAGAAGCATCACTATTCCATGATGATTTTGCGTGCCTTGCGAGGTAGATTGTTTTCATAGTAAATATTATAGATGGTTTATTACTAATGTAAAAAATGAAGTGGTCTAATATTTGATACAACCCAGTTAAGCCCATTAACTTAATTGAGGTAAATAGTTTGACAAAAAGAAAAAGCTATTCCAAAGAATTCAAACGTGACGCGGTAAGCCTTGTTCTTGAACTAGGTTACTCAAGGGCAGAAGCTGCATTGAGTCTTGAAGTGGGTGTGAATGCACTAAGTCGCTTGGTCAAAGAATATCAAGAGAAGGACAAACACGCCTTTGTCGGCAAAGATAAGTTGAGTCCAGAACAAGCAGAGAATCGCAAGCTCAAAGCGCGTATCAAGCGTCTTGAAATGGAAAGGGACATCCAAAAAAAAGCGACTGTATTTGTTGCCAACGATACGAAGTGAAATACACGTTTATCACCCAGCATAAAAATAGCTATCCAATCAACCTGCAATGTCGGGTTTTGGGTGTCAGTCGTCAGGGCTATTACCATTACAGCAAGGTAACCGCCCACAAGCAACAGACGGCAGAGCATCAGGAGATGCTCAAATGGATTAGAAAACTCGCAGTGTTAAGCGACTATAGCCATGGGGCCGCCGGATGAAGAAGGCCTTAAATGCGCTGAGCTATGCCGTTAGCCGAAACAGAGTAAGGAAGCTTATGCGCGAAGCCGACGTCAGTCTTAGACGCAAGAAGAAGTACAAGATAACCACGGATAGTAAACATCAGAATCGCGTATATCCCAATGTACTAAACCGTCAATTTGACTTATCACACATAGACTGGGTCTATGTCTCAGATATCACCTACATCAGCACCCGTGAAGGCTGGTTATATTTGACAGTTGTGATTGATCTGTGTTCACGCAAAGTAGTTGTTTGGAATACACACAAGTGAATGAAAGCCAAGCGGGTCTGTGATGCGTTGAAAATGGCTCTATGGCAAAGAAGACCAAAGCCTGGTTTGATCCATCATTCGGATCGAGGCTCCCAATATGCCAGTAACGCATTTAGACGGTTATTAAAGGATAACAAGATCATAGGCAGCATGAGCCGCAAAGGTAATTGTTGGGATAATGCAGTCGCCGAAAGCTTCTTTGGTAGCCTGAAACAGGAACGGGTGCAATGAATTAACTACCGCACCCGAAATGAAGCAAGACAGGATATAGTGCAGTATATTTCCATGTTCTATAACAGCTTTCGTTTACACTCGACGCTTGGCTATGTCTGCCCTGATGATTTCGAGAAACAACTAAAATGGCTTAAGTGAGTTGTACTAAATACCTTGACCACGTCAAAATGGGCCAAAAGATGGGGGGTGTGACTTTTATCACAGTTAATATCCATGACTTACGCTAAACTCTGCGTATAAGCTAATAATAAAAACACTAAAACAAATGAAGGTCAAAAGACCTTAAGCGAGGGCGCATGCCAACTTATAATCCTTCTTTTGTCACCCAGCATTATCTTCATGCTGCCAATCCCCCGTTACTGGATAAAGTAGTTTTCACTATAGATCACCTCCACGAAGGTGGTCCGGGAATTTACAGCACCTTTGATGTTGTTGAATACTTGGTGAGTAAACAAATTCCGGTAACCATTTTTATTCAATGCTCTGATCCTTTGAACTTCTGTCCTGCAGAAAGAAGAATTGCTCAAAGCATTTATGACCTTGATCACAACCTTGTCACGCTTGGTGCGCACGCACTAATCAGCGGTTCCAGTCAGGCCAATCAAAGCGATAATCTTGCGAAAGTGAAAGATGTTATTGCTGATATTACCGGGGCCAATCCTAAAGTGCTCTCCTATCATGGCAGTAAAGCCGGACCAGAAAACGGCATCAGCTATCCTGGTATCACTTATGCCAGGGGAGTGATCAGCACCTGGTCAGATGCGCAAATGGATAATCCATTGAATACCCCGGTGATGAATATCAACTCAGTGAACGCTGCTTATAACTTTATCCAGCAACGAAATGCGGCCAATCTGTCTGCGACTCTTTTTGTTCATTCTGTTGAGTTAACCAGTGGCTCTCAAAAGAAACTCACATTCGATACGCTTGTCGCTGATGTTGTTGGCCGAAGATTACATGCCTTGCCATACTTTGCCGCGATGCAAAGTGATTATAATGGTGCAGTTTCACCCCCGAGCCCTGTTCCTCCGGTTCAGCCACCTCCTGGAGCGCCTTGTCCATTAAGGCATTTTACAAACGATAAAATTTCTCAATATTTAAGAATAAATAAGCGCGACGGCGTTAACGGGGTGTTTCAGGTGGCAGAATTACAGCGATTTCTGAATGAATTGGGTTTGGGAGCAGGAACTGCCGATGGTATTTTTGGGTCGAACACAAAACTGGCTGTTATCAGTTATCAGATACTCAAAGGACTTTCCGTTGATGGAATTGTCGGACCTAATACACGTGCATCAATAAACGCTTACTGTGACTAATTGAGAGCATATGCTCTGACAAAAAAAAGCCGCGAAGCAACACAATGCCCGCGGCTAAATGACCAAGGAGGAGGTCGATAAAAATTAAAACAGCTTATGCTGCTTTTGGTGTTTTCGGGATAACTGCCGTTTCTGTCACTGTTGTTGCTGGTTTTGCTACCTGAAATTGAGAAACATTGTCAGGAATAACCTTTGCCTGTGCTTCTACACGCCATGGGTAAGCACGATAGCCTTTATTTAAAAGTGCTCTTGAAACCCCTATATCCGCTAGTTGTGTATCAGATAGTTTGAGTAATAAGTTTGCTGTACGAGAATAACCAGAAGCCACAATTGCTTCTTTTATTCTATTTTTTATATTGAAATTCATTTTTATACCTTTTTTTACCTTTATATCTTCGGCTAATTTAAGTAAGCGAAGCATTTGTTGTTTTGCAAAAATCTGCATCAGAGTTTTAGAATATTCTTAATAAATCCCTTTAAATAAGCTCGTTTGATAGCTTGCCAATTCAATCGGATTTGATATCGAAATTAATTACCGTTAATGTTTTTTGGGAAATACCAGACTAAAAAAGCCGTGGAACAACAGAGTGAACCACGGTCCAAGGAGGAGTCGGTAAAACTATGCCGCTTTTGGTGTTTTCGACATATCTTTTGTTTGTTCTGCTGGTGAAGTCGCTGCCTTAATTTGTGAAACATTATCAGGAATAACTTCCGCTTCTACGCGCCAAGGATAAGCACTAGCACCACGTCTTAATAAGGCTTTTGAAATCCCCAAATCATCTAACTGTCTATCAGAAAGCATGAGTAATTCTTGTGCTGTACGAGAATACCCAGATAACATAAATGCTTCATTTATTCTTTTTATTACATTCTTGAAAATCATTTTACACCTCTATAAATTCTTAATTCGTTTTTTAATGAGAAAAGCACTTTGCCTTTCGATGATTGAATATTAGAGTTTTAGAATATTCTTCACAAGCGACTTAAAATCATCGTATTGGTTAGTATTTGTAACCAATCAGCTTTTATGAATAAATTTAGGCAAAAAAAAACCGCGAAACAACACAATGTTTCACGGTCCAAGGAGGAGATGGTAATATTTACGCTGCTTTTGGTGTTCGCGGCATAACTTGAGTTTCGTTTACTGCATTAGTTGCGTTAAGTTTTGAGGCATTATCAGGAATATCTTGAGAGACTGCTGCTAAACGCCATGGGTATGCGCTAACCCCAAGACTCAATTGTTGTTTTGAAATTCCAGCATCTGCAAGTTGACTAGTAGAATACTTACTTAATTCTACTGCTGTAAGATAATGCCCATAAACGGTAAATACATTTTTTATTTTGTTTTTAATTTTAATTAATTTCATTTTTTATCTTTTTTTCTCATCAGTTTATTAATTCGAGCAATCATTGCTACCCTGTCATGGGCGAACATTAGAGATTTAGAATATTCTTCACAAGCGACTTAAAATCATCGTATTGGTTAGTATTTGTAACCAATCAGCTTTTATGAATAAATTTAGACAAAAAAAAACCGCGAAACAACACAATGTTTCACGGTCCAAGGAGGAGTCTGTAATAATTACGACGCTGTAAAACCTTGCGGCGTAATTTTTGTCTGGTTTACTGATTAATTTTTGTGAGTTCTAAAAAAATATCTTTTAACTCTTTTCATCAGTGTCATTATCTAAACAGCTGTTCTGTTGTTCGATGGGTGTATAATTAGATAACTGAGATTTATGGCACAAGCGACTAAAAATCAACCAGCTGGTTAGTTTTTCTAACCCATGAGCTTGATTTCAATAATTGGATTTGGCTATATGTTTGTTTTCTTTTAAGAAATAAGAAAATATGAAAAATAAAAAAAATGAAAAATAGCTAATTGGATTCGATAATTTGATCTGTTTTGGCTTCTTCTAAAATCCACTCGATAAAAGCATCTACAGCGTGCTGGTTCGAATCTACCGATTCTGGCTGGATAACGTAATAGGATCGCTTCAATGGAAAACTCAAATCAAACGGTTTACACAGCCGACCAGCTTTAATGTCATTTTTAGCTAGCGTTTCTATACCCAACAATACACCTTGACCATCGATGGCTGCGTCCATTGCCATCGAAATATGATTAAAGCGCAGGCCTCTTTCGACGTTGACCCCCGTAATACCGGCATTCTTCAACCATTTTTTCCATTCTGGCCGGCCTTTATAATCGGTATTATCGTGTAACAAGGTATGATGTTTAAGGTCTTCAGGTGTCTTTAATGGCTTTTCAGGGTCATTCAATAAACTCTGGGCTACACAGTGGAACAGCATTGACCGAGAATAATTTATGGACAATACACCCGGGATAATCACCTGAACCAAAACGAACCACGACGTCCACATCATTTGATCGAAACATCTCTTCCATAGAAACATTGCCATGTTCCGCGGTATCCACCAGACCTGTGTTACCGCTAATCTGCATATCAATTTCAGGGTATTTTAAAGAAAAACTATGTAAGCGAGGCACTAACCATTTTGTTGCAAAAGAAGGCGCGATCCACACATTGATATTTTCATTAGATTGGTGAGAGCTCATCAGATGCACCGCATCCGACAGATTATTAAAACCTTCGCGGAGTTTAGGCAATGCAGCCTCGGCAGCCGGCGTCAAAGAAATAGACCGAGTTTGACGTTTGATTAACTGAAACCCCAGATACTCTTCCAGGTTTTTTATTTGATGACTTACAGCTGCTCTGGTGACGTATAACTCATTCGCTGCTTTAGTAAAGCTTTTAAGACGGGCTACTGCCTCAAAGGTTCTTAAAGCGGTTAAAGGTGGGAGGTGCTGTGATGCCATGGATTTATTCTAATCAGTTTAACCAATACAAGCAAAGGATTGCTTTATTTATATATAACGCATTAACAGCTCTAGTAGTAGATAACATCCCAAGAGCCAATGATGTACATCGACAATTCCTTGCGGAATCTACGATGGACTTTTCTCGCTCTTGGAGAGCCTAGAAAAGCCACCCCCCCACTTTCAACCACTTTTTAAGTATTTAAACTTCATCCAAAGCTATTATTTGCTTTTCTTGCTTACCAGCGGTTATCCAGGCTTGCATATGCTGATTGTTCAACACTGTGTCTGCATACTCTGCGGCAAAGCCTGATAGTTTCACATCGTAACCAATCAAGCGCATAACAACCGGGGCGTACATGGCATCAACACCACTGAACTCCCCCATTAACCATGGGCCATTTACTGTGGCATTTTGTTTACAGTAGTCCCATAACGCAAAAATACGTTGTATATCGGCTTTAACACCATCATCTATAGGGTAGTCAGGAAAATGTTTTCTGATATTCATCGGTAATGCATTTCTCAGCGCCATAAAACTAGAATGCATTTCTGCCGCTGCTGACCTTGCAATTGCTCTTGCTTTTATATCCGCTGGCCAACCCTGTTTTTCTGGAAATTTATCCGCCGCATATTCGATGATTGCCAGGGTATCCCATACTTGCAAATCGCCATCAATCAATACCGGAACTTTGTCGTTGGAAAAATAAGGGCTTAAAATATCGTTGGTATCGTCTTCAAACAAAAATACCAATTTTTCTGTAAATTCGATATCAAGGTTTTTCAGGAAAAACCACGGGCGTAAAGACCATGTGGAATAATTTTTATTTCCTATAACCAGTTCCAGGTTACTCATTTTCATCTCCTTTTTTAATTATTAATTCATTGACGTTTACTCTAGCAATAACTAATCGCCCTGGATATTCACTCTTTCTGATTGAGGTGTTCATGATATGTGATTACAAGAGTGCCAGCCGAAGCCAGTGAGACAACAGCTTTGTTTTTTTAAAACGTAAATAGAATTAATGCAGAGCTCAAGCCATTTTTCGTCTTTTAGATCAAGCTTGATCCGGCAGAATCTTGCGATAAGCTTCGATTAATAAACCATGCATTTTCCAATCACTTGTTAAAGGATAGATATCTTCTCCATCAATTAATGCCAGTGCGTCATTAAGAACATCTTTACCATATAAACTGGCTAGTGAATCTGCATAATCAATCATCCTGTCTAGTTGCAATAAAGTGTTGATGCATTGGTAGACTTTTAAACGCTTCGGGTTAATTTGTTTAAAATGTAACAACCATTCACAACCTTCCTGAATACGTTCGTTATCCTGGACTTTTAAGGCAAGCAAAGTAATTAATTCCGCTAAACGCAAATCTGCAAAAATACTCTCTTTATCTGCGGGTAAACCAATCAAAACTGCAACAGAGTATTGATCATCAAAATTTAGATCTTCAAGCTTTTCGATTAACGCTTCACATTCTGCTGCCGTTTTATCGTGTTTCAGGATGGCATTGCGAATATCAATACCCGCGTTATTGTTCTCCCATACTAAATCTTCTGCGGGGTAAATCTCAGACATACCAGGAACCAGAATACGACAGCAATAAATACCCAGTTCTTGATAATCTGAGATATAAATATCATTCCCTTCTTCATGAATACGATTGCATAGATCTTCAAACTCTTCTGCCGTATTACTTTTATTACTCAGGTTGTTATGACTGTCTTGATGATTAGCCCAATCTACAAATTCGTAATCCGATGTACTCTGCAAAAAATTCCAACTGATAATACCGCTTGAATCGATAAAGTGAGTTTCGAGATTTTGCGGGCTAGCGATTTCATCCAGATCAAAACCTGCTTCGGCAAAATCATCGAGTTTGTCTAATCCACGCCCCTGCAATAGCCCCGTTAAAGCACGTTCAAGCGCCACTTCAAATAGCGGATGCGCTCCAAAGCTGGCATACACACCCTGATCATTAGGGTTTAGCAGCGTTATAGCTATCACTGGGTATTTGCCGCCTAATGATGCATCTTGAATCAGAAGGGGATAACCCGCTAGCTCCAACTCCTTGATACCTGTCTGAATTTGTGGATATCGATTTAGTACGCCAGAGGGAATATCGGGAAGGGAAATTCCCTCGGCAATAATTTTGAATTTCACATAGCGTTCGAAAATTTCAGATAATGCCTGTACTTTGGCTTCTTCCGGCGTGTTTCCAGCAGACATGCCATTGCTGACATAAAGATTGCCAATAATATTTACAGGGAAGTAAACCGTCTCTTGAGTTCTCTGACAAACATAAGGCAAACAACATATCCCTCTTTCACGATTAGCTGAATTTGCATCAATCAACATATTCGCGTTTAGCTCAGCATCTGGATTATAAAAGTCCTGTAATTCCTCATTCAGCACACCTTCTGGCCACGAACCATGAGTATTCGTTG
Organism: uncultured Gammaproteobacteria bacterium; assembly: GCA_963807855.1. Taxonomy (GTDB): domain Bacteria; phylum Pseudomonadota; class Gammaproteobacteria; order Thiotrichales; family Thiotrichaceae; genus Cocleimonas. The sequence continues at coordinate 88,592 of CAWEEB010000031.1, read as the reverse complement.
CGAACCATTTTTCCTGCTTATAGTGCACAAATTTGCTATTGGAAATTTCATCCCCAAGATAGTAATCAGCCCAAAAGAAATGAGTAGAAAGACGTTCGAAGAACGCCCCCAGGGCACTCGCTAAAGCTGCTTTTTTTGAAGCGCCTTTACCATTGGTAAAAAGTAAAGGACAATCCCGATCGCGTATATGTACTGACCAGACATTAGCGACAGGATTTAACCAGGATTGCTCTATGATTTGGAATCCGATAGCTTGCAGTTTTTTCTGCATGGATAGAATAGAATCTTCCAGTGCAGCATCTTTACCTAAAATATGAGTTGGAGAAGGCATGGTTATTTGGTCTACTATTAAATAATAAGTTAATTAATGGATCTATCGCAGAAGAATATCAGTATTTATTAAAAGCGTTGTCTATTGTTGAAAGATTTATCGCATACCCATTTTAATAAAACAGAATTAAGGAATTAGCAGGTAATTTAGTTGAACTCCCAAATAGAAACCTCAAAAAAAAGCAGTTTACCTTTGTGGTTCCTGATTTTGCTAAGTGCTGCGCTAATTTTTGCGGTTAGCCAGATAAGCGTCAGCGCTTATAAACGGATGCAGATTATTAATCCAGAAGTTAAAGCAGAGCTTTCACAGCTCCAATCAAGAAAAGAGCTACTGCTTTTGCAACCCAATGTTATCAATACCAACTGGCTGAGAACACTCAACCCGCTGATGAAAAACGTTGAAGGAAGCCTTGTTTGGAGCGCTGCTTTACAACAAGGCACCGTTGAGTTTTTCAATTTACCTATAATTAACGATAATCAATACTATCAATTATGGGTTCACGATTTAACCGAGGCCAACAACCAGGCGAGTTTGGTTGCAGTATTCAAAGGATCAAAAGATGAAAAACTATTCATGTCTTTTGATACCATTAAAATTAAATCACCTTATAAGTTTGAATTGGTTTTACACACAGAAGGTGAAGCTATCAACCAGCCTTTACTATTAGCACAACCCTAAAGATTATCTAAATTAGTTCGTTGTTTATTTAGTAAACTCTATATTTCCTTATATATATTCCCTTTAGTAATACAATGTTTATAATTGTTTGCTAATATACCTCGACTTTTCCCGACCATAAAAAATAATGACTGATAAAACTGAACCTAAAATTTCCGGCCTAGAATTTACTGAAGCCTCTGAATCTCGTGACTTTCTTAAGCAGCAGCTCGATCAGAAACAAGCACTACTCGCTCAATTGAAACCAGATTGTGATCCGCTGGAACGTGCAAATCTACAACATGAAATTGCTGAGATCATGCTGGATTCTGGCGGCAGCGGCATGGCGGAAGCTGCCTGGGGTTTGGCAAAAGAATCATTTTTGATCTACATGGAGCATGATAAATTCGAAGACGCAGTAAATGCTCTGGATGCACTTTATCGCACAGATTTACCTGGCTCAGTGATCGCCCTAGGACATGCAATGTGGCTTTCTGTCACCTACCCTATCGATCCTGAGTTAAGCATTGTAATGATGAAAAACCTCGTCGATGACACCCCGGATAAATCAGATGGTGCCGCAGTCGCTGCTGCAACTGCGCATTATATTGCCGACCTTCGCCTGGAAGGTGAAAAACGCGATAGCGTGATGTTTTTAACCACCAATTTGATTGCTAAAGTCGCTGAAAGACACAGCAATATCACCGATCAAGGTCAGTTAAATTTCTGGATGGATAAACTTGAATTGAATGATCCTAATCTATTTTTGCCAAAGCTGGCTCAGGTCATTGATGCAATCGTTGCCGGTGATTGGTGGTTCGATAGAGAAACACTTCGCGCCAAACTCCCGGTTAATTAATCTATTAATAAGCAGGAAAACAATTAAACTTGATTAACCAGAATCATCGCTGATCCGCGATATATTACCGTTAATTACGGGCATTTTGACTACTATCCGATGATATAGGCCTCAAATCTGCCTTTGCTATTAATAGGTTTAATAGATGATTATATTTAACTAAAAATTACTTTGGTTAAATTTATGTTCAAGAAATATGCGCTTATCCTTTCAGCTTTAACACTTTGCATTGCCTCTCTTAATGCATCCGCCTGTGACGATAAAGCCTGTGAAAGTGCTTATTTAGCAGAAACCCAACAACACGTTGCAAATCATGTGCGCAGAGCTGAAGCGAGCAAAGCAGAGCGACATGCGTATTCAAAGAATAGACATCGTCGAGCTTATGCACTTTATGTGCATATCCACTTAATGTTATTTGGCAGTGATCCAAGTGAGAAGCCAAATCAAATCTAATTGAGCTCATTTTTGTTATTAACATCATTAAATTTATTTACACCAATAACATCATAAACAACTCTCCACGAAGTATTTGGCATTCCGGCAAACGTTGTTTGAAAACGCGTTTCGCTTAAGTCAGACCCTGGCACGGCTCTAATCATGATTTGATCTATATTTTTAGAATATTCTTGATATATCTGAGCATATATTTCAGGGTCATGCTCGCCACTATCTCCAATCAAAATAAATTGATGTTCTGGGTATTTTTGTAAAATACTGCGAATTTCCCCCAGTTTATAGTCTTTGGAAGATTGTAAAAACTTTAAAATACTCGAATCCTTAAGTCGGAAATTTCTAAGTGAATAACTTCCAGGTGGATAATGCATATCCATAAACGGTCGTAAACTTGGATATATTTGCCAAGGCGATGCTGAGACATAATGAAAATATGCCCCTTGTTGTGCTAGCTTTTTATAGTATTCAGGCATGTTTGGTGTTACCTGAAATTCTTCTGTAAACGTATTTCGAATCAACGCTTTTTTATCCAGCACTTCACTGATTTTAATCGTATCGTCGATATCCGAAATCACGCTTAACCCACTCTTGGGTATCAACTGCGATTGGCCTACAAAGCTAACTATTTTCTTACTATCTGTCTTTACTTTGTAGCTGATCCATTGATTTTTCGGTGCTGCGCTTGGCAGGTAAATCTTTGTTTCTGCATGGCCATTGGCAGAACTTCGGTTTAAACTTCTACCCGACTTTATACTTACTTCTTGTTTAAATTTTGCGGCATCTGATAAGCCTTCGATCACGATATCAAGCTTTTTATTGCTCTCATTATCAACTAGAAACCACATCATTCTATTTTTAAAAAGTTCGGAATTAGCCTGTTCTTCGGAAATTTCTAAGGTTTCTGCAACTTCTGATAACACTTTTTGTGCGAGCTTACGAATTATGGATTTTTCTTCTTTTTCAAACACCCAAAGATGAATCGGCACTTCCCATTTGGCTTCGTCATTTAAGTGCGCCGCCGTGGGGAAAAAAACAACCGTCTCATCTGACTTTAGCGGACTGCCATTTATAACAGACGAACCTAATATTAAAAGACCAGAAATAGTCTTTTTAAAAAATCTAGAGATCATAGAGAATAGACAGTTTTACCCTTTACTATGGTATGCGTTGTTTTTCCATTAAAACCCCAACCCGTAAATGGAGAATTCTTACCTTCGCTGATTAGCTCAATCGGGTCTAGCTGCCAGAAGTGCTCAGGATCAAATAAACTGAGGTCGGCACTTTGACCAACTTCTAACGTACCTGCTTTTATACCAGCTATTTCCGCAGGGCTTTTGGTTAAATAGGATACTGCCTGAGATAGTGTTAATACTTTTTCTTCTACAAGACGCATAACCAAAGGCAAGAGGGTTTCAAAAGCAGATATGCCAGGATCTGTTTCTTCAAAAGGCGCTAATTTTGCATCTATTTCATGCGGCTGATGATCCGAACAAATCGCGTCAATCATGCCTTCTGAAACTGCTTGTCGTAGGGCATCACGGTCGCGCTCTGATCTTAGCGGAGGTATTGTATGACATAAGGGATTGTAATCAGCCACATCCATTTCTGTTAGAAATAACTGGTGCGCGGCTACATCAGCTGTCACCGGCAAGCCATCTTGCTTTGCCTTAGCCAACATTTCAATGCTATCTGCACTTGAAAGTCGGCAAAAGTGTACTGGACAATTTGTCTGCTTTACTAATATTAGAATTTGCGCCATGCCCACTGTTTCTGTAGCAACAGGAATTGGGTGAATGCCTAAACGTGTAGAAAGCGCCCCTTCATGCATGCCACCACTAATCATCAAAGTATGTTCAATCGGATGTAGAAATAGAGGCAGTTCGAAAGTAGCCGCGTATTCCATCGCTTTTCTTAAAGTTGCGAGGTTTCTAATCGGTTCATGCCCCTGACTCAAACCCACACAACCCACATATTTCAAACTACCCATATGGCTTAGCTGTTCGCCTTTTAAGCCTTGTGTCAAAGAACCAATAACACTTACACGTGCAAACCCTGCTTGTTTAGCCTTACTTTTAATTAGCTTTACAGTAGCGCCACTATCAATTGGTGAATTGGTTTCTGGCATGCAGCAAATACGGGTTATTCCCGCACTAACAGCACTGTATGTTTCATAAGCAATTCGAGTTTTGTTCTCTTGTCCTGGTTCTCTCAGATAGGCGCTAAGGTCAACGATACCGGGTATCACCCACTGCCCTTTTGCATCGATAGTGTGTTTTGCTTTAAATTTCTCATTAATAGTACAACCAATGCCATCAATTTTTCCTTTATAGATGGCCAGGTCAGCAATTTCATCGATACCATTTGCTGGATCGATTATTCTGCCATTCTTGATAAGTATGGATTTACTCATGCTTACACCCCCCCACTTTCAGCGCGAGAACCTAGCACCATCGACATTACTGCCATACGCACAGCAACACCATTTGTTACTTGCTGGAGTATCACCGATTGAGGACCATCTGCAACACGCGAATCGATTTCCACACCGCGATTTACTGGGCCAGGATGCATCACAATAGCATCTGGTTTAGCAAGTTTTAAGCGCTCTTCAGTAAGTCCATAACGCGCATAAAACTCTCTGACAGATGGCAGTAAAGCAGTATTCATGCGCTCATGCTGAAGTCGTAACATGATAACCACATCGACATCTTCCAGACCTTTTTCAAGGTTTGTATAATTATTAACGCCCATTTGCTCAATACCTTCAGGCATCAATGTTTTTGGTGCAATTACTCTTATTTCACCTGCACATAAGGTCGTTAGCGCATGAATTTGAGAGCGAGCAACTCTTGAGTGTTTGACATCTCCAACTATGGCAACTTTTAGTGGCGTGAAATCTCCTTTGTGTTGGCGAATAGTTAGCATATCCAGCATTGCTTGAGTTGGATGCGCGTGTCGACCATCACCAGCATTGATTACACCAATGTGTGGAGCGCAGTAACGTGCAATAAAATGAGCAGCACTACTGCTTTGATGTCTTACCACAAACATGTCGCAGTTCATTGCTTCTAGATTACGTATCGTATCCAGCAAACTTTCACCTTTTGCAGTCGCAGAATTTCTAATATCAAGATTAAGCAAATCAGCGGATAATCTCTTTGCAGCTAATTCGAAGGTCGTTCTAGTACGAGTTGAATTTTCAAAAAACAGATTCATTACTGTTTTACCCCTTAGCAAAGGTGCTTGAACTTGTTTCTTACCTGGTAATGAAACGAATTGTTCGGCGCGATCTAGAATTTCTTCTAGCAATAAGGGAGGAAGCCCTTCAACAGTAAGAAAATGTTTAAGTTTGCCATCCGCACTTAATTGCATTGATGATGGTAATGGGCCGGGGGTAATGATAGTTCTATTCTCTTTTGTTTTGTTAGAGCTTTGTTAGCTCAACAAATGAGCTAATTGCTCTCACGATTTATAACTTTTAACTCCAATTTATCATCTGTTTTACTTAATTTGAAATAACTTTCTGGTATCATCTCTTGTTTGAAACCTACAACTTGAGCCTCGATAGGTAATTCACGGTGGCCTCTATCAATTAAGACTGCCAAAGTAATGCTAGCTGGCCGACCAAAGTCAAACAGTTCATTCATTGCAGCACGTATTGTACGCCCTGTATATAGTACATCATCCACTAAGATAATATGTTTATTTTCCAAACTGAAAGGCAGTTTTGAAGGTTTGATTTGAGGGTGTAAGCCTATTCTACTGAAATCATCTCGATAAAAACTGATATTCAATACACCGAGGGGTTCTTCAATCTCGAGCAATTCATGAAGCTTTTCAGCGACCCATACACCCGCAGAGTGAATACCAACCATTACTGGAGCTTCCGGGCTATTTTTCAGCACGCTATCACTCAATTCTTGTGACATTTTAGTTAACAGTTCGTCAACATTATATTTATTCTGGTCTTGATCTATCATCATCTATTATCGTGACTTTATTCACAGGTTAACTGTAAGCATTTTTGTGCATCCAGTTTTCTAATATTATTGCGGCAGCAATTTTATCAACCTCATCTTTTGTGACTTTTTTCTTTCTTCCACTCTGTCGAAGTTGTTTTAATCTTGCTGCTGCTTCAATTGAAGTAAATTGTTCATTTTCCTGGTCAACCTTGAGATTATAGCGCCCCTGAAGTTGATTGCAAAAACGTTCAATTCGCTTTTTTATTGGGTTTTCATTTTCATCTAATTCAAGAGGAATACCAACAACCAATTGTGATGGTTGCCACTCTTGAATTAAAGCAGTTATACCTTCCCAATCAGGACTATCGTCTTTACTAATTAATGTGCATTCTGGTGTAGCAGAACCCGTCAATGTATTACCTACAGCGACTCCAGTTCTTTTTAACCCAAAATCAAATGCGATTACAACAGACAAGAAAAGTAGCCTCTAATCATGACCTGCAATATCACTAATGAGGTTCACATCAAAACCCAAGGTATCAGCTGCTCCTTGCCAGCGATCGGCATAGGGCATATTGAAAATAATTTTTTTATCGACAGGGCAATTTAGCCAGGAGTTTTCTTTGATTTCGGCTTCCATCTGTCCAGGTGCCCAACTTGCACAGCCTAATGTTAACAGGTAGTTTTCCGGACCTTCACCTTTTGCAATATCTTCAAGAATATCTCTTGAAGCAGTAACCGCCAAGTCGTCACAGATTTCTAGAGTATTCTCCCATTTGCGTTCAGAATCATGAATCACAAAACCTTGTTCGATTTGAACCGGCCCACCACGAAGTGCAAGCTTCTTTTTATCAGGAAAGTTTTCGGAAGAAATATCCAATTGATCAAAGAGCTCATCTAGCGTTATTTCAACAGGTCGATTAATTGTCAGCCCAAAACAACCTTCATTGTTATGCTGACAAATTAGGGTGACTGAATGTTCAAAATAGGGATCGCCCAAACCAGGCATGGCAATTAGTAGCTGACTTTGTAGAAAGCTATCATTGTTAGTGTTATCTGTGACCGGTTCCGTGGTCTCATTATCATCCATGCATTCATGATACCTGATTTAATTTGAGGAAAATACGCCTTTGCTACCACCTTTTTTATGGAACACGATGGTTCTGGTGATATTTAATCGATCATATTTTTTACGGATTTTCTTAGGCAAAGGCTCATAAGGTGCAGCTAATTTCACAATTTTCAATGCGGCATTATCGAGAATTTTTGAACCTGACGATACTGATATTTGAATTTCAACTACTCTGCCGGCGCGATCAAGTGTGGTATTTAAAATCAGAGTCCCACTCAAACTTAAATCTAATGCCTTTTTTGGGAAGTTAATATTTCCAATACGCTCTAATTTTTTAGACCAGTTATAAATATATTCTGCTTCTACTGTTCCTTTGGCGCTCAAGGAATCAATAAAGTGGATTCGTGGGCGCTTGGCGAAGCGTTCTTCCTGTTGACTCATTTCTGCCATCAATTTAGCAATTGCCAGCGTCTGTTCTGAATTATCAACAACCGTTTTTACCGGCTCTTCTTGCGGCTGCTCTTCTGGAAGCTTCTGAATGAATTTATTAGTGTCGCCTTTCGTGGTTAATATTTGCGGCTCAGGTTTAGGTGTTACTTCTGCGATACTTTTTTCAGAAGTTACAATCTCATCACCGTTTTCAAGGTTTTCCTCTTGCGCTGCCAGAGGACTTTTCAAGCGGCTTTTCTCATCTTCACTGCCACTTCCCTGTTGATTACTGTTTGCCATAAAGTCAGCTTTATCCGGCGCTTTTACATCCTGTGGCATAACCATGGTTACATCGAATGTAGGCGATGCTGGAGACTCTGGAAACTCTGGAGGTTTAAATCCCATTGCATATAGTCCAACATGCAGCAACAATGAAGCTGGTATTGTAAAAAGCAGAGGATCTTTACCAAATATTTTTATTGAAGAAGACATAAGTATTACTATTATTATTGTATTTATTAAAACAACTTGCCCCACGGTATAGAACCGTTAAGTGATGATAACATAAATCCTTTTCAATTGCGATCCCTACTAATTACAAGAGCTAAGCAACTTATAATAAAAATATCTTCAATCTTCTGACTTTGTTTCAGGACTATCCTCAGACGTCATTATTACAATCTTATTTGGATTTAATGCTTTGATCTCCTTGGCAGTATCTATTGGGATAAGACTTCGCTTTCCTCCTAAAAAAGTAATCGCCAGACTTCCATCGGCCAATTCTAATTGTTGCTTTTCCGTAACAAATAAATATTTAATTGTGGTGCCAACGACAAAGTTATAACGAATATCAGCCGCATCATCATTTTTCAGATTATCTTTAATAAGATTATTAATTTTGTCGTTTGTTTCTTTCTTAATCTTATCCGCTTCTTTTTTCTTTCTTAGTGCTTCTCGCTTTTCATTCCTTTCAAGCGCTGATCTCTCTTTGTAGAACTGTTCTAAATCAGAGACTTCTCTCTTGGGTTTTTGGCTTGAAGCAGGCTTATGAATTTTCTTGGGATTATGTCTATTCCCAGTAAATTTCTTTTTTGGCTTTGACTTTGGATTTGGCTTTTCTGCTGCTTTTTTTACCTGATCTTCAGTAACAAGGCCTGCTTTTAATAATTGGTCGCTAAGTGAGCTCATAATCTATCTTTGGTTTTTTGAATTATTGAGAATAATAATATAGGTTCTATTTAATTCCTATACTCATTGTCAAACTCTCTGTGGCCGTTATAATGCGCCGTAATTTAAACCCTGAGACGGAACACCTCTATGATAATTGATAATATAGAAATAGGAAGCAACTACCCTGATGTAGTAAATGTGATTATTGAAATTCCTGCTGAATCTTCACCTGTAAAATACGAAATTGAAAAGGATAGTGGTGCTCTATTTGTAGACCGTTTCATGCAAGCACCTATTTTTTATCCAGCGAACTATGGTTTTATACCACACACTTTAGCTGAAGATGGTGACGCAATGGATGTTCTTGTCGTTACCCCGACTCCATTAATCCATAATTGTGTGATCGCGGCTCGCCCAGTCGGAGTCCTTGAAATGACTGACGAAGCAGGCAAAGACTCAAAAATTCTTGCAGTACCTGCGCAAGGTTTACATTCTGAATCAGATTATTTGCAAAGCTATACTGACCTTCCACCGCTTTTGCTAGAGCAGATCGAACATTTCTTTGAGTATTACAAAGTTATGGATAAAGACAAGTGGGTTAAGCTAGACGGATGGAACGATGCAGTAGCAGCTAAACAAGCTATCCTAGACAGCATTAAGATGTTTAACGATAAAGCTTAATTCCATTACAATACTTGGCTTTTTTGTATAAAATACTTTCACGCGAGTATAAATACACTAAAAAGCATTCACAGCAATTTTAGACGAATCATTAACAATGATTCGTCTATTGCTGTTGGGTTTTTTCATTATAGTTTGTTACGAAAAAACCCTATAAAAGCCGGGGGGTGTGATTTCATCACACCAATAATAGAAAAAGTAGCAGTGCTATCGGGTTTAAAGAGACTTAATGGAAAAGCGTGTAACAGTCAAAAGCGAACGCGAGGAATATCGTCTATTTCGCTCGCGTGCAATAGTCGCAGCGGTTTTGGTATTTCTAGCACTTACTCTGGTTTTCGCCAGACTGATCTTCTTGCAGGTCAAAAGTTACGATCATTTCACCATTCTTTCGAAAGAAAACTACCAAAAACGGATACCTACCCCCCCAGTTAGAGGCCTTATTTATGATCGAAATGGGGTTTTACTTGCTGATAATCATATAGAGTATGTTCTTGAAGCAGCTGAAGATGATGTAAAAGATATGGATAGGAAGTTAAAACGCTTGATGCAATTACTTCCCATCACCCCGCAAGAAATAAAAAAATTCAAACAAAAACTTCGAGTTAATTCTCGTTTCCAGCCTGTTGTTCTGCGAAAAGATCTAACCGAAAAAGAAACCGCCATTTTTTCAGCTAATAGATTTCGTTTCCAGGGCTTTAATGTCAGTGTTCGTATGCGGCGGAACTACCCTCTTGGCTCTACAGCAGGTCATCTGATTGGCTATGTGGGAAGAATCGATAAAAAAGACTTAGAAAAATTAGATCTAAAAAATTACAAAGGAACGACTCACATAGGTAAGTTAGGTATAGAAAAGCAGTACGAAGACAGATTACATGGCAAAGCTGGCTGGGAATTAACAGAAGTCGATGCTCACGGAAAACCTCAGCTCAAACTTGATGAGAAAGCACCAATAACGGGAGAAGATCTATTTCTCAGTATCGACCTTGAGCTTCAGCTAAAAGCAGAAGAATTATTAGCCGAACATAATGGTGCAGCAGTTGCCATCGACCCAAGAAACGGTGAAATACTCGCGATGGCTAGTATGCCAGCATTTGACCCCAACCTCTTTGTAAATGGCATTAGCTATGCCAACTATAATGCCTTAAGAGATAATATTGATCGCCCTTTATACAATAGAGCATTACAAGGATCCTATCCTCCTGGCTCAACTATTAAGCCTATGGCTGCTCTTGTGGGGTTGAGTGCTGGCGTTGTAACTCCAACAAGCTCAATTTACGCTAAAGGTTTTTACCAAATACCCGGAAATAGACATAGATTCAGATGTTGGAAGAAAGCTGGCCATGGAAACATCAGTCTTAACCGTGCCATCTATCAATCCTGTGATGTGTATTTTTATGATTTAGCATTCCGCATGGGTATAAAACGCTATTCCGATGCTATGAAACGTTTTGGTTTCGGAAGTAGACTGGGAATTGATTTGCCCCACGAAGGAGCGGCGCTTATGCCTTCCGCAGAATGGAAAAGAAAACGCTACGATCAATTCTGGTACCCTGGAGACACTGTAAACACGGGTATCGGTCAAGGCTATTTTACTGCGACACCATTACAGCTGGCTTTTGCCACAGCTACCATGGCGAATCATGGTCGAAAATTCAAACCCCATGTACTTAGGGCTACCCGCGTATCAAGAAACCTACCACCCAAAATTGTCACACCAGAAAAATTACCTTCTATAGGAGTGACAAAACTTCGATATTGGGATGATGTCATCCGCGGCATGGTTAATGTGGTTCATGGCGCACACGGAACAGCAAGAAGATCAGGCGAGGGTGCAAAATATCGTTTTGCTGGTAAAACAGGCACTGCACAAGTTTTTGGTATTGCTCAAAATAAAGAGTACGATGCAACAAAGCTCAAAAAGAAATTGCATGACCATGCTTTATTTGTAGCATTTGCACCGGTTAAAAATCCACGTATTGCTTTGGCTGTAATAGCAGAAAATGCCGGTGGCGGTAGTAAAGTTGCTGCACCTATTGCAAGACAACTATTAGACACCTATCTACTAACTCCACAACAAAAAGAACAGCTAAGCGAACAAAACAAAGCTAAAGATTCGGATGAATCACCTTCTATTGATGAATATTAATAAATTGAAAAAGAAAAAAGAACTTCAGAGAAAACTTAAACGGGAAATTCAAATCAATAGTCCTCTAACAACAGCACCGAGAACATAGTATGAATTCAAAAGGCGATTCAGGTTTTGGTGGATATTTACTGCGTTGGCTTACCTCGTTAGATCTGGTTATGCTCGTATCCCTCGCGCTATTGATCGCTTTAGGTAGTATTATTTTATTTAGCGCATCTGGAGAAAATGCCCGAATGATGAACAATCACACGATTCATCTAATACTAGCGACTATCGTAATGCTAGTTGCCACCCAATTATCCAGCGATTTACTCAAACGCTGGTCATTCTGGATTTATATTTTTGGGATCATTGTTTTAATATTGGTTTTAATCCAGGGATCAATGGGTAAAGGCGCTCAAAGATGGCTAGAAGTGGGGGGGTTACGATTCCAGCCTTCTGAAATCATGAAACTGGCAGTCCCGATGATGGTAGCCAGCTATCTTTCAAAGAAAAGTATACCCCCCCGGTTCAAAGAAGTTTTTATAGCAACTTTGCTGGTGGCAATACCGATGTTACTAATCGTTAAACAACCGGATTTAGGAACAGCATTATTGGTTGGTAGCGCTGGTTTCTTCGTGATCTACTTTGCAGGACTCCCGTGGAAATGGCTCGGTGCAACCTTAGTGGCATTAGTAATAGCAGCACCTTTGGTGTTCTATTTTGGAATGCATGATTATCAAAGACAACGCGTGTTAACGTTACTGGATCCCAGCGCTGACAGATTAGGCTCTGGATATCATATCTACCAATCTACAATTGCTATTGGCTCTGGTGGTTTTTATGGCAAAGGCTGGTTAAATGGCGACCAGTCACGCCTGGATTTTTTACCTGAGCGCCATACTGATTTCATCTTTGCTGTATTTGGTGAAGAATTTGGATTACTCGGTAACCTGATCCTATTCACATTGTATTTATTTATTATCTGGCGCGGGCTATATCTTGCCATGAAGGGGCATGACACCTTTGCGCGTTTGCTTGGTGGCAGCCTCAGTCTTACTTTCTTTATTTATCTATTGGTAAACACTGGAATGGTCAGCGGGATTCTCCCTGTAGTTGGTGTTCCGTTACCTTTAATTAGCTACGGAGGCACTTCCCTGGTTACGCTGATGGCAGCATTTGGACTCCTCATGGGGCTAAGAAAACGAAAACGAGGGTATGACTAAATGTTGAAAATCAATAGCTTAAAAATAGGCATTGGCAAAAAATGGCTGAATTTATTTACCCAGTACTTATTTATATGCGCTGTATTAGTATTGCAAACAATATTGACACCTCCCTACTTTGCGGCAGAATTTACGGATAAAGCTAATTACAAAAGTTATCCTGCGATGCAGCAACTAATAGAACGGATGGTACAAAAAGGGTTTGATCGGAATTACTTGCAACAGATTTTCTCTAGAGTAGAACGTGATGAACGTATACTTCAGTTAGTTAGTTCCCCTGCAGAAGGAAAGCCGTGGCACAAATACCGCCCTATTTTCATCACTGAAGATCGTATAAATTCTGGTGTAAATTTCTGGAAACGTCATGAAAAAGTCATTTCAGCTGCCAGCGCACAGTTTGGCGTTGACCCCGAATACATTGTTGCAATCATCGGGGTAGAAACATTTTATGGCCGTAATACCGGTAAACACAAAGTACTCCGAAGCCTCACAACATTGGCAATGGACTTTCCTCAACGTGAAAAATTTTATACCAGTGAGCTTGAGCACTACCTTGAGTTGATAAGAGAGGAAGGTATCAGAGACCCTAATATTCTGAGTGGTTCTTACGCCGGAGCAATGGGTTTGGGGCAATTTATTTCCAGTAGTTATCGAAATTATGCCGTTGATTTCAATCGAGATGGACACAAAGATTTATGGCATCCCGAGGACGCAATTGGCAGCGTTGCCAACTATTTTTCACGTCACGGATGGAAGTCAAATGGCAATGTTGCAGTACCTGCTCGAATTTTAGGCAATTTATATGCTAAAATTGTAAATACAAAAGCAACTAAACCAGAACATACCTTGCAAATATTGCAACAAAATGGTGTTCAGCCACTTGGGAATTTTAGTTCCGATCGGGTTTCACTACTTCAGTTAAAAGGGTTACAGGGTTATGAATACTGGATTACGGGCGACAATTTTTACGTAATAACAAGATATAACCATAGCCCTAAATACGCTATGGCAATATTTCAATTAGCGTGGGAAATAAAACGTAGAAAATCGAACGCAGTAAAATAAACGTAACAAATTAGATAAACCATTATCCAAAAAGGGGACGATAATGTTAAACCGTAAACTTAAAATCGGGACTTACTTAGTACTCATCACTACTTTTGCGGGTCTATCCGGATGTAGTGTTCTTAGCAAAGTAGGTAAATCTGCCAGGAATATGACAACTTTCGGTAGCAACAAAAGCACCGCAGGTACTGACGATACATTAGTAATTCCACCAAGCCTACGTGAACCAGGTGCACGAAATACCGCAGCAGCTCCTCGACAAGCACCCGTCAAAACAAATACTACTAAGGCTCCGAGCTACTAAAGCAGTCTATAAACCTAGCAAAAACTACTATATCGTAGTTGGCACGTATGCCGATCAAGGTGAAGCGCTTGATACATTCACTCGTCTTTCGTCAATTGGTTTAAAGGGTGCAACAATGGAATCACGCAAGACCAAAACAGGTAACTTGCTGCATATGGTTCGTCTTGGCCCCTATACCAATCAAGAAGATATTGATAAGGCTAAAGACAATTTAACCAGTACTGGCTTATCACAGTTCAAAGTAGTAGAAAGCTAGTCAATCAGTTATAACTCGGTTATAATTAGTGACTTTGGTAATTACTCATTTTGGGTAGTTACTTCTTCGGCATTCGGAATCCATAATTACACACCATGAAACGAATTTTATCTGTCATTTTCTGTTTGTTTATCTCTTTTAGTCATCAGGGCTGGGCAGCTACCGGCGCGCCTGATATAAAAGCTGATAGTTATCTACTGGTTGACTTCCATAGTGGCGTGCAATTAGCTCGAGAAAAACCCTGATAAACGCATTGAGCCGGCCAGTATCACCAAATTGATGACGGCTTATGTCATTTATAAAGAATTGGAAAAAGGTAAATATTTCGCTAGATGACAAGGTCCTTATCAGTGAAAAAGCGTGGAAAATGGAAGGCTCAAGAATGTTTGTTGAGGCTGGTAAGAAAGTACCCCTTGAATCGCATGATTAAAGGCCTTATTGTTCAATCAGGCAATGATGCAGCAATCGCTTTAGCAGAACATATTTCAGGCAATGAAGCTTCATTTGTTGAAAAAATGAACCAAACAGCCAAAGAGATGGGATTAAATTCAACAAACTTTACCAATCCAACAGGATGGCCTGATCCAAACCATTACACGACAGCCAGAGATATCGTTACCTTAACGCGTCAGGTAATCAGAGAATTTCCCGAACAATACAAACTTCATTCATTGAAAGAATATAGCTACAACGGCATTAAACAATACAACCGCAATAAATTATTGTGGCGGGATCCAACTGTTGATGGTGTTAAAACTGGCCATACTGAATCAGCAGGCTATTGCTTAGTAGCCTCAGCTGCACGTAACGATATGCGTCTAATCTCAGTTATATTGGGTGCTGAGAATGAAAAATCCCGCGCTGATTACAGTCAGGAATTATTAGAGTTCGGTTTCAGATTATACGAAACACATAAACTCTACGACAAAGGATCTGTACTTGCTGACGCACGCGTTTGGAAAGGTAATAAGAGCACTGTCCCCGCAGGTATTATGGAAGATTTCTACGTAACTGTTGAAAAAGGTCACTATAATCAATTAAAAGGCTTGATGGAATTAGACGGATCGCTTGATGCTCCCATTAAACGTGGCGATGTAGTTGGCACAGCCATAATCAAAGACGGTGATGCCATTGTTCATCAAGTTCCCCTGTTAGCACTTGATGCGGTTGATCCAGGTGGTTTTTGGTCTAAAGTAACAGATAGTGTAAAAAAATTATTTAACTAATAAGTGCTTTTTAATACCAGCAAAAGAAAACTAATTTCGAGTAGTAAAAATGTCGGAACAAGAACAAGAAACCCTAATTGAATTCCCTTGTGAATTTCCGGTTAAAGTGATGGGTGCCGCAATCCCAGAATTCCACTCTGCAGTTGAAAAAATAGTTAAAATTCATGATCCCAAATACGATCCTGGTTTAACTAAACAGAATACAAGTAAAACTGGGAAATATGTGAGTTTAACGTTAAATATTCACGCCGAGAATAAACCACAGCTAGATGCACTCTACCAAGACCTTACCAATCACGAGCTGGTAGTTTGGGCATTGTAGACAACAGTATTCTCACCAAACAATTAGGCTTTACTGATTATAAAAGTGTTTGGGAGTCGATGAAAGACTTCACCCAATCCCGTAGCCCAGACACACCAGATGAAATCTGGATTGTAGAACACCCCCCCACTTTCACCCTTGGTCGTAACGGCAAAGAACATCACATACTCCAGGAAACATCTATTCCAATTGTAAAAGTTGATCGCGGCGGTCAGATAACTTACCACGGCCCGGGGCAAATAGTGATTTACCTCCTTCTCGATTTACATCGAAGAGGTATTGGAATTCGCCAACTAGTTACCTTGATTGAAAATTGTATTGTAGCGTTATTAGCAGAATATGAAATCACCGCTTATAGCGATGCAAAAGCGCCAGGGGTATATGTTGATAAGAAGAAGATTGCAGCATTAGGACTACGCGTTTCTAAAGGCCGCACTACACACGGATTAAGCCTAAACGTAAATATGGATTTGACCCCATTTCAATATATTAATCCCTGCGGCTATGAAGGGCTCGAAATTACCCAATGTGTGGATCTAGGGATCAAAGATACAATGTCGACTCTATCGGGCAGATTGCAAGAAATTATTGAGTCTGAAATTATAAAAGCCTCTAAGTAGCTTGTGAATAGCCTAAAAAAATCAGCACGGGACGCCCAAACTTGACAATAATAAGCTCTGTCAGATCAACTAAACGCCACTTATTCTACAAATCAATTTCATTTCTGCGTCACGACAACCTACACTAAGTGCTATACATTGTAAAAAACCATTCTTATTCAAACTTATCCAGAAAAAGATACAAGCTTAAGGAGAAGTGAAACTATGGGACAAGAAGTATCGCATTCACATTTTTCCAGTGAAGAAAGCAAATGCTTTAAAACACTATTGACAGAAGAAACAAAGTTGCTGAAAGCTAAATTTGAAACAGGTGAATTTTCTTCACAAAGCCCCATGGGTGGATTTGAAATAGAAGCGTGGTTGGTAGATAAATCTTTACGACCGGCCCCTATTAACGATGCTTTCTTCAAACTATTCGATAATCCCTTAGCTACCCCCGAGCTCGCCAAGTTTAATATTGAATTAAACAACACTCCTTTGCCACTGAAGGGTTTAGCACTAAGAGAATTTGAAGCAGAAATTCGTAACGTTTTTAGTGATGCTGATGATGCCACTAAAAAGCTAGAAGCAAATGTGATTTTGATAGGAATACTACCCACAGCAGTGGCAGATGATTTCTGTCTGGAAAACATGTCTTCAATGAAACGTTATGAAGCACTCAATAAAATCGTGGTATCAGCACGTAATAACAAGCCTTTGATCCTCGATATTAAAGGTGAAGATCATTGCCATCTAACCAAACACTCAGTAATGATTGAAGCGGCAACCACTTCTTTTCAAATTCATTTACAAACACCGTGGAAGCTGGCGCATCATTATTACAATGCATCAATAATTGCTTCTGCGCCTATCATGGCCATTGCTGGAAATTCACCCGTGTTATTTGGAAAAAAGCTCTGGCATGAAACTCGTATTCCTTTATTCGAGCAAGCAGTAGACACAGGAGGTAGGCAACGGGTCAGTTTTGGTTCTGGTTATGCAGAATCTTCAATTTATGAATGTTTTGAAGAGAACCTAAACGATTTTTCAGTCTTTTTGCCGATGATTTTCGAGAGCAAACCTGAAAAATTCAAACATCTAAGCTTACACAATGGTGTAATCTGGCGCTGGAACAGACCTCTGGTAGGTTTTGATCCCGATGGGACACCACATATTAGAATAGAACATCGTATCCTTCCCGCCGGGCCCACTGTGTCAGACATGTTGGCAAATGCGGCATTTTACTACGGCCTCACGCAAAGCCTTATGGAAAGACTATTAATTAAAGAAAAAATGCCTTTCGAAACTGCCAAAAACAATTTTTATCAAGCTGCTCAACATGGTTTACGCGGTCAAATAATATGGGATGGTAAAACTTATTCTGGTAAAACCTTGCAAGAGTTAATTATAAGGAAACTAATACCACTGGCTGAACAAGGCTTACAAAAACTCACCATTGAACAAGATTCAATCGACCATTATCTTGGTATTATAAAAGAGCGAACAATTACTGGACAAACTGGCGCTGTATGGCAAATTAATCATCTGGATCAAAACAATGGCGATTTAACCAAAATGACAGCTGATTACCTCAATATGCAACAAACTGGAAAACCGGTTCATACCTGGAAACACAACTGAATAACGATTAGAACCTATGCTCAAACTAAATATTATCAATGAAATCCCTGAAGAACTATTGGAACTAAGTAGTTCTAAGAATTTACAGAAGGTTTTTAATCAACCAACTCTATTGAATTTACAAGGTAAACAACCAAATCCTTTATTTATATCGGTACTGTTGCATGCGAATGAAGACACTGGTTTTTTTGCGATACAAGAACTTTTAAAAAAATACCGGGGCTTAGAATTACCCAGATCATTAAGTATCTTTTTTGGCAATATAGCCGCTAGTAAAGAAGGTGTCCGTAGATTAAAAGGCCAACCCGATTACAATCGCGTTTGGCCAGGCACCGAACATCCAGAATGTGATGAAACCCGACTGATGCAAAATGTAGTCGATGAAGTGGCAAAACAAAAGCCTTTTGCGAGCATCGATGTTCATAATAATACGGGGAAGAATCCTCACTACGGCTGCATTAATTCGCTTGATGATCAGTTTTTATATCTAGCTTCTTTATTTTCACGAACTATTGTATTTTTTGAAACCCCCAAGGGAGTTCAATCAATGGCGATGGCTAAGTTGTGCCCAGCAATCACTCTTGAATGCGGTCAGCCGCATCAGGCTCAAGGCATAAAACATGCTACCGATTTTCTAGATACGGTATTACACCTGGAAAACCTGAATACCACCCATTTAAATTGTAATGATGTTGATGTTTTTCAAACTGTAGCTAGAGTGACCGTTCCCAAATCCTGCACCTTTAGTTTTACCGAAAAGTCAGCAGATATACTGTTTGATTCCAGCCTTGATAGTATGAATTTTTCTGAATTAGCAGAAGAAACAGTTTTTGGGCAAATACAAAATGTCGACAAAGCCTGCCTGGAAGCATGGGACGACCATGAACAAATGGTCAGCAACAGCTATTTTACTAATAAGAATAACCAGATTGTGCTTAGTAAGCCAATGATGCCTGCGATGTTAACCTTAGATGAAAATATAATCCGCCAGGATTGCTTATGTTATTTGATGGAAAGAATGGATATGACTCAGCATATAAAATGAGACATTTTACTTAAAGAGAAACATTAGTAGCCAGTTTTTTCTATACTATCTCTTATGAGTCTAAGAACTACCTTCAATTACATCGGCCGAAAAGTTTTATACCTTTGGCTTAAAACTGATGTCATCCCGAATAAAATTGAACAACTGGATATAAATCATGATTTACCCGTGATCTATGTTTTAGAAACACGCTCCTGGACTAATCTGTTAGTTTTGGAAGAGCAATGCAAACGCTTGGGGCTGGAAGCACCTTTAGCTAACATTGCTATACCAGAGTTACATGCCTGGCATTCCGTTTATACCATCGCCCCTAGAGAACCATTCAAAGCATGGTTGCAGAATCAACCCAAACGCTCCCGCATGTTACGAGGAATCATTGAAACGTTAAAAGATTACCCCGAACAGGAAATACAATTCATACCTGTACAGATTTTCTGGGGTAGACCGGTAGCCACACAAAAACACTGGTTACAGGTTTTATTTTCGGATTCCTGGGGATTAGCGGGAAGAACACGAACCTTTTTCAGAGTTTTATTTCACGGCCGCAACACCTTTATCCAATATTCAGAAATCATCAGCTACCGCAGCAACCTTGCAAGTAATCGCACTGATGACGAAATTATAGATTCTTTGCAGCGTACATTAGCACAAACGATTACAGAAAATTCGCAGTGCGACACTCGGTCCAGATATATCCCATAAACGTACTTTGGTTCGTGACCTGATTTTAAAACCCGCAGTGCAAACAGCAATCAACAAAAGAAGTGCTGAAGATAATATCAGTGAATATAAGGCCGCTATACAAGCAAGACGTTATCTTAATGAAATTGTCGCTAACTGCACCAATGTAACTATTCAGGTAATGCAACGCGCACTATCCTCTTTCTGGAATCGTTTTTATTCAGGCATAGAAGTTAATAATAGTGAATACCTAAAGAGCCTCGCTCTGAGTCACGAGCTGGTCTATGTACCCTGTCATCGAAGTCATATTGATTACCTGTTACTCTCTTATGTAATCTATTTTGAAGGCTTGGCAATTCCCTATATCGCAGCAGGTAAAAATCTTAATATGCCCGTAATTGGTTCGATATTACGCGGTGGTGGTGCTTTCTTTATTCGTCGCAGCTTCAAAGGCAATGAACTCTATTCAACAGTGATGTTTGAATATGTCGCTGAACTCATCGCAAAAGGTATCGCGATTGAATATTTTGTCGAAGGAGGTAGAAGTCGCACAGGTCGTCTATTGCAAGCGAAGCCCGGAATGCTATCCATGACTGTGCGAGGCTTCTTAAAATATCGAAAACGACCGGTAGCATTTATTCCTGTTTATATTGGTTATGAAAAACTGCTTGAGAGCAAAGCCTATCAAGCAGAATTATCCGGGGAAGATAAAAAGAGCGAAACCTTTATAAATTCGGTGAAATCAATACTAAAAATACGCGGTGAATACGGCAAAGTTTCTACTAATTTTGGTAAAGCCAGTTTTTCTAAATAACATACTAGATCACCAACAACCTGATTGGGCATCTGAAAGCTATGATGACGACTCACGCCCTGCCTGGACCAGAGATATTGTTGCAAATTTATCTGAGCAAATTATGACTCGCATAAATCAGGCCGCAACTGTTAACTCAATCAACCTAATTGCCAGCGTATTACTTGCCGCGTCAAATCAGAGCATGGATGAAAAGGATTTGGCGCATCAACTCGAAACTTATAAAACACTCCTACGCTCTCTTCGATTATTCAGAGAAAATAATAATCACCCCACGACCTGGTAACGATCAAATCACCCATGCGGAAGCCCTGAAGATGGTCAAAAGACGACCTCACGAACTGGGTGACATTATTTATCTGAATAGCAAACAAGCGGTTTCAATGACGTACTATCGCAATAATATTCTGCACTTATTAGCATTACCTTCAATTATCAGTTGCTGCTTTTTCAATGTACGTTCGATGACAAAAGATGAAATTGTTAGTCTGGTATCACTTGCCTACCCTTTTATTCAGAAAGAATTATTTTTAATCTGGGACAAGACACAACTTGAAGATGTAATTACCAGACTGCTGGAGCAACTGAGTGAGTCAGGTTTACTGATTAAAGACAAAGGTAAGGATAATCATAGCTATTCACGACCTTCACCCAATACCAAAGCATATACGCAGCTAACGCTCCTGGCTAAAGTCATTTCTCCCGTTCTCGAAGTTTATTACCTTACCCTTGCTTTGCTTTCTCGAGGCTCTAATCAGGAAGAATCTACAACAATAAGTAAACAAAAATTAGTCGATCAATGTATTTTGATGTCGCAACGAGTCGCGATGATTCACGAAATTAACTCGCCCGATTATTCCGATAAAAACTTGATTGCAAATTTCATTGAAACGCTGATCCATATCGATTACTTGCGCGAATTTGATACTGAGCAACTTCAGTACAATGAAGTTTTTCATAAGACAGATAAAAGGATTAGGCTGCTTTTACCTAAACAAATGCGCGCTAATATTCTGCAAATGATTGAGGATTGATTTTTACACTACCAGTTAAATGGCATCATCCCAAATGGAGATAATTTATCTCCCATTTGATCAACCTCGTAATTCATTTGTCTCATTTGAAATTGCATTGTCTGGTTCATTTGTGCCATGGTGTAATTCATACTGACTATATTAGGGTTTATGTCTTCAACGGTTTTCATCGAAGCACCTATACCTTTCATGGTTGCATTGATTTCGTCGATGGTGAGCATGGTTTTTTCTATATGACTC
Source organism: uncultured Gammaproteobacteria bacterium (assembly GCA_963807855.1). Classification (GTDB taxonomy): domain Bacteria; phylum Pseudomonadota; class Gammaproteobacteria; order Thiotrichales; family Thiotrichaceae; genus Cocleimonas. Next base: position 66,400 of record CAWEEB010000031.1, on the reverse strand, counting down.
AAAGCATTGTTCATTTTTGCCATTTCATCGAGCATTAAAGGAGCAATTTCAGACGACGGTTTTGCAGTTTCATTTAGCCTAGATATTGCTCCACTAATGGTATGGAAGTCCTTGAAACCCTTCGTCCAGATAGGTTGCCAGACAAAAACAAACATTCCCATCAATATCACAATGGAAACTGAGGATACCAAAAAGAATACCCCTCTCCAAAAATCAGCGAATTTTGTAGTAAGCACGGCTCCTCCCATATTTACACCATTGTTCAGTCTAACATTATAGAAAGAGTAGAGGCCGTCTTATCTATGACTAACATGACACCAGTCAATAATTTATCAAAATAATTAACCCTAATTATAAACCTTTAAGCACACCCCCCTACTTTTAGGCATTTTTTTGTAAACAGATAGGATAAAGTAGGAGTGAGCTTATGATGTAATTAACAACGGTGATTTAATCATTATCACTTATACCAGCACCAGCCCCGGCTAAACGAGACGCCTCAGTCGCTGGTGCATAGGTTCTATGCGCAAAAGACTCTAAAACTTTTATCACATCTGCTGCGATTTCTTTGCTCAATGGTGATGGGAATAGTTGTTCTAAATCACGATTACCACCTGAATCTTTATCAGCCCTCGTGCAAACAATGTTAGATTTTTTTAACTTCCAATCGACGGTTCCTTTTAAAATTATACTTTTTCTGGAACAGACCAAATTTGCATCGCCAAATGAAATTTGAAATGGAATTTCGAAAGCCTCAGAAACTCTAGCCAGTTGTGGAATAGCCAATAAGGGAAACATCATTGACTCAAATGTCAGGCATAAATCTTCTGTTAGTAAATGACCTTGATCGTTGATAATTGCACCACAATAAATAGGGCAAAGCTGATTATTTTGATTGCTGCAGTGCCTATCTTTAAGTTCAGGAATGTATGACTTTAAATCAGAATTAGTTTTCTGCAATAACTCAGCCAAAGTTTCCGCACCTGGTAAACCATAAGCAGTTAGCCAGCGTACCGCTTTACCTGCATCTTCCGCTAATCCCCAACTGTATCCAGCACCACGGCAAGCCTTTCGACTAAGTGCATCTATCTCAGATAAAGAATACTTAGCCATTTCCGGTTTTTTTGATTAATGGAGGGTAAGCCCAGTCATCCGCATCTGACGTGTTTAGCTCCTCAGGAAATGGTGCATGCTGATACAAACAGATTCTTACCCAGCGATCAGATCTTGGGTCGAAATGTGTTGCCCCAAAAAAGGCTAATTTACATCGCAACATATCGATCGGTAACAAGTCCGAACTGATTAAATTTCCCTGGATTTCTGCATAAGGCAATCTTGCTTGCAATTGTACACGGCGTACTGTGTGCCTAAACTCTGGATGCTTTAATAAAAAATGAGCCAATTCGCCCTTTCCATCCCAGTTTCTAAGTGATTGATATAAATCCTTAGTATCCTTACCCGTGCCCAAAGGTTGTTCGTATTCTGCACCTGGTTCTTCAAAACGTTGCCCCATACGAGGTTCTAATTTTTCTTCAGATACATACCAGAAACGTGCACAATTTTCTTGTTTCGTATAGTCAACATCAATTGCCCAGGAATAATTGGTTTCCAGTTGTTCAATTAAAGTTTGAATACTTTGGCTACCATCAATACGAAAGGTGTTGTATTCATCGGCACCCATCGTTCTGGTTAAGTCATCAACGAGATCACCGTGAGGCTCGATGATCAAACTGGCTAATTGCTCCTGACCTTCTACAGTTAATGCCGACTTCCCCCAGTGCCAAAGGTTATCCCATGGCATGTCTTTATCTAAAATATCATTGTTATTGAGATAATCTTGAAGAAGATTAAGATCTGTTTTTAGCTGCTTAATTTTTTCTTGCTGTAACTCATGCACGGAATACCATTGCTCTGCATTAATACTAGCTCGTTGCACGAAACTCAAAAATGCTTGTTGCTCTGATTCATCTGCGTTTATTACTGCCCTGACTCGTGCAAGTGCTTGTTCACGTGCAGAAATCCAGTTATGTAGTAAACAGGGGTGATTAACCAAAAAAGGCGCCATGCCTAACCCTGTTGAATTACCCACGCCAAAACTTCTACGTAATGAAGGCTCAATAGTGACGGCTTGTTACCACCTTTGACTTCTGCCATGTGTTCAACTAAATCGAGCGTAAATGCACGAGTCAAATATACCGACAACATCTCGATACGAAACGGGCCACCCGCAAGGTCGCGATCTTCGATTAAATATCGATCAGCTGCGCCAAATTTACCAGAACCATAAACCGCTGTGGTACGCATTAAATAACCAACAGATTGGACTTGATCAATATCGGGCTGCTCACCAATAGCGAGCTTCTCTACAACGTGTTGCCATAATCGCACCGATCTATTAGCACGAGAGAGTGATAATTCACTATCTGAAATACGACCCGCTTCCTGCAAAGGAACATTGTTTTTTAGTCGCTCGATGTCATCATCACTGGGAATACCATCGTACATGCAAAAGGTTGCATCCCAAGCCGTCGCAATAACCCTATCTGAACGTTGATCAGCAGGTAAATCATGTGCAAATGCTATTAAGCTATAAGTGTGCCTTGGCCCTCGTGCGCTATAAACTGCATGACCAACGCCTTTTGTATCTATTTGCCACACAGGACGATCAAACACCCAGTTTTCGCGTTTAAAACGCCGCAATAAAGCCCGCATAAAACTTAAACGTGTTTGATGAGAAGAACCAAGGCGACCAAGTTGCATAACCTCAGAAGCCGGACGCATCAAGTCATCTACAGTTGCGTTTGCAATTCCTGTTTCGTCTCCTGTTTGCACTTCTGAATTATCCATTCTTTAATTATAGTTAAGAAACCTTGATAGATTTTGCTAGATAAAAACGCTACGTAGCACCAAAACTAGTATCAAACAATTTCAGCCAGTTTTCACCCATGATTGCAGCAGTCTCGATTTCGTTAAATCCCACCTTACGCAGGCCTGCCTCGATATTATCAAAGTCTCTATTATCCTTAAACCAGTCAGGCATGTCTGGGAAACCCGCTTGGCTTTTAGAGCCTTCGCCGTAATCTATTTTTTTAGTCCAACGACCGATACGCATCCATTCAACAACTGAATCAGGCTGATTCTGGCAAAGGTCTGAGCCAATACCAACATGATCAATACCCATTAAATCAACTGTGCGGGCCGCCATATCGCAAAAGCTTTCTAGTGTACAATCAGACTTATCTTTCAAATGATGTGGGTATAAAGATAATCCTATCACCCCCCCACTTTTAGCCAGTTCTTTTAAGACAGTATCAGATTTATTACGTAAAGCATCGTGCCAAAAAGCGGGATTTGCATGGGTGATAGCAATCGGTCGGGATGAAATCTCAATGGCTTGAAGCGTTGAGCGCTCAGCAGAGTGACTCATATCAACCACCAAACCAACGCGATTCATTTCTGCAATCACTTCCCGACCCATTCTGGTTATTCCCGGATCTTCTGGCTCATAGCAACCCGTCGCAAGTAATGACTGGTTGTTATAACTGAGTTGCATAAAACGCACGCCCAATGCATGTACAATTTCAACTAGCCCAATATCATCTTCAATGGGTGAAGGATTTTGGAAACCAAAGAAAATGGCGGTTCGCTGTGTTTCTCTTGCAAGCTTTACATCTTCTGCCGTTTTACCTTGAAAAATAAGATCAGGAAAACGTTCAAAAAAGCGATTCCAGCTTTCAATTTGAGCAACCATTTCACGAAAATTTTCATGATAAGCAATCGTCACATGCACAGCATCTACTTCACCAGCACGCATCTGCTGGAAAATCTCTTCTGACCAGTTTGCGTATTGCAAGCAATCTATGCGGTATGACTTATTCATTTTGATATCTGATTCATTAATCCTGACTTACTCGGGATCGCCAGAAAAAATGTAAGCAGTTTTCACCGTTGTATAGAACTCTTTTGCATAGTCACCCTGCTCGCGAGAACCGTAACTAGATTCACCACGACCACCAAATGGCACATGGTAATCTGTTCCTGCTGTGGGTAAATTCACCATCACACAGCCTGTTTCTGCGTTGCGACGGAAGTGAGAAGCTCGCGCTAAAGACTTGGTAATAATCCCTGAGGTTAAGCCAAAGCGAGTGTCATTAACGGTAGCCAGTGCTTCATCATAACTATCTACTTTAATCACGCACGCCATCGGTGCGAATAACTCTTCGCGATTCACTTCAAAACTATTTTTTGTATTTACAAAAACTGTTGGCTCCATGTAAAAACCCTCAGTTTCTCGCTCTACTTGTGCTCCACCGCAAAGTAGCTCGCCACCTTCTTGTTTTGCCAAGGCAACGTTCTGAATGTTCTGAGCAAGTTGCTCCGCAGAGGATACCGGACCGATTTGTGTACCCTCTTTTAAAGCATGACCAACAACCATAGCTTTAGCTCCAGCGACAAATCTTTCAACAAACTCATCATGCACATCTTTATGCACAACCAAACGCGAAGAAGCGGTACACTTTTGTCCTGTACCACCAAAAGCACCGTTTAAGGCACACGCAACAGCAGTATCCAGATTGGCGTCATCCATCACAGCTAAAGCATTTTTACTGCCCATTTCAAGTTGAATTTTGGTGAAGTTTTGAATACATGATGTTGCTATTTGTCTGCCTACATCGACAGAACCGGTAAAGCTAATCGCATTTACCATTTTACTTTCAACTAGCTGCTGACCAATTCCTGAGCCAGAACCCATTAATAGTGTAAATAATCCTTTTGGAAGGTTTTGTTTGGCAATAATCTCAGCCAATGCAACTGCAGACGCAGGTACTAAATTCGCCGGCTTCCAGATGACTGCATTGCCAAATGCCAAAGCTGGTGCAATCTTCCATACCGCGGTTGCTGTTGGGAAGTTCCACGGAGAAATGATAGCAACAACACCGACTGGCTCACGACGCACATCAACTTCGATGTCATCACGAACCGAGTCAGCATTGTCGCCAATCTGCCTAAGCACTTCAGCTGCATAGTAGGTAAAGAATTGTCCAGATCTGTAAATTTCACCACGCCCTTCTGCGAGTGGCTTTCCTTCTTCGCGAGCAAGTAATTCACCCAACTCTTCAGAACGAGCAATTAACTCCGTTCCAATAGCCATTAGCGAATTATAACGAACTTCAAGGCCCGTTTTCGCCCAAACTTTTTGTGCCGACTTTGCAGAATCTAGTGCTGTATTGAGCTGTGAATTTGTGGCCTGCGTATAAACGCCAACCAAGTCACTCAGGTCAGATGGATTACGATTTTCTATCTCGCTATCACCTGTTACCCATTCGCCCGCTATGAAATTTTTCTGGATACTGCTCATATTTTTAACTCTATTTAGTATATGTTAATTAGAGTCAGGTTAAGCTGTGTTATGATTTCAAGTCAATTGAATTATATTCAATATTACTGCAGATATTATGAAGTTGGATTAAACCATGATTAAAATTGAACATATGAGACAGTTCCTTGCTGTCTGCCAATATAATTCTTTAAGCGATGCTGCCCAGTTCCTGCATCGATCGCCATCTGCCATCTCAATGACCTTAAAACACATCGAAGAATTTTTGGAAAAGCCCTTATTCGAAGGTGAAAGAAAACAAAAGCTCACACCATTAGGTGTACACATGCAAAAGTGTGCGACTCGTGCAGTATCCGAACACCAAAAAGCAGTTGATGAAATCACCCGTTTCGCAAAAGGAGAAAGTGGCCATGTAAGAATTGCTGCTGTTCCATCTGTTGCGACGCACTTGTTACCTTCCGTGATTACATCCTTATTTATAGAACTTCCGGACATACATGTAGATTTACGTGATATTGACTCACCTTCCGTAGCTCGAACCGTTACGGAAGGTGATTCTGATTTTGGTATAGCGAGTCTCTCTCCCAGATCAGTAAATCTTAAAACCGAACTGCTCACTGAAGAACCGTTTATGTGCCTTTTTCCCGAAGGTCACCCGCTAGGTAATATAGAAGGGGCATTAAGTTGGGAGGATATTGCCCAACATCCCTTTGTTTCAAACGTCTTGGTAGATCAAATAAATCATCCTCAATTGCAAAAACTTGCAGCATCTGCTCATCTTAGGATACGCAATATGTCATCTTTGATTGCCTTTGTGGAATCTGGATTTGGAATAACACTATTACCTAGAATGGCAGCGATATTAGCTACTAGTTTACAATCTAAGGAATTGGAAGATCAGAACTTAAAAAGGCAGCTATATTTATTACAGTCCAAAGATAGAAGCTTGTCATCTGCTGCACAAGCTTTAAGAGAAAGAATTCTTAATAAGGTTAAAGAAGTAAATAATTGAAAAATAGAATCGGTAATAAATCCAGATTTACCTTGCTGCAGACACAACTAATTCTGAAATAAATTAGCTTTTACTTTAGTTAAACTAAAGTCGACTTGATTTTTACTGTTTTGACTATTCACTATGTGAATGTTATGTTCAATCACATAGTGAATAAATAATCTTTAACCCCGCCCTAAATTCAATAAACATAAATACTTGATTAGCAATATAAATTAATTAATTTTCACTATATTAAAAATTTCCATCAATTAAGTATTTAACCGGAGGAAAAATGACAAAAAAATTACTTAGTATCGTAGGCACTGGAATTTGCCTGTTAGCATTATCTAACCCAGCAAAAGCTGCCTGTGGTGAAGTATCAATCACCGAAATGAACTGGGCGTCGTCTGCTTTTATAACAGAAGTTTCCAAATTTCTAATGGAACAAGGTTACGGCTGTAAAGTCACAAAAGTTCCTTCCGCAACTGTTACTGCTGCCACTTCACTTGCAGAAAACGGCAAGCCCGATATTGCTACAGAAATGTGGTACAATTCTGCACCTGTTTACGGCAAACTTGAAAAAGAAGGTAAAGTTAAAACTGTAGCAAATGTATTTAAAGATGGTGGTGTAGAAGGTTGGTGGATACCAGAATATCTGGCAAAATCTAATCCTGAACTTACTAAAATTGAGGGTGTTCTTGCAAACCCTGCTGCTGTTGGCGGTCGTTTCCATAACTGCCCTGAAGGCTGGGGTTGTCGCATAGCTAATGACAACTACAAAGTTGCTTATGAGTTTGAAAAGCACAAGATGGAAGTTTTTGATCATGGTTCTGGTGAAACATTAGCAACATCAATTGCTGAAGCTTATGACGAGAAAAAGCCTTGGTTCGGATACTACTGGGGACCTACTGCGGTTTTAGGTAAATACAATATGGTTAAGGTCGATGTTGGACCATACGTGAAAGTAACCATGCTTGCGCGCAAAAGAAAGATTGTGCAAAGCCTGGTAAGTCTGATTTCCCAACTGCTCCTGTAGTAACAGGCATTACTAATGCTTTTGCAAAATCTAACCCTGAAATTGCTGAGTTAATGTCAAAAGTTAGCTTCACTAATGATCAGTTAAACGGATTTTGGCATGGCAAGAGAAAGAATCTGCTTCAGCTGAAGAAGCGGCAGTTCGTTCATTCAAGTAATAGTGATGTTTGGTCTGAATGGATCAATGATTCTGCTAAAAAAAAACTAGCTGGATTGATTAAGTAAGTTACTTGCTAATATGAAAATCAACGGGCATAAGTAATTATGCTCGTCGACTTCCATTAGTTTAGTTTTTCTCAAACCCAGTTTACATTTAGTGTTTTGACTAAATCTAAACTCAGTACTACGTTTAATGAGTAATAAAAATTAATTTGCAGGTCGCTGTAACGACAATGCACAGAGATCAATTGTTATATTATAAAAATTGCATTTTACTATAAGTAAGTTCTTATTTAACCCTTGGAGGAAAGAAAATAGAAAAAAACTTTATTTAGTATAATCAGTACCGCAGTGTTGTTTGCGGTTATGTCTAGTCCAGCTAAAGCCGCTGATCAAAATGTGGTGAAGTATCAATCACCGAAATGAACTGGGCTTCATCACAATTTATCACGGAAATTGCTAAGTTCCTAATGGAGCAAGGCTATGGTTGTAAAGTAACTAAAGTCCCTTCTGCTACTACTACTGCCGCAGCATCACTAGCAGAAAATGGCAAGCCAGATATTGCTACAGAGATGTGGTACAACAGTGCGCCTGTTTACGCAAAAATTGAAAAAGCAGGTAAAGTAAAGACTGTTGCTAATGTTTTCAAAGATGGCGCTATGGAAGCCTGGTTGATTCCTGACTACCTAGCCAAGTCAAACCCAGAACTCACTAAAATCGACGCAATTCTTGCTAACCCAGCTGCTGTTGGCGGTCGTTTTCATAACTGTCCAGAAGGATGGGGCTGTCGTACAGCAAATGACTCATACGTAAAAGCATGGGACTTTGAAGGTAAAGGCATGGAAGTTTTCAACCACGGTTCTGGTGAAACACTAGCAGCGTCAATCGCTGAAGCTTATGATGCCAAGAAACCTTGGTTTGGTTACTACTACGGCCCTACTGCTATTTTAGGAAAATACAATATGGTTAAAGTTGATGTTGGCCCAGTTTTCCCAGAAGTTCACAAATGTGCATCTGATAAAGATTGTACTGATACCCCTAAAAAATCTGATTACCCACCTGCACCAGTAGTAACGGGTGTTTCAATTGCTTTCACTAAGTCTCACCCTGAAATTACTGAATTGATGTCAAAAATTAGTTTTACTAATAAAGAGCTGAACACTATTTTGGCATGGAAGAAAGAGAAAAAAGCGTCTGCTGAAGAGGCTGCGGTTGAATACATACAAGGAAACAGCGATACCTGGTCAACATGGCTTAACGATTCAGCTAAAAAGAAACTAGCAGCATTGATTAAGTAAAATCTACTATTAGTACCCAAGTCGGTAAGCAACAGTAGGTTGCTTATCGACTTTTTTTTATAAAAAAATTACTGCTTACAAAGGAATCTAACATGGCGTTTTATGACTCTATATTTAATGTTTTAGGCTTACGCGAATGGTGTGATAGTACTGTAGTGAAGTCTGATACACCAAAGTCAATGGCAGAGCTTATGGCTGATGCGGCAGGAAAAGACAGTGTTGAAACACCATGGTATGACATTCCTTTTCCCTCATTAGACAATTTAAACCAAGCTTGTGGGGCAATTGATCGTACACGCGATATGACGAGCGGTGTTGAAAATGTTTTTCTGGATATAAAAGATCCTTTAAAAACAGTACTGGACCCGCTAACACAGCCTTTGAGTTGGTTGCTAGATGGTTCTCTCTATTTATTCACCCACACACCGTGGTGGGTTTTGATTCCACTCGTATTATTTCTTTCTTTTAAAGTAACACGCTCTTGGGCGACGGTAATACTAGTAGCGGTAACCTTTATTTTCTTCGCCTTTATCGATCATTACACCTATGCCATCGAGACCTTGTCAATTATCTTTGTCTGTACAGCATTATGTATTTTGTTTGGCATACCCATCGGCATATTAATGTCGAAAAACGATTGGTTTCAAAAAATTAATATACCCATACTGGATATGTTACAAACCTTACCGTCCTTTGTTTATTTGATCCCGTTAATCTTCCTTTTCAGCGTAACAGAATCAAAACTCTACGGTATTGCGATCATGTTATATGCGATTGTGCCAGTGATACGTCTTACTGACTTAGGTATTAGACTGGTTGACAAAGATATTATTGAAGCCGCTGATGCCTTTGGCATGAGCAAAAAACAAAAATTATTTGGTGTTGAAATTCCTTTAGCACTACCAACAATAATGGCAGGTATTAACCAAACCATCATGATGGCTTTATCTATCTTGGTTATTGCATCATTAGTATCAGCGCCCGGCCTAGGTACATTAGTACTTCGAGGCATACGTAACCTAGAACTAGGTGTAGGACTTATTTCAGGTTTCTGTATCGTATTACTAGCTATAATGTTAGATCGCGTTAGTAAAAAAGCATTAGCTCGAATTAATGCATCACAGGAGCACTAAGGAATAGTCATGACTGATAATATAAAAATCTCGGTAAAATCACTTTATAAAATCTTTGGTGCTGACCCACAGTCTGTGTTGCATGAAGTAAAAAATGGCATGGGCAAACCAGAATTAATGGAAGTTCATAATCACGTGCTCGCTTTGCAAGATATCAATATAGATATGACAGATGGCGAAATTACAGTAATTATGGGGCTTTCTGGCTCTGGAAAATCTACAATAATACGTCACTTGAACCGCCTTATTGATCCTACAGCAGGTGAAGTACTCGTAGATGGTGTAGATGTTCTGCAACTTTCAGCGGAAGAATTACGCTCAATGCGCCAAACAAAAATGTCTATGGTATTCCAAAAGTTTGCATTATTACCTCATAAGACAGTATTAGAGAACGCTGGTACCCCCTTGCGTATTCGAGGAATAGGTGATGAGAATAGTATTAATGCAGAAGCACAAAAATGGATTGATCGTGTTGGACTAACGGGTAATGAGCAACAGTACCCTCACCAGTTATCTGGAGGTATGCAACAACGAGTTGGTATCGCTAGAGCACTTACGTCGAACTCTGAAGTCATGCTAATGGATGAAGCATTCTCAGCATTAGACCCACTAATCCGAACTGTCATGCAAGACCTTTTGTTAGAGCTTCAAGAAGACCTTCACAAAACGATTGTTTTCATTACACATGATTTGGATGAAGCACTAAAGTTAGCTGATCACCTGGTTATCTTAAAAGATGGCGCTATCATTCAACAAGGTGAGCCTCAGGATATTTTACTTAATCCTAACGACCCTTATATTGAAGATTTTGTTAGTGATATTAACCGTGCACGTGTATTGAAAGTGCGCTCAATAATGTCTGAAATTGAACATGACCTACCAAGCAATGAAGAGAATTGTTGTGACTTTGACGATACTTTAGAAGATGTGATTGCTCATTCTGAAGGTGAGATTTTGAAATCCTATGTGGTAATGAAAAATGGCGAACCTGTCGGTGCTTTACACATGAGAGACTTAGTAAAAGCACTGGTACCAAGAATATCGTCAACACCAGACGCAAAAGCTAGTTAACCTAAATAGTATAGCCAAGCCTGCAACTTTTCTGAAGATTATCGTAGAATAAAGTGACGATAAACGTTGGTAAAGTTACAGGTTTTTTTGTGCGCTTTATACTATCAACTCATCATAATCTCTGAACTAGTTTATTTAATCAACTCAATATTAGTAAAAAATACCTATGCCAACACTTACACTTAATGAAATAAAAGACCTTTGCTATTCAGCCTTGCGTGAAGCAGGTGCTAATGACCTACAAGCGACTACTGCCGCACAAGAACTGATGGATGCTGAAGCAGAAGGTATTCGTAATGTTGGTTTAGGATATTTACCTCATTATCTAAACCATCTTCGTTGTGGAAAGTTAATTGGCGATGCGAGCCCCGAGATAGTTAAGCAATCTGCTTCAGCAGTTGTCGTAAATGCCAATTTTGGCTTTTGCCATACCGCATATTTACACGCCGAAGAAGAACTGATTGTCATGACACAAGCAACAAGGTATCGGCATGATGGCTATTCACAATTCTTATTCTGCAGGAGTACTTGGGTGGTTTGTAAGAAGACTTGCTGAACGCGGCTTAGTCTCTTTGATGTTTGCCAACTCATCCAAAGCCGTTGCAGCACATGGCGGTAAAGTGCCTTTCTTTGGCACTAATCCACTCGCCTATGGTTCACCGCGCAAAGACCTGGGTCCAGTAGTTGTTGATATGGCAACTGCCTCGACAGCTCGTGTCAACATCGTACAAGCAGCCAATGAAGGCCGAGAGATAGAACCCGGACACGCAATTGACCCTGAAGGTAACCCTACTACCGATCCTGCATTAGCACTTAAAGGAGCTCAACTACCAGTAGGTGGGCCGAAAGGATTTGGCTTAGGTTTAATAGTTGATTTGATGGGCGGTGTTTTAACCGGCAGTAATTGTTCTTACGAAGCGCCACTATTTGCCAATAATGAAGGTGGCCCACCGAATGTTGGACAAAGCATCATTGCTTTTAACCCTGATTTCTTCTCATCTAATTACATCGAACACCTGGAAACCATGTTTACCGAAATGACGCTCGACAATGATGTGCGCATTCCTGGTGCACGCAGACATGAATTAAGAGAAACATTCGAACGTGATGGTATTGAAGTACCACAAACGTTAATCGATCGAATCAAAGCTATAAGTAAGGGTGAATCTTAAGAAATTTCTAGAAATTCTGTTGCAAAAAAAGCACCTAAAAGTAGGGGGGTGACTTGTTAGATAGACCAGGCTAGAAAGAACCATCCATGATTCCCAGTAACCCACTTTTCTTTTTCTTCGGAAGTTTTTTTATGCCTCGAATTCTCCGGCTTTCTTTTACCAAATCTTGAATCATTGGCATGAGAATAACCTCCAATGCATGAACCATCTGCCCTCCCGGCACTAGGATAGTTTTATTACCCGACATTACTGCTTCTGGAATTCCATCGAACAATCGTGGAAAATCAGGGTCATCAATTTTCCGAAAGTGAATAATAAGATAGCATTCTTCTTCCCTGGGCTCCTGTCGCACCGTAAAAGGATCTGAGGTATCCACCACCGGAATCATTTGAAAATTAATATGCGTTCGTGAGAATTATGGAGTGATGTGTTCGGCATAATCACGCAGGCGTGAAATAATTATCTCTTTAACCTTATCTTCCGAATAATTACGTAAGGTGTAATCACGATTGATTTTACGTATCCATTCAAGGTTCACGTTTGGCCCGATTCCGATATTCAAACCGGGTATTGTGAAATATCCACATCTCCCCAGACTGCAGCACCATGAAGACCTCTGTACAGTAACAGGTCACTTTTTTTAGGAAGTTCTTTCCACTTCGTAAAGGTGCCAGGCTCTTGATCAAACTGATCAGCGAATTTTTTAGTATGCAAATAATAACGTGCAAGCCCCGTACCTTCACTAGCATACTGAAAAAACAGGGATTCAAGTTTATCAAGGTGATTACCATCAGGGCTGTAATTGCTCAGAACCCTTCCCTGTTGCTTTGCTGTTTATACTTCTTGATTCATTTGCTTTCGATCATAACGATGAAAAGCATTACCTTGAATGAAAACAGCTTTGACTCTTTCACGCCAAAAAATATGCTCGAAAGCTTTCGTCACCGAAGAGCTGCCAGCACCTGATGGAGTGGTAATTGCAACTATAGGGTGCTCAGCTGACATAGATTATCCTTGATGAAGATAGTGAAGAAAACACTATCAGATTACTCACTTCGACATCGCATATTAGTTTATCCACTAACTTTGAGCCATACCACAAAAGGCATAAGGCTGTTACGATTTATTTAAAACAAAAACAAATTGTCATGCATAAGTAGGGGGGTGACTTTATAAATCCTGACTATACTTAATCAATAAAAATGAATTAATTTTAGATAGATATAACTTAACAAGGAAAAGAATAATGCTAACAATTACAAGACTTGATATTGATGACGCTTACCAACTGATAAAAGGTGCCCGTGAAAAAGCCAGTGAAATTGGTGTTCCGATGTGTATAGCAGTAACTGATGAATCAGGAAATTTAATAGCATTCGAACGTATGAATGGTGGCAAAACACACAGTATCAACATTGCACAGGATAAAGCTTTTACAGCAGGAGCAGCACGAAAAGCCACCCATGAATACAATGCTGCAAATATCCCCGGGAATCTTGCATTTGGTATTAACACAGAGTGTGGTGGGCGAATAAGCTCAGTTGGTGGAGGATTACCGGTGGTTACTGACGGAGAATTTGTCGGCGGAATAGGTGCGAGTTCTGGGACTCCTCAACAAGACATGGAAGTAGCTCAAGCTGGTCTGGATTATTTTTTAGCGAATAGAACCTAAATGATTTGTGATAAATTTAACAATTAAAAGTGTTAATTACATTACGATCTAAAACGAAAATATTTTAAACAAGGAGAATCAAATGCAGAAATTAAAACAATTGCTATTTATCAGTTTGGTAACCTCTGGTCTTTCAGCTTGTGGTGGTGGATCTAATAGCTCGGTTGATGAAACATCGACTGACCTATCGGGCCTATCAAAGTGTGAAACAGTTAACGCAACTCAAGCAGTAGTTTGCGGAACAGCTCTAGCTAATGATGGAGTTACACCATTAGTTAATGCTGAAGTTACATTGCTTGAAGGAAGCGCAAAGCCTACAGGAACTTCTGCAAGAGGAGTGGAAGACCCTGATGCCTGTTTAACTGATGTAGCTGGTGACTATGTGTGCCTATTACCTACAGGAATCACAGGAACTGTTGAGTTGGTCATTAGTCTAATTGGTTTTGAAGACGCAACGGTAACAACAACTGTAACCCCGGGAGCCGTGACTGAGGCAGGACAAGAAATTTTAACAGGTGATACGACTAGCAAATGGGTCGTGATTCCAGGTATTTTTGATGGTGTTCAAGTGCTGTTAGCTCAGTTAAAAGGATGTACTTTATCGGATGGTGCTGGCAATCCATTTAACCCTGCTAGCAGACCTGAAAGTGCCAGAGGCAGTGCAGACTGTGAGAATAAAGGTCTAACTGTCTTAGATGATTTTGCTAGCTCGCCTGATGATGTTTCTGCGTTCTTATCCACCAATGAGCTGTTAAATTACGATTCACTGTTCGTTAATTGTCAGGCGAATTATTCATCGCCCGAAGTCGACACTTTAGTAAAACGATTTTGTTGATAATGGAGGACATGTCTACTTTTCTGACCTATCAAGCAGTTGGCTAACAAAAGCATTTCCCGGAAAAGTTAACTTTGCTGGAAATGCGACAACAACCGGCACCATTAAGCTGATGTAACTACGCCAGGATTGCAATCTGTGTTGGAAGCACCGTGGATGTTGAGTTCGATTTATCGGTATGGTCGGCTATCGATACAGTTGCACCGACGTCACAACATTTGTAGAAGGCGACATAACATCCGTTAGGCGCCTATTCAGGTGTCCATCCAATCACCGTTGGTTGGAAAGAAAACAGCATTTCAGGATGTGTTTTCTATAGCTCTTATCACATAGAAGGGGCAAGTTCAGGTTCAGAACAAGAAAATGCCATGAAATATCTAGTACAAAATATTTCTTCAGTCTGCCAATAATGTCAACACCTAAAACTTAGATAAAATCTGAGCAATAAAAAGCCCTGATAAGCATAACGCCTATCAGGGCTTTTTATATTTCAAAGTTGCTAGTTTTCTAATTAACCTTCAACTACTGTACCGCCTTTAGTAGCACATTCTTCAGCAGTTGCTTTAACCCAGCCCTGCCCTTTACAGCTATTTTGACCTGCACACGCAGAAGTTGCTGTCGCGCACGCACTGGTTCCCTTACAAGAGTTAATACCAGAACATTTAACTTCAGCCGTATTGCTGTGAGACGCCGCTGATGCAGTGTTCACGCCGCCTAAAATAAGAGCTGCTGCTGCAGATGCTAATGCTATGCCAGATAATTTTTTAACTTGTGTCATTTTAATGATCCTTTAGTGATAAATAATTTTGAAAAGTATTAGTGAAAAGTTATAAGAATCCAACTAGAGACTATTCGGGGTAATCCAAGCTTAAATTAACAGGTTTATAAAACTGTTAAGTAAATCTTCTAACTACCCTTGTATACGCCAGATCTAACCATGTAGATTCATAAATATTAAAAAAATTCAAAAAATAGTGAAAATAATTAACCCTCCTCTATTTATAGGACATTTTTTGTTAATAGTTAAGCGTCTTTATCAATATCATCACTTTCAGTTAAACCATCAACTGCATCTTTTGCCATATCTGTGGCTGAATCCATTGCTGATTTGCCGGCATCTGCAACATTTCCTGCAATATCTCCAGCGGTTTCAGAGACCGAACTTGCTACATCAACTGCCGAATCTAAAGCTGCTTTTCCAGCATCTGTTACCGAATCTGTTACTGCTGAAGCCATATCTCCTGCTGCATTAGTCGCGCTATTTACTGATTCTGTGACAGTTTCCGTAACACTTGATACGACATCACCAGCGGCATCAGCCACATCACTTACTGAATCTGTGACGCTGTTCACAGCATCACTTGCCATATCCGTTGCGCTACTAGCGATATCACCAGCGGAGTCCATTGCACCTGAAGCTGCACTTGTAGCCGCATCAACCGCACCGCTTGCTGCGTTAGTTGCTGCATCTACTGCAGAACCTGCCACATCACCTACGGCATCGGTCACATTTGTAACTGCATCAGTGGCTGAACTTGCAGCATCACTTGCCATTTCAACCGCTTCACTTGCAACATCGCTGGCTGCATCCATTGCATTTGATACTGCGTCTTTGGCAACATCAGTTACACTCCCTGCCGCATCCGAAGCTACATCTATTGCAGAATTTGCGGCATCTGCAGCAGCATCAATAGTTTTTTCAGCTGCGCCTGAGAACATGTCTTTTAGTTTGTCAAAAAGTCCGAACATTGTTGATATCTCCTTTAAAATTTCAGAATGAGTTTATAAATTGAATATAGTCATGCCCATATATTGACTATGATGGATCTGCTAGAGTCTAACGCAAAGCATGAGTTTATACCTGATTAACTTATACTTATGAGATTAGTATGTTAAACCCAGAAATAGTTCAGCTAGTGACTTGATTATGAAAGGTAAGCACGAGAACGTCTCGGTATGCTGGCTTGGTCTCATCGACAGGATAAACTTCACTGACACCATGCCATACCATCCTGTCATCAATCAGTACGGCATCGCCCTGTTCAGTCAGAACACTACCAAAAACTAAACGCTGGTCATCATCGTATATGTGGTTTACACCACCCGTAATATTATGTCGTTCAAGTACCATGATCAGGATAAAGTCAGCACCATCACGGTGAATGCCTTCTGGAGTCGGATTTCCTGCTTCCTCAGCACTCGCTACGATACGGAACTGGTGTGCCTGAACCCGCCATTGCTTCTCATTCTTGAAACTAATATTTTTAGTTATTGAATGAATCAGCTCTGCTAAAACTGGGCTTTTTGCAGTACTTTCATGGAACGGTTCAAATTCTCGGTAGATTCCGCCATTCATATTATTACGATAGGTACTCTGATAATGCGGTTCGTGCGGCAATAATTCCAATTTGCCACTGTCATACCAATTAAACACAGAATAACGACGGAATCGATAGTGCCCACCATCACTTAAAAAGTTATCTTCTGGCAGATCAATCCAGCCTTGATGAAATGACTTCAAATCACTTTCATGCTTCTTTAGCCAATCACTCCATTGAGAATCGGTGATATTCAAACCTTGCAATAAGCAAAAGCCTTGTGACTTAAGATCTTGTTGAATGTCTATTTTTTTCATTGAATGATTCTTTTATAACAATACAGAATCTTAACGCTGTATCTCAGTACAGTACAGATACCGTTAAAACTATTTGCTACCACTTGTTGTACCACTTCGTTTATAAAACATTAATCTAGTAACCCCCCACCTTTGAATGATATTTATGCGGCTACGCCTTCCCTTCGGGAAAGCATTAAAAAAACAATGCTTTTGTCTCGCTGACGCTTGTATGGTTGTTTCTGCCTTAATCTACGATCATAGTTAAGGCATCGGGGAGGCGGAGGCTCTTCGCTACGCTTCTGCCACTTTACGTGTACAGACCAGCCGAGATTACACCCCTCCACCCCATTCATTAATGAGCGCCGATAAAGAATCTTACCTAAAAGGTCGATTTCAACAAGCTTGCGCCTTTCGTGATTCCCGATACGTTTTTAACTTTACTTGGGAGTGATTAAAATGGCAATGCTAGTCGATGTTAACGAATATGGAATTGATGTTGCTAAAGATTGGTTAGATATTTTTGATGGCACTAAAGTCATTCGGATTGATAATCAGCAGACGCGCCATTAAAGCGTTTCTAAAACAGCTTTCCGGTGTTTCTACTCTCGCGGTTGAGTCCACCAATACCTATCATGAACTGCTGGTTGAGATGGCGATTGCTCGCGAAGCACACCGTGTATTTGATTGACGCTTATCGTTTGTCTCGCTATCGTGATGCCGTCGGTGTCAGAGCGAAAACTGATGCGAATGATGCACGCTTACTATTGTCGTTATTTACGTTCTGAAAAACATCAGTTAATTCCCTTTAAACCCATACCCAAAGCCGTTAAACGCTTGAATCGCTTACTCAAAGCGCGGGCTAAGCTGACTGAATTGAAAGCCTCGATGGGATTAGCTTTAGGTGGGGTTTCTGAACTTGCACAAACACGACTAGCCTTACAGAAACGCTTTAAGTTAGCCATCGCCGTGATTGATAAACGCATTCTGGATTGTATTATATTGGGAGGATACAAAGCCGATTATAAACGCTGTTTAGCTGTACCTGGAATCGGACATGTCAATGCGGCTGCGCTGGTGGCAATGTTTCATCGGGGATACTTTCCCAAGTCTGATTCTTTTATCGCTTTTATGGGTTTGGATGTTCGAGTGCGAGAATCCGGGTATTTTAAGGGCAAGAGGAAACTGACAAAAAAAGGCAGTCCTGAAATGAGGCGATTGTTGTTTAACGCGGCGAGAGCGGGCGCAAAAACAAAACAATGGAATGCCTATTATCTTGCAATGAGAGCAAGAGGACATTCAACAACCGCCACTGCAGTTGCCTTATCTCGAAAAATTGCTAGATTGGCTTTTGCGTTGATGAGAGATCAATCGGAATATCGTCCAATTTAGGATATTCTTCTTGATTATTAACATAGAATCTCGGCTCGTTTTTGTTATTTGAAAACGTAAATAGAATTTATGCAGAGCTGGAGCCTATTTGTCTCATAGGATATAAAAGTTCAAAAAATATCAATCCAATTTGAATCTCATTGCTACTATCTAATTGAAGGTAGTGTTTAGAACTATCCACATTTTATAGAGGAGATCATCAAATGAGTTTGATGGGTACATTAGGTAAAGTTGCTATGGGCGTTATCGTAGCCAAAGGTGTTGGAAAAATGCTTGGCGGCGGCGGAAGTAGCGGTGGTGGACTAGGTGGCTTACTTGGCGGACTTACCGGTGGCAATAAATCAAATACTGGCGGTGGTTTAGGTGGAATTCTTGATTCTTTAGGTGGAAACAATAGATCACAGGCTGGCGGTGGTCTTGGAGATTTATTAAATAATGCGTTAAATGGAAACGACCAAGCAACAACAACTGAATAAGAGAATCAGGCTGAAGTGATGCTACGCGCCATGATTAGCGCGGCTAAATCAGATGGCGAATTAGATGATGAAGAAAAGCGTAAGATTACCGAGCACCTTGGAGACGCGACGCAAGAAGAGGTTGCATTCGTTCGCCAGGAACTTGAAGCTCCTATGGATACACAAGGTTTAATCAGAAGTGTACCTCGTGGCATGGAAGAGCAAGTATATTTCATGGCATTGTTAGCAATTGATTTAGATTCAAACCACGAAGCTCACTTCCTGGATGAATTGGCGAAAGGTTTGAATCTTTCTCATCAGACGTGTAACCAGATTCATGCCAAATTAGGCGCTCCGGCACTTTATGCCTGATTGAATTTAAGCAGTCTGTATCTACTAGCTACAATCATGCTCTGAGTAAGCCACAGTGCTTCTCAGAGCATTTTTTTATCTTTTATCAAGTCTCTTTTTAATAGTTTTATTAAAAATTCACTTTTAGCCATCTATCTTGTTATCACCTTTCGTCTGTAACATTTGTATTTAACGAACAATTACCTACAATAATAGGCACAAGCCTAATAATAAAAATTCGTAGCGCAAATTTAGAGTAGAAATATGTTAAAAACATTTATGATCGAGAAGATAGAAGAACAAGTGTGTTCTGATTCTACAGGTAAGATGACTTTTCATTTGGTTGACGAAAATGGTGACTGTCGGACTGTAACCGGAATGACCTTTATTGGTAAAAATGGACAACCTCAAGGAATTTCATCTGAAAGTAAACGTGAACTTCCATTGATTGAAAACCTTTTCAGTGAGCGACACAAAAAAGTAGTCGATATCGAATTTGATCATTTCAATAAAGTCTACGATCGAGAATTGGATAAGACAGTCAACCAGATTGCCTACGAAAAAGTTTTACAAATGGAAAAAGAGAAAAAGCTCTCTTATCGAATAGCAAAGTTTTTTAAGATAACGACTAGAGAAAAAACACCGCAAAATACGCTTAAACAAACAACACTGCAAAAACCACCTGAACAGAATAAAAACGTTACTCACGTCCCTCCTGAGTAAATTTACATATCGAATAGATAAAAAAATAGCCGCTTATGCGGCTATTTTTTTGGATGCTCCCGTAAAATCTTCTTTATAGTCTTTGCAACCGATTACTTTGCTGGAACAGCAGGAGGAATTGGAGCAAATTTATATCCTTGAGGCTGAGGAGGATAGTAATAGTTTGAGTTACTGTTGTTCCACGGCATTCTGAATCCATTGCTATTGTTATTCCATGGCATGGTAAACCCATTGCCATTATTGCTGTTGTTCCAAGGCATGCTATAACTATTTCCATTATTATTGTTCCATGGCATGTTAAAACCGTTACCGTTATTGTTGTTCCACGGCATATTGAAGTTATTGCCGTTATATCCATTATTGTTATTCCAAGGCATACTAAAATTGTTGCCTCTGTAACCATTGTTGTTATTCCACGGCATGTTGAAACCGTTACCATTATTGCTGTTGTTCCAAGGCATATTATAAGCACCGCCATTAGAAGCAGTATTTGCAGTTGTATTGCCGTAGGTATTTGCCGCTGTGGTTCCGTCTAAATTTCCACGACCGTCTGCATTACCCTGGCCTTTACCTTCACCCTGCAAGTTTCCCTTCGTTGTTAAATCAGTCTTACCTTTAGCTTTAAAATTAATAGCAAAATCTACTTCACCGTCGGCATTTCCTTTTCCAGTTCCCCAGCCATTTGCATTAGCGGCTGTGTTTCCATCTATTCTGCCATCACCTTTTGTATTACCTGATGCATTACCATAAGCATTTGTATTTGCGTTACCGTTATTAAAACCATCGAACCAGTCTGCAGAAGCAGTTGTAGTTGCGGATAACGTAATCAAAGCTGTTGCTAAAATTAATTGAGTTTTCATTTCTTACCTTCCTAGAATTTGTTATGGGGTTTCTATTTATGTATATTAGATTATCCTAATATTCTAATCTTGTAAACACTTAATTTTTCGTTTCCTTTCTAATTCTCAGAAATGAAGCAAAACGAGGAACGCCATTTTTTGTCTTTCCTCTAAATTGAAAAGTCACGATATCACCTATTTGAGGTGGATATTGACGCTCTACATCACTAAAACCAGTACCGAGTTTAAAGCGAATTTTTTCTCCTGATTTTTGCGCCGCAGTCATTGCGAGTGTCTCTACCAGCAACGCACCCATTTTGTTTGTGTATTTTCCTTTGCCGGGTATATGGCCAATTACAATAGCCTCCGCATCCTCATAAGCTTTAACTTTTATTAAGTCACCACTTCGTTTACCTTGATAAAAAGAAGAACCTCGATGCAGCATTAAGCCCTCTGCTCCTGCATTTGTAATCGACGCCAGCTCTAGCATAAGTTGTTGATGACTAGAAACCTTCCATTGCCTAACTGCTTGTAACCACTCTATATTGGCTTGTTTGGTCACTTTGCTAATCTGAAGTAGCCGTGAATCAAAATCCACTGATAGTTCCGGCATATCAAAAATCATGAATTTTACATTTTTCCAGGCAAGATCGTCAGGCTCCTGATCTCTTACGGTACTTACCAATAACTCAAATTGTTGTCGGCCTATCCAAAGCTCACCATCTAGCTGATGTTTTGGAAAGTCGTGAATAAACCAGTCTGGGGCTTGATAGATATTGCCGCCACGAGAAAGCAACTGTTCTCCATCCCATAAAGCGCGTACACCATCATATTTTTCGCTTACCCAATACTGATCTAGATCAATACCCTGATGGTAAACATTCGCTAACATGAGCGCTGGTCTTGGTGGGTTTTTACCGTATAAAGGGTTAAAAAAAGCGTGAGTTAAGACGAGAAGGATCGTTAGTAACTTAATTTGGTACATATACTTTATATTCGTTATGATGGGTGCTGAAAATACTTTTAAAAACAATCCAAATGTAATAAAAGTTTTAGTTTAGGGAGAATATGATGTCTGCAAATAATGATTCTAGCAATGAAAAAATAGTTGATCTTACTAACCAGCCCACTCAAGACATTCCCGATAATCCTCAACATGAAACCTCACTTGAACAACAGCTTCAGGAACTCACCGAAGAACTTGAATTCCTGAAACAGGATAAAAAAAAGGCTGAAAAAAAATATAAAATAGAAAAATCATTAAAGCCATTTCAAGCTGAGTTAATCGCTTTACAACAGTACCTTGAAGATACCAACAAACGCATGATTATTCTTTTTGAAGGACGTGATGCATCGGGTAAAGGTGGAACAATTAGACGTGTAGCACGTTATATGAACGAAAAACATTACCGTGTTGTAGCTTTAGGAAAACCAACCAGAGAACAACGTTCACAGTGGTATTTTCAGCGCTACGTAGAGCAATTCCCCCATGGTGGTGAAATGGTTCTATTCGACCGCAGCTGGTATAACCGTGCCATGGTCGAACCGGTTCTAGGTTTCTGCACAGCAGAAGAACATAAAAGCTTTATGAAAGGTGTTGTAGGTTTTGAAAAAGACCTGGTTCGTCAAGGCACTATTCTGGTGAAGCTTTATTTTAGTGTGACTAAAGCAGAACAGGCAAAACGCTTCGAACGCAGAAAAACAGATCCTTTACGTCAGTGGAAGTTATCTGAAGTAGACATTCAGGCCCAAGATCACTGGGATGAATTTACCAACGCTAAATATGAAATGCTAAAACGCTCTCATACATCTGCAGCTCCCTGGGTGATCGTTCGCTCAAATGATAAACATGCAGCACGCTTAAATACTTTGAAAGTAATTTTGAACAGTGCTCCGTATCAACGAGCTAATCCGGATTTAGACTTTATTCCTGACCCCGAAATAGTTGTATCAGGAGCAAGAGAAATAGAGACGATGGAAGCGGACAGACTCAACAAAGGTAAGTTTAAAGCGTAAGTAGTTTTGACTTTAGCAAGCTGTACTTAATTAAAAAGTGCCTAAAAGTAGGGGGGTGACTTAAATTAAGTCACCCCCCTACTTTTAGGCCTTTTTTGTATCTATTTTAAAATTAATCAGTGTCTAACGCATCGCCACTTGCTGACTGCGACCACCTGAATAAACCCACTCAATTAACTTATCATGAGCAGCTAATGCGCGACGTTTCGCTCGCGGATCATTATGCAAAATTGCCATCACATAGGTTTTACCATCTGCTGCTTTGACATAACCAGCGATACTACGCACATCACGTAAAGTACCTGTCTTGAAAAAACCACGACCTCTTACATTTGTTCCTTTGAGACGTCTTTTCATAGTGCCGTCAACGCCTGCAACAGCCAGTGACTGGATTAGAATATTTCGAAATGGACTGCGATAAGCATCAACCAGTAGATCTCCCACATGTCTTGCACTGATACGTGCGTGACGGCTTAAACCAGAACCATTTTCAATGCGTAATTCCGGAAAGTTTAAACCTCTGGAAGCCAACCATGTACCAATCGCATTCGCACCACTTTGTTGGGTACCCTGCCCTGTTGATTTCGCACCAATGGTTAACATCACCTGGCGTGCCATTACATTATTGCTGTCTTTATCGATTGTCGGTAATATTTCGGCCAAAGTACGAGAGTAAGTTCTTAAAAGTGGTTTTGCATTTACTGGCGCTTTGCCCATGGCAAAACGTGTATTTAATTTACCGCCTACATCGCGCTTCCACATTGCCTGCATTGCGCCATAAATCATATTGGCTGGTTGACTAATGACGCGGTGATAACTTCTAGTGCCACAACGTCTGGAGAATCGACCACTAAACGTTACAACTGTTTGTGCGCCTCGTTTCGAAACCTTGATATGAGGTCTACAACCTCTTTTGGTAGCGCGCATGCGGTTCACAATTTTCATATTATGTGTAGGAGTCGAAGTACTTACGTGAACGCGTTTTCCCTTTGTTCGTACCTGAAAACTACTTAGACGTTCGTTATACAACAACGCATCTGGTTGCGCGTTATAGGCTGATTGAGATTTACCATCAAATGAGCCCTGGTTCGGCACATTGAAATAACTATTATCAAATACCACGCGACCAGAAACATTTCTAATGCCTTTGTTGCGAATTCCATGCAGTACTTTACGCAATTCAGCCTGGTTGAATTCAGGCGAGCCATATCCCTTGATGATTAAATCACCATTTAGCGTTCCGCCGCGTACTTGACCTTTTGTATAAACATCTACTGGCCATCGATATTTTGGACCTAATGTACCCAAAGCTGCATACGAGGTAATTAACTTCATTACCGATGCTGGCACTCTTGATGTCGTTGCTTGATGACCTAGTAATGGTTTTGCAGAATTAACATCTTGTACATAGGCACTCATGCCATTCGTGCTCAACTTTGCCGCATTAAGTTTATTCTTCACCGCAAAGGGTAATGACCTTATTGCAGCAGGTTGTTTATTTTGACGAAAAGCCGCCCGATTTGAAGTTAATGATTTATTTCTACTTGGAGCGCCATTCAGAACGGATTTTATATCAGCATTGGTAAACGTGGGTATTTGCTTTACCGGTGCTTTATTTGCAGGAGATTTAGCACGAGCTAGCTGTTGTTTTTTTAGTTGTTGCTGTTTCCAGCGCCATTGATATTGCTCTCTGGTTAAGGGCTTTGGTGGCTGTTTTTTTGCGACTTGTCTAACCGGAGCTGTTTTAGGAGAAACAGGTGATCTCGCAACTACTGCATTTTTTTTCTTTTTAGCAAGCTGCTGTGCTTCCCATTTAGCTCTCCAGATAGCACGTTGACGTGCTAACTTGGCATCAGCATTTTTTGCATTTGAAGGGACGCCTATAGAATTCCAGACTGCTTCCATCGAACCAAGCTTTTCCGTCGCTCGCGATGGAGTAGACAAAACAATAATAAAAACGGACCCAAGCAAAATGAGAAATATTTTCTCAAATTTCATATTCACACCCTAATATTTTTTTACTGACGATAATTTATTTGAATTATTATTCTTATCTTGTTTTAGCCTGATTATTAAATAGTTCTTAATTAATTATTATTAATAATAAATTCCAAGCTTTAAAGAGAGTATTACATATTAAGCCTTAAGGGAAGCTTAAGGATGTAAATTAAGCTTTAACTAATCTATCCCCAACTCGCCCCAGATCTGATCTATTTTCTTTTTTACATCTTCATCCATAACGATCGGTTCACCCCACTCGCGACTGGTTTCTCCAGGCCATTTATTGGTTGCGTCGAAACCCATTTTAGAACCTAAACCAGATACAGGAGAAGCAAAATCCAGATAATCAATCGGTGTGTTTTCAATAGTTGTGGTATCCCGTACTGGGTCCATTCGTGTAGTCATTGCCCAGATAACATCTTCCCAACTGCGAGTGTTGATATCTTCATCGACTACTATCACAAACTTGGTGTACATAAATTGTCTTAAAAATGACCAAACCCCCATCATCACGCGCTTTGCATGTCCCGGGTATTGTTTTTTCATACTCACCACTGCCATGCGGTAAGAGCAACCTTCAGGGGGCAAATAGAAATCAACAATTTCCGGAAATTGCTTTTGTAATATCGGTACAAACACTTCATTAAGCGCAACGCCAAGCATAGCTGGCTCATCTGGTGGTCTACCCGTGTAAGTACTGTGATAGATTGGATTCTCACGGTGTGTAATTCGCTCAATAGTGAACACAGGGAATCGCTCGACTTCATTGTAATAACCGGTATGATCTCCATACGGCCCTTCATCAGCCATATCATCAGGATACAAATACCCTTCTAACACATATTCTGCCGATGCAGGAACCTGTAGATCATTACCGATACATTTTGTTACTTCGGTTCGCGAACCTCTCAATAATCCCGCAAATGCATATTCCGAAAGCGTATCAGGAACCGGTGTCACCGCACCTAAAATAGTTGCAGGATCAGCACCTAGCGCAACACTGATTGGAAAAGGTTCTCCTGGATGCTTTTCTAGCCAATCCCGAAAATCCAATGCCCCACCACGATGAGATAACCAGCGCATAATGACTCGATTTTTTCCAATGACTTGCTGACGATAAATACCCAGATTCTGGCGTGATTTATTTGGGCCTTTGGTAATTACCAAGCCCCAGGTGATCAGCGGCGCTACGTCCCCAGGCCAACAGGTTTGTATCGGGAGTTTTGATAAATCAACATCATCAGCTTCGATGACATGAGTTTGGCACGCTGCTTTTTTTACCTTTTTCGGTGCCATATCCAGTACTTTTTTATACTTGGGGATAGACTGCAAAGCATCCTTAATGCCTTTGGGCGGACTAGGTTCTTTGAGGCTCGCTAACAGCTTTCCAACTTCGCGCAGCGCAGAAACCGAATTTTCACCCATTCCCATCGCCACGCGTTCCGGGGTACCAAACAAATTCCCCAAAACCGGTACATCAAAGCCTTTAGGATTTTCGAATAATAATGCAGGGCCACCAGCACGCAATGTTCGATCACATATTTCTGTCATTTCGAGATTAGGATCAACCTCGGCAGTGATTCTTTTCAACTCTCCTTGAGATTCGAGTTGTACAATAAAATCACGCAGATCTTTATACTTCATAAAAAAAGTGCCTATAAGTAGGGGGGTGTCTTTATTATCATTTTACAGCGTTTTGCGCATCCATAATTTCTTCTCTATGGATTGTGAGTTGTGGGAATGGAATTTCCCAATCATTTTCGGTGGCTGCGTTAACACACCAACGTTGTATCGAACGGCGTAAACGATTGGAAATATCAGCAACTTCACCTTTAAAGTCGGCAATCACAACCAGATTTAAAGAGGAATCAGCGGCCGATTCAAATTCTACATTAATGCTCTGAATATGTTCTTCATAACCTTCATCTACAGCGCATTTATTGATGATGTATTTCAGCTTCTGGACAATCTCAGTGGTACTTTCTTTTTGATGTTTGTAAGAAATACCAAAGGTTTCTTTTACACGAAAACTCTTTGACATATTTAATGGTGACAAAGATAAAAAAGTATCCATCTGATAGGTCGAAACTGCCCCACCACGTTGAATAAGTTGCACCAACTCCAAAGAAATACCAATAACTTTGCCGCGCAAACCATCTTTCAAAATAACCCAATCACCTTTTTTACAGGGAAACCAGGGCTCACCCGGTACTATTTGCCGTGAACGTAAATCTACCAGATCATTGATATCCAGACGCAAAGACAAATCAGCTACAGGGTTTTCCAGAACTGAGTACATATTAATGTTTTTCACTCGCCATGGAATCTCATGCAATAGAAGCCTTTCACCTTCACGTACTGGTCCCACGTTTAAAAACAATTCAAGTTGTGACCAGTATTTTGGAATCGCTTGTCCCAACTTCCAGGCAAATGCAATCAGGAATAGCACGCCCAAACTGAATAGCACCCAATCTTCGGCTATATAGAAAACTACCATTGGTGCAATAATCACAAACAGTAAAGTACCAAAGCGATGCATTAAATCGATCACGCGTAATTGAACACTGCGATACTGTGCACGATATCCTTTGACGGTTTTAGTTAAAACAGCATGAATCAAACGAGACAGTATGAGTATTACAATTATGGAAAAAAGTGCCTGAATCAAGACCCAGCCGCGGCGCTGGAAAAAGTTTTTGAAAAAGCTCTCTGATTGATCAAAGAAGGTCGTTTCTTCTGCCACAAGTTTTTCTAGCTGTAATTGTTTCGCCTTTAGTTCACTCTGAATAAAAACTAATTGCTTAGACCAGTCATCATTCATACTTTCCAAGGCTTTGGCTATTTTGGGGTTTTTATTTGCTTTGTTTAACTCTGCAACATTGGCTAGAGCCTCTTGTACTATGGGCTCCCTTCTACTGAAATAGTCTATTTTTTCGCGTAAATCAGATTTTTTCCGAACATCATTAGTTGCATATTTCATCTCCTTAAGCGCTGGTTCCAGTAAGGACATGATTTCTTTTTGTAAGTCAAATGGCTTTTCTTCAACAGACTTTAATATTCCCAAATCCGTATCCGCAGCAATATTTTCGATGTTGTTCTTGGTATCTTTCAGCTTTTCTTCAATAACTTTTATTTCTGCTTTTAACTCTGCAGTTTCAGTTTCAGATTTAGAGCCTTTCAATTCTTTTTGTAAAAGTTCCTGATCTTTTCTTAAGCGTTCCTGTAATTCTACAAAATCGAGCATCGTAGAAAGTGTTTGTTGAGTCAGTTCCTGTTTTTGTAACTGTTTTTTTAAAAAAACGGTCTCTGTTTTTTCCATTTCTTTTTCATCAGTTTTTGCATGACTTTCAGCAAAAACAGGCATTGCAAAGAAAAACAGACAAAGCATTAAAGATAAGGCCTTAAATATTCCTGAAACTTTTAGGTCTATACTAATTAGATGGCTAATTAATTTGCTAGTTATAGATAAACTAGTTGCGATCATTCGTGTGTATTCCTGTTATGTTTAAAGGCATATTCCAATGCGTTTAATAGTTGTTCTACTTGTTTATCGGTGTGATTTGCAGAAAAAGTCACTCTTAATCTAGCCTGTCCTTCCGGCACAGTAGGCGGTCTTATCGCAGAAACCAGTATACCCTGATCGGATAGAGCCTTACTCAGTTTTAATGATCGTTCTGTAGACCCCAGTAAAATAGGTTGAATAGCTGTATTTGAAGGCATTAACTGAATACCTAGCTGTCCAGCACCTTGTTTAAATTGATTAATTAAGGCACTGAGTTTTTCTCGACGCCAGGTTTCCCCTGCAATAACTTTTAAACTAGCGCGAGTTGCTGCTGCAATGCTCGGGGGCATCGCCGTTGTATAAATAAAGGTACGCGCCGTTTGTGTAAGATACTCTATCAAATCCTCACTACCTGCTACAAATGCCCCAGCAGTTCCAACTGCTTTACCGAGGGTAGCCATTAGAATAGGTACATCAGCTTGTGAGAGTTTATCTTGTTCAAGCTGACCAGCACCGTTTTCACCCAGGACACCAAAGCCATGTGCATCATCTACCATTAACCATGCCTGGTTGTCTTTTGCTATTTTTACGAGGTCTTGTAAAGGTGCTTCATCACCATCCATACTGAAAACCCCATCAGTGAGTATCATGCTATTGATGAAGTTATCTGTTTGTTGAGATATTCGATAGTTTTTTATAGAGCTTTTTAAGTGCTTCTCCGTCTGCATGTGAATAACGCTTCATTTTAGCTTTCGAGAGCAAACCTGCATCCACCAATGAAGCATGATTCAATCGATCAGAGAACAAATAATCTCCACGATCCAGAAGTGCATTTACTGTCCCCAAATTTGCCATATAACCCGTCGAAAATAGTAATGCACGATCTCTCCCGGTAAAATCAGCCAATTCTTCTTCTAATTTTTGATGTTCAATCGAATGCCCATTAATTAAATGCGCCGCACCGCTACCCACACCATACTTTTCTGCAGATTTTTTGAAGGCTTCTAATAAGTCAGGATGATTTGCCAAACCCAGATAATCATTACTACAAAAGGTAAGGTATTCATTTCCATCTATCTGCATCAAAGGATGTTGCGCTGATTCACTGATACGTGGCTTACGATATAAATGCTGGTCTTGTTTTTCTTTTAAAAAAGCCTTAATTAACTTTGGATCATTCTTCATACTATGAGTGTAAACTGAAGAAACTGTAAACTGAAGATAAAAAAAAGCACCCGAAGGTGCTTTTCTACTAAGTTATTTCTAGCGGGAAATAAATTAGTTTTTTAGCTAGCTAGCTTTCTTGATAAAGAAAGTGAACTCGCTGCCATCTTCAGCAGTAGACACTAACTCGTTACCCGTTTGCTTACAAAATGCTTCGAAATCTTTAACTGAACCAGGATCAGTTGCAATGATTTTTAATGTTTCGCCGTTCTCCAATCCATTTATCGCTTTTTTTGCACGTAAAATTGGTAAAGGGCAGTTAAGTCCGCGTGCATCTAATTCTTCGTTGAAATCGCTCATGATATTCTCCTATCTATATTAGTGAAAGCTGATATGCTCGCGTACTCTATCATTAAATTTGAATTTCTGCATCAACTTTGTATGTCAAACGTGACACCATAATTGTAATATAGGAATTAATTGAGTTTATTCAAGAAAATTAGACGAATATTAACATGGATATAAAATTTACAAAAATGCATGGATTAGGCAATGACTTTGTCGTAATCAATGCAATTGATCAAAACATTGACCTCTCACCCGATCAGGTCCGATACATTTCAGACCGACACTTAGGCATAGGTTGCGACCAGTTATTACTGGTTGAAAAAACAGATGCTGTAGATGCAGATTTTCGTTATCGGATATTTAATCCAGATGGCAGCGAAGCTGAACAATGTGGTAATGGCGCACGCTGTTTTGCCAGATTTGTACACGATGAAGGATTAAGCAATAAAACAGAAATACCTGTGCTTACCAGTAACGGACGGATTATTCTAAAGCTAGAAGAGAACCACGATGTGACGGTTGATATGGGGGCACCTATATTGGAACCCCAGAAAATACCGTTTCAAGCCGATGAAATTAAATCCAGCTATCAATTAGCTATTGGTAATAAAACTATTTCAGTGGGTGTTGTATCTATGGGCAACCCTCATGCCGTTTTATTAGTTGATGATGTTGATACTGCTGATGTTGAGGAGTTGGGCCCCGCAATCCAGAACAGTCACTATTTCCCAAATTCAGTAAATGTTGGGTTTATGCAGGTCATTGATGCACAAAACATCAAATTAAGAGTCTTTGAAAGAGGTATTGGTGAGACTCAAGCTTGCGGTTCAGGTACATGCGCAGCTGTGGTTGTTGGTCAACTGCAAGGACTCTTAGACATTAAAGTTGATGCACAGCTGCTTGGTGGCAATCTATCAATTAGCTGGGCAGGAGATACAAATCCAGTTATGATGAGCGGACCGACGGCTACAGTGTTCAAAGGAATGATTTCACTGTAAATTTTGGTAACTTGGTTAAAAAGAAAAATCAAAACCAGATTAAGAATCTAAATTAGAAATCATAAGGAGTTTCATTAATGAGTACAGGCAAAACATCTAAATCTGAAAAAGACAACGATGCGAAAAGCACTGACGCTGCATTAGCTGACGCGGAAATGGCGGATGCAATGATGGATGAGTCCGTGGTTGCCAAGTATTTAGCTTCACACCCAGATTTCTTTCAACGCCACTCTGAATTATTGTCAACGATTCAAGTGCCTCATGGCGCAGGAACGGCTTCGCTGATAGAGCGCCAAGTCGCCATCCTTCGTGAAAAAAGCCGTGACCTTGAAGAACAGCTCAATGGTCTAATCAGAACTGCTCGTGGAAATGAGCAGATTGTTACGCGTTTACAACGTTTCACCCTCGAATTAATGCGTGCTGACGGAATCGATGATGTTATTGCTACCTGTCAGGATGTACTTCGCGAAGACTTTAATGCTGATTTTGTAACGCTTAAAATTATTGGTGGCGATGACACCATGCACTTTATTTCATCAAGTAATGAAAATATTAAGAGCTTTGACAATCTATTTAAATCTAAAAAGCCCATTTGTGGTCATTTGAAAGAAGAGCAGCTAGAATTCTTATTTGCAAAGCAAGCTGACAAGGTCAACTCAGCTGCGCTAATTCCTTTATTTGGTGCAGAAAACATTGGGATCTTAGCGCTTGCTAGCGAAGATGAAAGCCGTTTCCATCCAGGAATGGGGACAGTATTTATTAGCCACCTTGGTGAGCTGATTTCCACCAGCATAACCTACCATTTACCTAACTAGAAAATTCCAGGGTGATCTTAGATTGTGTCAAATGCCACAAAACAATTTTCTGAACACCTAAAATACCAAAAACAATATTCTCCGCATACTCTGGGCGCTTACGATAGAGACCTCAAGCAATTCAGCCAATGGCTGAAGCAAAATGACTGTGATGATATTGTTAAAGCAGATAGTCTGCATGTGCGTAACTGGGTCTCCGGCCTTCATCGGAAAGGAATTGGCGGCAAAACACTGCAACGAAAACTATCGTCTTTACGTAGCTTCTATCAATTTCTTATTCGAAATCATCAACTCAAAAATAATCCTGCAATCGATATTCGTGCACCAAAAACCGCGCGAACACTTCCTGATACATTGGATGTGGATTCGCTTAGCCAGCTTTTAGATATTCCACCAGATAGTATTTTGGCGATTCGAGATAGGGCTATTATGGAGCTTTTCTATTCTTCAGGCTTGCGACTTTCTGAGCTCACCAATCTTGATTTGGAGAGCATAGATCTCAATGAGAACTCACTCAGAGCATTAGGCAAAGGCAATAAAACCAGAGTGCTACCAATCGGTCGAAAAGCCAGTGAAGCGATACTACTGTGGTTAGGCAAACGAGACACTCTAGCTAAAGTAGACGAACAAGCACTTTTTGTGAGCAATAGAGGAAAACGAATCAGTAAGCGCTCGGTGCAACAACGACTTAATTTTTGGCGCAAGAAACAAGGCCTGGAACAACACCTGCACCCGCACAAGCTCAGGCATTCGTTTGCAAGTCATATTCTGGAATCATCGGGAGATTTAAGGGCAGTTCAGGAATTACTGGGACACGCGGATATAGGTACTACCCAGATTTACACCCATTTAGACTTTCAGCATTTAGCCAAAGTGTACGACAAGGCACACCCTAGAGCGCGTAAAAAGAAGAATGATTAAAAAGTACCTAAAAGTAGGGGGGTGACTTTTTAAAAGTATTACTTAATGATTTAATCTATAGAATAACTGGTTTATTCGATAATTCATTAGTATCTGTTTCAGAGACGGGAAAATGCTTTTCCAATAAAGAACCAATCTCATCAATCCCTAAAACTACGCCATTGCCAAAATTACCTGCGCGAAATTCCGCCTGCATTAACCCACAAATGCGTTGCCATTCTTGTTCACCAACCACTTTGTTGATATTTCTATCGGCTGTAATTTCAACTTTATGGTCAGCCAATAATAAATAGATTAAAACACCATTATTATCTTCTGTATCCCAAACTCTTAATAACGAGAAAACCTCAATACCGCGTTCGTATATCGACTCATCATGCCAGAGCGCTTTAAAAGGCAATGAGCTTTCAATAGCAAAACGGATTTCTCCGCTATGCTTTTTTTCTGATTGCTTGATAGCACCTTCAATTCTTGCCATCTCCGATGGTGGAAAGTCTCGACGTAACCACCAACCGGGATAAAACAGATGCTTAATTGTTCTTTTGAAATCCATAATTACCACCCGCCGGACGCACCGCCTCCGCCGAATCCACCACCGCCGCCACTAAAGCCGCCGCCTCCACTGAAACCACCACCGCCACCAAAGCCACCGCCGTAACCTCCACCATCGCGATAACTACTGCTTCTGGAACTACCAAAGGCAAAACTAAAAATGGCTAAAAATCCTGCTGCAAATAAGCTGAAGAATACATCCTGTGTTAGCAACCAAATAATCACCCCCCCACTTATGGCGATAATTGAGGTAGCAATCACACTACCTAACATCACTGTAAGCCCTCTTGAAATAAATGAGCTTACAAAGATCAGGAAGAATAGAATGGGGCCCACTGAATCGTCCTTGCTACCTTGCTGAGAACTTGGAGGTGGCAAAGCTTCGCCATTGATTAGGCCAATTATTTTGTTTGCACCTGCTGAAATACCCGAGTAAAAATTCCCATTTCGAAACTCTGGTGTGATGTACTCATTGATAATACGACCCGCAGCAATATCCGGAATTATGCCTTCGAGTCCGTACCCTACCTCAATCCGCATTTTTCGATCTTCCATCGCAATCAAAAGCAGCACCCCGTCATCCACCCCTTTACGGCCTAGTTTCCATTTTTCGACGACTCGCATTGAGTAATCTTCGATGACTTCTGGAGAGGTTGTATTTACGATTAAGATAGCCAATTGGCTACCTTTGTTTTTTTCCAGGTTTTCCAGAGTAGATTCAAGCGTAGCTTTCTCACCCGCAG
Source organism: uncultured Gammaproteobacteria bacterium (assembly GCA_963807855.1). Taxonomy (GTDB): domain Bacteria; phylum Pseudomonadota; class Gammaproteobacteria; order Thiotrichales; family Thiotrichaceae; genus Cocleimonas. The sequence goes on along the minus strand of CAWEEB010000031.1, from coordinate 32,259 downwards.
ACAAAGTGCTGGTTAAATCAGTAACGCGGCTTTTTAATTCAGGGACTTTGACTAAATCTGCTATCGCGCTACTCGAAACTATTATTCCACTAATAGTCCCGATAACAATGAGCAAACCCAGAAATAATGCTGAAAATGAGGGCCTTCTAAACATCATTGTTTTTCTAATTAAGTTAGTTAGTTAGTCGCAGGCGCAGGATTAAAATCAACCTTCGGTGGTGTTGATATCGCATCTTCATTTTCAACCGTAAAGTTAGGCTTGGTTGAATAACCCATGATGCTTGCAATCATGTTTCCCGGGAATTTTCTTACCGTTAAATTATAGTCTTTCACCGCTTCGATATAGCGTTTACGCGCTACTGTAATACGATTTTCGGTGCCTTCCAGCTGAGTCTGTAATTCAAGGAAGTTTTTATCTGACTTCAGATCAGGATAACGCTCAACAGTCACCAGCAAACGACTTAATGCCCCACTTAGTTGATCTTGCGCTTTAGAAAATTGACTAAACACTGCAGGGTTATTTAGGGTTTCAGGAGTAATTTGCACAGATGTTGCTTTCGCACGCGCTTCTACAACACTGGTTAATACATCTTTTTCTTGCGCTGCAAAACCTTTCACCGTGCTAACCAGATTAGGAATCAAGTCTGCTCTTCGCTGGTATTGGTTAACCACTTCAGACCATGAGGCTTTAACACCCTCATCACCACTGACAATGCGGTTATAAACACCTACGCCAAAAATAAGAAATAACGTAATTGCAGCCAGTATTATCATCCCAAACTTAGACATTTTCTTCTCCCATTCCCTTCTACATTGAACTTAATTTATTTATTGATAAGCCTATTAATTCATATATTTATGGATTTGTCACTAATCTACAGGTCCAGAACTACGTTGCTATAAATATGTTTTATAAAAACCGCATATAAGTAGGGGGGTGTATTATAGAAAGACAAAAAGGATGATTAGAAACAGGAATTAACCAAATGCCCAACTTAGGTGTTATCCAGGAACAAGCGGTTAAACATACTTACGAATTGTATCCTGAAGCAGCACAAGAGAAGCTTCTTCGTATTCGCCAGATGATATTCGATATTGCTAAACGTAACGGTGATGTCAGCGAAATTGAAGAAACACTAAAATGGGGCGAGCCTTCTTATGTCGCTAAATCTGGGTCGAACAATCCGCCTGGCCTGGAAAGCGTCGACCCAAAATAATTGCGCAGTGTACTTTATTTGCAGCACTAAATTAGTGGAAACCTTCAAAGAAATTTACCCGGATATTTTTATCTATGAGGGCAATAGGGCAATAATTTTTTCCTTAGAAGATGAAAAAATCCCTTCGAACGCATTAGAGCATTGTTTGTTACTTTCATTGTCTTACCACAGAATAAAACATCTTCCACTTTTAGGCGTATAAAGGCATACTCCGCTTGCAAAGCATTAGGGGCTTCTGTTAGAATCCCCGCTCTTCGATTTTTGAACACGATTTTAAGAGGATCTTCTAATGAAGGCCGATACACACCCAGAATACAATCAAGTAATTTTTCAGGATCTTGCGAGTGACTTTAAAATTCTTACACGCTCAACGCTTTCTTCAAAAGAGACAGCTAAATGGGAAGATGGTAACGAGTACCCACTAATTAAAGTGGATATTTCTAGTGCATCTCACCCTTTCTACACGGGTAAGCAAAACACTAAAACTACTGCTGGTGCGATTGATAAGTTTAACAACCGTTACGGTAGAAAATAACGAGTTTCTGCCCGCAGTATTTTTATCATATTGTTGCGTACTTACATTCGTTAATGCTTTCTAGGCATTCATCAAAAAAGGCACTTAATATTAGTGCCTTTTTTGTGTCTGTGATTTTTATACTTTTCACACCACCCCCCACCTTTGCAGGAGAAATTTGCCCTCCTCCCGCTAACTCAAACTTAGAAAAAGCGAGAGTTAAATGGGTATATGATGGTGATACCGTGTTACTTACCGACAAACGTAAAATTAGAATAATTGGTATAGACACCCCAGAAACCCGTCATCACAAACAGAAAGGCGAAGCTTATGGCGCAAGAGCAAGAGAAGCGTTAAGAGAACGGCTAAAACAAGACGATTATGAGATCAAACTTCTCTATGAGAGAGAAAAGAAAGATAAGTATTCCAGAGTACTTGCGCATTTGTTTTTAAATGATGGTACCAATATTTCCAGCTGGCTACTTCAACAAGGTTATGCCAAAACACTAGCCATACCACCCAATGTAAAATTCGCTGACTGCTATAAAAAAGCGGAGAGTGTGGCTCAACAAAAGTCATTAAACATCTGGAGATCAAACAAGCATCGACTTTACACAACAGACTCAATTAGCCCAATAACAAAAGGTTATGTTCGCCTAAGTGGAATCGTTAAAAGCCGCAAAAGATATAAAAACTCTTTGTTACTAACACTCGAAAGTCGTCATAAAAAACCCATACAAATAAGCATTAAAAACAAAAATATACACTACTTTAAATCCGTAGATTTTGATAAATTAATAGGCAAAAGCATAATCGTTTCAGGTATGCTGAAAAACAAAAGAAATAAACGAATTATTCAACTTAATCACCCATCACAACTTCAAATTTTTGCAAGGAAGCAAATTGAACCAAGGATTAAATGGAGCTTAAAACAATGAACATTAAAACCACTATCAGGGGAATAGTCGCAACCTCACTGATAGCCTCGTTAATAACACTTACGGCTTGTTCTACCAACCCTGTCTCTGGTAAGAGAGACTTTACCCTGATAAATCAAGATCAGGAATTGGCAATAGGCGCCGAAGGCCACAAAAGCATTTTGAAGGAGAAGAAGCGCTATAATAATTCTCAATTACAGGCCTACGTCAATAATATTGGACAACAGCTGGCACGACAGAGCCACAGAAGCGATATCCGCTATACATTTACCGTTTTAGATGATCCTACCGTAAACGCCTTTGCTCTTCCTGGTGGATATATTTATGTTACAACCGGACTCATGGCCTACCTAAATTCAGAAGGCGAACTAGCCGGAGTATTAGGACATGAAATTGGGCACGTTACTGCCAAGCATGGAGTAAAACAGCAGAGTGCAGGTGCAGTTGGCGCAATCTTGCAAAGCGTTTTGGCCGATAAGGCTGGTACCACAGCAGGTCAGGGTTTTGGACAACTAGGCCAGGCACTGTTAAGCGGCTATGGCAGAGATCACGAATTACAAGCGGACAAATTAGGAGCAGAATACCTGGCTCGTGTTGGATACGACCCTGAAAACATGATTGAAGTGGTCAGAGTCTTAAAATCACAAGAAGAATTTGACAAGTACCAAGCCCAGAAAGAAGGTCGCAAAGTCCAAGCCTATCACGGTGTTTTTTCTTCACATCCAGATAATGATACGCGCTTAAAGGAAGTCATTAGACAGGCTAATCAATTTAAAACTCAAACCATAAGAGATGCTGGTCATGATCGGTATTTAAAACAAATTGATGGCTTATCCTTCCGTATTGATAAAAATAGCAGTGGAAGAATCGTTGTAGGCCGTGCAACTACTCCTGGTTTGACCTATGCTACTCTTGCACAAAAGAGCAAGGTTGATGAACAACGTTTACGTTTAATAAATGGCATGTTCCCAAAAGGGGAACCCGTTCCGGGACGTTTAGTAAAAGTTATCCAGTAATCAATATTGTTATTTTTACCACTAAAACCAGTAATGGACTAAGCTTAAGCACACGAAACTTAGAAATAGAATAAAGGAATAATTGATGTCAAATGAAACGCTAAAAAAAGAAGCCCTTGAGTACCACTTAAACCCTAAGCCGGGAAAAATCGCGATTCAAATAACCAAGCCTACTGAAACCCAGAAAGACTTGTCACTAGCTTACACACCAGGTGTCGCTGAGCCAGTTAAAGAGATCGAAAGAGATCCTGAAAATGCCTACAAATATACGGCGAAAGGAAACCTTGTCGCAGTTATTACGGATGGAACAGCTGTTTTGGGACTCGGTAATGTTGGCGCTCTTGCAGGCAAACCTGTCATGGAAGGTAAAGGTGTTTTGTTTAAGCGTTTTGCAGACATCGATGTTTTTGACATTGAAGTGAATGCTGATTCACCTGAAGATTTCATTAAAACAGTTGAAAATATTGCCCCGACATTCGGTGGTATCAATCTGGAAGATATCAAAGCTCCAGAGTGTTTTGAAATTGAGCGTATTCTCGAAGAAAAGTTAGATATTCCGGTATTCCATGATGATCAACACGGAACGGCAATCATTATCGCAGCAGGCCTTCTTAACGCTTTAGAAATTAAAGGTAAGAAACTTGAAGATGCCAGAATTGTCTGCCTAGGTGCAGGTGCTGCCGGGATTGCATCTATGGAAGTGCTTACTTCTCTAGGCGCTGATAAAAACAAGTTGTACATGTTAGATCGTGGTGGGGTTATACACACTGGCCGCGATGACCTGAATAAATACAAGCAAGAGTGGGCATTAGATACTGATGATAGAACCCTGTTAGATGCCTGTACTGGTGCTGATGTGTTTATCGGACTATCAGGACCTAACTTGTTAGATGTCGACTCACTGAAGGCGATGGCAGACAACCCTATCGTATTTGCCTTATCTAACCCTGACCCTGAAATAGATCCTGCAGTTGCTCGCGAAGCACGTCCCGATATTATTATGGCAACTGGCCGGAGCGACTACCCTAACCAGGTTAACAATGTCTTAGGTTTCCCATTTATATTCCGTGGCGCTTTGGACGTACGAGCAACTCACATTAATACAGAAATGAAAATGGCGGCTGTTAAAGCTTTAGCCTCTATTGCTAAAGAGCCAGTACCTGATTCTGTGCTTAAAGCTTATGGCAAAGAGTCTATGGAATTTGGTCCTGAATACATCATTCCTACCCCTTTGGACCCACGTTTACCTGATATTTTACCGGCAGCAATATCTCAAGCTGCGATTGATTCTGGTGTAGCAAGAATTAAACCATAATTGTTTATTACACAATGAAAATAAAAAAGGTGCCCTTCGGCACCTTTTTTTGTATTTAGCTTTAATAAAGAACGGCAACGGTTATTTTGCCTTCTCATCGCTTTCTTCAGAATCGTAAAAGGAATCCTCAGCATCTTGAGCTACGGCTTCTAGACCGATCGGGGTAATCCTCGAAGCCATAGGTTGATAATCCACTTGATATTCATCCGGTACAGCTCCTCTCTGGAAAACGTAATATAAAACTATCAACCCCAAAAACAGATGTATTGCCCCTAAATACAAGAGAAACCATACATTACCAAATGCGTGTAATAAATAACCAACAGTTATTGGGCCGGCTGCTGCACCAATACCAGAAAATAACACCATGGTACTGCTCGCACTAGTCATTTGCTTCGGCTTTAAACGATCATTGGTATGTGCAACACTCAAAGAATATATAGGTAGGGCTGCAGCACCAAACAAACCAAATAACCCCAAAAATAAATCCGATCGCGCATCGAGTTTATAGAGGACCGCAATTAAAGCGACAGCAATAGCACATAAAACCACAATCACGAGACGCCTATCAAAGTGATCTGAAACCCAGCCTGCAGGCCACTGGGCGAAAGCACCCATAGCAATAAACACGCTCATGAATAGTGCTGTTTGCGAAATACTCATGCCTGAATTTGCGGCGTATACAGCCCCCATTCCTAACACGACACCTGCCACCATAGAGGTTAAGGTAATACTAATTACACCGGCAGGAGCAATCTTATACAACTTCTTGACACTCATGCTCTCACTCTCTTCAACAATAGGAGCTGTAACTCTGGTTATCAAAAGCGGAATTAAAGCCACAGACAATAAAATTGAGGAAAGTATGAATAGATAGACGGTGGTTGGGTCGGCAACTTTAAATAATAATTGACCACCAGCTAACCCAGCATAAGAGACTATCATGTAAATAGATAAAATCCTGCCACGAGAATCATTATCAGCACGAGCATTTAACCAGCTTTCGACTACCACATAGACTCCTGCAAAACTAAACCCGGTGACAAGTCGCATAATGATCCAGGCAAAGGGATCGATCACTAGAACCTGGACTAAAACAGCGGTAGATGCCAATGATGCCAATGCAGCAAAAACCCGTATATGACCAACTTGTCGAATAAGTTTACTGGTCAATAATGATCCAGCCAAAAAACCGAGATAATAAGCCGTCATGATCCAGCCTGTAGTACTGGAACTAAACCCTTCGAAATTGGCACGCCAACTGACAAGGGTCCCCTGTAAACCATTTCCCAGCATCAAAAATGCCAGACCCAAAAATAGTGGCCATGTTGTTTTTAAAATATTATTAATCATAGGATAGGGCTGTCAGATTGAAACAATCCGTAAGGGGGTAAAAAAGGGCGCATTCTCGCACCTAAATTCATTAAAACCAATAGAAATTTAATAGAAAATGCATCACAGCATTTTTATAGAAAACGGATAATTTTAGGCCAAAAGTGGGGGGGTGTATTATCAACAAAGAGAACAATAATGTTCTCGTTCTGACTTGCCCTCCCCTTCATATAAATAGCCATTAAAACTGGATTTTACTTCCGGCGTTTTGCATCCATTACGTTCTGCAGTTGGGCAATTTTTTCCAAAACATCAAATAGCTGTCCTGTATTCTCTATCTGAATAGAAATATTCAATAAGGAAATGAGTTCTGTATTGCCTCGTTTAGTTGTCATGTTGACGACATTAATTTGTTCTTTAGCTAAAACCTGAGCAACGTCACTGATCAAACCCGGTTTATTAAAGCCGGTCACCTGGATATCAACGGTATAGGCGGTGGTTTCTGTACCCCAACTAGCTTCTGCCAACCTAAGGGCCTTATCAGGACCCAGATTATCTTCATCGATATTTGCGCAGTCTGCTCTATGAATAGTGATACCTCTGCCTACAGTGATATAGCCAATAATATTATCCCCAGGAACTGGTTTACAGCAGTTAGCTATTTCTACAAGAAGATTACTAACACCCTGAATTTGAATGCCGCGATCATTATGCTCATTTTTAACATTGACCTTACGAAACTTAACTTCTTCTTTTTTGGGCACTTCCAAAGAATCTGTTAACTGCGCGACACTTATATCACCACGTCCCAAGGCAATAAGAAACTCTTTTTCAGACTGCTGACGGAATCGTTTCATTAAAGGCTTAAGATCTATCTTTTTAAGGTTTAAACGATGTTTTTCCTGCTCAATAACATCCTTGCCATCTTGCAAATTTTTCTCGTGATCTTGCTGCCTAAACCAATGACGAATTTTAGTCCGAGAACTTGGAGAACCAACATAACCTAAAGTCGGATTCAGCCATTTCCTGCTGGGCTGCTCCTCTTTTTTAGTGATAATTTCCACTTGATCGCCATTGTTCAGTTTATGATCCAATGAAACTATGACGCCATTCACCTTTGCTCCATTGCATCGGTGCCCAACGCTGGTATGAATTGCATAAGCAAAGTCTAAGGGTGTCGAACCTTTAGACAACTCCACAATATCACCTTGTGGAGTAAGCACGAAAACCCTATCAGGAAATATCTCTGCCCGGAAATCTTCGAGTAATTCGGCATCGTTATCATCACTATCTAGCAATCGCCTTAAAGAACCAACAACTCTTTCCATCGCTGCATCCTGAACACCTCCTTCTTTATAGCGCCAATGTGCGGCCACACCCAACTCAGCGAAAACATGCATATCTTGTGTGCGAATCTGAATTTCTACGTATCGTCCTTGCGGGCCTATCACCACTGTATGTAAAGACTGATAGCCGTTCGGTTTTTTATTTGCAATATAATCATCTAATTCTGCTGGAACATGTTTCCACTTTTCATGCACAACACCTAGCGCGGTATAACAGGCTTTTACATCTGGAACGATGACCCTAACGGCACGCAAATCGTAGAGCTGATCTATAGAAAGCTCCTTACGTTTCATTTTCTTCCAGATACTATAAATATGTTTTGGTCGGCCATAAACTTCAGCTTTTATATCGGTGTCATCTAGAAGCTGGCGCAAGTTAAATATAAACGCTTCCACATAAGCTTCTCGTTCAAGTCGCTTAGCATCTAATGATTTTGCTATTTGCTTATAACCAATAGGTTCAAGATAACGAAAAGCCAGGTCTTCCATTTCCCATTTCAATTGACTGACACCTAAACGATTTGCCAGAGGTGCAAAAATATCCATGGTTTCTTGAGCAACTTCACGTTTATTGTATAGCTCACCATCCGCTAATAGTCTTAAGTATTGCAGGCGCCATGCAAGGTAAATGAGCACCGCACGCACATCATCGACCATAGCCAAAAGCATGCGCCTAAGGCGTTCAGCTTGCTCTGGGATAACTGTTTCATTGTCGTTTTGGGGCTTGAAGTTGTGTAGCCATCTCATATTTTTAACCAACAATGCGATAGTACTACTAAACTTTTCAGCTATTTCTTCAATTGAATATGTATCACTTAAACGTATATCACTGAGCACAGCTGCAATAAGGGTAACTTGATCAACTTGTAAATTACGTAAGATATCCGCAACATCAAGGCTCAAAGGCACGTCTGCATATCGATCGACCTCGGCAACACTTAGCATCAGATCAATCGCCTCAATTAACAGTTGTTGATCTGCCTCACTTTCATTGATGGATAATCGATCTATCCATTCTTCGCGACTTCGTGTACTGGTGTCTCTTAGCTGACTATGTTGCATTTCCCCAAAACCCTCTATGTGAATATATAGAACTGGAAGTACACCCCCCTACTTTGAGGGCTTTTTTACTATTTCTTTTTCTTATTATTAATATTTAATTTTATGCCCCATATAGTCTCATAAATTTATTATTTTGTCTTCTAATTGGTGATGATGCTGGAACACTGCCGCGGGTGTTTGACCACCAGGCCAGGGCATCAAGGTTGGATTATACCAAATGGCTTTCATTCCAACCTGCTGAGCACCGATAATATCTCGTTCGGGATCATCGCCAACATATACGGTTTGCTGCAAATCGTGATTCGACATCTCAATTGCCTGATGAAATATATCTTGATGCGGTTTTGATACACCCGCTTTTTCTGAGGACAATGAAAAGTCGAACAAATGACCTACACCTATTTTATTTATGTCTGCATTACCATTGGTGATAACACCCAAAGAGTAGTTTTTAGAAAGCCTCTCAAGCATCTCCAGTGCACCATCATAAAAAGTGACTTGATTTCTCGCTGACCAAAAGACATCAAACCCAGGCTCAACATAGCTATGATCATAACCCACTTCGTCAGCCAGACTTCTCATCCAGTTCTTACGTAAATCGGTTAAATTATGATGGTTCTCAGGTCTAGCCTGCATATATGCCATGCGATGCTTTACTAAATTCTCACTATTATATTTTTTAGTAATATTCGGATAGTTAGATTTTAGCCATTCATAGAAACCCTGTTCTGCTTTTGCTATAACAGGGTTAACCTCCCACAGGGTATTATCTAAATCAAAAGCGATACATTTAATTGTCATAAAACCGTGTCCACTCCCATTGGTATATTACAATCTTAAAGACCTAAAACTATCATACTTAAGACATAATTAGCAGAAAATGCTATTCGCCAAGCTATGGTTCATTATGTTATCAATAGCTGATTTATCAACCAATGAAGGTGCCAATGGAGGTGCCCATGAAACGCTTAATCATTTCATTTGCATTAATTCTATCTTTCAATCCTTTCTTTTAGTTCGTCACAAGCAAGAACGATTGTCTTGGTACACGGATTTATGGCAGATGATATGGACTGGAGGTATTCCGGATTTACTCAGCCTTTATTGGGAGCTGGCTGGAAAGATGGCGGAAGTTATGGTTATGGCCCACAGGGTATGCTTATACCCAGAGACTTAATGACACAAGGCGATGTTTTTTATACCGTAAACCTTCCATCAAAAGCCAACCTGCAAATTCAGGAAAGCTATTTGATGCAATACCTTTCTCACTTATATTCTTTTCGATTTGAACCCATAACTTTAGTTGGGCATTCCGCCGGTGGTTTAGTTGCAAGACTCTATGTACTAGACCCACAACGACAACAAGCAGTTAATGCATTGATAACTATTGCTTCCCCGCATTTAGGAACACCCGCGGCTAATGTAGCCCATATAGCAGGAAATTCACCTATTGGAATGATGGCAAGCATGGCTGGGGTTGATGAATTGCAGGATTCACGAGGTTTGTTTTCTGACCTTAAAGAAGAGTCATCGTTTAATTTTATTTACTGGATGAATCACCAATACCATCCGGATATTCACTACGCTTCTATCATTCGCAAAAACGACTCAATTACAAAGCCCGGGAAATTTGATTTTATAGTTCCCCCTTTTAGTCAGGATATGAATAATATCTGGGCACTAAAAGACCGTTCTGGCATAGCGCTGAGTACTGATAATCATTCATTAAATGGTAAAGATGGATTAATTTTACTGGAAATTCTTGAACATATTCCAGAAAACGTAGCGAAAAAATAAAATTAACACTAGCAAACTACACTTTATCTTATTGATATACATTAAAAATTAAAATATTCTCATTCTTCAATGCATGAATTTAAATTCACCAATAGTGATTTTTATAGTAAACTATGCGCTCTCCACAAATACCACCCAAGGAGAATGGTTACATTAGTGTTTTCTTGGAGGATGACACTGCCTGAAGTCTTGTGATTTTCAGGAGTAGCCACATTCAACCCCGAGTCTATCTCGGGGTTTTTAATGGGCGACAATATTAAATGTAGTTATTAAATTTTCGAACCAATTCCGTGCCGGATGCACTAAACCTACGATTTTACATAACAATCAATTTTTTTATATTTAATAAACAATTAAGGAACATAAACATGGGAATGCTCAAAGAATTTAAGGAATTTGCACTTACTGGTAATTTAATAGATATGGCTACTGGTATCATTATCGGTGTAGCATCAGGCAAACTAATTTCATCACTAGTAAGTGATGTTATCATGCCACCAATCGGTGTCGCTTTAGGTGGTGTGAATTTTACAGACTTAGGCATTAAGCTTGCTGAAACGGGTGGTGGAGACAAAGGATTAGAGCCAATTATGCTCAAATATGGTGCTTTCATTCAAAGCTTTATCGACTTCCTGATCATCATGGCAGTTGTATTTATTATTATTAAAGTTGCTACACGCAACAAAGAGCCTGAGCCAGAAGCTGGTCCATCTCAAGAAGATCTACTAACTGAGATTCGTGACGCTTTACAAAAGAAGTAATTCTTTAAGCTGATTTTAGGAAGTTAGAAGTAATATGACTTCTTAAAAAAACGGCTTATAAGTAGGGGGGTGTATTTAAAATACCCCCCCTTTTTTATCTACAGTTTAAATCGTTATATTTATTAGATTAGTTTAAACGACATCCTGCTCCAGTATAAGAACCAGCTTCGAGCGCTGATACGTTTGACCAAACACCACTTATAGTCAAAGTATCCTCATCCAATTCGGCATCTATTTTAGTACCATCAGCAGCCGTCGCAGTGAGTTTTTCGTTTACTATATTTCCTGTTATGGCGCTTTCCTTATTGGTACTTACACTATAAGTCGTACCTTTGACATTATTGCTCTGATCAACATCAAAAGTGAATAAACCTTTATCACCACCAGTGAATGGCACCGTATAACGATAAATCGCATTACTAGCGCCACCTAATCTCTCAGCTGTAAAAGTACCTTTTTGAGCTGCATCTGCGCTATTTACCCAAGTACCTGCAACTGCTTCGGTAGAGTTAAACTTTCCGGAAAACGTCTTCGCCGAATCTTCACCACTAACGAATTCAAGGCCCATATCATAATCCAGTGCAGTGGCATTTTTGATTTCAACAGAAACTTCGTTATCAGGATTGTATGAAGAACCATCTACTGCACCGGTAACCGGATTTACCACTAACGCAATATTTCCAGTCTCTGTGCCTTCGTAGCTTCCTATATAAGCACCTGCATTCGCACATAGTAGCGTTGTCTTAAGGTGAGTGGTTGCCGTAGCAGCATCTGGCAATTCATGCACGACCGCATCTTCAACAGATGCCTCAGTTACGATTCTATTTACAGCCTGAGTAGGAAAGTCAGCTGCGGCAAAATCTACAGCAGCCCAGCTTTCTGCTTTGGCTTGAACTTTTTGAGAGATTTCAATGCCATTACTCGGTGTATTATCCTTATCAAGCATCATCAGGAAACGGACTTTATTGATAACTTCAGCTGAAGCCAAAGTACCATCAGCAACAAGGTCTACAGGTGTCATTATAGCTTTTCCTGTTCCAGAACCCAATTCAACATTACCTATCGAGAAAGCAACATCCTCACTTTCTTCATACACAAAGCCACCAGTTAAATCTGTGACTCCACTTTGTCCACCGGAAACATAAGATAAGCCTGTTACATTGCTGTCTTTAAAAATACCGTCCTTTTTTACAACAGAAGTCGAACTTCCGCCTCCGCCACCACAGGCCGTAAGCCCAAACAAAGAAACTGCGGTTAATGCTATTAACCCATTAATCTTAAACATATTTATCCCCATAAATATTTATAATAAACCCGAGGGGGATTCTACCATAAGCAATCCTTTTAGACATTATTTAGGCATGATTTAGAAATTGTTTGGGTAAAATCCTTGGAAATCGTTTCATCGAAACACATTTCTCTGTTGAGATTTCCAAGTTTATTGTGACACTGTAAGACTGATTTGTTAAATTAGCCGGATGACTCAAACCCCCATCAAGTCTGCACCTAAAAATACGCAGAAACACACCCCGATGATGCAGCAATTTTTACGCATCAAAGCTGAAAACCCAGATCTATTACTGTTTTATCGCATGGGTGATTTTTATGAATTGTTTTTTGACGATGCCAAGAAAGCCGCGCAAATGTTAAACATCACACTCACAGCTCGCGGGAAGTCAGATGGTGAACCAATACCAATGGCTGGTATTCCATATCATGCGGCTGAACAATATTTACCGCGTCTATTAAAGCAAGGAATTTCGGTAGGCATTTGCGAACAGATTGGTGACCCAGCCAAATCCAAAGGCCCCGTTGAAAGAAAGGTTGTACGCATCCTCACACCAGGAACGGTCACTGATGATTTTTTACTGGAAGAGCGTCGCGACAATTTACTACTCGCCATTTCGGAACTTACATCCCAGCATCACAACAATTTTGGTTTAGCCTGTATTGATTTGAGCAATGGACGTTTTATCGTGCAGCAAGTGGATAGCATCGAAGCTTTGCACAATGAAGTGGAGCGCTTGCGCCCGGCAGAAATACTGATAAATGAAGACAGCGAAGTCAAACTTTCTGATCAGTACTCAATTACCAAAAGAGCGCCCTGGCATTTTGACGAAGAAAACGCACGAAACTTAATACAAAAACAACTCGGCACCAGGGATTTATCAGGCTTTGGCTGTGACGATATGTCCATAGCAATTACCGCCGCTGGCGTATTGCTTCAGTACGTAAATGAAACTCAACGTACTGCACTGCCACACATAAACAGCTTGCAAGTGGAAAGTAGCGATGATGGCATCATTCTGGATGCAGCCAGTCGACGTAATTTAGAACTTGAAAATAGCTTGATGGGCGACCATAAAAACACCCTGATTTCAGTGCTCGATAACACCGCCACTAGTATGGGTGGAAGATTATTGAGTCGATGGTTAAATAAACCACTGCGTGATCAAAATATATTGAGAAACCGCCATCAAGCCATCGATCGTTTTATTCAGCAGTACCATTATGAAACATTACATGGAGTGCTACGCCAAATCGGTGACATAGAACGGATCATTTCACGGATTGCTTTGGCTTCAGCAAGACCGCGCGATCTATCGACATTGAGAGACTCTCTTAAAGTTACCCCTGAACTAAACAACATTCTAGAACCATTAGACAATCCACTCATTGAAACGCTCAGAACGGGTATTGATGAGCATCAGGAATTAGTAACTCTTCTGGATTCCGCCATTATAGAAAACCCACCCGTTTTAATCCGTGACGGTGGCGTTATTGCCGAAGGCTTCGATGAGGAACTCGATGAGCTACGCAATCTGAGCAAGAATTCGGATCAATACTTATTAGATTTAGAAACGCGCGAAAAAGCCCGAACCGGCATTACCAGTTTAAAAGTTGCCTACAATCGTGTGCATGGTTTTTATATTGAAATTCCACGCTCGCACACCGATGAAATTCCACCTGAATATATTCGTCGCCAAACATTAAAAATGGCGGAACGATTTATACTTCCAGAATTAAAGGAATTTGAAGATAAAGTTTTGTCAGCACGAGAACGCTCTCTATCCCGCGAAAAAGCACTATATGAAACACTGCTGAAAGATCTATCTATCTACACTCTTTCGCTTAGAGAAACCGCTCAAAATATTGCTGAGGTTGATGTACTTAGCAACTTTGCCGAACGTGCAGTGCTATTGAATTATTCGAAACCAGAACTTAGTGAAGCGCCAGGGATTAATATTGTCGCAGGACGCCATCCTGTGGTTGAAAACACCCTCGATGATCCCTTTGTACCCAACGATTTGAATATGGATGATCAGCGTCGTATGCTGATGATAACCGGCCCTAATATGGGTGGCAAATCGACCTATATGCGTCAAATAACCCTAATTGTGTTGATGGCACATATTGGAAGTTTTGTTCCTGCCGAATCCGCCATCATTGGTCCGATCGACAGAATTTTTACACGAATTGGGGCACACGATGATTTAAGTACGGGCCGCTCTACTTTTATGGTGGAGATGACCGAAGCTGCAAACATACTCAACAATGCTACCGCTAATTCACTCGTGTTAATGGATGAAATAGGGCGCGGTACCAGTACTTTTGATGGTTTATCACTGGCTTGGTCTTTCGCCGAATTCCTGGCAAAACAGAAAAAAGCCTTCACCTTATTCGCCACACACTATTTTGAATTAACCGCACTTCCGGAAAAAATACCTACAATTGCCAATGTTCATATAAACGCTGTCGAGCATGGCGATAAAATTGTATTTTTACACAGCGTAAAAGATGGGCCTGCTAATCAAAGTTATGGACTACAAGTGGCACAGCTTGCTGGTGTTCCTAAAGGTGTAATAGCCCAGGCCCGGAAAAAACTGCATCAATTAGAGCAAGATGCACGACAAAAACCACAGCAGGGACAAACCTTGTCTTTAAATTTGGGTTTTGCCGATGAAGGTCCTTTCGAAGATGATCAATGCTATTGAAGATGAATCAGCTACAGAGATAAAAAACACACTAATCGATATTGACCCTGATGATTTAACACCGAAGCAAGCGCTAGAAAAGCTTTATCAATTGAAAAACCTATTAAAGGATTAAGGAGAGTCGAGTCACCCCCCTACTTTAAATGACATCACGTTTTCGTATTTTGAAAACATAAATAGAATTTATGCTTTGCGGAATGACAATTATGCGGCTTCGCCTTTCCTTTGGATCAACTTTAAAAAACAAAGTTGTTGTCTCACTGCGTTCGGCTCGTTTTTGTTGTTTAAAAACGGTTTTGGAATTTATGCAGAGCTAGAGGGTTTTTGTAGCAATATTATTCTAGTTAGTTTGCTAATCAACGCCCAGTGAATGGAAATATTCGCATCGGCGAAGCCATGGTATCAATATCTTGTGTCATAAAGCCCATACTGTCAGACATTCTGCCAACACCAATCGTCATAGCATTAACATCTTGTCGCATACCCGTAATATTCACATCGATTCTGTGAATGCTTTTATCCATTTGCGCCAGAATTTTTCTTACGGTAGTAATGTTGTTGCTCATACTACTGACACTTTGATCTAGCTTAGACATATCTTGCTGCATGAAGGTGACAGAGTCATTAAGCGTATGCATATCTTTTCTAACACTAGAAAAATCATTACGAATGGATGAAACATCGGCTGCTACTTGATGAAAGTCTCTTACGCATCGATTTCATATCTTCTGAAATCACCGACATATGATCTGTAATGCTGCTCATATTACTGGTCAAAGTCCAGATCAAGAAAAACATCGCCAGGCCTAATACAACTAATCCAACTAAGGTAAAACGAATAAGTTGAGTTGTACGCTTAGCTATGCGTAAGGATAGCTCCTCACGTGATTTCATCGCAGAATTAAAATCAGCCATACCCTGCCGAAACTCTTTTAAGAGCAACTCATTAGTTTCCAGATTTTTATCACTTGAAGCCATGGGCACGGATTATAGGTTCTTATTTGCAAATGAGGAATAAATATTCTGAAACAGGGCTAAAAGTTAGATACAATCCTGCAGCGTAAACAATCACAAATAATAATATTATCTATTAATGCTAAATTGTCCCGATAGCTCAGTAGGATAGAGCGGCCCCCTCCTAAGGGGCAGGCCGGGGGTTCGAATCCTCCTCGGGACGCCAATTTCCATCTTAAACTTAGTTTTTTTATATTGCATGCAATCTATTTATCGGATTCTGTAGCAACCAATGCCCCCTATTCGTTTATAATTTTTCATAATTAGCAATAATCCATGCCTAATAATTAAAATGAAAAAATAAGAAACAAGTGCTAAAGCGTCTACATACCGCAATCCAACATAATTATGCTTTAGTTTTTCAATTCTGGTTGACAGATGTGTTTATTCCCTAAACTCACGCACCCCCAACTTAAGTATTAGCATGTGATCACATAAGGAAACCTTATAAGAATGAAAACCATTGATTTAAGTAGTTACGGTATAAAGAATCCATCTGAAGTTATTTACAACCCTTCTTATGAGATGCTGTTTAACGAAGAAACACGTGATGATCTGGTTGGTTATGAAAAGGGAGTGGTAACTAATACAGGTGCAGTCGCTGTCGATACAGGCATATTTACTGGCCGCTCACCTAAAGATAAATACATCGTTCGCGACGATGTAACCAGAGACAACTTCTGGTGGTCTGATCAAGGTAAAAATGACAACAACCCTATAACACCAGAGCTTTGGGAGCACTTTGAAACACTTGTTGTTGATGAGCTATCTAATAAGCGCTTGTTTGTTGTCGATGCATACTGTGGAGCAAATGAAAGTACACGTTTAAGTGTACGCTTTATTACCATGGTTGCCTGGCAAGCTCACTTTGTAAAAAACATGTTTATCCGTCCTACTGATGAAGAGCTTGAGACTTTTGAGCCTGACTTCACCGTAATGAATGGCGCGAGTGTTACCAATCCTGACTGGAAAGAGCAAGGATTAAATTCTGAAAACTTTGTTGCTTTTAACCTGACCAAGAACATTCAATTAATTGGTGGCACCTGGTACGGTGGAGAAATGAAGAAAGGTTTGTTCTCTATAATGAATTACCTACTTCCATTGAAAGGCATTGCATCTATGCATTGTTCTGCAAACATTGGTAAAGACGGAAATTCTGCAATTTTCTTTGGTTTATCGGGCACCGGTAAAACTACTCTTTCTACAGATCCTGAACGCGCTTTAATTGGCGATGATGAACACGGTTGGGACGATGATGGTATCTTCAACTTTGAAGGTGGCTGTTACGCTAAAACAATAAGTCTAGATCCGGAACAAGAACCAGAAATATTTCAAGCAATTCGTCGTGATGCATTACTCGAAAACGTAGTAACCCGTGAAGATAACACCATTGATTTCCATGATGGGTCTAAAACTGAAAATACCCGTGTTTCATATCCGATCTATCACATACAAAACATCGTTAAACCACATTCTAAAGGCAGTGCTGCAACGAAAGTAATTTTCCTATCAGCAGATGCATTTGGTGTTTTACCTCCTGTATCAATTCTGACGCCTGAGCAAACTCAATACCATTTCTTATCAGGCTTCACTGCGAAACTAGCAGGAACTGAGCGTGGTATTTCAGAACCGACTCCAACTTTCTCTGCTTGTTTTGGAGCGGCTTTCTTATCGTTACATCCTAGCAAATACGCTGCTACATTAGTCAAGCGCATGGAGCAATCGGGTGCAACTGCTTACATGGTCAACACTGGCTGGAATGGCACAGGCAAACGCATTTCGATTAAAGATACACGCGCAATAATCAATGCGATTCTAGATGGAAGCATTGATCAGCAAGAAACTAAAACGATTCCCTTCTTTGACCTGAAAGTACCCGTACAACTGGAAAACGTAAATCCAGACATTCTAGATCCTCGTGATACTTACGCGGATATTGAAGAATGGAATTCCAAAGCAAAAGATTTAGCTAAATTGTTTATCGATAATTTCGAGAAATACACTGATATTCCTGAAGGAAAGTCATTATTGGTTGCTTCTCCAAATCTTGGCTAATACCAAATTTATTTAATAAGTTAGGCTTAGAACCAAGCAATAAGCAAACAAGATGCAAGCAATAAGAAGATAGGTAGTTTCATCAAAGATTCGTGTACAATCCCACTTTTTAGTAATTAGAGCGGGATTTTTGAATGGAAATCATTCACGCCGTCATCCTTGGCATAATCGAAGGTATTACCGAATTTCTTCCAATATCCTCTACCGGACATTTGATTGTAGGTAGCGAGTTATTGGGCTTACCACAAACCAAAGAAAATACCGCTTTTCAAATCATTATTCAGCTATCTGCAATTCTTGCGGTTATCGCAAATTACAAAGATAAGTTTCACCCCAAACATTTCGATTTATGGGTAAAGTTACTCATTGCATTCTTGCCTCTTGCCATCATTGGTTTTATTTTTAAAGACCAGATCAAAATGCTGTTTTCGGTACAGGTTGTAGCCATCATGTTCATTGTTGGCGGCATCATCTTTTTAATTATCGAATACTTCCAGAAAAATGCCGTGGCTAAAACACTAGATGTTGAAGACATTAGTTATAAGCAAGCAGCTTGGATTGGTATAGCCCAGGTTTTTGCTTTAGTGCCGGGTACTAGTCGTGCAGGTTCTACGATAGTAGGAGCGTTACTAGTAGGCCTGAGCCGTAAAGCCAGTGCTGAATTCTCTTTCCTGTTAGCTCTGCCAGTAATGGCCGCTACAAGTGGTTATGAATTATTAAAGAACTATGAAGATTTTAGTGATTCTAACCTGATGACTTTAGCCGTCGGATTTGTCGTTTCATTCATTGTCGCTTACTTTACGATGAAATTATTTATTCGGTTTCTGGAGAAGTTTACCTTTGTGGGATTTGGCATCTACAGGATTATATTTGGCGCAATATTGTTATATTTGATCTACGCTGGGGTTATTAGTCCTTCTGCTCACGCTTAATTAATTTGAAAAATAAAAAGTCACCCCCCACCTTTTGGGCACTTTTATTCAGTAGTATTTTAGACTACGAAAGCAAGATATAAGTAGCACTCGATGATTACTGTAAGGGTATACTTTCACTCCAGTTAGTTTCTGGTAAAAACTCTGCTTCTTCCTTAAGCAAAGCTGCTTCTTCAAGACGACCCAGTTTTTGTAAAATTAGGCTTTTGAGTAATACCGCATCCTTGTGGTTTGGGTTCAAGGTTACGGCTTGATCAGACATAGCTAGTGCCTTCTCATCCTGGCTAGTCAAGTATAATGACACCGCCAGATTGTGATAGGCCTTGGCATAACTAGGATCGAGTTCTATGGTTGCAGAAAAATGCTTAGCAGCTTTCTTATAATCCCTTTTTCTGGCATAAATCACGCCCAGATCATCATGAGCTTCGGCGTTTTTAGAATCAAGTTGCACCGCCATTAATAAATCTTTTTCAGCGTTAATAAAATCGCGTTTCCACATATGGCGGACACCACGCTTGGTATAAGCCCTGGAACTTTTAGGATTACGTTTAATAAATACCGTTAAGTCCGCGATACCTTCATCGATATCACCCTGCTTGGCCAACGCCATACCCCTTCCAAAATAAGCCTGATCGGCTTGAGGATCTAGCTCAAGGGCTGTTGTATAGTCTTCCACGGCATCGAAAAATTCACGATTCTCAAAATAAGCATCACCACGTTTGATATAGTTCTGCGCGTTTTCTTCATCCTTTTCAATTAACTCGGTTAACTTATCTATCGAGAGTTCCGCCCTCACGGATACTGTCGCCATAAAGAGCAAACCACTTAAAAATGCATACCTGAGTAATAATGCTAAAACACGATACTGGATAATTTTCATTTTGTTTTACCTTGATTTAATAAAGCTTACTCAAGAAGCAAACCAATGAGAAATACTAGTCATATTCAATTATAAACTGGTTTAACAGCACTATTATTTTCATATATTTATAATTCCCAGAAATAAAAAACCCGCCCCGGGGTAGGAGGCGGGTAAAAAACTCAGTATATTTTAAGCGTGAGACCATAAGTTTTTATTCAAAATAACTACCGTATAATCATACGTTTGTTATTTCACTTTGAGTCAACTTAAAAGACTGAAAGTACCTGCAACGATAAGCGATCATCCATTCCACCAAGAATTTGGTTAGGTGGTGCACCAGCGGGAAGGTTAGGTGCTTCAGCATCACGGAACTCATAATTAGCAATAAGGCGCGTTCTTTTGCTCAAAAAATATTGTGCACTTAAACCAATCGTTTCAAATTTACGCTCAGCAGCGGGGGTGGCGCTATCTGTGCCGCGATTTAATACATCATATCGAATCCCTAACTCAACTTTCGGTGCCACCTTATAACCAAGGTCAATGTGCCAGCCATCGGCCGAATTATCAGTCAGGTAGTTAAGTGATGAAACCGCTGTACCCGCATTGTTTAACGCACCTGGTATTGCTCCACCATCGGTCCCATTAAATATCATGCCTTTGGCTTTGATGTATTCGGCAGCACCGCGGATTTTCCCTTTTCGATAGGTTGTACCTACACCATAGCGCTTACGGTCAAACTCCTGTTTTCCTGCAACACCATTAGCAAAATCTAGGGTACGCTTGCCTTTGTTGTACCAGGCGTAAGTTTTGAATCCTTCACGACGAGGGCCACGTCCACCAAAAACCTTCTCTGTAGAAAGTAGTAAATGGAAGTCTTTATTGTCGTCGTTGTCACCACGATTTATACCATTACCGTTACCTACCATTGCAGCATAGGTGAATTCACGGTCGCCTTTCTTGAAAGTATTGAATGCCTGTATACCGATATCACGAAACGCGCCTACCGGGCCGTTTAAACCATTGGCAAAGTTTGGTCGAGAACCATCTTCATCAGTATGTCGTTCAAGTAGTAATTGATCAGTAGCATTAGTGAAGTTATTCCAATCAAAGGTATGTATTGCTTTCATTGCCTCATTTCCGCCAGGTGTTTTAAACTGCCCTAAACGAATATGCATACCAGGAATGTGGTTTAGCGTCACACTGGCATCGGTTAACTCAACACCATTTTCCTGTGTTATGCCGTTGTTACCAAATTCAGACAGTAAAAAATAGTTGATTTTGTTATAGTCCATTTGCCCCCTGATCCCAACACGTGCCCGGCGAACATTGAAGGTACTTGTGGAACTACCAGGCGCGATGCGATTGAAGGTGGCTGTCTGTCCTGCCCACGGTCCAGCGGCAAGGCTAGTACCATCCGTATAAGAAAAATCGGGTTGAATAAAGCCCCAGAGCTTTAAGGCTTTCTCTTTCTTTTGTCCTTCCAGACCCTGTAACGCTGGCCAATCGACGGCTTGGACCTGATTACTAAAAACGACCAACATTAAACCCGATAGGGCGATTGATAACTGTTTCCTCATTGTTTCTTCTCCTAGTTATTTTGTTTATATTTTCTTATGCTTATTATGGTTTGATTAATGTGTAACCCTTTTGCCACTAAATCCATTATTTGCACAACACCTGCAGACACTTTGGTGGCATGCTTATTTAAATTGGGTTCCTTACCCGTCTTTCTCTTGATTGCGGCCACCGTATTCATACATGCACTAAATTTAACGCCACTAGCCTGTAAACTTTCAATACGTGGCGTGCTGATTTCATTGTTGGCAAACAATATTTTCAAGCCCGGACCAAACGCAACAATTTCTATGGCTATTTTGTCCTGGCCGTAATGTTTGATGAGATTATTGGCAACATTCATTACCAGTGTTTGTCTTTCTGGCTGGCTAATTTGTAAAACCACATGCTTCTCGGCAAAATCTTCATCAGCCTTCAAGTTGAATGCACTGAATAACATAAATATAGCTATCAATGGGATCAGTATCTGTTTGATTTTTTTCACTTTTCATACTCCTTGGGGTTATTTTAATTGGTACTGATTAACAGAAGTGCACGGAAATTATTTCCTTAAATAAACAATTCTTAAAGAAGCTAGATGCGAATAGTTTTAAAATT
Organism: uncultured Gammaproteobacteria bacterium; assembly: GCA_963807855.1. Lineage (GTDB taxonomy): Bacteria > Pseudomonadota > Gammaproteobacteria > Thiotrichales > Thiotrichaceae > Cocleimonas. Next base: position 9,931 of record CAWEEB010000031.1, on the reverse strand, counting down.
ATTCCATTTATTTGGAATATTTACCCTGTCGCGACCCATCATTAAGTACAGGAGGAGGCTTAAATGCTGGTAAATATTTTTCGATCTAGAAAATTAGACAGGGCATTATCAAAACAAAGACCGCGACTCTATCGTCTGGCAAACTCGTGGTGTGGTGATAAAATGCTAGCTGACGATCTAGTTCAGGACACTCTTGGTAAGGCCCTTTTAAAACAGGAACAATTGAAGGATTTTTCTCGCATGGAAGCGTGGTTATACAGAATCCTTCACAACTGCTGGATGGAGTATTTGCGCACCAATAAACCGACAACTGATATTGATGATCTGACCTTAACCAGTGAAGAATCACCTGAAAAACAGATATCAGAACAACAAATCATACTTCAAGTGAGAAAGACAATAGAGATGTTACCTTTGACCCAACGACAAGTAATTACCCTGGTAGATCTGGAAGGCTGTAGCTATGCAGAGGTAACAGAAATACTGGATATCCCTATGGGTACAGTAATGAGCCGTTTAAATCGCGCCAGAATAATGTTAAAACAACAGTTGTTGAAAGTGCATAACAAACATACACCTCATAACCATCTTAGGAGGGTAAAATGAAAGACAATAATAACGATTCCATACAAGACATGCTTAACGCCCTTGCGGATGGCCAGCTGGAATCAGAAAAACGCAAAGAGTTACAGTCACTTTTGGCTAATGACCCAAAATTACAAGGTGAATTGTGTGATATTTACCGCACTAAAGAACTTATGCAGAGCGCCTATCCCATAGATGATTTTGTGCAGAAGCCTAATACTAAAGCACTATTCAATTATCGAAACTTTTCCTGGGTGGCATCTATTTTAGTAGCTTTTCTACTTACTCTAGGATCGGGTTATGCTATTCGTGACTCTGGCTTATTGGGACAAGTATCATGGTATTGCATTAGCCAACACCAAAATTCAGGATAACAAGGTGATCTTGTTTATCAGCTCTTCTGAACCGGAAAAATTTAATAAAGCACTATTTAAAGCAGAGGAACTCGCTAGAAAGTTTAATAAAAATAATGGCAAAGTCTATGTCGTTGCCAGCGCAGAGGGAATAGATTTATTACGTTCTAGCACCTCACCGCACTCATCACGGATCAAGGAATTAACTGATATTTACCCCACTCTAGATTTCATAGCCTGCAACAACACACTCCATCAGTATGAAAAAGCTGGAAAAGATATTGGATTAATAGACAGTGCTAAAACTGCCCCATCAGCAGTTGAGTTTGTCGTCAAACACTTACAACAAGGTTGGCAATATATAGCCATCTGATACTGAGTTGATTTCATAGGGATTTAACAACACACCCCCCTACTTTTATGCACTTTTTTAAACGAGCTAGACTATCAATCTGTTGAGGATACCAGCTGTAAAGTGTGAAGCCACTTGCTCAATAAAGCGTGGGAAATCAACCATAGAATCGTGATTTGCCTTATCTGAAATTATTCGTATTACAGTGAAAGGCAATGAATATTCGTGGGCCACTTGCGCGACAGCAGCACCTTCCATTTCCACTGCTAATAGTTCTGGTAAAGCCTCTAATAATTCTTGCTGCTTTTCTAGCGAGTTAATGAATTGATCACCACTGGCAATCAATCCTGTGTAAATAGTTGGTTTAGTGATTCCAAGATTAGCTAATTCGCTGGTTTCAACATCACTATTTAAATCATCAGCAAGGTATTTTTCAGAAGCTTGTTGAGCGAGGTTAATTTCTGTAGCAACTGCAGGAATCTCTGTGAGTGATAGTAGCGGAATCTCAAAACGTTTTATGCCCAACACTCCAGCACAATCCATATCATGCTGGACGAAGGTACTGCCAATAACAATATCACCAATTTCCAAATGTTGTGGAATTGCTCCTGCAACACCTGTAAAAACAAGCCCTGATATTTGATATCTTTCGACAAGCATTGTTGTCGTTGAGGCTGATGCTACTTTTCCCCAACCGGAGAAAACCACAACAACTTGTTTTTGATTTAGTAGGCCAAGATAAACTGTCTTGTGACCTACTTTTTCTTTTTTAACATCTTCAAGCATGGTTACAATGCGTTTGAGTTCTTCATGCATTGCAGCCATTACACCAATCATCGTAGACTTGCCGCCTTAGTTAGTCTTCAAGACTCTGACTAGCCAGATATTCATCGTAAGTACCTGAGTATTGATTAATACCTGTCGGTGTCATTTCAATAATACGAGTCGCCAGTGAGTTTACGAATTCACGGTCATGACTGACAAAGAAAAGTGTTCCCGGGTAGTTTTCTAGCGCAAGGTTTAAGGATTCGATAGATTCCATATCAAGGTGATTAGTTGGCTCATCCATCAAAAGCACATTATCTTTCTTCATCATCAGCTTGCCAAAGATCATACGACCTTGCTCACCACCAGAGATGACTTTTACTGATTTTTCACTTTGTGATTTTGAGAATAGCAAACGTCCCAATACAGAGCGTACTGATTGCTCATCATCTTCTTCGCTACGCCATTGATTCATCCAGTCGTATAAGGATTCACCGTTTTCAAACTCGTAGGCATGGTCCTGTGCATAAACGCCAAGCGTCGCATTTTCCGACCATTTCACCATGCCGCTATCAGGCTTTACATCATTGGATAAGCAACGTAATAGTGTTGATTTACCGATTCCATTTGGGCCGATAATCGCGATGCGCTCGCCTACTTCAACCATTAAATCTATATCGCGAAATAATGGCTCATCATAACTTTTACTAAGCCCCTTCACTTCCAAAATATTCTTAAATAATTTCTTTTCTTGCTCAAAAACGATATAAGGATTAACACGGCTAGACGGCTTTATATGCGCTAATTCAATTTTATCGAGTTGCTTCTGTCGTGAAGTTGCCTGCTTTGCTTTTGAAGCATTTGCCGAGAAACGACTGACGAATTGCTGTAATTCTGCAATCTTGGCTTTCTTTTTCGTATTCTCGTTTTGTAACTGCTCGCGTGCTTGTGTTGCAGCTGTCATGTACTCATCATAATTGCCTGGGAACATGCGTAATTCGCCATAATCCAGGTCAGCCATATTGGTACAGACACTATTCAAAAAGTGGCGATCATGCGAGATGATTACCATGGTACTTTTTCGATTATTAAGGATTTTTTCTAACCAACGTATGGTATTTATATCAAGGTTGTTGGTTGGCTCATCCAGTAATAATAAATCAGGATCAGCAAATAAGGCCTGAGCAAGTAAAACACGAAGTTTCCAACCAGGTGCAATTGCACTCATTGACCCCCAATGCTGATCTTCAGATATTTCTAATCCTAGTAATAATTCACCCGCGCGTGACTCTGCGGTATAACCATCCATTTCGCCAAATTCAATTTCTAGATCAGCGACCTTAATACCATCTTCTTCACTCATTTCAGGTAAAGAATAAATCCGGTCACGCTCTTCTTTTATCGCCCAAAGCTTCTTATCGCCCATGATAACGGTATCAAGCACACTGAACTCTTCAAAAGCAAATTGATCCTGACCTAATACCGAAAAACGTATATCAGGGTCAATTGTGACATTGCCGGCAGTAGGGGTTAACTCCCCACTCAAGATCTTCATGAATGTGGACTTTCCGCAACCATTTGCGCCAATCAAACCATATCGATTACCGTTACCAAATTTGACCGATACATTTTCGAATAATGGCTTTTCGCCAAATTGCATTGTGATATTAGAAGCTGAAATCAAAACGATTTACCTAAATTAGTTGTGTTGATAATTGAGTATTTTATGTATAAAAAAGACAGGCAAAAAAAAGCACAGTCTTCTGAATAAAGAAGACTGTGCATTATAGGTTTATACTAGCTCTAATCAAGCATTATTAGGCTCTACTAAACTAGTGTTAATCCAGCAAAGCTTTATATGAGTCAAGATCTGAATCAAGAGAAGCCTGTCGAATAACACTCTTTCCACCAATGCGCGCATCGATTGCCTCGGCTAACTGATGTACTGCCATGGCGTAATGACTACTGTGATTATAACGCGTAATAACATAGAAATTATGTCCACCAAGCCAAAGCTCGTCGCCACTATAGGTGTTCAATTTAATTAAACTGGCTTTTCCAGAGATATTCCCAAGATAGTCAGCAGACACCCCCCTACTTTTAAGGCTTTTTAGGCTATGGCTCGATTTAAACCCTGTTCTCAAAGATTTGTAACCGCTGTTTTTAGAAGAAGCACGTACAGCAACTGTACCACCTGTTCTCCAACCATGTTTTTTAAAGTAATTTGCCACACTCCCTATCGCATCTTTAGGAGTCCACAGATTTACTTTTCCGTTACGATCATGATCAACCGCATACCGTTTTATATTACTAGGCATGAATTGACAAAGACCTAAAGCACCAGCGTATGAGGCCATTGGTTTAAGTGGATCTAATCCTTCTTTTCTAGTCATTAATAAATAACTTTCTAATTCACTCTGAAAATATTTGCCACGTCGCGCATTATCAAAGCCCATTGCAGCTAATGCATCAATCGCCCGGTTTTTACCTACATTTCCACCATAACGAGTTTCAACACCGATAATACCTAAAATGTATTCTTGTGGAACACCATATCTCTGCTCTGCCTGCTGTAAAGCTACTCTATTTTCCCGCCAGAATTGAACACCTTTACTAATTGTTTTTTCGGTTAAGAAATTTCCACGGTATCTATTCCAACGCCCAGAACGAGACTTTTTTGTAGATTTTATTGGCCCATTAGCATCAGAATAGGCCATGCGCTTTAGGAAAGATGTTGATTCTGTATTAGTGAATAGATAGTTTAAATAACCACGATCAAAACCATGCTTACTTACCATCTTATTGATGAAAGCATGAGCCCGTTGGTTAGTTACATAATCACCTGAAAGGGATGCATATCGAATGTTTTTTACGGGAGCTCGATGAGATGGAGCACGGTAACCTTTAGAAACTGATTTTCTAGCCACATTGGTTTTTGCTGTGTTTTTTCTGACTGGGGCACGTCTTTTCTCATAAACCACTCTTTGTTTTGTAGCTTTTGTAGGTACATTTTGATTGACTCTATGCTTAGTCTGCTTTTTTGATGAATTGGCTGATTCTGTTTTAAGATTTTCTTTATTTGAAGGCTTCAGCAAGCCTTGCTTCTCCCGTACGTCTAGCAGGCTTGCATACTGTTGCTTTAGTTTATTGTCAGAACTGACCTGATGTTTAACTGGTTTCGCTTTATTGACAGGTTTAGTCGATGTTTTTGTATTACTACATGAAGATATGCTGATAACAACAAACAACAAAACATTGCTTTGTAGCAGTTTTGAGATAAACATAATTATTTCCCCTTTGATAATTCATCCTTGAATATCTTAAGGACATTTTACATAAGTAAAATAAATGCTAGCTGAATGAAATAAAACACCCAGCTAGTTATGTTTAAATTTAATGGGTGACCGGCCTATTATTTGTCGTCGAATAAACCCCAATCAGAGGGATCTATCATATTCCCGCCTTCTTCTGCCATCGGTGGAAATTGATTGGTAATCGCATCTGATACGGTCACCGGATCCGGGGTACTTATGTGTGGGAAACGCCAACCTCCCGGCATTCTGCCAAGATCTCGCGGGCCACTTGTCATCGAATCCCATGCATCATCAGTAAAATCTGTGTAAAAGTCTGGCCAGATATTTCGCTCATCACCCCACGCTTTTTTACGACTTTTATCACGAGTATTTCCAAAAAATGGCATTGATTTATTGTTATTGTTTCCAAACATATTACTCATTGGATTGTTCGAATTATTGCCGCCCGAAAATGGATTGAAGTTGTTACCCGAGTTATTCCCAAAAGGCGTATTACCGCCAGAGAAAGGATTAAAGCTATTCCCCGAGTTATTCCCAAAAGGTGTATTGCCGCCAGAGAAAGGATTAAAGCTATTGCCCGAGTTATTCCCAAAGGGCATGTTATTACCGCCAGAGAAAGGATTAAAGCTATTTCCCGAGTTATTCCCAAAGGGCATGTTATTACCGCCAGAGAAAGGATTAAAGCTATTGCCCGAGTTATTCCCAAAAGGCATATTTCCTCCAGAGAAAGGATTAAAGCCATTGCCGGAATTATTGCCAAAGGGCATGTTATTAGCGAAAGGCATATTATTGCCAAAAGGTTGACTGTTATTGTAAGCAGGATAGTTCCTATTCTGAATACCGTAAGGAGCAGGCATTCCAGATCTATATCCCGGAATATTTCTGGGTTGATTCATCCTAGACTGCTGGTAATTAGGCACATTTGGATACACGTTTCCACCCCCATTTATTGGAGTAATCGGCATTCTATTATTCATAGACGCCACAGGGTTTTCTGGAGGGTATTCATAGATACGTGAATTATCCGTAGGTGGATAAATTAAACCGTTGTTAGCACTTGCTACATTTACGCCCGTAAAAACGAATAGTGTAGAAATAGCAGTGAATAATATTTTTTTAGTTTCCATCATACTTACCTAATTAAATAGCCAGCAGATACTGGCGTCTATAACTATATTAGCATACTCTAATATAATATGCATTATTTAATTTTTTAAAAGTCACCCCCCTACTTTTAGGCCCTTTTTATGTATCTTCATTATTCGTTAGCTATTACCTCCAACCGCCCTAAACTATATTCCGTCAATTCCACCCATAAAAAAGTCCATTCAGCAATGAGTGGGCTTTAGATTAATAATTAGGTAATGACCGATTTGATCAGCATCGCCAACAGGGCGTTTGTCACTTGTGCCTGTGTAGTAATAAAAAGACCACAAAGTGAATGAACAAAAAAAAAGCCCGTAGAGCACTAGCTTTACGGGCTTTTAGGATATTAACTTGGTGATGACCTACTTTCACATGGGGAAGCCCCACACTATCATCGGCGATGACACGTTTCACTTCTGAGTTCGAGATGGATTCAGGTGGTTCCATGTCTCTATTGTCACCAAGAAACTGGTTTATTGAACACCTATCTTCAGATACTCATCCTTACGACTAGACTTCAATATTTGCTAATGAGTCATTATTCATTCCTCACTAACAATCAATTAGGCAAAGCACTGGCTTTTATTCTCAAATCTGTTTTGTATCTTTTACTTGTCACAAGTAAAAAGCCAACTCACAAACCATTTAAGGTTATAGAATCAAGCCTCACGGGCAATTAGTACACCTTAGCTACATTCATTACTGAACTTCCACATGGTGCCTATCAACGTCGTAGTCTTCAACGGCCCTTTAGGGGGATCTAGTCCCCAGAGAATCCTCATCTTGGGAGGGGCTTCACGCTTAGATGCTTTCAGCGTTTATCCCGTCCGAACTTAGCTACCCTGCTATGCCACTGGCGTGACAACAGGTACACCAGAGGTTCGTCCACTCCGGTCCTCTCGTACTAGGAGAAGCTTCCCTCAAGATTCTAACGCCCATGGCAGATAGGGACCGAACTGTCTCACGACGTTCTGAACCCAGCTCGCGTACCACTTTAAATGGCGAACAGCCATACCCTTGGGACCTGCTTCAGCCCCAGGATGTGATGAGCCGACATCGAGGTGCCAAACACCGCCGTCGATATGAACTCTTGGGCGGTATCAGCCTGTTATCCCCGGCGTACCTTTTATCCGTTGAGCGATGGCCCTTCCATTCAGAACCACCGGATCACTAAGACCTACTTTCGTACCTGCTCGACGTGTCAGTCTCGCAGTCAAGCTCGCTTTTGCCTTTGCACAAACCTCCCGATTTCCGACCGGGATTAGCGAACCGTCGCGCTCCTCCGTTACTCTTTAGGAGGAGACCGCCCCAGTCAAACTACCCACCATACACTGTCCCCGATCCCGATAAGGGAACTGGGTTAGAACATCAGACATACCAGGGTGGTATTTCAAGGTTGACTCCACCAGAACTAGCGTCCCGGTTTCAAAGTCTCCCACCTATCCTACACAGGTAGGCCCAATGTTCAGTGCAAAGCTGTAGTAAAGGTGCACGGGGTCTTTCCGTCTAGCCACGGGTACACGGCATCTTAACCGCGATTTCAATTTCACTGAGCCTCTGGTGGAGACAGTGTGGCCGTCGTTACGCCATTCGTGCAGGTCGGAACTTACCCGACAAGGAATTTCGCTACCTTAGGACCGTTATAGTTACGGCCGCCGTTTACCGGGGCTTCGATCAAGAGCTTCTCCGAAGATAACCCCATCAATTAACCTTCCGGCACCGGGCAGGCGTCACACCCTATACGTCCTCTTTCGAGTTTGCAGAGTGCTGTGTTTTTGTTAAACAGTCGCAGCCACCTAGTTTCTGTGGCCCCCCGCAGCGTGAACCGCAGGGGGCGTACCTTCTCCCGAAGTTACGGTACCATTTTGCCTAGTTCCTTCACCAGAGTTCTCTCAAGCGCCTTAGAATTCTCATCCCACCCACCTGTGTTGGTTTGGGGTACGGACACTATTATACTGAAGCTTAGAGGGTTTTCCTGGAAGCATGGCATCGACCACTCCAATCTCGTAAGATCGTCGCATTCACGCTTCAGTGTTAAAAGGACCCGGATTTGCCTAAGTCCTACACCTAAACGCTTAGATACACAAAACCAACTGTGTTCTGGTCTAGCCTTCTCCGTCACCCCATCGCATATAATAGCGGTACAGGAATATTAACCTGTTTTCCATCGACTACGCCTCTCGGCCTCGCCTTAGGATCCGACTAACCCTGCGCCGATTAGCGTTGCGCAGGAAACCTTGGGTTTTCGGCGGACGGGTTTTTCACCCGTCTTATCGTTACTCATGTCAGCATTCGCACTTCTGATACCTCCAGCAGGCCTTACGACACCACCTTCAACGGCTTACAGAACGCTCCTCTACCAATTACAATAAATTGTAATTCCGCAGCTTCGGTATACAGCTTAGCCCCGTTAAATCTTCCGCGCAGGCCGACTCGACTAGTGAGCTATTACGCTTTCTTTAAAGGATGGCTGCTTCTAAGCCAACCTCCTAGCTGTCTATGCCTTCCCACATCGTTTCCCACTGAGCTGTAATTTTGGGACCTTAGCTGGCGGTCTGGGTTGTTTCCCTTTCCACGACGGACGTTAGCACCCGCCGTGTGTCTCCCGTACTGAACTTCCTGGTATTCGGAGTTTGCAATGGGTTGGTAAGCCGGTCAGGGCCCCCTAGCCATAACAGTGCTCTACCCCCAGGAGTTATATACGAGGCTCTACCTAAATAGATTTCGAGGAGAACCAGCTATCTCCGAGCTTGATTAGCCTTTCACTCCGATCCACAGCTCATCCCTGCATTTTTCAACATACGTGGGTTCGGTCCTCCAGTGCCTGTTACTCACCTTCAACCTGGCCATGGATAGATCGCTCGGTTTCGGGTCTAATCCTAGCAACTAAACGCCCTATTAAGACTCGGTTTCCCTACGGCTCCCCTAACGGTTAACCTTGCTACTAAAATTAAGTCGCTGACCCATTATACAAAAGGTACGCAGTCACCCCTCAAGGAGGCTCCCACTGCTTGTACGTATGCGGTTTCAGGTTCTATTTCACTCCCCTCTCCGGGGTTCTTTTCGCCTTTCCTTCACAGTACTGGTTCACTATCGGTCGGTAAGGAGTATTTAGCCTTAGAGGATGGTCCCCCTATCTTCAGTCAAGGTTTCTCGTGCCCCGACCTACTTAATACGTCAATAAAGTTATTTCAAATACGGGACTATCACCCACTATGGTCACACTTTCCAGAGTGTTCTTCTATAACTAAATTGCTCGGCTGCTCCCCTTTCGCTCGCCGCTACTTGGGGAATCTCGGTTGATTTCTTTTCCTCCGGGTACTTAGATGTTTCAGTTCTCCGGGTTTGCTTCTCCTAACCTATGTATTCAGTTAGGGATGACACCTTATGGTGCCGGGTTTCCCCATTCGGAAATC
>CAWEEB010000030.1:0-19570 GCA_963807855.1 uncultured Gammaproteobacteria bacterium | reverse complement strand
ATGGCCAACTTGTCCATAAGGAGATAACTATGAGACATTATGAAATCGTTTTTCTGCTACACCCAGATCAAAGCGACCAACTTCCAGGCATGCTCGAGCGTTACCGCAAGCTTATCGAAGACAACAAAGGCACAATCCACCGTCTAGAAGACTGGGGTCGTCGTCCTTTAGCCTACCCTATCGTTAAATTACATAAAGCACATTATGTGCTTATGAATATCGAGTGTGATTCTGCTACGTTAAGTGAGCTAGAAGATCAATTCCGTTTCAATGATGCAGTACTTCGCAATATGGTTATCCGTCGCGACGAAGCTGACACTGAGCCTTCAATTCTCAGCAAAGAGAATGAAAAGAAGCCAGAAAGAAAGCCATCATTTAATTAATAGGAGTTAATCATGTCAGCACAACGTTTTCGTCGTCAAAAATTTTGTCGTTTTACCAAAGAAGGTGTTAAGGAGATTGATTACAAAGATCTTGATACCTTAAAAGCATTCATCACTGAAACTGGTAAAATTGTACCAAGCCGTGTAACAGGCACTAAAGCTAGATATCAGCGCCAATTAGCAACTGCTATTAAGCGTGCGCGTTTTCTTGCTTTGATTCCTTATACGGATCAGCATAAATAACTGAACAAGAATAGACAGGAATAAATAAATGATGGCCGGCTTTATCATGGCGGGCCGGATACAAGCAGCGATATTTGTTGTTTTATCCACCCTGATTTCATTACTTTTTCCACCCCTTATCGTATTCAACAATGCGGCTATTGCATTGATTACATTACGTAAGGGTTGGCAACAAGGGATCATTTACACTTTACTTGCTAGCGTCACACTATTAATTATTAGTGTGGCTTTAGACCAGCAAGCAAGTCGAGGATTTTTAGCCGGTTTAGCTAACTGGATGCCTATGGTGGTTATCGCAAGTGCGCTTGGAATAACACAATCATGGAGCAAAACCTTACAGCTAATTCTGCTAACAGCATCTGCTGGGGTTTTATTGTTTCATTTCATGCAACCAGATGCAGCCGCATACTGGAAGCCTGTTTTAGAACAATTCAAGCCACTGCTTAAACAAGGCTATCAACTTAGCGATGCAAAAATTGATGAAAGCATCAATGACATCGCAAAGTGGATGACTGGCACATTTGCCGCTGCACTCGCATTGATTTCAATTCTTTCATTGATCATTGCAAGGAATTGGCAAGCAGTTTTGTATAACCCTGGAGGTTTTGGCGAGGAATTTCGCCAGATAAATTTAGGTAAACAAGCTGCTATCGCAGTACTTGTAGGTATAGCGATAGCGGTACTAACCATGAATCAGTTAGTTGTTGAACTCATTATGGTAGGTATTGCAGTTTTTATGTTTCAGGGATTATCTCTGGCACATGCCTTGGTAAAACGTTATAACTTAAAAATAGCCTGGTTAATCGGCTTATATGTGATGATGTTTTTACTGCTGATACAAATGATTGTATTGCTTGCAACCTTTGGAATTATCGACACATTTGTTGATTTTCGCCACAGGAAATCAGGCAATACTACTTAAAGAACACGTTAATTAAATAGATAACCGACCCAAGGGTCGAAAAGGTGATAACCATGCAAGTTATATTAATGGAAAGAATAGAAAACCTGGGCGCTATCGGCGATATCGTTACACGTAAAGTCAGGTTATGCCCGTAACTTTCTTGTTCCTCAGCAAAAAGCAAAAACTGCTACTAAAACAAACATCGCAGAATTTGAAACTATTCGTGCTGAATTAGAAAAAGCAGCAGCAGAAACCACCAAAGCAGCAGAAGATCGTCTGGTCGCGGTAAACGGTGTTGGCGAACTAACTATCGAAGTAAGAGCTGGCCAGGAAGGCAAGTTATTCGGCTCGGTTTCTAACCACGAAATTTCCGAAGCAATAATTGCTAAAGGCGTTACATATCGAGCGTCGTGAAGTCCGTATGCCAGAAGGCCCTATCCGTGCTATCGGTGAGTATGACGTCCTCATTCACTTACATACTGAAGTAGAAACAACGGTTAAGGTAATCGTTGTTCCTGATGCAGACAGTGACATGGAAGTTGTTGAAAAACAGCCTATTGGTACTTTTATCGACGAAGATGACAGATAAGCAATAAACGCAATCTAGTCCAAAAGCCTGCAACGGTTTAATCGTTGCAGGCTTTCTTTTACCTGTGTTTAGAACTTCTATTTGAATACTCAGTTACTCATTATTTTCGAAAAACATTCCATTACAACTTTTATTTATATGGCTTTATGTTGCATAAATCGATGCACAACCATACAAATGAGTCTACTATCTTGATTAAATACACCCCCCTACTTATAAGGGGTTTTTAAATATGTGAATTATTCATTAGCATATCAATTATCCGCTAAGTTAATTGATATTATTGCTAATATCAACACTACCTAATATAGGAAACGACATGCCTAGCAATTATCCTTCTCTTAAAGAAATGGGTATTAAAAATCCAAAAGAAATCTCGCGATACTCATTACAAACTGTAAATGATGTAGACATTTTACGTGTTGTCTATAAACGCAAAAAAGGGTCTTTATTACCACACAGTAAAAAATTCAGATTTGCTCGATCAAATAGAATGGTTGTAGCAGATGGTGGAACGAATACCACAGATATCCTTAGTGAGATTTCTCCATTTTTAAACAAGGTCATCGGTGAACTACATCAAATTGTAGAACTGAAACATTCGCATAAAGATCATAAAAAAATCATTATTGAAGAAATCAAAACACTAGAAGAGGAAGTACATTCCAGAATGGCTTATATTAAATCTCTAGTGGACAGATTAGACTAACAGAGCAATCAGTATTTCTATAAAGAGCCCATGCAATAAACAATATGGACTCTTTAATATTTGCCTAAAAGAAATTCAGAAGCTAATAGCTTAAGAATTAAAGCCGTTAAGACAATAGATACAGCAACCCAGATAATGGCAATATAAGCAAATATTACAGGTGCTTTCATCATGGTACTCATAAGAGAGTCTTCATAATAAAAAAACCATTGATGATCATCTGGAAATGCCCATATATGCAATTGATTAAATATTTTTTCTGGGCCTAAGAGCAACACAACGCAACTTAATAAAATTAACACCAGCGCACTAAGCAAAAACTGAGCGCCTCCAGGTAAGCTTATTTTCTTTAATTTGAGAGAAACAACAAAAACCAACCAGCTAAGAAATATTATAAACACTACGGGCTTTACTTTATCCAAAAGTATCGCTACATCTTTCAAATGTATAACTTCAGCATCAGTGAGTAATAAAGTTGATTGAGTTATGCCCTGGTCAAAGGTCATATAACTTAACGTAGAAAGCCCCTCCCCTTTGCTGTGAATCGCATTAACGATACCCTGAAACAATCGAGATCTCTCATCTTTGGAAGTTTTTTCGAACCCCAGTCTATTTTTTTTATTCTTAGGCGCGTAGGTATCAATATGTTTATCGATAGCTGTAACATCGTATAAGGTTGGATAAAAAAAGTTTGCTTTAGCAAGCACCCCCCAACTTATAGGCAGTGTTATGAGAAAAGTCAGGAGTAAAAAGCCTCCCCACAACAATTTATTTTTCATAATTTATGCTGTTTGTTTATATTGGATACTTTTTTCATTGCATCTATTCATTAATCAGAAAAGCCTTCCACTGTTCAAATAACTTTTTGTCTGGAGAAATAAGAACAGAACGCGGTTCCATGGATGCCTTAAACACTTCTTCACCCTCAAGCGTACAAGCATGTCCACCAGCTTCGGATATAATTAAAGTCCCTGCGGCCAAATCCCATAATTTCATGCCACCGTGTAGATACAAATGACCTCTATTTGCTGCCATCCATGCCCATTCAAGTACACAACTCCCTAAATTTCTCTGAGATTTATAGGGAGCGTGTGCGAGTAAACGCTGTACAAGTTCAGGTTTTAAGCGTTTAAAATCTACAATGGCGATAGACTTATTCAAATCAAATCCACTAGCGCAACATTTGAGAGGCTCATTATTCAATTTTGCACCCTTCCCTTTAACTGCGCTAAACATTTCATCACGAAGTGGATCGTAAGTAATACCGATCTGTACCTCTCCTTTTACAAACAAAGCGAGTGAAGTTGCAAACAAGGGAATACCGGCAGCAAAATTACTGGTTCCATCCAATGGATCGAGGCACCACAGCTTCTCCGAATCCTTGATAAGAGTTTGTTGCTGCCGTTGTTCCATCTCTTCGCTTAAAAATGCGATATCTGGATAACTTTCTGCTAATGCCAAACGAATACGTTTATCTGCCATTAGATCTGCTTCTGTTAGTAAGCTACCATCACCTTTAACCTCATAGTCAATCTTGTTAAACCGGGGTAAGATTTCTTCGTTCGCAACCTCCCGAATAATCTCTTCCAGTTCTCTTAGCTCTGGCAGCATTAACTCTGGTAACATACTTTGCAACATTGATTTTTGATTATCTGGCATCATCTTATACTAGCAAATGGCAAGCATATTAATACTACTCTTATTGGCTACAATTGCCTGGTTCTGGATGAATTCTATTCGCGCCAAGGAAATCGCCATGCAAGCATCAGCGCAGGCATGCCATAAGATTAATGCTCAATTCCTGGATCAAACAGCCTCATTAAAGTCTTTAAAAATAGTTCGTACTGAAACTGGTCGGATGGGATTTCAACGAGTCTATCGATTTAATTTTAGCTTAGATAGAGATAGCCGCTTAGATGGATATGTAGAAATTAATGGCTATAAAATCAATAACGTATTTCTTGATGAAGAAGATGGAACAACTATCCTTAAATAACAAAAATAAAACATAGTTTCAGTTTGATCTGCAGAAATAAATAACAACTTCTTATTTGAACGACTACACTTTACGTGTCTACAAACTAAAGATAGCGTCTACCAATAAAAGAAGTTACTAAAGCGTTAAAGACTAAAAAAACAACAATCACACAAGGAGTTAAACATGTCAGTAGCAAAAGTAACCGAAATCACATCAACATCAAAAAAGAGCTTTGAAGATGCCGTTGAAAATGGCATTGAGCGTGCAAATAAAACACTTAAACACATCACTAGCGCATGGGTTGCAGACCAATCAGTGTTCCGTTGAAAGTGGAAAAATTACTTCTTACCATGTTCGTTTAAAAGTAACTTTCGTACTTGCTTGATTTTAAACGCGTAACTATTATTATTTTGTTAGGCATATAAAATCTGTAACAAACGACTCCCTGGTTTTTTCTCTGGGAGTCAATCCTTCCCCTTTAATAGCTTGATATTGTAAAAACCTCGCCCTAGTCGTATTATTCCCCTTTTAAATTAGCAACGATCAAAAGGAATTTTATGGGCTTTTTAACCGGAAAACGCGCCATTATTGCGGGTATCGCAAGTAATAAATCAATTGCCTATGGCATCGCACAAGCCATGCACCGTGAAGGTGCTGAACTGGCATTCACTTACCAAAACGAGCGCCTCAAAGGGCGAGTAGAAAAATTCGCTGAAGAATTTGGTTCAGATATCGCACTTGAGTGTGATGTAGGTAGCGATGATTCAATAGAAGCTTGTTTTACCGAGTTGGGCAAAAAATGGGACGGCCTGGATATCCTGATTCATTCAATCGGCTTTGCCCCGAAAGACGAACTTGAAGGCAGTATTGTTGATAATACCACTCGTGAAGGCTCTAAGATTGCACATGATATCAGCGCCTATAGCTTCCTCGCCATGGCCAAATCAGCCAGACCATTGATGAAAGACCGTGAAAACCCTTCCATGCTTACTTTAAGTTACCTTGGTGCAGTTTCTGCAATCCCAAACTACAACGTAATGGGTATGGCCAAAGCCAGCCTTGAGTCAGCCGTGCGTTTCATGGCTTCAGACCTTGGTCCGGAAGGTATTCGCGTTAACTGCATCTCTGCAGGCCCTATTCGCACACTTGCAGCAATGGGCATCAAAGGCTTCCGTAAGATGCTAGAGCAGTTCTCTGGTGCCGCGCCATTACGTCGTAATGTAACTATTGAAGAAGTGGGAAATGCAGCTGCATTCTTATCATCTGACCTAGCATCTGGCATCACAGCTGAAATCATGTATGTCGATGGTGGTTACAACACGGTAGGAATGACTGGGGTCAATCCTCCGGCTGAAAGTGAGTAACATCTCAAACAACACTCGCCAGTATTTACTAACTGCAGCTGATATTGAAACGCTAGAAGCGCAGGAAATTACCCATTTTCTAAACCCCAATGCAATTAGATTAAATAAATCTCTGGGGGATGCTGTCGGTATGTCCCAGATGGGTGTTCACATGATCTATGTTGAACCCCATCGCGACACCACAGAATTTCATAAACACCAATACGAAGAAGAGTGTTTCTATATTCTTTCTGGTAGTGGTGAGCTGACTCTTGAGCAAGATACTTACAACGTTGCTAAAGGTGATTTTGTGGGATTACCGGCTAATAAAGTCGCGCACAGTCTTTTCAATAACGGCAAAGAAACACTGGTATGTCTGGTTATGGGACAAAGACTAAAGCACGATATTGGCGACTACCCTAATCAGAAAAAAAGAATTTATCGTCATAACGGCAAAGCAGAAGTGGTAGACCACGAAGATATAACTTATCCTAAAACGCATACAGGTAGAAAGGAAAGCTCAGATTAATGCCTTATACACCCATAAGATGCGATTTATATGACTATATTGAGATTGCCTGCTTGCGGCATTACACACTCACGATCAAATTATTGGATGGAGAGAAAATTCAAGGAAAAGCAGAAACAACCAAGATTGAAGATAAACAGGAATTTTTGATTGTTAGCGTTAAAGTTGAAGCTGATCAAAATCAAAAAGAAGAAAAGAAAGAAGAAAAAATATCGATCAGACTAGACAAAATTAAATCCATTACCGCATTAGATAAGAATGCTGAATTTAAAACTGTTGAAATAAACTGAAATCACACCCCCTACTTTGAATGATATTTCGTTTTTGTCGTTTAAAATGACGTAAATAGAATTTATGCAGAGCTGGCAGTTTTTCTAATTCTAAAAATAAATATTATCTAAATGGAGTAAATCCACTACCACCAAATGGTGAGCCACCAAAACCACTCATTGGACTCATACCGGGAAATCCACCTCCCATGGTTCCCATAGACATAGGTGACATTGGAGACATGGTGACTAGGAGACATTG
This sequence comes from uncultured Gammaproteobacteria bacterium, assembly GCA_963807855.1. Classification (GTDB taxonomy): domain Bacteria; phylum Pseudomonadota; class Gammaproteobacteria; order Thiotrichales; family Thiotrichaceae; genus Cocleimonas. The sequence continues at coordinate 12,361 of CAWEEB010000030.1, read as the reverse complement.
GCGAACCAAAACCTCCTAAACCTCCCATAGGCGACATTCCAGGTAATCCTCCACCCATTGGACTCATACCGGGAAATCCACCTCCCATTGGACTCATCCCAGGCATTCCGCCACCCATTGGCGAACCAAAACTATTCCATGGTGAAGAACCACCGAATGATGAGAACGGCGATCTGGAACCAGAAAAAGTAGAAAACGGATTGCTATAATTGTTTCCACCAAAGCTTGAGAACGGACTCATTCCGCTATTTCCAAAAGGTGAATTAAAACTGTTACCTCTTGAACCATAATAGCTATTTTGAGGGTAAACGGAAGCGTAAGGAACGTATCTGTAGGCCTGCTGTCCAGAGAATCTATTCGCTCCATAGGGATTAGCCATATAAGGATTCGCCATAAGAGAACTAGAATTGTAACGGTTTAATCCCGAATAAGGAGACATATAGGGTGACTGGTAAGGATTACCGTAAGGACTGCCATACGACCTAAAGCGGTTATTCCCAAAACGGTTATTTCCAAAACCATTGTTATCACCAAACATTTCTTCCATCCAGTACATTGGCGTCCATACTGGCCAGTCGTTATATCCGTTGTTGCCACCACCGAAAAAGTTACTATTATTATTGCCGAACCAACCATTAGCCTGAGTAGCACCCACACTGAAAAGTAACGGTAAAATTAGTGTCACTTTTAGAAAAACTTTTGAGATTGGTTTGTTCATTACTGCTCCATTCAATAAAAACGAGCTTCTTATTCTTCTTTAGTATATTCGAGATTAGCCCTCTGTAAAGGACAGTATAGCGAAGATGAGCTTAACTCAAGCTTAGCAGTTAGATGGCAATAAACTATGAAATACTCTTGATTTTGTTCACTATCTTAGCATTTGCTGCAGGAAATTCATGATCATCAAGCTCTGATGCTGTTATCCAACGAATCGGCTGGCCTTCAACACCTCGAGGTTCACCCTGCCATTTTCTTACATCAAATACTTCGAGAATGACTGTTTTACTTTTATCAGGATCATCTTCAATGTATTCGTGCGTAATTGTAATCAGTTCAGTGGCAGACTGAATACTTATTCCAAGCTCTTCTGATATTTCCCTTTTTAAAGCCTCTTCACTGGTTTCATCAGATTCGACTTTCCCACCTGGAAACTCCCACTTATTTCCCTGGTGTTGATTACTAGAACGTTTTGCAATCAGAATCTCTTTATTCTGATTAATGATGACAGCAACAGCAACGCGAATAAGCAATGTGTTATCTCTTCTTGAGATTTTTCCTGACAGCTAAAAGAGGCTCGAAATCAGCAGCGCAGCGTAATTTTGGAATCCAGCGCGCCAGATTATTAGCCGTAAAAACACGTCCTTCGTGTTCATTTTCGAACACCCCATCGTGAAACAAAACCACACCATCCCGGCCACGACCTTTACACATCTGACCCATTACATTATCCAGAATTTGGTCACCATGCTGGTATTTTTCATTCCAGTCATAAGCCGTCATTTCCCAACCAAGATGCTCAAAACCTGCTTGCTTAAGCGCTTGCATCACCTGTGGCTGATCTTTCTGGTTAAACCAGCCATCACCATAAGGTAAACGGAAAACTGGTGGCTCTGTAGTAAAAAATGGCGCTAGAATCTGCTTTGATTGATTAATGCTCTGGCGCATTTGCGCAGCAGGGATTTCAGTATGACGGAAATGCTCGTAACTGTGTGAGCCAATATCATGCCCTTCTCGTTTAATTCTTTTTAAGGTATTGAAGCGTTGTTTACAAAGTTCTAATGATTCACCCGAAGAATATTGTTTACAATCGACTTTATTTCCCAGAACCAAAAATGTGGCTTTAATATTTTCTTTCTTCAGAACATCCAGAATTTTATCCGTAACACTACCCACGCCATCATCAAAACTCAAATGTAAACGATGCTTCTGCACAGGACATTGATACTGAGCACGAACTGCTATCACAATCCACCGCTTCACTATGTGACATTACCAACAGACTACCAAGCCCAACACTACCTATTACAGCAATCAATAACGCCTGTCGCAGCGCAATAAAGCCGTTAGAAAAGTGCTTAGCCGAGGCGCAGCCGAGACAACGTTGGAGCCCAGCGACGACGGCCCTTAGGGAGAGGTTTTCTTTTAGATTAAATAAAAACCTCGTAAAAGTGGGGGGGTGTGCTTTAAACATATTTTTTACCAAAACCAAGCCCGAATATTTATAGTATTTGTTAGTGGTGATTGTAGGCGATTTAGTTTCAAAATGAACCCCAATTAAAATTCCTTAATCACCGCCGTACTTTTAGGCACTTTTATATTGTTTCGTTTATTTTTTTAGCTTGTCATTTCTGTGGGTGTTACATTTTTAATAAAATAAAAGTGCCCAAAAGTATGGGGGTGTCATTTAATTCAATACCGCAATAGTTGTTTCTGAGTGCTGGGATTTTTTATTGTAATCAAGGCACCAGAGAAGCCGAAGCGGAGTTTACTATCAGTAAATAAGAGTCGGAAGTCGCATGGTACGAACAAACAGCACAGTACTCAGGATCAACTACGGTAGTCGGCGTTTATTGTTATGTATTCATGAGACAGATCTGAAGTCCAAACATGTGCTTTTGCATCGCCAGTATTTAGCACCACGCGAATCGTGATTTCTTCTTTATCCATCTCTGCCTGACCCTGTTCTTCAGTGTAACTCTCAGCAGGTTCTCCAGATTCAATAAGCAGCGTATCACCTAAATATAAAGTTAATTTGCTGATATTGATATGCTCAACAGGAGCTCGACCTATTGCAGCGAGAATTCTACCCCAGTTAGGATCACTAGCAAATAAGGCTGTTTTAACTAACGGAGAACGCGCAACTGTGTAAGCTATTTCTTTGGCATAGTCGTAATCAGGAGCTTTCTCGACGCAGATTGTAACAAACTTGGTGGCACCTTCTGCATCTCGAATTATCGCTTGAGCAAGTTCTTGGCATACATCATTTAATGCTGTAATGATTGCATCACTATTAGATTCATCCAGACGCACACCTGATTTTCCTGTTGCCATCATCACAAAGGAATCATTTGTTGAAGTATCACCATCAACGCTAATTGAATTAAAGGATTGGGTGGTTATTTCTTTGCAAATTGTCTCGAGTTGAGATTGCTTGATAGCTGCATCAGTAGCGACATACGATAACATGGTGGCCATATTCGGCTCGATCATTCCGGAACCTTTAGCAATTCCAGTAATGGTAACCACTTCGCCACCAATCTCTATAGTCTTGCTCACACCTTTATGCACGGTATCCGTAGTCATAATGGCTTTAGCAGCTCGCATCCAGTTATCTGCAGCTAGGTTTTCAACCAACTCAGGTATCTTTTCAACGATTTTCCAATAAGGAAGTGGTTCACCAATAACACCCGTTGAAAACGGTAGTACACTATCTAAACTGCTCATGCCTTCATCTGCAACTTCGGCACAAATTAAATTTGCCGATGTCATACCCTCTTCACCCGTTCCGGCATTAGCATTGCCTGAATTGATAACAAGATATCGAATGCCATCGCTTGATTTCAAATGCTCACGACAAATTGTTACAGGAGCGGCACAAAAAGCATTTTTCGTAAACATACCTGCCACGCTTGAGCCTTCTGATACTTCTATTAATGTTAGATCATCACGGTCTTTGTATCGAATATTGGCTTCAATACTAGCAAGACGAATACCATTTACGGGCATTAGTGAGGTAGCGGGTTTAAGGTTAACTGCCATATTATTTACCAACAGAGATTGATTTTAGGAGTAAAAGAATAATGCAAAACCTGAATAAAGACAGGGGCGCTTTTTCATTTAAATCAGTTTAAATAAACGGCTCAGATTGCCGCTAAAAGCTGACAGTTCGAGGCTAAAAATGTGAAGTTTACAATTTGTAAATGAGCATTTTTTAACGCTGAACTGACAGCTTTTAGTGGTGAGTTGTGTCGTTACCTTACGCTAATTTGCCGTGACACTGTTTAAACTTCTTACCAGAGCCACAAGGACAGGGCTCATTCCGCCCAACCTTTTCTACCTGTCGTTTGAAAGGTTTCATCGCTTCAGGTAGTGGTAAGTCAGTTCCCGGATCTGCTGACCCTAATGCACTTTCCGCATCTGCATGTACAAAATCAAGATCAACTTCCTGCTCTTGCAGGAGCTTGTGCTCTTCTTCAATAGCTTCAATATCTTCAGGTACAGTAATCTCAAGTCTGGTTAAAAAAGTAACAACATCAGTTTTGATTTTACCCAATAATTCTTCAAACATTTCATAAGCTTCACGCTTATATTCCTGTTTTGGATTCTTTTGTGCATAACCGCGAAGGCCAACACTCTGACGTAAATAATCCATAGCGGCCAGGTGTTCTTTCCAATGCGAATCCACCACGTGCAACATCACATCACGTTCTAACTCACGCATGCGTTCAGAACTAATGAGTTCTTCTTTCTCTTTTATTAACGCCTGAATGGATTCAACAATTTTCTCTCTTAAGGATTCTTCATGCAGTTCATCGTCCGCATCCAGCCAGCCTTGAATATCAAGATCTACTGACATTTCTTCTCTAAGATGCTTGGTTAAACCTTCAATATCCCATTGCTCGTCAATACTTTGTCGAGGAATATAGGTATCAATTGTGCTTTCAACCACATCTTCAATAAATGAAGCGACAGACTCTTCAACATCCGCAGCTTCAAGAAGCTCAGCACGTTGCTCATAAATTACTTTACGTTGATCATTGGCTACATCATCATATTCAAGTAGGTTTTTACGTATATCGAAGTTATGCCCTTCAACTTTGCGTTGGGCATTCTCAATGGATTTACTTACCATTTTCGCTTCAATCGCCTGACCTTTCTCCATACCTAAACGCTGCATGATCGCTTTGACACGATCCGAAGCGAAGATACGCATCAGATTATCTTCTAGTGACAAGAAGAAGCGCGAAGAACCCGGATCACCCTGACGCGCTGAACGACCACGTAATTGATTATCAATACGACGTGATTCATGTCGTTCAGTACCAATAATATGTAAACCACCTGCAGCAATCACAGCATCATGGCGCTTCTGCCACTCGGCTGTTGCTGCTTCTTTTTGTGCATCAGTGGCATCTTCACCTAATTCTCTGATAGCAGCATCAAGCGAGCCACCTAAAACGATATCAGTACCACGACCTGCCATATTGGTAGCGATAGTCAAAGCACCTGGCTGACCAGCATTTTCGATAATATTTGCTTCACGTTCGTGCTGTTTAGCATTTAATACTTCGTGCTTGATACCCTTTTCATTAAGTAAACGAGAAAGCACTTCAGATGTTTCGATCGATGCTGTACCCACTAATACTGGCTGACCTTTTTTCTGACAGTATTCGATTTCTTCTGCAATCGCCTGATATTTTTCTTCTTCAGACATGTATACCAAGTCATTGCTATCTTCACGAGCTAACGGCTTGTTGCCCGGAATTACAACAACTTCCAGACCATAAATTTCCTGAAGTTCGAATGCTTCCGTATCAGCTGTACCTGTCATTCCAGATAGCTTGTCATAAAGACGGAAATAATTCTGGAAAGTGATCGACGCCATTGTTTGGTTTTCAGCGTTGATGTGAACACCTTCTTTTGCTTCTACTGCCTGATGCAAACCTTCAGACCAACGTCTGCCAGGCATCGTTCGACCTGTAAACTCATCAACGATGACGATTTCGTTATCTGTAACGATATAATCAACATTCTTCTGGAAAAGATTATGCGCACGAAGTGCCGCATTAAAGTGGTGTAATACTGAAATACTAGAGCTGTCATATAGCCCTTGCCCTTCAGGTAATATCCCGGCTTCTTGTAGAAGTTTCTCTGCAGTCTCATGACCGTCATCTGTGAGAAATATTTGCTTTCCTTTCTCATCTACTGTGAAATCACCTGGCACCGTGATATTTTCGTCATCTTCGCCTTCCTGGCGTTTTAAATTTGGAACAATTTTATTTATTGACGCATACATCTCTGATGAGTCTTCAGCCGCACCAGAAATAATTAACGGAGTTCTTGCTTCATCAATAAGAATCGAGTCAACTTCATCCACAATCGCAAAATTTAGTGGGCGTTGGACACGATCTTCTTTTTGGTGAGCCATATTATCGCGTAGATAATCAAAGCCGAATTCGTTATTAGTACCGTAAGTAATGTCTGCAGCATAGGCCGTTTGACGTTGCACCTGGTCCATTCCGTTGATAATGATTCCAGTTGTTAAACCAAGAAAACCATACAGATTTGACATCCACTCTGCATCACGTTTAGCCAGATAGTCATTAACCGTGATGACATGCACTCCCTTTCCAGGTAAAGCATTGAGATAAGCTGCGAGAGTTGCCACAAGGGTTTTACCTTCACCGGTACGCATCTCGGCAATCTTACCTTCGTTGAGAACCATACCACCAATCATTTGCACGTCATAATGACGCATATTCATGGTTCTTTTTCCGGCTTCACGAACAGTAGCAAACGCCTCAGGTAACAACTCTTCAAGAGTCGCTCCTTCTTTCAATCTACCTCTGAATTCTTGTGTTTTTGCTTGTAATTGCTCATCGGTTAACGCTGAATACTCTTCATCCAGACTTGCAATTAATTTAGTATTTTTGGTGTAAGCCTTAACCAGTCTCTCATTACGACTACCAAAGAGCTTTTTGGTAACTTTTCCGAACATATTTATTTTTTTCCCCCGGATAACCGGAATATTTAATAACTAATCACTCGTCCCCACGAGAAATTTGCAGAATAGTGTTGATATAAGGGGTTTTCTAAGTAATACAAGAGGAACCCGCATATAAAACGCGCATTATATTACAACTAAACGGGTAAGTACCTTAATGACTTGTTTTAATTATTATCTAATACAAAGAATTGACTATTTCTTAAAATTTTTCAGTGCAATATTGATAAATCCTTCCGGGTTAGCAGGCATATCATTTTCCCAAACTTCTAAATGCAAATGAGATCCGGTAGCTCTACCTGTTTTCCCCATTGTGGCAATTTTATCTCCTTTATGGACAACATCACCTTTGTTCACCAGTATTTTACGTAAATGTGCATAACGGCTTTTTAAAGAATCTGAATGATGAATTTCAACAACGTTGCCATAACCTCCTTTTCTCCCGGCAAAGGTGACGAAACCACTTCCAATCGTATTTATTTCAGTGCCAAGCTGAGCCGCAATATCAATACCATTATGATGGCGTTGATGGCCATTAATTGGATCACGACGTTTTCCATAAGTAGATGAGATATAACCTTTTTTTACCGGATTGGAATAGAACCCAGCTGCTGAAAGTGCAGCCTCCGAAAAGTTAGTAGATTTATTTGAAAGCTTGTTGAGTATCTTGAAGCTCACTTTCTGTCGATTCAGTCGACTCTCAATTGACTCCATACTCTTAATCAAATCCGCTTCATTGAGTTTTTCGTAATCTGAGCTTAGGTCATTAGATTCTGAAACATAACCACCTCTAGCTGGGACTTGATCGAGGTTAAAAGCGGCAATATCAATTTCATTTTTGCTGGCGATTGTTTTACCAAGCGTAGCAAGTCGGTCTATTTCTGCTTCAAGTGTAGAAACGTTTTTTAATAAAAGATCGAATTTACTGAGTAATCTTTTCTCATTATGAGAGATTTGTAACTTCTCATCACTGTAGTTTGCATAATAAGTTTTTGCTGAAAATGCCGTAATGATAAAAAGTGATAACAGAAATAACGGTAAAATTATGTGGGACCACACTTTTATTGTGAGTTTTTGGTAGTGACGTCCATTGTCACTTAAGAAGATTACTTTCATGGTATGCTTCAGTTCTAAATCGTATCCATACGAAAGCCGCTACAATGAAGAATATTAACCAACTCGTTAACTCCCAACTGACCGGAAGTATAAAAAATTATGACAAGCTGTCAAATTTTGTCTACGAACTGATGCATCTGGATAAAAGTAAACATAATCTTTGGGTGATAACAAAACAGCAACAACTTACTTTATTGACTGATAATCCCTATCTGGGTACTCAACTTCAGTACCAGATGAATGTCATATGTGCAGAAATTAACAAACACTTTTTGTTGCAGCTAAAGAAAACAAAAGTAAAGATTATTCCTCCTTCTGTTGTACCTGAAAAACCCGTTAATAAACTCTTTGAAATAGGCGAAAAAGCCAGTGAGATTCTTGTCAATATTGCTGAAGAAATTGATGATGAGGAACTAAAGAAGTCTTTACTAAAATTGACAGAAAATAAGAATTAAACTAAATAGTAGAGTTTAGTGAAAAAAAGCCCAGCTCTGCATAGATTCTATTTACTTTTTAAAAAACAAAAACCATACAAGCTTCAGCGAAACAACAGCATTGTCGTTTTAATGCTGACCCGCAGGGAAGGCGTAGCCGCATAAATACCATTCAAAGTAGGGCGGTGTATTTCTTACTAGATAGTAGAATTAAGATCAATCAAGAAACAAACTAGGCAAGCAGACAGTTATCACCAACGTATAATTGCGGAGGTTTTTCATCAGAAGTCAACGTTACCACTTCCCAACAGTCTTTATTTTTTAGTAATTCCAGAAGTAATAAATTATTAATTGCATGCCCTGATTTATGGCCATGATACGCACCGATGATGCCATAACCTAAAGTATACAAATCGCCAATAGCATCAAGCATTTTATGCTTAACAAACTCATCATTGTAACGAAGTCCGTCTTTATTCAGCACTCGATATTCATCTAACACGACTGCATTACCGAAGTTTCCGCCCAAACCAAGATTCTTGGAGCGGAGCATCTCTACATCACGCATAAAACCAAAGGTTCTGGCACGACTGATCTCACTATTGTAGGACTCTATAGAAAGGTCATGCTCAAGTGTTTGCTTGGTATCTTTTACTGCGGGATGATCAAAATCTATCTCAAAAGAAACTTTGAAACCGTCAAAGGGAGTTAATTCCGCCCAGCCAGAGCTATTTTCAAAACGGATAGGCTTTGTAATTCTAACGAGCTTCTTGGGTCTGCTAAGTGTCTCGATGCCCGCTGACTGAATCAGAAAAATAAAAGGCGCAGCACTTCCGTCCATAATAGGAACTTCTGCCGCATCTAGATCAACGTAAACATTATCAATGCCTAACCCTGCAAACGCAGACATCAAATGTTCTATGGTTGAAACTTTGACACCATCTTTAACTAAGGTTGTACTTAAAACAGTTTCTCCGACACTTTCAGGAGTAGCAAGGATTTCTACAACAGGATCAAGATCTACGCGCGTAAATACAATACCTGTGTTCGCTGCTGCCGGGCGTAAAGTTAAATTCACTCTTTTGCCAGAATGCAGTCCTATACCCACTGTGTTAACAATGCCTTTTAATGTTCTTTGAGCTAGCACAATGTCCTCTGAGACCGGTTGTTTATTCTATTGAAAAGTCATCATAACGTTAAAAACGTTACTGATTGCTTAACAGATCATTATATCACACTAAATATAAGAATCTATTACCATAAGAAAGTTCAGATAATATTACAAGATAGTGACAGCTGGTTATTCACTCTCTGCAAAATATTCCTGCAGTTGTTGTTTCGTCAACATAAACACACCATCTCCCCCTCTTTCAAATTCAATCCATTGGAAAGGCACCTGAGGATATTCCTGCACCAATGCATGCTGGCTATTTCCTACTTCTACGACCAGAACACCTTCGTCATTTAAGTATTTAGCTGCTTGGGCGAGTATTTGGCGCGTACAATCCAAGCCATCATTGCCCGAACTTAAACCTAGTTCTGGTTCATGATGAAACTCATCTGACATTCCATCAATATCGTCTTTATCAACATACGGAGGGTTGGTAACAATAATATCGTAGGTCCTATCTCCAATATTAGAAAATAAATCTGATAGGATGACACTTACCTGCTCAACGGCATCATGTTTAGCTATATTAATTGTGGCAACATCCAGAGCATCTTCTGAAACATCAGCCAAATCAACCTCGGCAAAAGGAAATGCATAGGCACAAGCTATTCCAATACAACCACTACCAGTACACAGATCCAGTATATTCTCGACTTCATCCGGCATCACCCAGGGTTGAAATTGATTTTCAACCAATTCAGCTATCGGAGAACGTGGCACTAAAACTCGCTCGTCAACAAAGAATTGTAAACCAGCAAACCATCCTTCTTGTGTAATATAAGCAGCTGGCACTCGCTCTTCAATTCTGCGTTTTAAAAGTGTAACGATCGATTCTTTTTCACTATTGGTGAGATTTGATTTCCAATAAATTTCTGGAGTATCAACCGGGAGGTTTAATGCTCTCAAAACTAGATAAACAGATTCATCCAACGGTGAAGACATCCCATGCGAATAGCTTAATTCAGCATCCACAAAACGACTTGCTCCCCAACGCATAAAATCGGTCATGGTTGAAAGTTCTTTAATAGCACTTGCATAATCTGCAGTCTGTTTTGTCATCACTATAGTTTCCAATTAACGAATGTCGTATTATCCTATTTTTATTCTTTATTTCATTAACTAATTAAACGATCACACTTAAATGAATGCTTCTCTAACTGATTATCTTAAATCAGGTGCGCTGTATGCTTTACCGCACCACTTAATTTCACGATCTATATTCAAATTGACCCGAGTTAAATCTCCGTTAGTTCCGAGAGCTATTAAATTATTCAGCAATGCATTTGATGTTAATTTAGATGAAGCAAAGAACCCTGATCCAAGCAGTTACACTACCTTTAATGAATTTTTTACGCGTGAACTAAAGGAAGGTTTGAGACCTATTTCAGATTCGCAAATAGTGAGCCCAGTAGATGGCACTATTAGCGAGTTTGGTGATATAAACAATGGGCAATTACTCCAAGCCAAAGGCATAACTTATAGTCTTGAACAGTTACTCGGTGGCAATCAAGATAGAGCTAAACTCTATGAGAATGGACAATTTATAACAATCTATTTATCACCACGTGATTATCATCGCATCCACATGCCTTGCACTGGTACGTTGAAAGAACAAGTCCATATCCCTGGACGCCTATTTAGTGTTGCCAAGCATACCGTTAAAACCGTCAAAGGTATTTTCGCTAGAAATGAACGCGTAGTTGCTAGTTTCGACACTGAGTACGGCTCAATGGCAATGGTTTTAGTGGGGGCGATAAATGTTGCTGCTATAGAAACTGTTTGGCACGGACTGATCACTCCCCCAAAAGGCGAAACTGTCACTGGCAAATCTTATAAATCCAAGGATATACAACTAGAAAAAGGCAAAGAAATGGGGCGATTTAATATGGGCTCTACAGTGATCCTGGTATTTCAAAATAATGCACCTAAATTTAGTGATTCATTATCCATAGATCAAACACTTAAATTAGGTGAGAGCCTTTCTAATAGTTAAGTCAGCCCCCCTACTTTAAGCTGTTTTTTTGTTGATTTAAACTCTTAGATTATTTAATCATAAATACCTGTTCTATTTTAAATGCTTACATCTTCCATAAATTCATCTCATGGATTATCCTTATCCACTAATTAAATTATTGGAGGAAACAAGTGATCAACGTTTCAAAAATACTCTTTACAACAGTTTTAACAACAACACTACTTGTTGGATGTAGTAATGCACCGGTTCAAACAAACAGGCTGAATACTGTTGAAGATCTTTTACTAGATGCTGAAAGAGTGCTTTCTAGAAATTCAGGACCAAATTCTAAACAATACGCCAAACAAAATTTAGATACTGCAGGGGCTTATTTGCTGACACTCAGAGACAATAAAAAAGTGTTGTCTGATACACAGTTAAAAAGATACAACTCATTAACACAGCGTGTTAGTAGCTTACAAAAACAATTAAACTAGTCAGTTTTATGCAAAAATTAGTAAGCGGTATTTATATAATATTGCTTACAATTTATTACAGTTATCTTTACCTCTTAAGTCACCCCCGTACTTATAGGTCTTTTTTGTGGGTCTTTACTGACTACTGATACTATTCTTAGTTTCTGTATAAATCACAGGCAAAAAAAACCCGTAGAGCACTAGCTTTACGGGCTTTTAGGATATTAACTTGGTGATGACCTACTTTCACATGGGGAAGCCCCACACTATCATCGGCGATGACACGTTTCACTTCTGAGTTCGAGATGGATTCAGGTGGTTCCATGTCTCTATTGTCACCAAGAAACTGGTTTATTGAACATCCGATCTTGCGACTGGATTTCAATATTTGTTAATGAGTCATTATTCATTCCCCACTAACAATCAATTAGGCAAAGCACTGGCTTTTATTCTCAAATCTGTTTTGTATCTTTTACTTGTCACAAG
>CAWEEB010000029.1:0-50117 GCA_963807855.1 uncultured Gammaproteobacteria bacterium | reverse complement strand
GTAAGCCTTTAAGGGCTTTTTCAGTGCTCTCTAGAAATTGAGTATTCAGCTTTTTCGGAAGATAACTTACATCAAATGATTGGGCTTTTTTGATGCTTACTTCGATTTGCTTACCATCATTGGCATACTGTTCAAGTACGTAATCCTCAAGGCAATGCTGAAGTTTGGGATTCATCGGTGGTGAGCTGTTTCTGACAGTAAATGAGTACGGTTTGGTAGATAATTTACTAAACTTGGGTATAAACCAACGATAACTAACCCCAGTAATTGCAAAGCAATAAAGGCAGATGCACCCTTATAAATATCCGTTGTTTTTACGATTTTATCGGCTACACCGCGTAAGTAAAATAGGGCAAAGCCGAAGGGGGGTGTTAAGAATGAGGTTTGGATATTTAAACCTATCATCACACCTAGCCAAACTGCGGTTATGTTAGCTTCTGGGTTAGCGAGCAATATAGGGGCTACTATTGGAACAACTACAACAGCAATTTCGATAAAGTCGAGAAAGAAACCTAATAAAAAGATTACCAACATCACAACGATAAACTGAGTCCAGAAACCACCAGGTAATGTAGTCAGGAAATGTTTAACTAATTCTTCTCCACCAAAGCCACGGAAAGCTGATGTAAGCATTGCTGCACCAATCAGAATAACAAATACCATTGACGTCATTTTCGCGGTATCTATCATGACACTTTTCAGTGTGTCATTAATGCTAAACGCTCTCCATGCGCTCCAGCCGATAGCTATTACTAGTATAGCAACTGCCCCAATAGCGAGCTTAATGCCAAAAAACTGTTCTGGACTGTTAATACTTCTAACATTTAGGTCATAGGTGTTGGCCAGAAAGCCAATAGCAAAAATAGCAAAAAAGCCATAAATGCGGGGATATACATAGTAGATTTTCTGCCGGTATGTAACCTGTAACCTGCCATCACCATGGCGCCGATCGCACCGATCGCACCAGCCTGATTTACCGTGGCCACTCCGAGAATGATTGACCCTAAAACGATGAAAATTAAAGTGAACGGTGGCACTAGAGCCAGCAGGATATTGATTATAAAACTTTTGTCATATTCACCATCGTATGGCACAGGTGGGGCTGCTTCAGGTTTAATCCATGCGTAAACAAGGATATAGAGCATATACAAACCAACTAGAATCATTCCTGGGATCAATGCCCCCATAAACATATCACCAGCACTGGCAGAGACCACATCTAACTGCGAGGGCATATTAAAATCCCCTGTTGCCTCTTTATACAGTGTCTTTCTCATGGTGCTAGCTTGGTCTGCTGCATTTGATAGCTGATCAGCGAGTATGATCAATACGATGGAAGGTGGAATTATTTGTCCCAGAGTTCCAGACGCACATATGGTTCCCGTGGCCAAGGATTTCGAATAATTATTACGTAACATCGCGGGTAAGGAAATCAAACCCATTGCGATAACTGTAGCGCCAACAATTCCTGTTGTTGCAGCTAATAAGGCACCCACAAAAACAACAGATATCCCAAGACCACCAGGAAGAGGACCGAACAGCTGCGCCATTGCCACGAGTAAATCTTCAGCAATTTTAGAGCGTTGTAACATGATTCCCATGAAAATGAATAATGGAATAGCAATCAGTGTATCGCGTCCCACAATCCAGTAGAGGCTTCAAAATTAGTTACCCCCGCGCTTAGCCATTGAGAGGGCCCACCTTCTGCAAAATAGGAACTTGGGTCACCCGTAAAAAGATAACCAGTAAGTGCAGCCAAACCAACCGAGATTATGGCAGATCCTGGTAGTGCAAAAGCCACAGGAAAGCCTGATGATAATGCCCAGATCATCAAAAAGAATAATAAACCTAAAAAGAGTAATTCCATTAGTGCTCTCCTCCACTAGGTAACTCTGCGTCTGTTTCTCTACAAAGAAAGCACAATTCTTCAGAAAGTAACTGACAAAAATAAGTGCCATAGAAACAGCAAATACAACTAAAAATGCCGCCATTAAATACTTAACATACATGCCATAGCCACTGGGAGAGGTCTCAAAACTTAGGATAGGGGCGATTAAACTACTCTGACGGCTACCCAGACCGTAGTGTAATATTGTCCAACACACAGGTAATCCGAGGACTAGCGACCCCAGGGCATTTACCCAGGCCTTCTTTCTATTTGTTACGCGAGCATAAAGTACATCGACACGAACATGACCACCTTCAACCAGAGTGTAAGCACTGGCAAAAAGGAAGAATGCTGCATACCAGAATCTCACTAAATCCCCCATAAAGGCTTGTTCATAAAAGAGAAAACAAAACGTGTAATTACGATGGTGAATTCAGCTAAAACAACCAAAAAGGCTAGCCAGTAAAAGCCTAGGGATTTGTTGAACCATGCAATCACAATAGACAGAACCAACAATGGGTAGTGAACATAAAGCCCGCGTTGCGTTGATTGATCGAGTATTTGTGCTATTTCCGCACCAACAATAGGAATGAGAATTTCTTCAACACGTAAAAATGAAATTACCGCATCCGCAATACCAATAAAGAATACTGACCAGAATGCCGCTCTAACAATAAAATAAGACAATTCTTTATAGCGCTCAGCATCTTTAGAAAGAGAGTGTTCTGGTGTCCGCTTTATTGACAAGGCTATTAACACCAAAGTGGAAACATAAATCATTATTAAGGCAATGCCTTTATAGAGCTTTGAAGATTCAAGTTCCTCACCTCCCATAAATGATTGAACGGTAGTTATTAAAGGCGGCCAGTCGTGCCAATAAATAAGGAAACGGCTTCCCAGGTAAAGCAGTACTGTCGCAACTAAAACTCGCGCAAAAATTCTTATCATATTTCGTGAAGATAAATTTTGACGTAGTCTTTGATGTCTCTTGTTCGGATAAACCAGAGGCTGAAACCATTTGAATCCTTTCCTTTGCGTTTAAATTAATTTACTTAAGCCACTACTCATTAACAGGAATAAATATCTTGTTAAGTGTGCTTGTGTCTTGCTAAGTATAGAAGCTTAAGAAAATTAAATTATGATTTATGTAAAAGATGAAACGGAACCATAAGGTCCCGTTTCATTTTGAGTGTATGAGTACTAGAGACCCAATACTCTGTTACGTTGTTGAACATAAGCCTGGTCAGAGATTTTAGCCCATGCACCAACATTGGTACGTGCTGCTTCGAAGCTATCATGAATCTCTTTTGCTAATGGGCTGTGTTTTTTAACATCTTCAAACACTTTATCAGCCGCCTCACCAAAACTGTCATAGATGTCATCACTAAATGCACGAAGTTTAACACCATGCTCTTTAATCAGAGATGCCAGTGCTTCACCGTTCTTAGCATTGTATTCAGCCATCATTACGTCATTTTCCGCAGATGCCGCAGCTTCAACCATGCCTTGCTGAGCTTCCGTTAAACCATCCCACCATTTCTTGTTCATACCGACGCAAAGCATAGCGCCCGGCTCGTGCATGCCTGGGTAGTAGTAGTATTTAGCAGCTTCGTAGAACTTCATGATCTTATCATTCCATGGACCAACCCACTCTGTTGCGTCGATAGATCCTGAGGTTAAGTTCTCATAGATCTGTCCACCAGGTAGAGTTACTGGAGAAGCACCTAACTTAGATAGTACGTCACCACCAAGACCAGGCATACGCATTTTAAGGCCTTTGAAGTCTTCAGCAGAATTCATTTCCTTACGGAACCAACCACCCATCTGAACACCTGTGTTTCCACACATAAGGCTTTTAAGACCGTAGTTACCTGCAAGTTTGTCCCATAACTCTTGTCCGCCACCAAAGCGAATCCAGGCATTCATTTCGGTGTATGTTAATCCGAATGGAACAGAAGTGAAGTATGCAAAACCTGGGTGTTTTCCTTTCCAGTAGTATTCAGCACCGTGATAAATCTGTGAATTGCCAGATGCCACTTCATCAAACGAGTCAAACGCTTTAACGCGCTCTCCAGCAGCATAGTATTTAACTTCCATGCTACCGCCACTAATTTTGGTAAGTCTTTCTGCGAAACGTTGTGCGCCTGTTCCTAAACCAGGAAAGTCACGAGGCCAGGTTGAAACCATATTGATTTTCATTTTTTTGCTATGGCTGGCGGCCATTACAGGTGCAGCGACTGTCGCGGCTGCAGCAGTTGCTGCTCCGACAACTGCACCTTTAAGTACTTTACGTCTATCCATTTAAAATATCCTCTGTTATGGGTTAGATCTTTTATATAGAGACTTGCTGAATAATATTCTTGGTCATTATTTTAAGCGAGCCTGCTTAGTGTGATAAATCACATAGAGAAGAGTAGCTTAAGATTTCAATGCCTGCATCGGTAAAATTACGTAAAACTATATTTATACTGGTTTTTTTCTTTGCGGTTTTGTGTGATCTGATTAGAATCTTTGAAAAAAGTGCCTAGCTGAGGCACAACCGAGACAATGTCAGAGCACAGCGACAACGGCCTGCAAAGCGTGGTTTTCAAAGAAGAATAATAAAAAATATATCGCAAAGCATAAGTTCTTTTGGTCATTTTAAACAACAAAATGAAAAGTCACTCAAAAGTAGGGGGGTGATCAATATACTTTTAGCAAACCTAGGGTAATTAAATATAACCGTGTTTTTTGGCGTAGCGAATTAATCCTGCCATTGAGTGTGTATCCAGTTTTCGGTAGATATTGCCACGATGACATTCGACTGTGCGTAAGCTAATAGAGAGTTTTTCGGCGATATGTTTATTATTGAGTCCGTTTAACAGTTCTATCAAAATTGCCTGTTCTCGTTTGGTGAGATTGTTTGAGTCTTTGCCTTTATTTTCCAAAACGTTTGCTGCACTTGAACAGAAATGCGTTCCACCCTGATGTATTGTTCTAACTGCTTCAATCATTTCAACTGCGGGTTGATCTTTTAGAATATAACCCTTCGCGCCAGAGTCGATGGCATTTTGTATGTATTCTTTATTGTCATGCATGGTTAGAATTAATACTTTGATATCAGGATGAACCTGAGATAATAGACGGGTAGCTTCCAGGCCATTGATATTAGGCATGCTGATATCTGTGATGATGACATCAGGCTTAAGTTGAGAAGCTATATCGAGTAATTCTTGCCCCGTAGCGGCTACACCAATAACCTTAATATCTTCGATATCTTCAAAACGGGTTTTAATGCCATCTTGAACCAGAGGGTGATCGTCAGCGAGCACCACACTAATTTGAGTTATTGAACCATCTTGAGTTTCGTTAGTGTTATTTCTGGTGCTATTACTGATGCTGTTGAGTGTAGAGTTCATAATGGAATGTGTACGATAACTGTGGTGCCTTTATCAATGGACGAATTGACTGTTATAAAGCCTTCAAGTAGCTCGGTTCGATCCACCATATTACGTAAACCAAGGCCTCGTTCCGGGTTTGTTTGTTCCAGAGTTTGTTTGTTAAAGCCGATACCATCATTACTGATGCTCATATTGATCGAACTTCTTTTCTTATCGATATTGAGAATAACATGTTTAGCCGAGAGCGCATGTTTCTCTATATTTGTTAGGGCTTCTTGAATAATTCTATAAAAAGCTGTTTCTATTTCCTGGGGTAATCTCTCTTCAGCGGTGTTGTTGTTATAGTCGACTTTGATATTGGTACGTTCTATAAAATCTGAGATTAAACTCTTGATTGCTGCATTCAAACCTAAATCGTCTAATAGGCTGGGGCGTAGATCGCGTGAAATTCGTCGCACTTCCTGAATTCCGGAATTCAGTATTTCATCTGCTTCGTCGATAATAGCGGCGGTGCTTGCCGTTTCACTATTCTGTTTGAGTAATTTGTTTTTAGCTGTGTCTAGTTTGTATCTTACAGACACCAGTAATTGATTGATGCCATCATGTAATTCGCGTGAGACACGTTTTCTTTCATCTTCCTGAAAATTAACGGTTTTATTTGTTAAATCACGCATTTTTTGGGTAGCAAGTTTACCTTCTGAGAGATTGATTAAAAATCCAATCAATGAGGTAAGCAGGGTAGCCACTATCGCTATAATAGACGTCAGTAATAGCGTTTTAGAATTGGTAGTTTGTGCTTTATCTTTAATACCAAGAACACCTTTTTCGATATCATCAATATAAAGCCCAGTGCCCACCATCCATTGCCATTTATCTAGACCGATGGAATACCCCAGTTTTTCGACCGATTTTCCACCTGAAGGTTTATCCCAGAGATAATGTGTGTAACCGCCACCTTGCTTGGCTTTTTCAATCAATTCCTGAATCAATAGTTTGCCATTGGCGTCTTTGAATTCGAATAGATTTGTCCCTTCTAATTCAGGCTTTCGAGAGTGAGCAATGTTGACGCCGTTATAATCGTAAACAAAGAAGTAGCCATCTTCTCCAAATTCCATGCTTTTTAAGATGTCGTAGACTTCTTGTTGAGCATGTTTTTTGGCGACATTGGGGTTTTCGTAAACATTGATAATGGCAGTGTAGGCGAGTTCCATATAGTTTTTAAGTTCGCTTTTTTTGGTATTCAGCAACTCTTGTTCAAAGGTTTCGGCCTGGGTGCTGGCGAGTAATTTTGTTTGGTGAACTGTGGCAGCTGCTATCCCTGAAATAGCAATAATCAGAGGAATAAGCGTCAGTAACGCGATCTTAAATTTATAGGGTAAGGCAGCAAACATATATGTATTTATAGCTTATGAAATGGCTTTTGTATAAATTGATTAATATAGCTTAGGTATAAAAAAACACCATAAAAGTAGGGGGGTGACCTTATTTTGTATTAATTCTGTATTCAATCAGTATTTAAGCGACACAAAAAAGGCAGGGGAAATTCACCTGCCTTTTTTGTGTTTATTCAACTGGAAAATCAAGCTTAAGGAAGATCTGGTAATTCTTCCTGATCATCAGCTTCTTTTTCAGGAGGTAACATGGCCTCACGGGTAATTCCCATCATCAATAATGAGCTACTTGCCACAAATATGGATGAGTAAGTACCTACAATCACACCAATAATCATTGCGAATGAAAAACCATGAATAATTTTACCGCCAAAGTAAAATAATGCAGAAAGTACCAGCAAAGTTGTTAATGACGTAACAATTGTACGAGAAAGAGTCTGGTTAATAGAAATATTGATCGACTCTTCGGCTGTGGCTTTCCGTAATTTGAGAAAGTTTTCACGTACCCGGTCAAATACCACAATGGTATCGTTGAGGGAGTAACCAATGATAGCCAGAATCGCAGCGAGTATGGTTAAGTCAAACTCAATACGTGTGATCGAAAACACACCTACCGTGATAACAACGTCATGTATCAGCGCTATGATTGCTCCGACTGAAAAGCGAAACTCAAAACGTAAGGTAACGTAAATCAAGATACCAGCTAAAGCCAGAAGCATAGCGGTACCACCGTCGTCGCGCAGTTCGTCACCAATCTGTGGCCCGACAAATTCTACCCGGCGCAATTCTACATCTGGATTTGTGCTTTTTAGAATTGCAAAAACAGTATCACCAATTTTCGCTCTATCTTCACCTTCATGAGGTGCAATACGAATCAGCACATCTTTAGCTGTGCCAAAATGTTGCACTTGCGCATCGAAATTAGCAACGGTTAGTGCTTCTCGAATTTTGTCGACATCGGTTGCTTCTTGATAGCCAACTTCAATCACCGTTCCACCTGTGAAATCAACACCCATGTTCAAGCCATTAACAATTAATGAACCGATAGAAGCAATCATTAATATTGCAGATAAAATCAAGGCTGGCTTTCGCATACCAGTGAAGTTGATCATTTTTTTAGTTTTTGTATTCATTTTAGATAGCTCCTAAATATGCAGCTTCTGAAGGCGTTTTTGACCGCCGTAGATTAAGTTAATAACTGCACGAGTGCCCATAATTGCAGTGAACATAGACGAGACAATTCCAATTGCCAGTGTTATTGCGAAGCCTTTGATTGGACCTGTTCCCATTCCGTAGAGTACGATTGCGGCAATCAATGTGGTGATATTTGCATCAGCGATGGTTGAAAATGCTTTTTCGTAACCAGATTGAATCGCAGCTTGCGGTGTTAAACCATTTCTAAGTTCTTCTTTTATCCGTTCATAAATAAGCACATTCGCATCAACCGCCATTCCAACGGTAAGTACGATACCCGCAATACCAGGCAGGGTTAGCGTTGCCTGTAGCATGGATAGCGCTGCAACAATCAATACCAGATTGAGTGTTAAAGCCATATTGGCGACTAGTCCAAATACTCTGTAATAGAAAGCCATAAAAATCAAAACGAGAACAAAACCAATCACTACCGATTTGAAGCCCGCTGAAATATTGTCAGCTCCCAAACTTGGGCCAATGGTGCGTTCTTCTACAATATAAACCGGTGCAGCAAGTGCGCCAGCACGAAGTAATAAGGCAAGGTTATACGCTTCTTGTGGCGAATCTAGTCCGGTAATCTGGAAGCGTTTACTCAGTTTTTCCTGAATTCGAGCGACATTGATGACTTCTTTGGAAACTTTGGTATTCTTGGCGAAACTACCATCGTCCTGTTTGGTCACCACTGTTTTATGTTCGATAAAAACCACACCCATAAGCTTTTGAACATTTGCACCAGTCGCTTTAGCAAATAACTTTGCTCCTTTGCCATCCAGTACAATGGTAACAGAAGGACGTTGATCACGTTGGTCGAAGCCAGAAGAAGCATCAGTAATGTAATCGCCTGTAAGCATTACTCTGCTTTTTAACAGGATTGGATTTCCATTTCTTTCAACAAATAATTTATCACCTGCTGGAATTCGACCACTTGATTGAGCAGAGTAAGGGTCATTTCCTTCATCGACTAAACGAAACTCAAGCGTCGCCGTGGTACCAAGAATTTCCTTGGCTACAGAAGGGTCTTGAACACCAGGCAATTGCACTACGATTCTTTCAAGCCCTTGTTGCTGAATGATGGGCTCACTAACACCCAATTCATTCACTCGCTTGCGTAGTGTAGTAATGTTTTGCTGTAGCGCAAAGCGTTTGGTGTTATTGATGTTGTTTTGTGTGAGTGTCGCTTTTAATGCTGCGCCTTTAGCGGTTTCTTCATCTTCAAAGTCGATTTCATTACGATATTCGCCTTTGATTTCCTGTCTTGCCTGATCTCTAAGTTCAGCTGTTTTGAATTGGATGATTAAGTCATCGGCAACTCGTTTTACCCCAAGATAGCTGATCTTTTTTTCACGCAAAAAAGTTCTGAACTCTTCACTATGGCGTGTAAGTGACTTTTCAATGGCCGAATTCATATCGACTTCCATAAGGAAATGTACGCCACCACGTAAGTCCAGACCTAAATTCATTGGTTTGAGACGACGTAACCAACTTGGTGTAGCAGGAGCTAGATTTAATGCCGTATTAAATTTGCTACCTAGGCTGGTTTTGATTGCATCAGCTGCAGCAAGTTGTGTGTCTGGCGTATCAAAACGAATTAAAGCCTTACTGCTATCTAGTGATTGTGTATCTTCGACTGCGATACCTTTTTCGGTTAACGCGTCCTTTATTTTCTAGTAAAACAGAGGCATCAAGAGGGAAAGTCTGGAGAGCTTGAAGTAACCTGAACAGCAGGTTGCGAGGGATATATATTGGGTAATGCGAGTATAAAGCCTGCCAGCATTACGACGATTATTGTGATGTATTTCCACAGTGGATAGCGGTTCATTATTATTAACCCGGTGTGTATGTAACGTTATAAGTAAATAACCCCATGCTTAGAATTAAGACATGGGGTTGTTATCCGTTAAATATTGGTTTTAAGCGCCTTTTAGAGTGCCTTTCGGAAGTACGGCTGAAATTGCATGGCGCTGTACAGTAATAGATCCTGTATCGGAAACCTTAAGCTCAACAAAACTGTCGCCTAGTTTTGATATTTTTCCGATAATTCCACCGCTGGTGACAACTTCATCGCCTTTGCTCAGTGCATCCAGTAAAGCAGTGTGTTCCTTCGCCTTTTTGGCTTGTGGACGAATGATCATGAAATACATGATGCCGAAGAACAAGGCAACCATGAATACAAGTTGTAAACCACCACCAGCCGGTGATTCACCAGCTGCCATTGCGTTTGAAATGAAAAAATCCATTGTAATCTCCAAAAATAAAATTCTTAAACCTAATCGTTTCTTCTAAATGAGAAACAAGCGTTCTTAATTTGGTGTTTTTAATTGGAACACTAAACAGAACATAAAATAGCGGTGTATTATGCCTTATCCCATGGAAAGTTAATAACTTTCTGTATGGATTTTTCACCTGTTATACACATCAAAACCCGATCTAATCCGATAGCAACGCCAGCCGATGCTGGTATTCCATATTCAGCAGCCTCTAAAAATAGATAATCCTTGTTTACGATCTCTAAACCAAAATCTTGCCGTGCATTATTTTCATCACTTAGGATCTGTTTATTACGTTTGCTATCTATTTCTTCTTGATAGCCATTTCCCAACTCTGATTGGCCTAAATACACTTCAAACCGTTCTGCTACTTGATATTTCTCAGTTTGCCTGATTTTGGCCAAAGCAGACTGTGAAACGGGATAGTCATAAACAAAGGTTAAACGGTCAGTGTCAAATTCAGGTTCGATACAAAAGCTTAATAAAGCATCGAGCATTGACTGATTATCCATATCATCAGTGTTCAAATCGCTGATATGGTTTTTTAAACAATCATTTAATTCTTTATTCGTAGCGATATGGGGATTGATATTGAATTTTTCAAGAAATAACTTCTCATAAGTTACCAGACGAGGTCTTTTATTTAGCGTGGGCAGTAAGCAATTGAGTAGTTTTTTAACTTCCTGCATCAGTTGTTGGTAGTTAAATCCTACCCGATACCATTCGAGTAAAGTGAATTCTGGATTGTGGTTTTTACCGGATTCTCCTGATCTCCAAACTTTAGAAATTTGGTAGATATCACCACTACCGGCAGCTAGAAGCCGTTTCATCGGATATTCCGGGGAAGTGTGTAGATAACCAATCTCCGTTTCACTTCTAAAACATTTAATCGATTCTATAAAAGGATTGGTATTTCCAAATTGAGATAATGCGGGTGTTTCTACCTCTAAAACCTGCTGTTGCAAAAAAAACGCCCGAATGTCATGTAACATTTGGGCGCGAGACTGTCTGATTTGTTGTGTGGTATTAGGTGACCAGTTCATGGTTAACTTCAATAGCCTTCTTATCCTTATGAATTACTTTCAGAAAAAGTGCCTAAAAGTAGGGGGGTGACTGTTAAATTAACTATCTTTAGCTCTAGATAAGTATTCACCTGTTCTGGTATCAATTTTAACCATTTCTCCTTCTTCAACGAATAATGGGACTTTTATTTGCGCACCTGTTTCCACGGTTGCTGGTTTTGTCGCACCTTGTGCCGTGTTGCCAGCGACACCTGGATCACATTCTGTGATTTGTAACTCGATAAAGTTAGGTGGGGTCGCACTCAGTGGTGAGCCATTCCAAAGTGTGACGATGTATTTCTCTTGTGGTTTTAACCAATGCTTAACATCAACGACGGCTGCTTCTTCTGCTGCATGCTGTTCGAAACTGGTTGGTTCCATAAAGTGCCAGAATTCTCCATCTTCGTAGAGATACTCCATATCCACTTCCATGACATCGGCTGCTTCTACTTTTTCACCTGATTTGAAGGTTTTATCAACGACTCTACCGGTTTTAAGGTTACGAATTTTTACGCGACTAAATGCCTGGCCTTTTCCAGGCTTAACAAACTCATTCTCAACGATGGTATAAGGGTCTCCATCTAAGATGAATTTCAGACCACTTTTAAAATCACTTGTGCTAACACTTGCCATCGATGGCACTCCTTAAAATTTGAAGAATAATAAGCCGCTCATAATAACGCGAAATTAACACATAGTCTTTGGTAAAATCGATCTGCTTGTTGTTATTGTTCGGTCACTGAATAAAACGTCATTAAATAAAATAAGGATTATCAGGTTATTTAGTACCAAGATTGGTTGAAGATATTTCCGGCAAACGGTCTAAGCTACCTATCGAAAAAAATACTAAATAATGTTAATATAAGGAGGAATAACTAAAAATAATAATGTTTTTAATGCCACTAAAAAGAAATAACTAACAATAATTAAGGTCGTCTCATGAGTATCTCTTTGTTCAAGAAAAAAAATAATAGTAACGAAACAACGAAAAATTCGACATCTGCTCAACCAGAGCCTAAGTTGATCGATACCATCGATATTCGTTCGGTATCAAAGGTTCGTTCCTGGGTAAGTGAGTTACCGATGATGGATATGGGCGAGACAACGCGACGTTTGTTTGCGGCTATCACCAAGCTTAATCAAGAGCCGGTCACACCTCAAGTTAGAATTGATGTGACAGAAATTTTGTTACCTTATGTAAAAATGGCGCTTGAAAATTTAGATAGGCATTTTCAGAGTCGTTCATTCCCATTGCCAGAACGAAGTCAAAAAGTATTTGACCTTAAAAGATCACTGTTGATGGAACTTGCGGGCTCATATCAATTAGCTGCACTTGATATGTTGACTAAGAATTCGGTCTCTAAAAAGAAACTATTAGTTTCTATCGGCAGAGCGATTCAGTACATGAGCGCGGTAATTATAAATGATTACGCGGTTTATGCTAAAAATCAAAAAACGATTTGGCACGATATCCACCATTTATATCTACTCGCCTGTGAAAATAAAATTGAAACGAAAGAAATACCTCATAAAGATGATGTAAACGGTGAAAATTACAGCATTGAAGAGCAATACAAATTAATCAATCTTGTTGCCTTGGCTGCTCCAAATACTTTGCGTCATGGTGAAGTATTAAAAGTACGAGAGTTTTTTGTCAAGACACTCAATGATGTATCCATTATTTCTAATCCAGAAAAAGTCAAAAGTAAGTTTGCTCATATCGCATTAATGAACAGTGACGAGCCTGCAAGCCTGATGCCAGTGAGTGATTTGCTTAATTCTCCTACAAGTAGAATTTTTGATTTATCAAAAGTAATTAAACTAATAGACCAGTTTGTTAGTTTGAGTGAAGAACAGCGATTTGGGTACTCACGATAAATTACCCATGCTAACTCACAGTTTGGCAAAACGTCTTGTTTATGTGTTGACGACTATCCGTAATCGTCGTTATAAGCGCTTCCCACGCGATGAAAAAGCATCCTTGGCGATTAGAATGCAAGATGTAATTACGATGATTCGTGACAACGAACCAGAATCTTTTATGGATCAGATCAATGAAGATGTTGAAGATGATAATATCTATGAAGCACTTGCTGCTGAAGACAATATCTCAAGTCCCTGGTCTGATATTGATGTTGAAGCATTAGCCGAAGATCGTGAAGTGCAAATCCATAGCTGGCAGATTGAAAATAGTAGCTCAGGAGGTTATGGATTAAAACAGGTTAAAAACGAGGCGAGTACTGCGACGAGTGGGTGAGCTTGTTGCAATCAAAGACCCAAACGACACAGCAGGTTTATGGCAAATTGCCGTAACTCGCTGGATGGATGCATTTAAAAATATAGGTCTTAAAATGGGGCTTGAAATCCTCTCGCTTCATGGAATGGTGGTTCAGGTTGATGAAATTTCAAATCGTGAAATCTCACAAAAACTTCCTTTAGAAGGGGTGTTACTTCCAACGATTGATGGTGCAAGAGATGAAGCAAATCTTATTTTCCCAGGTTTTATCTTTCAGGCTGAAGATGAGCTTGTTATTACATTAGGATCACGCCAGCAACATGTTAGAATCACAGCGATTGATGATACGGTAGGTAATTTTGCGTATTGTAAATATGAAACCTTAGAAAAAGATGAATTGCCTGAAGGTTCCTTAGAGTCTTTCGAAGATGTTTGGGAATTTCTATAATTAGATAAGTCTCTTATTCAAAGATTTATTTTTTCAAAAATAAAATTTCAAGGATGAATGATTTTGAATGATTTTTTACCTTTCGCCTTACCCTTAATTGGTGAGGATGAAATAAATGAAGTTGTTGATACATTACGATCTGGGTGGTTAACAACTGGGCCTAAAACAGTCAAATTTGAAAAGGACTTTGCTGAATTCGTAAACGCTAAACATGCGTTAGCCGTTAATTCTGCTACCTCTGGACTTCATTTAGCTTTGGAAGCAGTCGGTGTTGGTCCAGGTGATGTAGTAATTACAACTACCTATACCTTCACCGCAACAGCAGAGGTAATTCGTTATTTAGGTGCTGATCCCGTTCTGGTAGATATTGACCCAAAAACATTTAATATGAATCCTGAGCTTTTACGCAAAGCTTTAGAAAGTCACGATAATGTCAAAGCTATAATGCCAGTACATTTTGCAGGACAGGCCTGTGATATGGATGCTATTTTGGCTTTAGCCAAAGAGTTCAATGTTAAGGTCGTTGAAGATGCTGCGCATGCTCTTCCTACTACCTATAAAGGTAAAGTCATTGGGTCATTATCTGATATTACCGTTTATAGTTTTTATGTCACTAAAACCATTGCAACGGGTGAGGGTGGAATGATTACCACCGAAAACGAAGCATATCTTTCTCGTATGAAAACCATGCGATTGCATGGCATTAATCGCGATGTTTTCGATCGTTATACATCTGATAAACCTTCATGGTTTTATGAAGTTGTAGAGCCTGGTTATAAATATAATATGACAGATATTGCTGCTGCATTGGGTATCCATCAGTTGAAGAAAGCCTGTGAGTTTCAGCAGCGTCGTGAATGGATGGCTACTGAATACAATAAAGCCTTTGCTTCTTTACCATTAAATACCCCATATATTGCACGACCAGAAGATACTCATGCCTGGCATTTGTATGTGCTTCAACTCGATTTGGATTCAATGACCGTGGATCGGAACCGTTTTATTGAATTAATGGTGGAAGAAAATATTGGTACAAGCGTCCATTTTATTCCATTACATTTACAGCCTTACTGGCGTGATCGTTACAACTATAAACCAGAAGACTACCCAATCGCATTGGATGTATTTAACAGAGCTGTGAGTTTGCCTATTTATCCGAAAATGACAGATCAAGATGTGCAGAATGTCATTGACGCTGTGGTAAACGTTTGCGCCAAAGTCGCAAAATAAAGGGATGTGAAAAATGCTTAGCAAACGTTTATTTGATTTGTTCTTTGTCATTCCTGGCTTGATTGTTTTAGCCCCATTTCTTTTGGTCATAGCGCTTGTAATCAAGTTAAAAGATGGTGGAAATGTTCTTTTTAAACAAGTTAGAGTTGGCAAAAACGGTAAGCATTTTGATGTTTTAAAGTTTCGTACTATGGTTTTGAATGCAGAGAAACTGGGGAACAAAGTAACCACCGGAGATGATCCACGAATAACGCCTATAGGAAGAGTATTACGTAAATATAAACTGGATGAACTTCCTCAATTGATTAATGTACTAAAAGGCGAGATGAGTTTGGTAGGTCCAAGACCTGAAGTTCCTGAGTATGTTGAATTTTACCCTGAAGAAACACGGAATATCGTTTTATCTGTACCACCTGGCATGACTGATAAGGCATCTATTGAATTTGTAAACGAAAATGACTTACTAAGTGGATCGAAAGATCCAGTAAGTGATTATAAAAATAAAGTATTGCCGATAAAACTGAAATATTACGTAGAGTATGTAAAAGAACGCTCACTATGGTTAGATTTTAACTTAGTCATTAAAACGGTTATTGCCATATTTTAGATACGTTTTTGACAGACTTTCAAACAAATATTTTAATCAAATACTAATAATTATAAGACACCCCCCCACTTATAGAGGGTTTTTTGAAAACACAAAATGTTAAATGCAGTTAAACAATTTTTCCTAAAACGAACACGAATGCAAAAGCGTTTGTTTATACTTTTGCTTGATGCTTTGTTTTTACCTTTACTTTTATGGGCCTCGTTGTCCCTGGGAAAGAATGAACTCATGTTGCCACAGGGCAATGAGTGGTCAATTTTCCTATTGGCGTTAGCTATTTCATTTCCTGTATTTATAAATTTTGGTCTATATCGAGCGGTATTGCGCTATTTTCGTAATCAGACAATATCCGCTATCTTACTCTCAACGTTAATCACAACCATTGTTTGGGCTATCACCGTAAAAGTCACTGGCCTAGCCGATCTGACTAAGTCAGGTGTGATTCTTTACTGGTTGAGTACATTTACTTTTATTGCGGGTAGTCGTTTACAAATTCAACAGTGGTTGTACGGTAGCAATAATGATAATAAGCCATCAAGTAAACGAGTCTACATTTATGGTGCAGGGGAATCAGGTTCAAAATTAGCAGCATTGCTAGATGGAGATCCAGCCTATGTCGTGGAAGGATTTATAGATGATAATGCATCGCTTAGAGGCTGGAATGTGCTTGGTTTCGATGTGCAGAGTTATGATAAAACTGCTGCTACATTGATGAATGCCCAAGAGAATACCGAAGTTATTATTGCAATGCCTTCGATAGATCGTGAAGAGAGACAATTCATCATTGAAAGGCTTGAGCCTTTTCCTGTAAAGGTACGAATTATTCCAGCAATCGAAGATTTTGCTAGTGGTAATTTTAGAG
Source organism: uncultured Gammaproteobacteria bacterium (assembly GCA_963807855.1). Lineage (GTDB taxonomy): Bacteria > Pseudomonadota > Gammaproteobacteria > Thiotrichales > Thiotrichaceae > Cocleimonas. The sequence goes on along the minus strand of CAWEEB010000029.1, from coordinate 33,553 downwards.
TATCCGATATTAAAGATATCGATATAGATGACTTGCTGGGTCGAGAACCGGTAAGCCCTGATAAGAAATTATTACCCGCTAATATTCGTGACAAAGTAGTCTTGATATCAGGTGCGGGAGGTTCGATTGGTTCTGAACTTTGTCGACAGGCTATTAATTTGAAGCCTAAGAAGCTGGTTTTACTCGAACTAAGTGAGTTCGCACTTTATAAAATAGAACAAGAGCTCAATGAGATTTTAACGTCATTACATTTTGATGTGGAAATTGAAAGAGTCTTAGGTTCAAGTGGGGATATAACTCTTCTAGATAAGTTATTTGCGAGAAATACAATTCAAACGGTTTATCATGCCGCTGCTTATAAGCATGTACCATTGGTTGAAGAGAATTCAGTAGCTGGCATCAAAAATAATGTGTTTGGTACAAAAGCTCTGGCTGAGAAGTCTCTTGCTTCGAAAGTAGAAACATTTATTTTGATATCTACCGATAAAGCGGTAAGGCCTACCAATATAATGGGCTGTACCAAGCGTATAGCAGAGATGGTATTGCAGTCATTAGCAAACAGTAAAAACTGCGAAACGACCTTTTCTATGGTGAGATTCGGTAATGTTTTGGGTTCATCAGGTTCAGTTGTGCCTAAGTTTAGACAGCAAATAGCCGATGGCGGTCCAATTACCGTAACCCATAAAGAAATTACTCGATACTTTATGTCAATTCCTGAAGCTGTACAGCTTGTTATACAAGCGGGTGCAATGGCAAAAGGAGGGGATGTGTTTGTTCTGGACATGGGTGAATCTGTAAAGATTACTGATTTAGCCACTAAAATGATCAGTTTAGCGGGGCTTCAGATCAAGGATCAATATAACCCAAATGGTGATATTGAGGTCAAATATTCAGGTTTACGCCCTGGTGAAAAGTTATACGAAGAACTTTTAATCGGGGATAATGTTTGTGGCACAAAACATAGCCGAATAATGCAGGCGAATGAAGAATACCTGGGTAAATCACAATTAGATGTACTGCTTAAAAATCTTCACAATGTTTTAAATGATGACAACCTTGATGAAATAAAAAAATCACTGACCAAAATTGTTAGCGGGTACACTCCCTGGGAAAAAACCCTAGATATAGACTCAATCAAAAGTAATTCAGAAACAAGTAAAGTAATACCTATCAAAAAAAGCTATCCCTTATAGCTCGCTCTAATAAAAAATCTAGTTGCATTTATATTCTGTACTAGTTTTCATAAGATGTTCCATCTATCCCTTAACTTTAAACTATAGTCGGTTATCACTGTATATAAACTAAGGCTAACGTATTGTTCATCTTATGATAAAAGGTGATTTACAATGCGTGCTGATTGGTCAGAATAAACCATTATATTCTGAGTTAGTGAGCGCGCTAAGAGGGCAAGAAGCCCATTTCAGGTTTAAACAAGTAGATAACTCCAAGAAAGCGATAATCAATGCTCTAAAAAGATTGAGAAGCGCAAGTCTAGTGTTTATTTCTGATGATGTTCTCTTCTCTTTAGAGAGTTTGTCAGACCTTGTCTGGCAATATGCCTCTGATAGTATTATCGTTATACTAACTAAGAAAACGCAATCCGTTTCTTTAAAAACCCCGTATGACAATACCCTGATATCAAAGCTGCATTTTGATAAAGATAAAAGAGAAACGGTCTTACACCTTCAGCTTTTAATACAAACAGCTTTAATAAAATCAGATTTCAGGAAGTGTAAAACACTACTGGGAATATCTGAAAAGCGTTGTCAATGGTTGGTCGATTCAAGTAGAGAAGCCATTGCCTTTATCACGAGAGACCTACATCTTTATGCCAATAGGACTTACCTTAAACTTTTTCATTTAGACTCCGTTCAGGATTTAAGATCAGCCTCCGTTAGAGATTTCATTTTGAAGGATGAACATCTTTTATTTGATGGATTTCAAAATAGTCAGCTAAGAAAAGCAGATCTAAACCACTCGTTGATTTTAACAATGAAAAAGAAGAATGGAGCTACAATTAGAGCTAATACTTATTTGATTCCAACCGTCTATAAAAGCAAAAAATGTTTTCAATTTTGGGTTCGTTTAATGGCTGAAGTTGAAGACTCAAAACAAGTAAACTTAAATGGCTCTTCTGAAAAGGAAAAAGAACCTATTAAAAAGAAATTAGATAAGCGAGAACCACCTAACCCTTTTGAGGTTTTATTGAAAGATATTAAAGAAGGTAATTCTGAGAATATGGATACTATACAGAAAAAAGTTTATACACCTGCAAGTTTATTAAAAGGAATTATTAACCGTAAAGAAGCTGTGATTAAAACTAACAGCCTTAAGCGGCTAAAGAAAAACGAATTGAAGTTTGACAAGTTCGATTCGCATTATTTATTGTCTCTAAAAGTTCCAATAGCACAGAAAAGAGGAGTTGATGATATTTTACAAGACCTCTCTGGGGCTCGTTCTCAAGAGATGTGTTCAATCTTTTGGGATAAAGTAAAGCTCACTCGTCTTCTTCAAATTTTACTCAAGAAAAAAAATGTGGAGCCTAATTTGATTGTTAGATTGAATGGGGTTTCAGTCGCGAATAAGCAATTTTTGGAATGGTTGATACCTGGTTTGCGTAGACTTGGTATTAAGGCATCTCATATTACTTTTCTGGTCCCCTCTCAGGTCAACGAAAGACAAGCGAGGTCGACTATTATTTTCGCGAATAAAGTTCGAGCTTATAATTGTCAAATAGCATTGGAAGGCTTTGCTGTTTCTAGAGTTTCTGTAAATATGTTGAAGAAATTACATCCAGAAATGGTGTCATTATCATTGTCTTGGACGAGACAAATTCAAGGAAATGAACGAAGAGAAATTGGTTTAAGTAGTGTGATTAGACAGCTTGAATCCAAAGATATCAAAGTAATTGCACCCTGTGGTTTTAGTATTGATATGAAGAAGCTGTTTATCCTGTCAGGTGCTTCCTTCTGTCATGAAAGCGCTTCTAAATATGGTTAATAATTGTACAATTAACAAGTACGAATTTTTTCATATGCCTTACTAGTAAATAAGAGTTGGCACATTTTCAGTTTAATAACTAAAATAATTCAAGTGAATCAACTAGTTAAAATAAAATCGTCTATGCAAAACTCCCTCAAAGTAGGGGGGGGTCTATGAGTTTATCAATTCGTATAATTGGTACTGATTCCGGCTTTTCTGAAATTCAAAAAGAATGGGATACTCTGTATGAAAATTGTGGCACTGCAACAATTTTTTCTAGTTGGGACTGGATGCATACATGGTGGGAAGTATTTAATGAAAAACTCAAAAGTGAGTTATTCATTATCTGTTTATACGATAAAGATACACTCGTTGGCATTGCTCCTTTTCATATTTTGTCTTCATTTCCAAAGTCCTGGATCCAGGGTAGAACACTGTGTTTTATAGGGTCTGGTGAAGAAAAGAAAGATATGATTGTTACACAGTTTAACGACTTTATTGTTGCTGCTGGTTACGAAGATCAAATGGCAGATCAAATTTCTGTTTACCTTGAAAGATCACCTGAAAAGTGGAGTTTTGCCGACTTCGAGTTTCTTTTAAAAGACTCGCTAATAGCCAGATGTTTTTCTACTACAAACAGTAAAATCATGAAAGAAGTAATAGATTATGGTGTTCGATTTACGGTTTCTGGGATGACAGATTTCGAGCAATATCAATCAAAAATGGGTAACCGCTGGAAAAAGATGTTTGCTAAAAAAAGTCGGATTTTGTTAAGAGATGGCACAGTCACTACAAAATCCACTGATGATTTATTATCAATTGATGAGTCATTTGAACTTCTGTCAAAAATGCACAGTTCTCGTTGGAATAATAGGACAAAACTTAATATCTTTGATTCTAAGCTTTTCAGGGAATTTCATTTAGAAGTATTAAAACGCTTAGTGCCAAAGAAAAAAGCATTTATCAAAACACTTTATTTGGATGATCAGCCATTATCAACATACTACTGTTTTGTGGATAAGGGAGTGATTCATTATTACCAAAGCGGATTTTATTCAGAAAATGCTAATCGTTATTCGCCACTATTTATCTTGGTGTGTAATGAAATCGGTGAATCGATTGAAAACCAGCAAATATTTGATTTTATGTTCTCAGATGAAGGTGATTCTTATAAAAAAGAACAGTATGCAGCCGAGACAGAACCCATGTATCGCTTAAGATGGTCGCCAAATAAATATCGATTCACTTGGTTTAATCTAGCTAAATTTATTCAATTAAAAATATTCAAAGTGGATTAAGTTATTAGAAATAAATGAACAATAAGACAAATACAGTCACACAATAACTAAAAATAATATTAAAAAAGAGACAATTATGCACATCGTACATGTAATAGAGCCCATGGAACATGGTGTTTTTATCTGGGTAGTTGATATGTCAAACCGTTTGGTAGAAGACGGTTATGAAGTAACAGTTTTGCACTCTATTCGAGAGAATACTCCGCCAAACTGGAGGGAAATGTTTGATCCACGTGTGGAGTTAATTCATGTGCAAATGAGTCGCTCAATAGATCCAGTCATGGATATAAAAGCACTAATTGGTCTAACCAAAAATATCAAACGTATTAATCCAGATATCATTCACACACATTCTTCTAAAGGTGGTTTTTTAGCCAGAGCTGCTGGATTCCTGTTAAGAAAAAATAATCGATTATTTTATACCTCTCACGCGATCCATTACCCTTTAATTCAACAGCCCGTTAAAAGAAAACTGTATAAATATTTTGAGCATATTGGTTATTGGTTAGGTGGAACAATTGTTGCCTGTGGTAAGGAAGAGTACGAAATAATTCGAAAGGATATTACCAATGGAAGTGGAAAACGTTTAATTCGTATTAGTAATGGTATTGATACGCTCCAATTAACTCCTAAAGATTATTCTGTAAAAAATGAAAAAGTAAAGATTGGAGTTGTAGGTCGAATTTCTCTGCAGAAAGCCCCATGGGTTTTTGCCGCCATCGCAGAAAAAGTAAATCAAAAAAGAGACGATGTTGAATTCATCTGGATTGGTGGTGGAGAAGATGATGATGTTGAAATGCTTAATAAAGCAGGTGTTGTGGTAACAGGAATGCTGGATAGAAGTGAAGCATTGAAGCTAATACCTTCACTCGATATTTATTTTCAAACATCAGCTTATGAAGGTCTTTCGCTAGCACTATTGGAGGCGCAAGCTTCCGGAATTCCAGCGGTGGTTACTAAAATCCCTGGAAATGATGAAGTTGTTCAACACGGAGAAACAGGTTTTGTAGGTGAAAACGAAGATGCGTTGATGAGTCAACTTGAAGATTTGATTGACTCTAGAGAAAAAAGAGAAGTAATGGGTGCTAACTCTAAGGAACATACCGAAAAACATTTTTCTTTAACAGCCATGGCAGACCAGTATAAAGCTGAATATCAAAAAATGGTTGATGCTAATGCATAACGAAGTTTTCAATAACTGTTGTGGTTTGGAATAATTAATAGAATAAATATAAAAAAACACCCTGAAGGGTGTTTTTTTATATCTGGCTGTTGCCCATGGTTTACATCAATTAAGAAAACGATGTTTTGGCGACAATATTATCCGTATTTAAATCTTGATGCTCGAACTCAATATCATCTAAATTACTCTTGGTGTTTTGAGGAATAGAAGAAGATGACTTACTGTAATATTCTTGTTCAAATGATGTGAATTCAAAATCAGTGAATAACTTATGTAATTTATTCTCTACTGAGTTTCTACCAATGAACTGAGAAAGCCTCCATTTTAAAGGGATATGTTTACCCTGGCTTTTTATTGCAGCAAGCTCTTCTGTATCAATTTCATAAGGGTGCATATAAAACACAGCACGATCTTGGTTCAGTTTTTTACTTAGATGCTTAGTCAGGAAATAAGGTGTGACCCTGAAATATCCTCCTCCGAAAAACGGAAGTTTGGAATTACCAATTTTCATATAACTCAAGTAATGCTCATTAAGGTGATATTTATTAAATATCTTCAATGAATATTCTTTCTCAATGCCGTATTTGATGACTTTCATCGGAAATAATGAAGAATCATATTTTAAGCCGTTCTCCGCAAGTGCTTCACAATACCATTCAAAAAGATATTCACGAATTGAAAAATCAGGAGCGCGAAAACCAATTACTTTTTTACCAGTAATATCCTCGAGAAGTTTTACAGAACTGCCCACATCTTTTTTAACCTGTTTTGGGGACAAGTTAAAAATTGAATGATGATGATAGCCATGAGAGGCAACTTCGTGTCCCTCATTGGCAATTCTTTTTATAAGATTAGGGTGCTTCTCAGCGACATTTCCCAAAATGAAAAATGTACCTTTCTGCTCGTATTCATGGAGCAAATCCAATACGCGTGATGTGCTATTCAGGACACGATCAGAAACCGGATTATTATTATCCAGTACAGACTGACCCCAGTCTTCGACATCAATTGAGTAAATCATATTCACTGCCTAATTTTTATTTATTATAAGTAAATGAATCTTATATAATTTTTCAACTAACATGGTTTATATCCACTTTAATGGTTGGTAATTAACGATGAAGTGCAGTTTATCTATAATAAATTGCAGGCTAGCAATTAATTTGTCGATAAGCTTATGACTGAAGTAAAGTGGAAATTTATAGTACATATTGGTTAAGGTATCCCTTTTCCTTTTGTTTTATCTGGACATCATGTATTCTTCGCAACGTTGAAGAATAGGGTGTTATAGATAAATAATAATCTTATAATCTTAGCTATGCATGTCTACTAATACACAGGTAGTTGTTCATATATCGGGGTGTAGCGCAGTCTGGTAGCGCACCACACTGGGGGTGTGGTGGTCGTCAGTTCGAATCTGGCCACCCCGACCATTTTTCACGGGAAATAAATCCATTAAACCTGAAATCCATCTTTCTATTCCCGCTTTATTTGATCCATTGGAATTGTGGCAGAAAGACTTCAGGTTTGAAGTAACTTCCAGCAACCTCTCGTTGCTTCTTACATCGTTAGAGTTTATTGACGTTCAAAAGGTTCAAGGCCTTTCTGCTTGTTTTTTTAGCAATCTAGGTTGGAAGGACGCTGAAATTCCAGCAGCACACTATAGAGTTTTAGCCCATCAAAACAACGAAATTTGTCCTGCTTTAATAAATGATAAAAGTGGGATGCTTTGCGCTGATCCAGTACATTTTGAAGTGGGTATGAATGATATAACACTGACTAAAAGTATCTCTGACCTTAGTGAAACTGAAGCCAAAGAAATTTTAGCGTTACTCAACCATCATTTTCAACAAGACGGATTGCAGTTTGTTTATGGTAGTAATCAGCACTGGTATGTTACATTTCCAGAGAGTGGAGTCGTCAAAACTAAACCTTTAGACGTTGTTCTAAAGAAAAATATTGCAAGTTTGCTTCCAATCAACGAGCAAAGAAATTGGCAACAAATTCAAAACGAAGTTCAAATGCTATTGCACAGTTCTGAAGTAAATGAACATAGGGAATTAGCTGGCTTAACTCCCTTAAACAGCCTATGGTTTTGGGGTGGGGGAGAGCCCAAAAAGGTAAAATCAGACTATAAGAAAATATTTACAAACGACGGAAATAATACTGAAATACAAGGAAAAATGTTTGCTCAGGCTGCGAATTGCGAGTGGCAGAAACTACTGCAAAACGGCAAAGAACTTCTGACTCAGCTACAGCATGATGCAGGCAAAAGTTACATTTTATTAGATCAGTTGCAACAACCAGTTCTGGACGAAAACCCTGAAGCATATCAGCATGAGTTAAGCAAAATTGATGAGGAGTTTATAAAACCACTGATGCTCGCATGGAAGAAAAATCAAATACATTTGATTATTGATGGTGCAGATGGCTGCCTTATCCGGCCGGTTAAATCACCTGCCTGGAAGTTTTGGGAAAAGCCGCGGCAACTCACTGATATTGCAAGGATAATTAATCAGCAAAAAATGATGCTAGGTCAAAGCTAAGATGAGATTAGTACAACGTGAATCTAGTGGAAGTATAAGTACAACAGATCAACAAACTGAGCTGCTTTCAAGGGTATTGGCTAAGCGCGGCATTAATTCTGAGAGTGAGCTTAGTGTTGAACTCAAAAAGTTGCATCCTATCTCTTCGCTCTTAGGTGTAGATTCCGCTGTTGAGCTATTATTAGAAGCATTTGAACAGAAACAAAATATTCTGATTGTTGGTGACTTTGATGCAGATGGAGCAACGGCAACAGCAGTTGCAGTAAAAGCATTTAAAATTCTGGGTTATCAAGGGCAGGTAGATTATTTAGTACCGAATCGTTTTGAATATGGTTATGGGCTAACCCCTGAAATCGTTAAAGATGCTCAACGTTTCTCACCCGACATTATAATCACTGTAGATAATGGCATATCTAGTATTGAAGGCGTCGCAGAAGCCAAAAAGCTAGGCAATAAAGTAATCATTACGGATCATCATTTGCCCGGCAAAAAAATTCCTGATGCAGATGCAATTATCAATCCAAACCAAAAAGGTGATGATTTTCCATCTAAAAACTTAGCTGGAGTCGGCGTGATTTTCTATATGATGCTGGCACTTAAAAAAGCACTTTCAAACAATAATTACTTTATAGAAAATAGTTACTTAAATCCGGATTTGATCAGTTTACTTGATCTGGTTGCATTGGGAACAGTGGCTGATGTAGTTCCCTTAGACCAAAATAATAGAATTTTAGTAGAACAAGGTTTGCGCCGAATGCGCGGTGGCGTTTCTTGTGAAGGTATTCAGGCGTTATTTCGTATCGCAAAACGAAATATTAGAAGTGCTGTTAGTGCAGACTTAGGCTTTGCCTGCGGCCCAAGACTAAATGCGGCTGGTCGGCTTGACGATATGTCATTGGGTATCGAATGTTTGTTGAGCGAAGATGCAAACCAGGCTATGGAAATTGCCGCAGCATTAGATGATTTAAACGTTGAGCGGCGTGCGATTGAAGAGGGCATGAAAGAAGAAGCTTTAGCGGCGCTTGATGATCTGAACCTTGATGAGCTGAATGGCAATATTCCTCCTGTAATATGTCTCTACAAGCCTTCATGGCATCAAGGTGTAATCGGAATACTGGCCGCCAGAATAAGAGAGAAGTACCATCGGCCCACGGTAATATTCGCACCTGCCGATGCGCATGATCCAGATAATACCGATATCAAAGGATCAGCCAGATCAATCCCCACAATCCATATTCGAGATACGTTTGATGAAGTCGCTTCTAGATGCCCTGGATTATTAGAAAAATTTGGTGGTCATGCTATGGCTGCGGGTCTTACACTAGAAGAAACCAAGTTAGATGAATTCAAGGCGGCTATTTGCGAAGTCGTTGCGCGCCAGGCTGATGATGCAACTTTTGAAGAAATTCATTACAGCGATGGCGAGTTAAAAGCCGAGGATTTTCAATTAAAGCATGCCGATCAATTACGTTTTGCGGTACCTTGGGGGCAACATTTTCCTGCTCCAGCGTTTGATAACAAATTTATTATTGTGAACAAACGCATATTAAAAGAAAAACATTTGAAAATGATTTTAAGACCAGTAGACATTGATGCAGATGGTGTTTTTAATCAGGGACGATCCGTGGATGCCATCGCTTTTAATATTGATATAAATAGTTGGCCAGCAGAGGGGGAAGAGGTGCACTTGCTTTACCGACTAGAAGTAAATGAATTTAGAGAAAGCTGCTCATTGCAATTGATGATAGAAAAACTTCTTTAGGCTTTATCAAAAGTGATATTCAGAACTAACAAAACAAATTAGAATGCCTAATATGAAATTTTACACCAATCCAAACTATTACCGTCTAATGGCAGTTGTCATACCAATGGCTTTGATTATCAGTATTGGACTTCCCATGTTCAATGGCAAAAGCTTCCAGGAAGCACTTACATCGAATTTAATTTTATTCCTGGTAATTGCTTATGTGCTGTACATTCAGCGAAAGCAGTTAAAACTCCCGTTATTTGAAATTATAGACACTAAACTGGTGGTCAATGATGTGCGTCGTGGCAAAAAGGAAATCCCACTAGAATCTATTTACGGCATCAAGAAATTTATGGTTTTTGGGTATAAACTTATTACGCTCAATGGAGAGTTTCCCATTCCGTTTAGATCATTGAGTCAAGCTGATGCAGATACGTTGTTAAAAATGCTTAAAATTGAACTCAAGGAATAACTTGATTGATTGTAGATAGGCTGCTGCTTATGCCAGCTTTTTTATCTCCTCGGCAAGTAGCTTTATCGCACCTTCGGCATTAATGTGAAAATCATTGAATAAAACTTTTCCTTCTGGCGAAATCAGTACAGCCCAAGGCGTGCCACCCGAGCGGTAATCCATCATGGTTTTTGGATGTCCATGTGATTTCGGGTCACCTGCATCATGTCCGAAAACAATATTAAGATCATAGCGCTTTTGGATTTCTCGCATTTTATCCGAAGTGTTAACTGAATGTCCTTCAAATGTGGTTTGAATCGCAATCGCCGTAAAATACTCATTATCTTTAAAAGCATCTGAGATTTTTTTCAAAGTCGGGAATCCATGCGCATGACAACCTGGGCACCACGATTGCCAGAACTCCATAAACACAAATTTGCCTTTGTGTTCAGACAGTTTAAATGAAGTTGATTTTCCATCACCATCAATCCAATCAGAAATTTCCAGTTCAGGCGCAACTCTACCTACAATGCCATAGTTATTTTTTACTGCAAATACAGGGGCAGGTAATAATAAAGCCGTGGCACTGGCAGCGCTAACTTTTAAAAGGTCTCGACGAATTTGGCAAATATCTTTCATATTAAAATAGTATTTAGTATTGAGTTATCAAAAAGTAAAATTATCAAAATTTATACGGTGTTTTGGTATTAAAAGATGCAGCAATATCATTTTGTAGAAAAACAGGTCAAAAGTAGGGGGGTGACATTTATAGTTTTCAGTACATTTCCTATACTTAGCTTAGAGTAAATAATAGTGTAGTAACATATTTTATAAATTTAAGGAGGCAACAATGTCAGTCAAACCGATACCCGATGGATACCATACAGTCACACCCTATATCACCATTAGAAACGCAGAAGTAGCAATAGAGTTTTATAAAAAGGCTTTTGGCGCTGTGGAAAACGGACGAATATCAATGCCTGGTGGAAGTGTCGCCCATGCCGAAATTCAGATTGGCGATTCAAAAATCATGCTTGCAGAAGAGTCTGAAGAATGGGGCAACCCAAGCCCACAGAATCTTAATGGCACACCAGTGAATTTGTGTTTATACGTTGATGATGTCGATGCAGTATTTGCTCAAGCACTCGCAGCAGGCGCAACGGACAAAAGTCATAAGGGTGTGGAAGATAAATTTTATGGCGATCGTAGTGGTAGCCTCACCGACCCTTATGGGCATCAATGGACGATAATGACTCACATAAAAGACGTAACATTCGAAGAAATGCAAAAACGGGCTGATGCCTTATATGGTTAAGAGTTTGGCTGATGTTTGACTACAGTTTTTAGTTCAGGAGTTCTAAGTAGATTTTTTGCAAAGAGATTTGATTAGCCTTTCAGATTTCTATAACAAGACAGCTTTTAATGTCTTTTCATGGTAAGATAATTATACTAAGTAAAATGTCTTGAATTCATCTGTTGCCCTCCCCAGACATTGCATTGAACTTCACAAAAATAAACATCCACATCACTTCATATGCTTCGATTTGTTGATTGATTAACATCACACCTTTTCCTTTTTTACAGATAAGTAGCTGGATTTAAACGACAGATTTTTTGCCTTTTTGTGCAATAACAAACGAAATAACTATCGAAACAAATAACCCCGGAATTTATCTAATGAAAATAGAAATAATCACTACCCCTAATGAAACCCTAAAAGAAAGCGGTTTTGGCTCATTTCTCGCCTGTAATGATGTTTTAATAAACATCAAAGGAACAGGACATGAAGTCAGAGTGAGCGTATGTAAAAATAAGGGAGATTTAGCAGAAGTGGTTAAAAGGAAGCCAGATTTAGTCATTTTAGCGGTTAAATATATTCCTATTCCTTATGAAGAGGACATTTGGTTATCGGATTATTTTGCTCAGTTTAAAATTAATTTTACGGGCTCACGAAGAGAAGTACTGAAGTTTGATTCGAATAAAGTGCTGGCAAAGACACATTTAACCAACAAAGGTATTAAAACAGCTCGATATTTCATGGCTATTCCTGATCAGTTTAACGATCAAGAGTCATTGCCACTCACATTCCCACTGTTTGTTAAGCCATTGGATGCCGCCAATGGAAACGGTATTGATGACTTATCTTATGTGACTAATTTCACTCAATACCAAAGTAAAGTGGCATCTTTATACGAGACTTTTAGTCAACCTGTACTTGTTGAAGAGTATCTGGATGGTCGTGAATTTACAGTTGCCATTATAAAAACACCCAATAAAGAATTAATCATATCTGCGGTTGAGGTGATACCGCCGATTTCCTCTCATGGCTTGAGAATTCTCGGTGCCCAGACTAAGAGAGAAGACTCTGAAACGCTCAATGAAATTGTTGATGAAGAAATGAAAGGCCGTGTATCAACATTGGCAAGAAATGCTTTTAACGCATTGGGTGTAAGGGACTATGGTCGAATTGATATTAAGACTGATAATCATGGAGAATGCTTTTTCATGGAAGCCAATCTGGTTCCTGGAATGACGCAAGGTACCAGTTATTTTCCAGAAGCGTGTATCATCGCAAATGGGTTTACCTACAAGCATGTTATTAAACAGCTAATATCGGGTGGGCTTGATAGAATTACAGAAACTATACCGCCTAATATCAGACCAGATCCAGATAACCTCTTGGATAAAGCCATATAAAGTAACAATTATGTAGTTATAAAGTAACGTAAGTTTATTTAGGAAATCTCTATTGCTGTCCCAAAAATTATTTGTTGAAGTTACCCGAAATAATACAGTAGAAAGCCGTCATTTTGGTGCTGCCGTTATATGTGATTATAAGGGCACTGTGCTTGAAAGCTGGGGAGATATTGACCAACTAGTATTTCCACGTTCAGCGTTGAAACCCATGTTGGCAATTCATTTGGTTGAAAGTGGTGCCAGCCAGCATTATCAGCTTAAAGATGCTGAATTATCGTTGGCTTGTTCTTCACATCAGGGAGAACAAATACATCAAGACCTGGTGGAATCATGGCTCAAGCGATTAGAACTAAATGAAGATTACCTGGCTTGTGGTGCAGTACTCCCAGAAAGCACCGAAAGAGCCCATCAGTTATTGGCTTCAGGTCAACATGGTTGTCGTATTCATCATAATTGCTCAGGGAAACACACGGGTTTTTTAACCTCGGCGTTACATCTGAAACTACCTTTAGAAGGCTATCATCAACTTGAGCATCCATTGCAACAATCATCACTGGAGATACTCTCAGACCTTGTACAAATTGATCTAATGCAATATCCAATGGGAATAGATGGTTGTGGGTTACCAGCGCCCACAATGCCGTTAGTGAAGTTGGGACGGGCTACCGCGCGCTTTGCCAAACCGGTTGAATTATCTGCACTTCGTAGAGATGCCATTTACCGACTTCACCAGGCGATTACCAATGAACCACTTTATATTGCCGGGCATGGATCTGTAGTGAGTGAATTAAACGAAGCCACTAACGGGTCTGTACTCGCTAAAACTGGTGCTGAAGGTGTCATAATTGCGGCTTTACCTGATAAAGGATTGGGCGTTGCGCTAAAAATTGCCGATGGTGGCACCCGTGCACGCTCGGTTGCGCTTTTAGCCATCCTTGATCATCTAGGTGTTCTGTCTGCAAAAGAAAAACACAAACTTCAAAATCATATTACCCCAACCATAATCAACTCCAGAGGTCTTGCTGTGGGTGAAATTCGCGCGGCTGCTTCGTGGTTGTAGATACTATGGTTGTTGACACGATGGACGGAAATACGAGAATCTGGTCTTAATTGTGTTATCAACGTATAGTGCTGGCTGCGTAGCGAACTGTTTACGGTATTGGCTAGTTGCGTTTTACTCAATTTTGGAGTCATCGCATGAACCCCGTTCGCATTCGCTATCAAACCTATGAGTTTGGTTCTTTAGATATTCACATCAAATCATTACGTGATAAACAACAATTTCTAGATAGTTTTGGTGAAGCCGAAGGCATGGGTATTTCCCCTTCGCAATGGCCATTATTTGGTGTTGTTTGGGAATCCAGTGAGGTACTTGCAGAGAAAATGCTGGAGTTCGATATCAAGGGTAAACGTATTCTTGAAATAGGCTGTGGCATGGCGCTCTCTAGTCTTTTACTGAACTCGCGTAACGCAGATATCACCGCCACTGATTATCATCCAGAAGTGGCATCCTATCTAGCCGACAATGTAAAACTCAACAATGGCAATCATATTCCTTTTTTAAGGACTGGTTGGGAAAATTTGGATGATGACGCACTGGGAGAATTCGATGTATTAATTGGAGCAGATCTACTCTACGAAAAGCAACATATCAAATTATTAACAGACTTCATCAACCGACATAGCAAACCTGAATGCGAAATCATTATTGTCGATCCTGGCCGTGGACATCATGCGCCATTTAGTAAAAGAATGGTCGAACTCGGTTATTCGCACAATCAATACAAACCTCCACAACTCGATCCGCTGAAACAGGCTTTCAAAGGACAGGTACTCACTTATATGCGTTAAATATTTCAATTGTATTTAGTTATATTTGAAATACACCCCCTAACTTTAAATGATATTTATGCGGCTGCGCCTTTCCTTCGGATCAACTTTAAAAAACAAAGTTGCTGTCTCACTCACGTTCGGCTCATTTACGTTTTTTTAAAACGTAAATAGAATTTATGCAGAGCTGGGGCTTTTTTTACCGATCAAATTTATGAAATATTAGAGGTGGTTTTTACACGTTTTCCAACCATTCTTGATAGTGTCCCATCCTTATCCATCACCTGATGTTTAATCGCTCCAATAATATGCAGAATCAAAAACAGAATAATCAGTTTGCTACCCAGGCCATGCATGATATGACCTGCTTGAGATAGTGCTTCTATTTTTTCTTCACTACCCGCGATTAGTTTAAGCCCGAAAAGGTTAAGTGAACGACCTCCACCTAAAGTCATGATAATGCCTGATATTGGCATCATCACAGTACCAATAATCAAAAACCAGTGAATGAATTTCGCCAGCTTTTCCTGCCAGTTAGGGAGCACGCTCAATGGTTTTGGAAACTTGTTTATAATGCGCCATAAAATACGCGCACTGGCTAAAACCAGAATAATGATGCTGAATGACTTGTGGGTTAGCATTAATGCACCTTTTTCCAGGCCTTTTGGTAGGTATTCGATGTAAAGACCAAATGCCAGCATGTCGATCATGCCAATAGCGATTATCCAATGTAAGCTGACAGTTGCCGGGTTGAATTTCTCAAATGTATCTCTCATTATTTTTACTTTTTATATTCTAGTATAATGTTGCACTGCTATTTGACGAGAGAATAGATGAAGGGGGGTTGTAAAATCTAAATATTTACGTTTTTTACAATGAGAATTTTTATTGCAGATTTTCGATGTTATTAATAACAAACAAAATCATTTCTCAACTTAATTAAAAATTTTCATCATAAGGTAATAAGGGTTTATACAACTTTGAGAGTACAATAAAAGGTGGCTAAAATTTTATAGCCATACAAACCAAAGGTGAGCGAGATGAAAAATAGAACAATAGTACTATTAGCTGCAACCCTTACAACTTCTCTTTTTGCTGGTCAAATAGCGATAGCCGGAGAAGAAACTGAGAGAGACGAGTACTCAATAGGTATTACATGGTTGGATGCCGATGATACTATGGAGACGAACAAAGTAAACTACTCAATACCGCAAAAGACTGAAGAGGAGGCTTCTGCAATTCATAAAGAACTATTTCCTGAGTATGAGGGTAGATAAAAAAACCTAGTAAAACTTAGTAAGAACGCCCCTGCAATGGGGCGTTTTTATGTCTGTCTTATAGGGGTTTGGCATTCAATTAATAACAGTACACCCCCCTACTTTTAGGCTCATTTTGATTAAATATAATCAATCAACATTGTGATAGTTTAAAATTTTCTCTACTTCATTTTTAGAACCCATAATCACAGGCACGCGCTGGTGCGGGTCGCCATTCGGTTGTACTTCCATAATACGGCCGTAACCTGTATTGGCTGCGCCACCAGCTTGTTCGACGATCATTGCCATTGGATTTCCCTCATAAAGCAAACGTAGCTTGCCGCCGACTTCGCGATTGCGTTCGTCGATGGGGTAGAGGAATACGCCGCCGCGACAAAGGATTCGGTGGATTTCACCAACCATTGCCGCTACCCAGCGCATATTGTAGCGCTTGCCAAGTGGGCCTTCTTCGCCTTGTAAGCAGTCTGCGAAGTATTGCTGAACAGGTGCTTCCCAGAACCGTTGGTTTGATGCGTTGATAGCAAATTCCGCTGTATCTTCGGGAATGGTCATGTATGGATGTGTCAGGATAAATTCACCGATAGATGAACATAGGGTAAAACCATTTACACCTGACCCTGTGGTCAATACCATCATTGATGATGGGCCGTATAAACAGTAACCTGCTGCAACTTGCTCTGTGCCTGGTTTGGCGAAGTCTTCTGCAGTTGGATTTTCCTTTCCTTCTGGCGCTTTTAGTACTGAGAAAATCGCTCCTACATCCATATTGATATCCATATTGGATGAGCCGTCTAACGGGTCGAAAGTAACGAGGTAATGTCCACGTGGTTTACCTTCTGGCAAAGTAAGGACTTCGTCCAATTCTTCTGATGCCATGCCGGCGCAGTGACCGTTGTTCTCGAGCGCGTCGATGAATAAGTCATTGGCAATTAGATCCATTTTCTTTTGCACGTCGCCCATGGCGTTTTCGCTTTCGGTTGCGCCAAGTACACCCGCTAAATCACCTTTGTTAACGAGATTGGCAATGCCTTTACAGGCGATGGTGATGTCATTAAGTAAACCTGTAAATTCGCCGCTTGCTTTATTTCCAAGTTTACGCTGTTCGTCGATAATGAATGATGAAAGAGTTGTTCCGAGCTTTTGCATGGCTGCCTCGATAAAATATAAAACGAAGTATTTTAGTATATTATTATTTAATAATATAGATAATTTTTTCAGCTTTTATACTATTGATTTGATAACTTTTTCAATGAAATGCGCTAATGGATGTATAAAACACTGTCGTAAAAATTGTCTTAAAAAGGGTAGCGAGTTTGTAAAATCCTCGGTATCCTCCAATTCCCCTAACTATTCGCGTAGTTCTTTTAGAAAAGTTTTAAAAAATGCGCGTATGATTTATGCAAGAACAATATAACCATAAAGACATTGAGCCCGCAGTACAGCAGATGTGGGAAGACGGAAAACTTTTCGAAGTCACTGAAGATCCGGACAAAGAAAAATTCTATTGCCTCTCTATGTTCCCTTATCCTAGTGGTAAGTTACATATGGGGCATGTGCGTAATTACACCATTGGCGATGTGATTTCACGCTTTCAGCGTATGCAGGGTAAGAATGTATTACAACCGATGGGTTGGGATGCGTTTGGTCTACCTGCAGAAAATGCCGCAATAAAAAATAAAGTACCCCCAGCTGAATGGACAGATTCCAATGTGGCGGAGATGGGTGCGCAACTCAGAACCATGGGCTTTGCCTATGATTGGTCTCGTGAGCTCGCAACCTGTAAGCCAGACTATTACCGTTGGGAGCAATGGTTTTTTCTGCGTTTATTAGAAAAAGGTTTGGTTTACCGTAAAAAAGCCACCGTTAACTGGGATCCAGTCGATAACACCGTGCTTGCGAATGAGCAGGTGGTGGATGGTCGCGGATGGCGCTCAGGCGCGTTGGTTGAACAACGTGAAATTGATCAATGGTTTTTGAAGATCACCGCCTACGCTGACGAGTTATTAGAAGACGTGCGCCAATTAGAAAACTGGCCACAGCAAGTTCGCACCATGCAGGAAAACTGGATTGGTCGTTCGAAAGGTGTAGAGCTTGAGTTTGGTTTAGCAAATACCGAAGAAACATTATCCGTATTTACTACCCGGCCTGATACTTTGATGGGAGTCACGTATCTTGCAGTTGCGCCGCAGCATCATTTGGCAGAGCGTGCTGCTGTCGAAAACCCTGAGTTAGCTGCATTCATCGAAGAATGCAAAAACATGAAAACCGCCGAAGCTGATATGGCGACGATGGAAAAGAAGGGTATTGATACCGGCTTGTTTGCAGTGCATCCAATCACTGACGAGAATATTCCAATCTGGGCCGCCAATTTTGTCTTGATGAGTTATGGCTCGGGCGCAGTTATGTCAGTGCCGGCACATGATGTTCGAGACTGGGAATTTGCCAAAGCCTACAATTTACCCATTACACAAGTCATAACCTCAGCCAATGAAACGGTTGCAAATAACCTGAATACTGAAGAAGGGGCATACACCGAAAAAGGTGTTTTGATTAATTCTAATCAGTTTGATGGTCTGACTTCAGAAGAAGCAAGCGATTCAATCGCAGATTACTTACAAGAAGAGAAAAAAGGCCGTAAAACCATCAATTACCGTTTACGTGATTGGGGTGTTTCCCGTCAGCGTTACTGGGGTTGTCCAATTCCAATTATCTATTGTGATGATTGTGGCGCAGTACCAGTACCGGACGAAGATTTGCCTGTAGTGCTACCGACAGATATCGTTTTTGATGAAAGCGGTGCATCACCGATTAAGCAAATGCCCGAGTTTTATGAAACGCGTTGTCCTACTTGTGGCAAGGGCGCTACTCGAGAAACAGATACATTTGATACATTCTTTGAATCTTCATGGTATTACGCAAGATACACAGGTCCTGATAATGATAAGTCAATGCTGGATGAGCGAGCAGATTACTGGTTGCCGGTTGATCAGTATGTTGGTGGTATCGAACATGCAGTCTTGCATCTGTTATATGCGCGTTTCTTTAATAAGTTAATGCGTGATGAAGGTTTGGTTGAATGTGATGAGCCTTTCACCAATCTTCTCACTCAGGGTATGGTTCTGGCAGATACCTATTATGTAGAAGGTGAGAATGGCGGTCAGGAGTGGATAGCTCCTAAAGACATCGAAATCGAGCGCAGTGTTAAAGGCAAGATACTCGGATATAAAGACGATCAGGGGCGTGAGGCGGTTTCATCTGGCATGAGCAAAATGTCGAAATCGAAAAATAATGGTGTTGATCCACAAGAGCTAATTAAAAAATTCGGTGCTGATACCTTGCGCGTATTCTCAATGTTTGCTTCACCACCAGATCAAAGCATGGAATGGTCAGACACAGGTGTTGAGGGTGCGAATCGCTTTATCAAACGTTTGTGGCGCCAGGTGTACGTGCATCTGGAAAATCGTCCATTAACTGATTTAGATTCAAGTGATTTAACAGATGTACAGCAGGAAATGCGTCGTAAGACGTATAATACTTTGCAGAAGGTTACCGATGATATGTCGCGTCGATTTACCTTTAACACTGCTATTGCTGCAAATATGGAATTACTCAATGATTTATTCAAATTCCATGAAGATAGTGATCAAGGGCGGGCTGTTCGACAAGAAACACTTGAGCTGATCGTGTTAATGCTTTCACCCATCATGCCGCATGCTTGTCAAAAATTGTGGGAGGTTCTGGGCAAAGACAGTGTGTTGATGGATGAGTCCTGGCCAGAAATTGACGAGGCTGCACTGGAACAGAGTAAGATTCAGATGATGATCCAGATTAACGGTAAGTTGCGTGGTAAGGTCGATGTTGCCGTCGATGCAGATGATGACGATGTTAAGGTTTTGGCGATGGAAAATGAGAATGTTAAGACCTTCCTCGAAGATTTAACGGTACGAAAAGTGATTGTAGTTAAAGGTCGACTAATCAATATCGTGGCCAACTAATCAGATATATCAAATATATATGAAAACTTCATTCGTTAAGACGCCATCTGACTTTTTCTCACGGAAAAAGCGGATGGC
Source organism: uncultured Gammaproteobacteria bacterium (assembly GCA_963807855.1). GTDB lineage: Bacteria > Pseudomonadota > Gammaproteobacteria > Thiotrichales > Thiotrichaceae > Cocleimonas. Next base: position 13,469 of record CAWEEB010000029.1, on the reverse strand, counting down.
GTTTTTCGTTTGGCTTGGGTCATCTGTGCTACTTGCATCATTGTTGCAAGGTTGTAGTAATGATAATGGTTTTCACTTGCGTAAAAGTGTTGAGTTACCCCCTCAGTATAAATCTGTAGCGTTAGAAAGTCTGCCTGTTGATAATGAATTTCCAGAATGTGTTTGAAGCAGCATTAGAAGATGCAGGTGGAAACCTTATTGAAGAGGTAAAAGCAGGCGTTACTGCTAAAAGTATCATTCGTTTTCAAGACTTTAAGGAAGGTAAGCGTGTTATTGCGTATACCAGTGAGCGAAAGGCCAGAGAATATTTGTTATACCTAAAATTTAATTATGAGGTCATCATCATTGATGGCAATACTGTAGCTGGCAGTTCTACAATTGGAAAAAACAAAAAAGAAAAAAAGTTACCCGTGCGCCGAATTAATATAGATAAATCATATCTTTATGATCCCGATTTTGCTTTGGGTAAAGCCGAAGAAGAGAAGCTGGTGAGAAAGAAACTATATCAGGAAGCTTCGCGTTTGATGCTGCTACGTCTGCAATATTCAAAATAAAAAACTCTGCTGTTTTTTAAGGAAGCTCTGAATAACCTAGACTTACCCTGCGGGGCTTAGCCAAGTTTCCAATTTCTTCGTTATTGGTTTTAAGCATAGAATAACTATGCTTAAAACTAATACCTCGACCATGAAAACATGGCGTTGCCAGAATTCATCTAGGTTATTCAGAGCTTCCTTAAGCGTTAAATAAAATAAAACTTCGATAAAAATCCTCTGAAAGCAGGGGGGTAATAGTTCTATTTAGATATTATTTAGCCATTGAAGCCGATGGAGAAGTAAACACGAAAAACCCCTGTTTGATTGCTCAAAACAGGGGTATTAAGGGAGAGTATTAGTGATGCTTATTTTCTGCCGCTTACAACAGTTTCTTCAGCATCAAATACTGGTGCGTCGTAACGAACCTTTGGATTAGTCACTGTTTCAGTCATTGCAGAGTCTTCAGCGAAAACACCTTGATCATTGTCTTGTCCAGCGATAGCAGATTGACTTGCGAAAAGTGCTGCGAAAAGAGTGCTTGCTAAGATTGCTTTAGTTTGAGTTTTCATAATGTTTACCTCTAAAATGTGGTTAAAGTTTCCTGTGTTTCGGTTAAGACTTTTTTGTCTGTGTCTTGTGTCTAGTAACGTGACTTAGATTTTTTTGGATTCAAATTATTTTAAAATTAATTTTAAAATAGCAGAAAATATCTCTTATATTGGGGAGTCAATATTTGCTTTTAGTTTTTAAATTATTTTGTAAGGTTATGTTTTTTATAAGAAAGAGGGCAAAAACAAACAATCTAAAATTGTATTTATTATTCGCAAATTAATCTAAAAAATAGATTAAAGAAATATTATTTTTAAAAAAGAAGGTATCAATAATTAATAGGTAGTTTTAAGTTAGGTTTTCTAATAAAGAGTTCGAGAATAAATCATACCTTTCTGTTAAAAGAAAGTGGGGAACGACTCAATATTTAAAAAGTACTCAAAAGTAGGGGGGTGACCTTAGAATTCTAATTTAGCCTAGAATTTAGCCTATCCTATAAATAACTGAAAGAAACTGTGCTATAAGAATGACTCACATCTATTTAATTACTGTAATTTACTCACAGTAATAGATTGGTGTAAGTAAATAAAAATTGGGGGTTGTTGTTAAGTCTTTTTTTCATAAGTTCGTTATCCTTTTTGCTATTTTATTTGCTGTAACTTTGGGCGCAACAAAAATGGCAATGGCGGATGCCAACTTCGAAAAATGGAAGAGAGATTTTCGGATTGAAGCACTTGAACAAGGTATTCAAGCCAGTTTGTTCGATAAGGCTGTAGCAGGTCTCCAACTCGACCCTGATATCATTAGACTTGATAATAGCCAGCCAGAATTTACCCGTACGATATGGGGGTATCTCAATAACGCCACCTCTGAAGCACGAATTAAAAAGGGCAGGCTTTTAATGAATCAATATGATGCCTTATTTGATTTGATAGAAAAGCAGTATGGTGTTCAACGAGAAATTATTCTTGCTATTTGGGCACTTGAGAGTGATTTTGGTCGAAATTATGGCAATAAGAACGTGATTCGTTCATTGGCTACTTTAGCTTATGCAAGTAGCTCCAGGAAGCGTTCTGAGTTTGCACGTAGGGAATTACTGGTTAGCTTTAAAATATTACAAAGTTACAAGATGCATTCGAAAGATCTAGTAGGTTCCTGGGCCGGGGCGATGGGGCAACCACAGTTTATGCCAAGTTCATATTTGAAATATGCGGTTGATCAAAATTCCGATGGCGTAATTGATCTGTGGCAAACCATCCCTGATGTGATCGCTTCTATTGCAAATTTTCTGGCTGAGTCTGGATGGAGAAGCGCCGAAAGTTGGGGGGTCGAAGTTAAACTTCCAAAGAAGTTTGATTGGCGTTTGAATAGTTCTTCTTACCAGCTTAGATTCGAGCAATGGCGAGACTTAAATGTAACTCGGGTAAATGGTAAAGATTACCCGTATCTACAACGACAGGCTTCGCTATTTATCCCGGCAGGTCAATTCGGGCCAAAATTTTTAGTAACCCATAATTTTGATGTCATTAAGCTTTATAATAACTCTTCTAGTTATGCACTGGCTGTTGCACAGTTAAGTCGGTTGTTAGCTACCGGAGAGAAAATTCAGGCTAAATGGCCAGTTTCTGATCTGGCTCTGAGTCGTTACGAGATAGAGGAAATTCAAATGCGTCTTAACCTTGAAGGTTTTAGTCCTGGCTTGGCTGATGGGAAAATAGGCGTAAAAACCAGAGAAGCGATAAGAGCATGGCAAATAGAACATGGCTATGCAGGTGATGGCTATGCCAATTCACACTTACTTATGTTGTTAAGAAATAAGTCTATGAGTCAGAAAGAAGTTCAAAAGAAATAAAATAGATATATTTTGCCAGCATGCGCTAAAATAATGCAAAAAATCTCGCACCCTTTCTGAGTGTTATGGGTCGATAACTATACTATTCAAAAAGTGGTGAAACAAACAGGGAGAGTTTTATGAGAAAACTACTCGCGATAACAATCGCGGCGTCAGTTTGTGCTCCAGTTATAGTTTGCGCCCCGGCGATGGGTGCAACAAAAATCTATGGGGAATTGCACGCTTCCTTCGATAAGCTTGATGCAGACTCAACGACTATAAAAAATGCTGATACCCTAGCTTTGAATAGCAGTTTACTGGGGGTCAAAGGTGCTTATAACATAAAAAATGACATCAACTTTATCTATAATTTTGAACTAGGTTTCCAAAGTGATCGTAGAACTGAATTACCAGTTGGCAGTAAAAAGAGCGCAATAGAGAATCGTAATCAGGTTATAGGACTAGCAGGAAAATTCGGTGCAGTCATTATAGGTCGATACGATACACCATTTAAAACACTTGGGCAGAAAGCGGATTTATTCTGGCATACACAGCTGGGTCAAAACCGGAACCTGACTAACCCATCTCATTGGGATCTCCGTGCGGATAGGATAATCGTATATCAAACCCCAAGATTCAGCGGCTTTCAGGGGACAGTAGCGTACTCCAGTGATATTGGAGATTCTGCTGATAGTTCGGCTATCAGTGCTAATGGTATTTATAAACTGGGTAATGTTAGGATTGGTGCAGCTTACGAAAGACAAGATTTAGATAATGTTAAGGCAGCGCCTGATGCTTTGCGTTTGACGACCAGATATCACAAAGGCCCTTTAACACTGGTTGCTTTTTATCAAAATGAAAACAACGAGACTGAACAAACGGGCGTTGCTGATGGCACAGTATTTGGTGTTGGGGCGGCTTATCGAATGGGAAAGGGTAGAATTAAAGGACAGTATTATTCGCGTGATGAAAGTGATACCAGTAATGATCCCGATTTACTTGCAATTGGTTATGATTATCGTATTGCCAAGAAGACCGATGTTTATGCACAGTTTGCTCGGGTAACAGAAGGGAATCGTTTAGGTGGCGCAGATCATGGTGCAGCAATAACTTCGACTTCAATGGGAAATGCTGAAGGTGTTTCTTTAGGTGTACGTTATAAGTTTTAAGGTTTGCTTCTGCTGATTTTACCCAATAAAAAAGCACTCGTTTGAGTGCTTTTTTTAAATGAAAATACATAATTTCTATCGTATGTACTTTCTAAGTCTCTGTGCCACTTCTTCTGGGTCAATACCTCTACGTATAGGGATGTTTACCTGTTTAGGGTTGGCCGGAAGCAGGCGTAGAACTTCAGATTTTTCTTGTCGTCTGACAGAGCCTAAATTCAAATAATCTCTTTTTAAATTGCCTTCCACAATGAATTGAGCATCTTTAATAAGAAAGAAACCATTCGCTACTTTTTTAATCTGTAAACCCGCAAAATTAACCGTTACCGTTGAATTTACACAGGCTTCTTCGATCAAGTCAGTATTGTTTGGTGGGCCATACTCGGCGCACTCTTTACTGGTGTAGCTCAGCTGGTTTTGATTTAAAGTAACGTTTTTAGCATCGATCGCAGCGGCTAAAAATGCCTGATCCGCTGATTGCGGGGCATTTTGTGGTGCCTGTCCTTGATAAGGTGCCGGAGCAGCAGTAGGTATTGAACATAGTTTGGTGACCTGTTCGTGACTGAAACCTTTTTGTAAATAGTATTCGATATCTGCTTTGCTACAACCGCTGGCTAGTAGCTCACTACTAAAGAATAATGTAAAAACAGCAAGCAGGGATGCTGTGGTTTTGGTGCTTAACTTTGTGTGAAACAAAGGCTTCATAGATGCTCCATATATATGTGTTTTTTATCAACGTAAAACTATTTTTAAATTAGTCAGAAGTATAAACGATAAAGTTCCCTTCTGTCTTTGTTACTGATGCTGTTCCTGATTTGAACAGATCTTTTTAGCAAGAGAAACTTATCAGAAAATTAGATCTATTAAGCAGAGAAATTCACATCGATCATAAACTGATCTGACATTTCTTCTAGAATATCCTGAACTTCATCGGTAGTAACATTTTCCGGAAGTCCTAAGGTAAGCTCTGCACAGAATAAAATTTCACCAGACATACTGGCTTCTCTGATATGACTTTCCAGTTCTTCTATATTTACTTCAAGTTTGGCTAATTGTTGGGTAATGTCGTGGATAATACCCGGGCGATCTTGACCCAATAGCTCAAGCTTTAGAATCTTCTCAGGTTTGCTTGTTTCAGTATCTGCTTGCTCAATATGAATTTTAAATGTGTCAGTTTCTAACTCATTGATGGCTTTGGTTAGCGGCTCTAAATTTTCGTTAGGTAAAGATACCTGAAGGAGGCCGGCAAACTTACCAGCAAGATGTGCCATACGACTTTCAGTCCAACTACCACCGTATTTGTTAAGAGTCTCAGAAAGTGATTTAACTAAGCCGGGTTTGTCTGGGCCGAGGATGGTAATGATGATTGAAACCTGCATTTTTTCTCCTTGCAATAAAAGCTTTTAAGGTAGTCTTGTTTTTAACTTGACGTTATCACAAAGTATTTAGTTTTGCCTGATATAACGCATTCATAGTGAAGTTTGTTGAGTTAACAAGAATGTAAGCGTAGGCGGTAATTTAAATAAAACCGCCTAAAAGTAGGGGGGTGACTTTTTATTTAGATTGAATAATCAACTATCGCTTTTATTGAATACAGATACGTTCACTTCCACGCAATCCTTAATGGTATTAGAAATTGCACATTTATGTGAAGCGCGCTCTACCGAAGCGACTCTTTTCTCAGGTAATTCTGGCCAGTATATTTCCATATTAATAGTTTTGAAGCGTGTAGGGTCGCTATGATAATCCCACTCTAAGTGTGTCACGATGTTTTCAATAGGCACATCCATGCGCAACGCATAATGATCTAGCACGGCAAATGTACAGCGTCCCAATGCAGTGACAAACATTGCCAAAGCACTAAAGCGAGGCATTTTATTCTCGAGTTGAATATCGAGCCCATCTTCGTCGAATCTCGATAAGCGAAGTTCGGTTTTTCCCAGTACTTGAATAATCATCCTAATTCCTTAACGGCAGCAAGCACTTCATCCGCATGTCCTTTCACTTTCACCTTGTCCCAGTGCTGTCTCAAAACGCCTTCCTTGTCGATCAGGAAAGTGCTTCTTACGATGCCCATATACTCTTTGCCAAATGTCTTCTTCAATTGCCAGACACCGAAATGTTCACAGACACCAGAATCAACATCGGAGATTAGTTCAAAGGGAAATGATTGTTTTTCTTTGAAGTTATCATGACGTTTCATACTATCTTTAGAAACGCCAAAGATTTCAGTGTCATGGGATTTAAATGTTTCATATAAATCACGAAAATCCTGACCTTCAGTAGTACAACCTGGTGTGCTGTCTTTAGGGTAAAAGTAGATCACAAGATTTGACTTGCCTTTATAATCCGATAACTTGAAGTTGATATTAGAGGTTGCCGGAGCTTCAAAATCCGGGACTTTTTCCCCGATCGCTAATTGTGTTAATTTATCAGTCATTTTAATTCCTGTTTGAATTAGATTTAGTAGTGAATTTATAAAAGGGTATTTTAACCATGCTTAAAAGAAATTACATAATTCCCTTAGTGATTAAATTCGGTTTAAGCGCGATTAATGTCTCTTTAACTATTTGTTCAGAATAAAGCATTTGATGCGAAATTTGTGTAGATTCAAATGCACGTAAAAAATCAGAGCTAATGATTTTGGTATTTTTACTGATTTTGTTGTTAACAAAACGATATTGGAATTTATGCAGAGCTAGGCTCTTTTTCAGGTGCAGAGTATTTTCTGATCTAAGTAAAGTGCCTTGGCAGTATCGCGAATCAGTGTTTCAGTGGTATCCCAGTCGATACAGGCATCGGTAATCGAAACGCCATATTCTAACTGCGATAAATCACTCTGAATCTTCTGGTTTCCCCAATTTATATTGCTTTCCAGCATCATGCCAACAATTGATTTGTGATCATTTAGTCGTTGTTCAATGCAGTAATTGAAAACAGTCACTTGCTTAGCGGGGTCTTGGTTTGGAGGGCCATTTTTTCATGGCACGTGCAATGATCAACTAAGATGTTGTGGTAGATCGACGTGTGCTGGTCTTTGCTCGCAATCTTTATTTACTTTAATATCATCAGTTGTGTTTGCTGCCACGTCCCGGCGCAGAATACAATCTCCATCCGTAAGATTGCCCTTGGTCACCACGATCGCAACCTGGCCTTGTCGATTAATTCCGAGGAAGCTGTGTGGGCTGTTACCGCTTGCAACGCATCAGTAGCAACTTTCAGGCTGCCATCGGTGCCATTTTTAAACCCAACAGGCAGGATAACCCGCTTGCCATTTCGCGATGAGTTTGAGATTCGGTGGTGCGTGCGCCGATCGCGCTCGAGCTGATTAAATCAGCGAGATATTGTGGACTAATAGGATCTAACGCTTCTGTAGCAATGGGTAAACCCATTTCAGCTAGCTCAATCATTAATTCACGTGCTTGAATCAGGCCGGTTTTGATATCGAAAGTGCCGTCTAAGTGAGGGTCATTGATCAAGCCTTTCCAGCCGGTAGTAGTCCGAGGCTTTTCAAAATACACGCGCATCACGAGGAAGATCGAATCAGATACTTCGTCCGCTAAGTTTTTCAGCTTTTGCGTAATCAAGTGCGGCTTCAGGGTCATGAATAGAACATGGGCCAACAACAACAAATAAACGATCATCTTTACCATCTAGATATTCTCCAAAGTTTCACGATGCTGAATAATAGAGTGTTTGTAAATCTTCAGAAAGCGGAAGCTGCTCTTTGATCTCGGCGGACGTTAACAGAACCTCAGTTGATTCAATATTAAGATTTTCAGTATTTGTAGTGCATAGTGCTTTTATCTTATCTGAGTTCTTGAATTGGGGTGAATGTAGCACAGATAAAATTATAAAAGCTATTGTCTGATAATGAAAAGATAATTATTTCAATAAAAAGTGCACTTAAAGTAGGGGGGTGATCTAAAATATTCTCTAATGATCAAAATATTGAGGAATATAACTTGAACGATAAAAACCGTTGCGGTTGGGCTCAAGGGAGTCAATTAGAAAAGGATTATCATGATAATGAATGGGGCGTTCCTATTCATGATGACCAGCTACTCTTTGAATTTCTCAATCTAGAAAGTGCTCAGGCAGGTTTGAGTTGGATTACTATTCTCAATAAGCGAGAAAACTATCGAACGCATTTGATAATTTTCATATTAAAATAATGTCTAACTATGACGAGGCTAAAATAGCTGAACTTTTAGATAACCCGGGAATCGTAAGAAACAAGCTAAAGGTGAATGCGACAGTAAATAATGCTCAGCGTGTTATTGAAGTGCAAAAAGAGTTCGGTAGTTTCGATGCTTATATCTGGCAGTTTGTAGGTGGAAAGCCATTAGTAAATAGCTGGAAAGATATGAGCGAAGTGCCGTCAAGCACCGCTGAATCCGATACCATGAGTAAGGATTTAAAGAAACGAGGATTTAAGTTTATCGGTACCACCATTTGCTATGCCTATATGCAGGCATCAGGTATGGTGAATGACCATGTTACCGATTGTTTTTGCTACAACAAGCATTGATGGGTGATTAGGGTAGCGAGGTTATTTCAAGTAAGCTTTGCGCTTGTGTTTCGATTAATGGCGCATTAGACTGCATGCGACAAACAGAACACAATTTTGAGTGTGGTTGTTGTTCAATTAACGATAAGAGTATTTAAGATGTTTCAGGGAAGTATGGTTGCGTTGGCTACGCCAATGACAGCAACTGGTGAATTAGATAAGTCTGCATTGGAAGCTTTGGTTGCGTTTCATCTGGATGCAGGAACTGATGCAATTGTGGCAATGGGCACTACTGCTGAATCGGCAACGTTCTCGCACAAAGAACATCGCGATGTGGTGAAGATGATCATTGCTTTGGTTGCTGGTAAAATTCCAGTAATCGCAGGAACAGGTTCTAATAGTACTACTGAAGCACTTGAGCTAACACAAGCAGCTAAAGATGATGGTGCTGACGCGGTATTATTGGTTGCACCTTATTACAATAAACCTCCACAAGAAGGTTTATACCAGCATCATAAACTTATCGCCGATAAAGTAGCGATTCCTCAGCTTTTATATAATGTACCAGGTCGTACTTCTGTCGATATGTTGCCAGAAACTGTTGAGCGTCTTTCTCATATATCTAATATTGTTGCGATCAAAGAAGCAACGGGTGATCTTGAGCGAGCAAAAGAAATCATCAGTCGTTGCGGAGATCGTATCGATGTTATCAGTGGCGATGATGCTACTGCGATGGAGATGATTCTTAATGGTGGTAAGGGAGATATTTCTGTTACAGCAAATGTTGCACCTGCATTGATGCATCAAATGTGTAAAGCTGCTCTTGCGGGTGACCGTCAAACTGCAGAAGAGATTAACAAGCAGTTAATTCCATTACATACGAAGCTTTTTGTAGAAGCCAATCCAATACCGGTTAAATGGTTATTACATAAAATGGGTTATGGTAGTAACGCTATGCGTTTACCACTAGTTCCTCTTTCTGAAGAGTATTACCCGGAAGTAGCTGCAGCCGCTAATGCTGCTGGTATACAAATCTAATTATAGTTTTTAATTGTATTTTAAGTAAAAACGAATCTGACTGAATAGTTTTATAAAGAGGAATCAATGAGTAAATTACACCTTGGCATAATCAACAGTGTTATCAAGTTAACGTTATTGTTATTTGTTATTTCAGGCATTTCTGCTTGTAGCACAATTAATAATACTGTCGGTAAAGTGAGCAGTTTGATTACGGGTAAAAATACCAAAGCTCGTTATGAGAATAATAAAACGGTTAAAGATTTAGAGTTTCCTCCAGATTTAACAGCGCCAGAGTTTGATAAGGCGTTTGAATTACCAACAGGGCCTGTAAGTGCTGCCTTTATAAATAGTGGAGCTTCCACTCCCGGTTATACTAATTCTATCCCGGCTCAATCTACAGCCGTATCCAGGCCGCGTTCTGCAAGCCTTTCTACAATTAAGAAGCAGGGAAGCGATTCCTATTTGCAAATAAATGATAGGTATGAAAGAGCCTTATTATTAACTGAGATCATCCTCGAAAGAATGCAATTCAAAGTTGTTAATAAAATGTTAGCTACAGGCGAAATGAATGTCCAATATCAGGGTTCTAATCCTGCTTTAGCAAAAGGTGGTAACTATCGAGTATCAGTGATTAATGCTCAAGGTGTTCCTTTGGTGCGCATTGCTAAAAGCGAAGGCACAGTTTTAACCACGGATCAGCATGCTCGTATAATTGCGCTTCTTAATAGCGAGTTTAATAAATAGAATATAAGTGTCTTCGGTATCCAGATTCTTGTTCCCTAGTTTAATTCAATAAAATAAAATGATTCGATTTGCATCGCTCGGAAGTGGCAGTAAGGGTAATGCAACTCTAATAGAGTCTGGTATAAAGAGTGATGACACTCGAATACTGCTGGATTGTGGTTTTTCAACTAAAGAAGTTGAAAGTAGGTTGGCGAAACTAGAGCGTTCAGCTGAGTCCATAACCGCTATTGTTATCACTCATGAGCATTCCGATCATATTATTGGTGTCGGCAGATTAGCTCGGAAATACAATATCCCCGTTTGGTTGACTCACGGAACCTGGGATAATTGTAGAGATAACGATTTTCCCGAAACGCATTTCATCAATTCGCATGAAGACTTTGCGATTGACAATTTATTTCTGCACCCTTTTCCTGTTCCTCATGATGCGCGAGAACCTTGCCAATTTGTATTCTCGGATGGTGTTTCAAAATTAGCTATAGCAACCGATCTCGGAAGTATTACACCACACGTTATTAAGCAGCTGGATAATGTTGATGGTTTGTTGCTTGAATGTAACTATGATAATCACATGTTACATAATGGAGTTTATCCACAAAAGCTAAAAGAGAGAGTGTCAGGTAATAAGGGACATCTCGATAATAAGCAATCACTACAGCTATTGCAGAATCTCAAGGTAGACAAGCTAAAGCATATTATAGGTATGCATGTGAGTGAGAAAAATAACACTAATGAATATGCGATAGAAGCATTGTGTGATGGACTGAATTGTCAAGCCAGCGATGTATCTTTAGCAACACAGGCCGACGGCTTTAATTGGCGCGAGCTCGCTTAATAAATCTCTTATTCGCCTTAAAATTTTAATTTAAAGTAATATCAAATAAGTTATTGACTCATATCATCATGTCCCTATAATGCGCTGCTCCAACGAGTTAACAGCTTAATAAAGTTCGTTAATTTAAAGGGGTATTGATCTGATTTCAAACTATTTAATTTAAATTTAAATTAGTTGTTGATTCAATTTTTAAGGTGTCTATAATGCGCCGCTCCAACGAGTTAGCAGCTTTGTAAAGTTTGTTAATTTAAAGGGATTTTGATCTGATTTAGAACTATTTAAATTAAATCGAAATTAGTAGTTGATTCAATTTGAGAGGTGTCTATAATGCGCCGCTCTGACAAATTAGACAGCTTCCAAAGTGTTTTAATTTGTAGGGAATTTGATTCGATTATAAAGTAAAAAACATTAAATAAATGTTGCTTACTTTAAAATCACAGAGTAAAATTTCCCGCCTCGCTCAAGCAACGGTTTTGAGCTGAACTTTAAAAAATGAGAACCAGAAAAACTTGTGTGGGTGCTTGTAGCTTGTGTTTTAACGCAAGAAGCAAGAACCATACGAACGAAGTAAATTTCACTTATGTATTGATATTTAGGTATTGGTATATAGGTGGACGATTAACAACGTAAGTTAGGTTCGACCTTCAATTTAAAGATTACGAAGTCCGTAAGGACTTAAAACATTTTAAACTGAAGAGTTTGATCCTGGCTCAGATTGAACGCTGGCGGCATGCTTAACACATGCAAGTCGAACGGAAACGCGAAGAGCTTGCTCTTTGGCGTCGAGTGGCGGACGGGTGAGTAACGCGTGGGAATCTACCCAGTAGTGGAGGACAGCCAGGAGAAATCCTGATTAATACTGCATACGATCTACGGATGAAAGATGGCCTCTATTTATAAGCTATCGCTATTGGATGAGCCCGCGTTAGATTAGCTAGTTGGTGGGGTAAGAGCCTACCAAGGCGACGATCTATAGCTGGTCTGAGAGGACGACCAGCCACATCGGGACTGAGACACGGCCCGGACTCCTACGGGAGGCAGCAGTGGGGAATGTTGGACAATGGGCGCAAGCCTGATCCAGCAATGCCGCGTGTGTGAAGAAGGCCTTAGGGTTTCAAGCACTTTCAATTGTGAAGAAGGGGTTAAGGTTAATACCCTTGACTCTTGACGTTAACTTTAGAAGAAGCACCGGCTAACTCTGTGCCAGCAGCCGCGGTAATACAGAGGGTGCAAGCGTTAATCGGAATTACTGGGCGTAAAGCGCGCGTCAGCGAGATTCAGATGAGTCAGATGTGAAATCCCCGGGCTCAACCTGGGAACTGCACCTGATACTGTTTGACTAGAGTTTGGGAGAGGGAAGTAGAATTTCAGGTGTAGCGGTGAAATGCATAGAGATCTGAAGGAATACCAGTGGCGAAGGCGACTTCCTGGCCTAAAACTGACGCTGAGGTGCGAAAGCGTGGGTAGCAAACGGGATTAGATACCCCGGTAGTCCACGCCGTAAACGATTGGACTAGTCCTGGTTTCCCCTGAGGGATCAGTGACGCAGCTAACGCATTAAGTTGACCGCCTGGGGAGTACGGTCGCAAGACTAAAACTCAAAGGAATTGACGGGGGCCCGCACAAGCGGTGGAGCATGTGGTTTAATTCGATGCAACGCGAAGAACCTTACGATCCCTTGACATCCGGAGAATTCGCAAGAGATTGCTTAGTGCCTTCGGGAACTCCGTGACAGGTGCTGCACGGCTGTCGTCAGCTCGTGTCGTGAGATGTTGGGTTAAGTCCCGCAACGAGCGCAACCCCTATCCTTGGTTGCTAACAGGTTCAGCTGAGAACTCCAGGGAGACTGCCGGTGACAAACCGGAGGAAGGTGGGGACGACGTCAAGTCATCATGGCCCTTATGGGATGGGCTACACACGTGCTACAATGGCCAGTACAGAGGGTCGCGAACTCGCGAGAGTAAGCTAATCCCACAAAGCTGGTCGTAGTCCGGATTGGAGTCTGCAACTCGACTCCATGAAGTTGGAATCGCTAGTAATCGTAGATCAGAATGCTACGGTGAATACGTTCCCGGGCCTTGTACACACCGCCCGTCACACCATGGGAGTGGGCTGCAAAAGAAGTGGGTAGACTAACCTTCGGGGGGTCGCTCACCACTTTGTGATTCATGACTGGGGTGAAGTCGTAACAAGGTAGCCGTAGGGGAACCTGCGGCTCGATCACCTACCTTAAAGATAACGTTATAATGTTAGTTACGAGTGCCCACACAAGTTAATCTGG
>CAWEEB010000028.1:0-14790 GCA_963807855.1 uncultured Gammaproteobacteria bacterium | reverse complement strand
ATACAGGACAGGCAACTGGTTCAGCATGGAAGCGTCGGTCCGAAGGCTTTTTGTATTCTTTGAGACAATTATCACACAGAGGGAATTCATCCATGGATGTATTTGGTCTATCGTAGGGAAGGCATTCTATTAGAGTGTATCGAGGTCCGCATTGGGTGCAATTTATAAATGGATAGTTATAGCGACGGTCACTGACATCGTGCAATTCATTGAGGCAATCGGGGCAAGTATAGAAATCTGTCGGTATATGGATATCTGGATTTGCGGAGGAATTGCTCTGAAGAATATTGAAACTTGTACCCTCGCTGGAATTCGCAAACTTCACATAATACTATTTCAGGTTTTGATATTAACGGGGGGTCTGATTTTAAGCCATTGTGAAAACTATCAAGGTCTAACTGATCACCTAGACACATAATTTCCACTTGACCTAAATTGTTGCGAACCCATCCATTCAGGTTGTATTGATGAGCGAGTTGATAAATGAAAGGCCGAAAACCTACGCCTTGAATTTTACCCTATCATCCAGTGACGGTATTCCTGCATCAGGCAGCATTCTCACGGACCCCGCGAGTCCACCAGATTCGACACGCTCCTTCATCAGATACCATACACGGTCCAACTGGGTTACGGGGTGTGCATGCCTTACCGTAAAGACGACATTGGTTAGGGTAGATTTTTCCTAATACGACTTGTGCGCAATCACATCCAGGAGGCATTTCGCCTGCTCTGCGCCGGGCCTCATCATGATATGAAGGGTATTTTAATCTGGCATCATAGGCTGAATAGGCTTGATTGAGGACATATCCAGATTTCGGGATGATACCGATACCCCTCCAGTTCGCATCTACAACATCCATGACGCTATCTAATTGTTTTTTTGCGCCGATATTTCCATCATCTTTAACAAGCTGCGGATAGCAATTATCTAAAAACAGACGGGAGTCTATCTTTTGACGTAATACCGAGTAAGTTGCAGCCAGTAAGCTTTCAGGAGTAAAGCCCGCTATGGCAGAAGGGATGTTGTGTTTATCAATAACGAATTGCCATTCACTGGCACCCATCACTGTTGCAACGTGGCCGGGTGCAACCAAAGCATCAAATCCTGCTTCACCTGAATCAAGTAGCATCGCAACTGCTGGCCAGGTTAATCTACCCGAAATTAATAGTGATAGATTATCAGGGGCACCCTGAGCCAACATCGCGGCCACAGGAGTTGAAGTGGTTTCAAAACCCGCAGCAAAGAACACAACAGGTTTACCCGGATTTTCCTTTGCAATTTGCACTGCTTCCATCGGGGATGCTATTGGACGAATATCAGCACCCAGTGCCTTTGCTTGTTCCAGTGATCGAGCTTCTTTCTTAGGTACATTTACCGGCACTCGTAGCATGTCTCCAAAAGCGACAAGGATAATATCCTCGTTAAGTGCTATCTGGATGGCCTCATAGATATCTTCTTCAGGGCATACGCAAACTGGACAACCAGGACCAGGGATTAACTCAATATTTTCAGGTAAAGCTCCACGTAAACCTGCCATAGTAATAGAACGTTCATGACCTCCGCATACATTCATAATGCGGATTTTATTCGGCAGCTTGAGTTTTCGAATATCATCTAGCCATGTTTGAGCAGTTGCAGTCATGTTGAATCTTTATGTGTGTGATCGTGCGTATTACTATGGTTGTGAGAATGTTCGGCCATATGAAGTTGCGCACCTTCAGGCTGGATTGCAGGTTTAATGCTTTCATTCCGCGAAATCCTTTCACGATGTTCTTTTATTTCTTTGCGCAACCATTCTAACCAGGCGCCTAACTCTAGTTGTCGCCTAGCTGCCAATTGAAAGAAGGGTGCTTCACTTGCAAGGTTTCGTAAGTTTTGTTCGGCTTTTTTAGGGTCGAAATCATCTAATACAGTAAGCAAGTCAGATTTTGTTTGTAAAACCAGGTCAGCAGCACGAAAGATCACAGGGTATTTACTGGGTTTGTCATCACCTTCAGTCACTGAAAGCAAGGTAACATTGCGGTGTTGGCCTAGGTCAAAGCTCGCAGGGCAAACCAGGTTTCCTACATTTTCTACCAATACAATATCCAGGTCTTTCAGAGCTAGATTATGCAAAGCATCATGAACCATGTGCGCATCAAGGTGACAGGCACTTCCTGTGCTAATCTGGATGGCCGGAACGCCTTTTGCACGTATACGCTCTGCATCGTTTTCAGTTTCAAGATCACCTTCAATTACGCCAATTGAGAACTCATTCCCTAGTGCTTCAATTGTCGCTTCAAGCAGTGCCGTTTTTCCAGAACCCGGAGAAGACATAAGGTTGATTGCAAGCACAGAATGCTGGTCGAAATGATCACGATTATGGAGTGCCTGGTGATCATTTTCGCTTAATAAGCTTTTCAAAACGGTAATCGCGGATTTTCCATCTTCGGTTAAAGCATGTTTTCCACCATTTGTTATCAGATGAGCATTACCAGATGTTACGTTACAACCACAAGTGTCACACATGTCTTAATCTCTTTGTCTATTGCTTGTTAGTGTTGATCTTCTAAAATTTTCATATTGACTAATGAATTGTATTATCCAGTTCCAGACTGGCTAAAAGCATTTCATCGCCGCTGATTAATTTGGTGTGAAAATCACCACATTTGCCACATATCAAACGGTTTGTCGTTGCAATTGTTTCTTCATGACAACTATTACAATGAACACGAATAGGCATTGTTTCTATTTCTAGTATAGCTTGTTCGGCAACTGTGCCTGCAGCAGCGATAGGGTAAGCTGATTTAATCAAGGGAGCTTCAGCTCCTGAAAGAGGGCCAATCTGTACCAGTATACTTAGCACCTTCTTGGCCTGATGTTCTCTGGCAATATCCTCTACTTGAGATATTAATGACTGGCAAATAGCGAGTTCATGCATGCTCTGCCGCCAGCATTTCGTCATATATTTCCCAAGCAGATTGTGCCTCCTGCTCGGTCATTTTCTGAATAGCGTAACCTATATGCACCATTACAAAGTCACCGACAGATAACTCTTCTTCTTGCATCATAAAGAGGTTCACGTCACGTTCGACACCTTTTGCTTCACAACGAGCCAGAAAGCCATCAATACTTTGTATCCGCATAGGTATGCCTAAGCACATAATCTTACCCGATTGTATAATTTAGTGAGACCAAGCATAGCTAAGTATGAGGGGCTTTAACACTAAAAGTAGAACTCCTCACAAATAAGTTGATAGAGGTCAATAAACAACTCCGAACTTCTTTTAGAAGTGATTCGGTGTTGCTATTGTCAGGCCATGAAAACGCTTGTATTAGCAATTGGTAATAAACTCTTGAGTGATGAAGGTGCGGGCTTGCATGTTCTCGAGGCTTTACATGAAGAACATCCTGAAAAACAAGATGTTACTTATCTCGATGGTGGGACTCTAAGCTTCACACTGGCAGGAGCAGTCGAGGATGCTGATAACCTGATTGTCATCGATGCTGCTGAACTAAAGAGTAAGCCGGGTACAGTTAATTGTATGGTGAATGAGCAGATGGATCAGTTCTTAGGTTCCTGCAAACGAAGCGTTCACGAAATAGGGCTTCTGGATTTGTTAGACATCTCTCGTTTAACAGAAACCCTGCCGGAAAATCGCGCGCTAATCGGAATACAACCAGATGTGATTGATTGGGGTGATTCCTTGACTGACGAGGTAGAGCGAGCTGTTCCTCAAGCTGTGCAGCATGTTGTTGATTTGCTTGATCAATGGCATCCAAGGAGTGATCTTAATGACTAGTTGTGCTGTTGATTGCGAATCACTAAAACAGGTAATGACATCCTTATTTTGCATGAGATTCGGCATGCACTGGATCTTTTGATCGAAAAAAATCAGGCGACAACAATAGATTTAAGATCAATACCTATGGCTCCTGGTGAAGAAGCAAAGATAGAAGAGATGTTGGGAGAAGGTGAAATAAGCATAAAGCTAGATGCTCTTGGACCGTCCGAAATAGTAGAAACAGGTATTGCGGGCGTTTGGCTTGTTACTCACCGTAATTTGGAAGAAGAGGTACTTGGGAAGTTTATCGAAATCACAAAGGTGCCTTCCTTGCTTGCAACACCGGAAGAAGATTTATCAGAAGGTTTGAGTCGGCTTATTGATCGACTCTCAGGAAAGACTAAAAAATTAAACTGACTATTAGTCGGGAGATAAAATGTCATATGACGAAACTCTAAAAGAGTCACTTGAGCGAAATGGTGTTTCACGCCGCGGTTTTCTAAAGTTTTGTGCGACCACGGCATCTCTTGATGGCGCTGCCGCCAACCATGGTTCCAGCGATTGCGGCGGCGCTTGAATCTGCTAAGCGCCCGTCTGTGATTTGGTTGTCGTTTCAGGAATGTACCGGGTGTGCAGAGTCATTAACACGTTCGCATTCTCCAACCGTTGAAGGCCTGATTTTCGATACTATCTCTCTGGATTACCAGCATACCCTGCAGGCCGCATCAGGAGATGCAGCTGAGCATGCTCGTGAAGAAGCGATGAAAGCAAACTGGGGTAAATATATCCTTGTGGTAGATGGGTCTATCCCGATGGGAGATCCGGGCTATTCAACAATTGCGGGTATATCTAATCTTGATATGCTCAAAGACACTGCAAAAGGTGCAGCGGCAATTGTAGCCGTTGGAACTTGCGCTACCTTTGGTGGTATTCCGAAGGCAAATCCTAATCCTACTGGTGCTGTTTCTGTTCAGGATATTATCAAAGATAAACCCATCATCAATGTCTCCGGTTGTCCCCCGATCCCTGTTGTAATAACAGGCGTTTTAACCCATTTTCTTACATTTGGCAGTATTCCTGAGCTAGACAGCTTAGGTCGGCCTAAAGTATTTTATGGAAACAATATTCATGATCGTTGCTACCGACGTCCTTTCTATGAGCAGGGCAAGTTTGCAGAAACATTTGATGATGAGGGTGCAAAGAAGGGTTGGTGTTTATTTAAACTGGGTTGTAAGGGACCTGTTACCTATAACGCCTGTGCAACAACCAAATGGAATCAAGGTACAAGTTTTCCTATAGAGGCGGGTCACGGCTGTCTAGGCTGTTCAGAGCCGGATTTCTGGGATATGGGTGGTTTTTATTCTGCGCTTTCTGAACCCGCCGCCGATGTAAATAAAGTGGCTACCTATGCCATAGGTGCTGGAGCTATAGCTGGTTTGGCCGTAGCTGCATTGAATCATAAGAAAAAAGCTGATGCTATTAATAACCACCAGACTGTGACTATTCATGATCTGGAGAAGCCTGAAGCCGATCCATCAACAAATAAAGATAGTAAGGAGAAAACCTAATGAACTCCGCAGAGTTTCTTCTTTGGGTGCGTGGCCCGGGATTACAAATAGCCGTAGGTATTATGGTTTTTGGAATAGTTGTTCGGCTCCTTGAAATATTTTTGCTGGGCAGAAAACAGAATCTTGCTGCTTTACGTGGTAGTGGTGTAGGACAAGGGTTTAAAACCATGTTTAGCAGAACACTGCCTTTTGATAAAAATACCGCTAGAAGATCAATGTTTACTATTGTCACAGGCTATATTTTTCATATTGGTTTATTTGTGGTGATATTTTTACTAGCACCACACATCAGTTTATTTAAATCGTTATTTGGTTTTGCCTGGCCTTCGATTAGTACTCCCGTGGTAGATTTTTTTGCTGTAATCACAATGGTTACTTTGTTGGCTGTGCTGTTTCGTAGGATAACTAATCCGGTGTTAAAGCACTTATCGACAGGGCAGGATTATTTTGTCTGGGTATTAACCTTTGTTCCTATTTTGACTGGATATATGACCTATCACCACTTGTTGTTTTCATATAACTGGCTGTTAGGAATACATATTTTGAGTGTAGAAATTCTGCTTGTTTTTCTCCCGTTTACTAAGTTAACGCATGTTTTTACATTGTTTATAGCACGTTGGTATACAGGATTTCTTGCCGGTCAAAAAGGAGTTGAGTCATGAGTGAAGCAACATTAGAAAGAGGTGTACAAGCGCTCAAAGAGCAAATAGATGCTCCTGTGGCAGCTTTTTTCAGTAGTTGTACTCATTGTGGTATGTGCGCTGATGCTTGCCTCTTTTATACCGAAAATAAAGATCCGAGCTTTGTCCCGATTCTTAAAGTTGAGCCTATGCGTCGAATCTGGGAGCAGGAATACACGCTAGTTGGTCGTGCAAAAAAGTTACTTGGATTGAGTAAGAAAGTTACTGACGAAGAGTTGCAAGAGTGGAGACATCTTGTCTATGACTCATGCAGTTTATGTGGACGTTGCAGCATGGTGTGCCCTGTAGGAAATGATATAACCGGAATGATTCGTAAGATGCGTGAAGGTATGTCCGCTTCCGGTAATGCTCCGGAAGGATTGGTTGGTGCTTCAACTCGTGCGATTGAAATTGGTAGTCCGATGGGGGTTAAATTACCTGCTGTTCAGGCACAGATTAAGCACGCGATTAAAGATACTGGTCTCGAGTTTCCAATGGATCAAGAAGGCGCTGAATATTTAGTACTTTTGTCTTCTATGGAAATCATGAACTATCCAGAATACTTGCAGGCGATCGCAAAAATATTCTATCAGGCAGGTAAATCCTGGACCTTGAGTTCGGAAGCATTCGAAGCAACTAATTCTGGTATCCAGATTGGTTCGTCCGATATAGCTTCCGAGTTGGTCAGCCGTGTTGTTAATGCCGCAGAAAAGTTAAAAGTTAAAACAGTGATAAGTCCTGAATGTGGTCATGCTTACACTGCTATTCGCTGGGAAGGTCCTAATCTACTTGGGAAGAAGTTTGGATTTAAAGTGCAACATATTCTTGAGGTACTTGACGAATTAAGAGCTGATGGCTTGTTTAAAACTGATGGAATGGATGAGGCTAAGCTAACATTCCATGACCCTTGTCAGTTAGTCCGCAGAGGTGGTGTAGTTGAACAACCCAGAAATCTACTGAATATGGTGGCTTCCAATTTTATAGAAATGGAAGATGCAGGTGTTATGAACTGGTGTTGTGGCGCGGGTGGTGGTGTGAGTGCCAATGAAGATGCGGACGAACTTCGTATGAATGCTTTTAATCATAAAAAGCGTCAGTTAGAAGATCTTGGTGTTGATACTCTGGTTACTGCCTGTGCTAATTGTCGTATTCAGTTAGAAGATGGCCTGGAAGAAAACGAAATGGATTTACCCGTTCTAGGGCTTACTGAAATGCTAGCTGATTACCTGGTTGAAGAAAAAAAACCTGAGAAGCAAGGTGCTGAGGAGGATGTGTAATGAATGCAGCGGAAAAAATAAGAGAAATCTCTGACGATGCTGGATTAAGAAGCACTTTTAAAGAGCTGGACTCTACTCAAAACCGTATTGTTGGTGCTTTGCTAGTCCAAAATGTTTTGCCTCTAAGTACTGATGAACGAATCAAACGCGCGATTGATAAAGCTTTGGACGACATGGTCTCTGATGACGAATTAAGTGACATGTTTAAGTCTCTAAAAAGATCGATGATCGACAGCAGCACTCGTTGTGGAGCTGATGCTGATTGGGATGAGCAAGCTTCATATTTTGTCCTCCGTGCTGCTAGTACTGTAGCAACCCCTATAGCTCAGAGAGATTCTATAGACCCTTTATGGCAAATTGTACAAAGTTGTCGGATGGCAAGAAGCTGTTCGTTGATCGCATCAAACGATGATTCTGACAACCCTGAACCTGAATCGCAGTATCGAATAGTTAATAGATTTCTAACAAATAATTCTTAGTCTGTTGAGTTTTTAACAGATAAAGAGAGAAGATAATTATGAGTGAACGTATTGTAGTAGACCCTATAACCCGTATCGAAGGACACCTTCGTATGGAAGCCAAGATGAATGGGGATACGATTGAGCAGGCTTATTCATCTGGCACCATGGTGCGTGGGATTGAGCTTATCATGCAAGGCCGTGATCCACGCGATGCCTGGGCTTTTGCACAGCGTATTTGTGGTGTTTGTACGCTGGTACATGGTTTGGCGTCGGTAAGGTCAGTCGAAGATGCACTAAACTATAAGATTCCGCCTAATGCATACTTAATCCGTAACCTGATGGCGGGTGCGCAGTACGTACATGATCATGTGATGCATTTTTATCACTTACATGCTCTTGACTGGGTTGATGTTGTATCAGCATTGTCTGCAAATCCTGCGGCGACTTCGACGTTAGCACAAAGCGTTTCTCCACAATGGCCAAAATCTTCGCCTGGCTATTTCTCTGATATGCAGAAGAAATTGAAAGGCTTCGTAGAAGGAGGTCAGTTAGGTATCTTTGCAAAAGGTTACTGGGGGCATCCTGCATACAAATTACCACCAGAGGCTAATTTGATGGCAGTGTCTCATTACCTTGAGGCACTTGCATGGCAACGTAATGTGGCAAAACTGCATGCAATATTTGGGGGGAAGAATCCGCATCCTAACTTCCTTGTGGGTGGTGTTCCTTGTCCTATCGATCTTAATTCTGATTCAGCAATCAATAGTAAAAAATTGAGCCAGGTACAGGACGTTATCAATGAGATGATGACTTTTGTTGATCAGGTTTATATTCCTGATACATTAACTATTGCCAGTTTCTATAAAGAATGGGGTAGTCAGGGTGAAGGTGTGGGTAATTTCCTTTGCTATGGCGATTTCCCTGATGCATCTGGTGATCCTGCATCATTCATGATTCCAAACGGCGTTATCCTTGATCGAGATATTTCGAAATATACACCCCGTTGACCTGGATAAAGAAGATGAAATTCAAGAGTTTGTATCGCACTCATGGTATGACTATAGTGGTGGCAAGGACTCTGGTTTGCACCCTTATGATGGCGAAACCAGTCTGAATTATACGGGTCCTAAACCACCGTATAAGCAGTTAAATGTTGATGAGTCGTATTCATGGATGAAGTCCCCGCGCTGGAAGGGTAAACCCATGGAGACAGGTCCACTCGCTCGTGTTTTGATGCTGTATGGTAAAGGTCACGAGCAAACCAAAGAATTGGTGGATATGACTCTAAGACAACTTGATCTACCGGTCGATGCGTTATTCTCAACGTTGGGGCGCACCGCAGCTAGAACATTGGAAACCAAACTATTCGTGGATTCAATGCAAGGTTGGTTTGATGACTTGGTTGTAAATATAAAAGCAGGTGATACTAAAACCTTTAATGAAACACAATGGGATCCATCTTCATGGCCTAGTGAAGCAAGAGGTGTTGGCTACATGGAGGCACCTCGTGGTGCGCTGGCACACTGGATAGTGATCAAAGATCAAAAAATTGATAACTACCAGGCAGTTGTTCCGAGCACCTGGAATGCAGGTCCACGTGATGATAAAGGTCAAGCAGGGCCTTATGAAGCTGCACTTGAAGGTCAGAAATTACATGACCCTAAGCAGCCTATTGAGATATTACGTACTATTCATAGTTTTGATCCCTGTATAGCCTGTGCGGTACATCTAACGGATCCTGATGGTGAAGAGATAATGAAAGTTAAGGTAGTTTAAGAAATGAAATTGCTAAGCAAAATAATAATCGTATTTGGTCTTTTGGGGTCAACCAGTTTGCCGCTTTACGCACATACTGGTTCTCATTCATTGAATGTAGTTGAAATACTGGCTCACTTTTTATCTAGCCCGATACATTTGGGGTTAGTCGTAATAGTATCTGTTTTGATACTTGCGCTGGCAATTGCTCGGGCTAAAGCTCGATAGATATTTGTATAGTTGAGATATAAAAAGTGCCTAAAAGTAGGGGGGTGTGCTTTTTATATCTAATTTTTAAGGTTTTGGTCATTTAAGCAGGATATATTGCCCCTAAGATTCGTTCACCGCGAGCACCAGTTACTGCTGGCAGATTTCCCGATCTTCTTTCATATGCTTGTTTCGCCAGCCAGGCAAAAGCTATTGCTTCCATCCAGTCAGGGTCAATTCCAAGTTTGGCTGTTGAGTCTATTTCTGTATTGGGTAAATGAAATTTTAGTTGCTCGATTAAATTGCTATTTTGGGCTCCGCCTCCGCAAACATATAGCTCGTCACAATTAATAACATTATGGCTTATGGTTATGGCGGTTAGCTCTGTCAGTGTGGCTTGAATGTTCTCTGGTTTTTCTTGAAGAAGTTGATTGCCAATCAGGCTTTCTAACCACGTAAGGTTAAAGAGTTCTTTGCCAGTGCTTTTCGGTGAGGGTAGAGAAAAATATGGTTCTTCTAATAATTTAGTTAATATTTTTTCATTGATTGTGCCGGATTTTGCCCAGTTACCATTTTTGTCATAACTCATTTTTTGATGCTTTGCAATCCACGCATCAAGTAGGCCGTTTCCCGGGCCTGTATCATAGCCACTTACCATTTGTGTTGATGCGCTAGATGGAAGTATTGTGATATTAGCAATTCCGCCTATATTTAGAATTACTCTGTTTTTATCAATATCTGTAAGTAGTTCTTTGTGAAATGCCGGTACAAGTGGAGCACCTTGGCCACCAGCGGCGATATCACGACTTCGAAAATCAGCAATGGTTGTGATGCCTGTTTGTTCTGCAATTATACTGGGATCACCTAGCTGAAGACTAAAAGGGTGTTTACCAATGGGTTGGTGCCAAAGCGTTTGCCCATGGCTTCCTATGGCTGTTATAGATTTTTGCTCGATATCATTGTTTTTGATCAATGAGCAGACTGCGTCAGCAAATAATTTGCCCAGCCTTTGATTTAATATGCCTATATCTGCAAGACTACCTTGCCATTCGGGATGAATGGTTTCGAGAAGTGTCTCTCTTAGGTCTGGTTCTATGGGGTGTACATACGAAGATAACAGTATGGGTTTCAATTGATCAAAACCAACGAGTACTGTATCGACACCATCTAAACTGGTGCCTGACATAAGTCCAATATAGTAATTATTCTTAGCCATTTATTGAGCTTAAAAGCTGGCTAAGAATTAAGTGATTAACCGCCAATGGCGCTGTCTATTTCTATGTCAGCTTCAACAAAACGGTGTAATACATTTAATTGTAAAACCAGAGTTAATAGCTTTATTGCGAAAATCTTGAAGTTCAGATCTCGAAAGTGACATGCTGTTTGGTAAAGCAACAGTCATAGCGTTTACCGCTTTCTTGTCCTGATGGAATTCATAGTGAAGGTGTGGTCCTGTCGCTAAACCAGACTGACCGACATATCCAATAAGATCACCTTGGTAAACTTTTTGGCCTTTCTTCAAGCCTTTCTTGTAACGAGACATATGGGCATATGTTGTAGTGTAGCCATCGCGATGCTGGATGATAACGGTTCTACCATATCCGCCTTTTCTTCCCATGAATTTTACTATGCCATTACCTGTAGTCATGATCGGGGTGCCAGTTCTCGCAGCAAAATCAGTGCCTTTGTGGGCGCGAAATTTATGAAGTTTAGGGTGGAATCGGCCAGGGTTGAAGTGCGAAGAAACTCGGGCATGTTCAATAGGTGTGCGAATAAAGGCTTTCTTCATCTCTCTACCTTCAGGAGTGAAGTAGTCTGATTTTCCATCTGCATAGGTGTAACGGATAGATCTGAACTGACGGCCTTTATTTATAAACTCTGCCGCTAAAAGATTCTGTGTACCTACTTTGTCGCCATCATGAAAAATTTCTTCGAAAACTGCAGTTACTTTATCACCAACACGAACATCATGAGAAAAATCGATATCCCAGTCGAAAACTTTAACCAGCTGTTTCATGACTTTATTATCAATTTTGGCTTTTTTTCCATCAAAGAATAAACCGTTTTCTATGGAGAAGCTGGCGCGCGCCTGGCGTACTTCAAAGACATCGTTTTTCCATTCGCCTGAATATGTATTATCCTGCTTTGTAATCACATAACTTCTTTTGCTGTCATTAGCATGGGTAAATACTAAATTAGAAAGTTCACCATCTGTAGAGTTGGCACGAACGATACTGCCTTTTTTAAGCTTTTTTATTTGGCTGTAGATTTCTTTGTTTTGTTTGAGTGTTTTGAGAAGCTTTTGATGTCCAACTTTATAAAAAATGTTGGTTGTATTGTCGTATGACTTAACGTGATAAGTAATCCATTTACTAGTATTGTCTATGTTTACCTGTCCTGCATAAGTCTCTAGTGCTCTTGCTGGTAGTTGAAGTTCTTTAGATTCAAGAATATCTTCATCATTCAGAATATCTTCAAGATTGCTCATTTCCTCATCGAAAATCTTTATGGGTCGAAATTAAATGAGGTGTGTCTATGGTATTGCTAGCAATTTCTATTTTTGCAGGAATAATTTCAAATGTTTTAACAGTTGAATCGGCACTAGCATCTTTAATTAAATGCGACTGCACTGGTATATTTCCGATAACTGCCAATAAGGCAATGAATATCGCAGATCTAGATAGCAATGATGTATGACTAACAGCAGTATGGCTCTGATCAGTTACTGGTTCTGAACTTTCTTTTTTGATGACAATTTCAAGATCATCAAGTAAGTCATATTTGCTCGTTACATCATTCCAGCTTTTATTACTATATATGATATTTTTTCGGTCCTTTGACAACAAATTTATAGCCCTCAATAAAAAAGAAAAAAACGTATGCATAAAAATTAAACGCATAAATACATTAAAATAATACCGTTTGCAACCTTAATCCTGCCTTAACTCCCATTTGATGGGCTTTATAAGTAATATCAATAGCTTTTTTTGATCTGGAAAAGGGGCTAAATTTAATACTTATAAGGTGTTTGTTACTTTTCGCTTTACATTCGATCATTGGGTAATTAGTTTAGGTTCATCAAAAGCAAGCAATCTATTTATATAAAAGGATAGTTAGATTCTATTAGTTTAGGGCGTAATCTGCGTAATACATGGGGTTATTAAGAACCAGTAAGAACGATGTGAAAAAAATTAATATAATTTTAAAAAAATAGTTGACGTGGGTATGGGTGTCTATATAATTCGCCTCCTCGTTCGGGCAGTGGTCTGAACTGAACTTTAAAAAATGAGAACCAGAAAAACTTGTGTGGGTGCTTGTAGCTTGTGTTTTAACGCAAGAAGCAAGAACCATACGAACGAAGTAAATTTCACTTATGTATTGATATTTAGGTATTGGTATATAGGTGGACGATTAACAACGTAAGTTAGGTTCGACCTTCAATTTAAAGATTACGAAGTCCGTAAGGACTTAAAACATTTTAAACTGAAGAGTTTGATCCTGGCTCAGATTGAACGCTGGCGGCATGCTTAACACATGCAAGTCGAACGGAAACGCGAAGAGCTTGCTCTTTGGCGTCGAGTGGCGGACGGGTGAGTAACGCGTGGGAATCTACCCAGTAGTGGAGGACAGCCAGGAGAAATCCTGATTAATACTGCATACGATCTACGGATGAAAGATGGCCTCTATTTATAAGCTATCGCTATTGGATGAGCCCGCGTTAGATTAGCTAGTTGGTGGGGTAA
The DNA here is from genome assembly GCA_963807855.1 of uncultured Gammaproteobacteria bacterium. GTDB lineage: Bacteria > Pseudomonadota > Gammaproteobacteria > Thiotrichales > Thiotrichaceae > Cocleimonas. Next base: position 1,334 of record CAWEEB010000028.1, on the reverse strand, counting down.
GAGCCTACCAAGGCGACGATCTATAGCTGGTCTGAGAGGACGACCAGCCACATCGGGACTGAGACACGGCCCGGACTCCTACGGGAGGCAGCAGTGGGGAATATTGGACAATGGGCGCAAGCCTGATCCAGCAATGCCGCGTGTGTGAAGAAGGCCTTAGGGTTGTAAAGCACTTTCAATTGTGAAGAAGGGGTTAAGGCTAATACCCTTGACTCTTGACGTTAACTTTAGAAGAAGCACCGGCTAACTCTGTGCCAGCAGCCGCGGTAATACAGAGGGTGCAAGCGTTAATCGGAATTACTGGGCGTAAAGCGCGCGTAGGCGGTTAGATAAGTCAGATGTGAAATCCCCGGGCTCAACCTGGGAACTGCACCTGATACTGTTTAACTAGAGTTTGGGAGAGGGAAGTAGAATTTCAGGTGTAGCGGTGAAATGCATAGAGATCTGAAGGAATACCAGTGGCGAAGGCGACTTCCTGGCCTAAAACTGACGCTGAGGTGCGAAAGCGTGGGTAGCAAACGGGATTAGATACCCCGGTAGTCCACGCCGTAAACGATGTCAACTAGTCGTTGGTTCCCTTGAGGGATCAGTGACGCAGCTAACGCATTAAGTTGACCGCCTGGGGAGTACGGTCGCAAGACTAAAACTCAAAGGAATTGACGGGGGCCCGCACAAGCGGTGGAGCATGTGGTTTAATTCGATGCAACGCGAAGAACCTTACCATCCCTTGACATCCGGAGAATTTGCAAGAGATTGCTTAGTGCCTTCGGGAACTCCGTGACAGGTGCTGCACGGCTGTCGTCAGCTCGTGTCGTGAGATGTTGGGTTAAGTCCCGCAACGAGCGCAACCCCTATCCTTGGTTGCTAACAGGTTAAGCTGAGAACTCCAGGGAGACTGCCGGTGACAAACCGGAGGAAGGTGGGGACGACGTCAAGTCATCATGGCCCTTATGGGATGGGCTACACACGTGCTACAATGGCCAGTACAGAGGGTCGCGAACTCGCGAGAGTAAGCTAATCCCACAAAGCTGGTCGTAGTCCGGATTGGAGTCTGCAACTCGACTCCATGAAGTTGGAATCGCTAGTAATCGTGGATCAGAATGCCACGGTGAATACGTTCCCGGGCCTTGTACACACCGCCCGTCACACCATGGGAGTGGGCTGCAAAAGAAGTGGGTAGACTAACCTTCGGGATGTCGCTCACCACTTTGTGGTTCATGACTGGGGTGAAGTCGTAACAAGGTAGCCCTAGGGGAACCTGGGGCTGGATCACCTCCTTAAAGATAACGTTATAATGTTAGTTACGAGTGCCCACACAAGTTAATCTGGTTAGA
>CAWEEB010000027.1:0-34897 GCA_963807855.1 uncultured Gammaproteobacteria bacterium | reverse complement strand
GATGATGCAATGCCTGCCAGCGATGCTCGCGGTCATCCCAATCAAACATAGGGAAGTCGATAATCCATAAAGCAGCCCAGTCACCTTGTAATAGGTCGAGGTCTTTGGCTAGTTCTTCGCGTAACGCGCCTAATGCATCGTTAACGATTTTTGCTTTATCCGCACCGAAGAAAACCAGATCGCCATCTTCAGCTCCAGTTGCCTGCATTATGTTCATAGCGACATCATCAGGAAGGAATTTTAAGATTGGAGAGTTTAAACCTGCTACGCCATCTGCTAATTTATTCACTTTGATATAGGCTAATCCACGTGCACCATATCGAGAGACAAACTTGGTGTAGTTATCAATATCTTTACGTGAAAGATCAGCGCCTTTAGGTACTCGCAATGCAGCAACACGACTACCTTCATCGTTTGCAGGGCCAGAAAATACCTTGAAATCCACATTTTTCATTTGCTCGCTTACTTCAACCAGCTCTAGTGGATTGCGCATGTCAGGCTTATCAGAACCAAAACGATACATGGCTTCTGCGTATGTCATTTGAGGAAACTTATCGCCAAGATCAACATCGCCGACATCTTTGAAAAGTTTGCGAATCATATTTTCCATAATTCCCATGACATCGATGCTTTCAACGAACGCCATTTCAATATCCACCTGAGTGAATTCTGGTTGGCGATCTGCACGTAAATCTTCATCACGGAAACAACGTGCCATTTGGTAATAACGATCGATTCCACCCATCATCAACATTTGCTTAAATAGCTGTGGTGATTGAGGTAGTGCAAAGAATTTACCAGGATGAGTACGAGAAGGTACCAGATAGTCTCGTGCGCCCTCAGGTGTCGCCTTGGTTAGTATTGGTGTTTCAACTTCCAGAAATTCATTGTCATCGAGATAACGACGCATATTTGATGTCATTTTAGAACGCGTTTTCATGCGTTGCTGCATTTCGTCACGACGTAAATCAACGTAACGGTATTTTAAACGCACGTCTTCGTTAACATCGTCATCTAACTGGAATGGAGGTGTATCGGAAGCACTTAAGGTTTCTAATTCAAGCGCAAATACTTCGATCTTACCGCTGGTTAAATTATCATTGATCATGCCTTCTGGACGTGCACGCACGGTGCCACGAATTCGCAAGATATGTTCGTTACGAATCGTCTCAGCCGTGTTGAACATGTCCTGATCATCAGGATCAAAAACAACCTGAACCAAACCTTCGCTATCGCGTAGATCAACAAAAATAACCCCGCCGTGATCACGACGACGATTAACCCAGCCACATAAAGTGACGTCTTGATCCATTAGTGATTCATCAACCAATCCACAACGGTGTGTACGCATAGCAAAAAACCTAACATTTGGAGTTCTTTTTACGAAATTTTAACAAAGAGCTCCATTATAAATTGAAGCGGAATAGTAAGCTTTGTGGCAGTTAGGTGCAAGTAATTGCTTGGATTTACAGACTAGCGATTAAGACTGTATTAATTGCATTGGTATTAAAATGGTCGTTGTTTTTTAGGGGATATCATACTCATGGCTAATATTACTCATTTACTCGGTTCGTTACTGGTAATGCTTTGGTTTGCAGTGACCTTTATGGGTGAAAGCATTCTTAAATTGATTCCTGCTCCTTATTCTGAAGATCTTATTCGATATAAGTGGTTGATTTTAGGTTTTGGTATATCCCTTTCTGTTGCTGGTTTTGTGAATAAGATGAAACAGAAGCGAAATCATAATAGGAGTCGAAATGACTCCAGATGGCAAAAAAATAACTCAACCATCATTCGTAAAGACTTTGAGTCAGAACAACGCAAAGATAGTTTTATATCGAGTTATGAAAAGAACGCTGATAAGACATTTAATAATAGTTCAAACAGGCAAACAAAAGAATTAAATGATTTAGCTAAAAAAGTTGAATGGTCACCGGTCGCAGGTGGTGGTGCTAACTTCAAAACCAGCTATATGTATCAGCCGGATCAATCACGTATTGAAGTTTTAAAATCAAATAGCGCAAAACTATTTTCCGCGGTTTTTATTGGCATGGGTTGTTTTGTGCCAGGTATTATTGCTTATTCAATGATTGTTGAAGAAGGATTTGGTTGGAAAATTATAGGTATGATGGCTTTTGGATCTATTTTCGTATTAGTTGGTATCGCGATGTTATTTTTTCCCAAACCACGGGTGTTCGATAAACAAGTTGGATGGTTTTGGGCAGGTAGTAAAAAATTAGCCAGTGAACAGGAGTTATCTTTGTTGAAAAAGTCGGCACGTCTGAAAGATATTGCCGCGATTCAAATAATTCCAGAACGTTTGTCGGGCAAGAATTCTAGCTATACATCCTGGGAAATTAATATCATTTCTCACGATGCGCAACGACTCAATGTGATGGATCATGGAAATAGAAAGAGTATTGAGGAAGACGCACAGAATCTTGGTGAGTTTCTGGATGTTCCGGTTTGGGAGAATTCTTAGGATTTTGATTAACTATGTAACCCTCCACATATAGGCATTTTTATCAAGAATACGGACTGAGGTAGGGAGGGGTGACTTAAATAATCATTACCGCTAAAGAAGCGGCTTTTCAGACACAATCATGCCATCTTCATCGACATACATGTAATTGCCAGGATTGATCGTTAGATTTGAGAAACTTACACTTACGTTGGTTTGCCCAACACCATTCTTAACCGTTTTAAGAGGGTGTGTACCAAGAGCCATTACACCTATATCCATCGTTGACATATCTACAGAATCACGAATACATCCATTGATAACAACACCGTTCCAGCCATTTTCTACGGCTTTAGCGGCTAACATATCACCAAGAACGGCGCGTCGCATAGACGCACCGCCATCGATTACTAGAACTTTACCTTTGCCATCTGCATTGACTTGATCTCGAACCAGCTGGTTGTCTTCAAATATCTTGAGTGTTACCACTTCACCATAGAAGTTTGAAAGGCCCCCATAGCTATTTAAACTGCTTCCAGCGGCTTGAATCTGTTCGCAGTTATCACCACAAAATTCATCACATAAGTCGGCTGTTTTAAATGACATGATTAAGTCCTTTTTTCTTTTACTATAAATATGTTCTTAATTTTAAGGTTGATGCTAGTGCTCATCTTAGCAAGTCGGAGTGATGAGAAGTTTACAAGTGTAAACGACCATTGCTCCAACGTAGCTTAGATGAGTAATAGCGTTAAGCTGGAATATTAAGAGAATTGGTTCATAGTGTTATCTTCACCAGCAGCTTTCAGTGCAGCTTCACCAGCGAAGTATTCTTTGTGATCATCACCGATATCTGAACCAGACATGTTTTGGTGCTTAACACAGGCGATTCCTTCACGGATCTCTTTACGCTGGACACCTAGTACGTATCCAAGCATGCCTTGGTCACCGAAGTACTCTTTTGCAAGGTTGTCAGTAGACAATGCTGCAGTGTGGTAAGTCGGCAGCGTGATAAGGTGATGGAAGATACCTGCTTCACGAGCGCCGTCTGCCTGGAATGTACGAATCTTTTCATCAGCAGTAGTTGCTAGCTCAGTACCGTCGTATTTAACATCCATTAGCTCATCACGGTTGTATGCAGATACATCTTGTCCTGCTTCAGCCATTGCATCGAATACTTGCTGACGGAAGTTTAATGTCCAGTTGAATGATGGGCTGTTGTTGTAAACCAGCTTGGCATTAGGGATAACTTCACGAACTGCATTAACCATTCCGCCGATTTGTGCAACGTGTGGCTTCTCAGTTTCGATCCAGATCATGTCTGCGCCGTTGTGTAATGAAGTGATACAGTCAAGTACACAACGCGCTTCACCTGTACCAGCTTTAAACTGGAATAGGTTAGATGGTAAACGCTTAGGACGTACTAGCTTGCCGCCCTGGTTGATTACAACGTCGCCGTTCTTCATATCTTCTGCAGTGACTTCTTCACAGTCCAGGAATGCGTTGTATTGATCGCCAAGGTCGCCTGGCTCTTTAGTTACAGCAATTTGCTTAGTAAGGCCAGCACCTAGTGAGTCAGTACGTGCAACGATTACACCGTTATCGATACCAAGCTCAAGGAATGCGTAACGTACAGCACGGATCTTCGCCAAGAAGTCTTCGTGTGGAACAGTTACTTTTCCGTCCTGGTGACCACATTGCTTCTCATCAGAAACCTGGTTTTCGATCTGGATACAACATGCACCCGCTTCGATCATCTGCTTAGCCATAAGGTAAGTTGCTTCAGCGTTACCGAAACCAGCGTCGATATCAGCAATTATTGGCACTACGTGAGTTACGTGGTTATCAATTTGGTCTTGTACTTCAGCTGCTTTAGCCATGTCGTCTGCATCACGTGCAGCATCTAATTCACGGAAAAGACCACCCAATTCACGGGCATCAGCTTGACGAAGGAATGTGTAAAGCTCTTTAATTAAGGCAGCAACAGATGTCTTCTCGTGCATTGACTGGTCTGGTAATGGACCGAACTCAGAACGTAGTGCAGCAACCATCCAGCCAGAAAGGTATAGGTAACGACGATCAGTCTTGCCTTCGAAATGTTTCTTGATTGAAATCATCTTCTGCTGACCGATAAAACCATGCCAACAACCTAGAGATTGTGTGTACATAGAAGAATCGTTGTCATACGCTTCCATATCAGCACGCATAATGTCTGCTGTATATTGAGCAACGTCTAAACCGTTCTTGAATTTGTTTTGAGCACGCATACGCGCTACTGATTCTGCATTGATTGCATCCCATGAAGATCCGTTGGCTTCTTTAAGAGTTGATGCAGCCTGTATATCATCTTGATACTGTGACATGTGTTCTCCTCCTTCTAAATGTATATTTATGGAGCTAAAAAATAATTTAAGTCATATCTGCCCGGGAAGGCATCTGTAATAACTATCCGCTAATTATGTTGCTATGCAGCAACAGTGCGGCTAAGAGTAGTAGAATTGTATTATTAAACAAGTAACTTATTTGAATTTATATTATTCAGCTCATGAATAGTAAAAAATAAAACTTAACTCGCCTAATCAGTATTACTTATGATTTAAAAAATCCGAATCGACTTATATTGTTAATAACAAGAGGGAAAAATACTGTAAAACAGCCAGGTTATCAAATTAGTTTATATTCAAGGTTATTTTAATGAGTAACAGGAATACACTTTGGAGACTATATATTTAGATAAAATCCACTGAAAAATATTTCATCAGAAAAAATTATTGATAAACAGCCGTATTTTTTAAAACAAGTTTAGGTAAAGCTTTATTGGTATCTGCCCAATGTAATGATTTACTTCCTTTGATGTTTTCATCAATATCTATAATTTTAATATTCACGCCAATCTTTGTACCATTACTGGCATGCTTGTTTGATATATCACCAAATAGCTCACTCCAGGGTATTGCCACGTTCAGTAGGTAGCCTGTATCAGTTCGAATTATATGTGTTTGTGATCCTAGAGTATCAAATGGGCTAAATGTATAGGTTTTTGCTTTATCATTATTTTCTTTGTTTTCTGTAGCGCCTTTTTCTGTTGAGTTGTTGGTTGAGGTTTTCTGTGACTCAGTATTATCTTCACTAGTATCGAGGGTTAAAACTATTTCATCACCTTTTTGAATATCGTTGTCATTGACTGAAAAACTAAAGTAGAGGTGCTTTGTATCCCAATTCGATTGCCATTTTGCACTGAGATTGCTCGCCGATACGCCCGATAATTTTGAAGGTATGGTTCTACTTTGCTGCATATTCCAGATTAACTCTGGCTTTTTTGCGTAAGGGACTGGAATTTCGGTTTGTTCTGCGACAATAACATCTTGCGCAGTGATATTCTGGTTTAGTTCTGGATGCAGGTTGTTATCTAAATAACGCAACAAAGAATCATATTTAGGTGCATCTGCTCGTGCCTGCCTGATATGTTCTTTTACACCCCAGCTTCCATACCAGCTATATATTCGTGGGGCACTAAAGGCTACAAACAGTTTTCCTCCTGCTAGTTTCCATTCTCTCATTAATTCATCGTAAACAATGCCCATGCGAGGATCACGATTGGCGGCATAAAGCAGCGGGTTAGGGTGTTCATCTACTTTTCGAGTATCCCAGTCTACAAGATGTTGTCCACCTTCATAGGCAATCAGATCAACTCCAAAGGATGAAGCTACTTTCTGCTGATTTTTTATATAAGAGATAATGGTATTCATGCCCCATTTAGAGGTTTTATCCATCATTGCTTTAAACACGTCATCGACATTTTTAGCTTTGCGTAACACTTTAGGGTGAGCGGATACATAAGGACCTATTGCAATTGCGTCAGTATGTTTGTAAGCATCTTGAAAAGCGAGAATTTGGCTAGACATATTCTGATTACTAGCCCAGCTGCCTAAAACACGCACTAATTGATCGCTGCCGCCGAAAGCTTCTTCCCAAATTTTAAAGACTTCAACGCTGCGCTTGGAGTACCATTTGTAACCGGCGGGTGATTTGCTGGTATCCAGTTTTTCTTCAAGGCCTTTTTCAATGGAGTAATCGTGATGAATGAATATTGGGTTCCATACTTCGTTACTGTATTCGATGTAAGATTTCAGATTTGGGTTTAGGTTTGCTTTTACATATTCGCCAAACTTTCTTATGTAATCATCATTGGCTTTGTAAGGCATTGAGAACCAGGGGTGTGCATTTATTTGGTTGGCTAAAGCAACCATTATTTCTACCGGTGCTCCACGAGAATAAAGTCCTGCACGTCCTCCCCATGTTGCTTTATCCAAGGTGTTACGTGTTTCCCAGTTTTCTACTGGATTGCGTGTCATTCCAGACATATTCATAAAACGCACAACCTGAAAGTCTTTCATGAAATTCAAGTAATCCGGGTTGAATAATATTTTGTTATGGTGCTCTTCAAAAGAAAGATAATCACGTTTTTTACAATCAGTATCGGACTTAACTTTTATATGAGGATAACCATCGCAAATACCACCGTCGGGTATAATTCTGATATTTTTGATATGGTTGTCTTTAGTGGTTTTTTTAATAAATAGCGATGCATTTAATGTTTTATCTTTGCCAGCTTTGATTTCGATAACATCTTTACCTGGTCGATGAACCACCATACGTGCATCATTACCGTAAAAAATTTCTCCCTCACCATCATACAAAACAGTATAGAAACCATCTTCAATAGTATTTGTGGGAAGTCGATTCAAGAACTTAGTGCCAGCCTGTCCACCATTCAAGTTTGTTGGATAACCATTTTTATCATACTCAACATCTTTAGTGCTGCCCCAGGGGACAGTCTCTGCAAATGGAATAGCAGCTTTAAATAGATTTAAAAACTGGACGCTTGAAGTGTCTTCTCTTATATCAGCTGTGTTAATCCCCAGGAAGATATCTTGTTGTTTTTTTGTTTTTTTATCGAGACTATTCGCTGTTTGTTTAGCGTTTAGTACAGATTTTAACTGTCCGGCAGTAGGTGGTTTTGCAGCAGGTGTATGGAAATTTCTATAATTCTGATAGCGTTGATTTAGATATGCTCCAATCGCAAGTGTTAATAAAACAATCGCAAGGAGGAATAAGCCCTTGATAATTTTCTGCATTACAGTTGGAGTAGGAGATATTGATTAAGTACTAGGCATTCTATATGCCTAGTATCAACTTACCAAATGTTTGTGGGTTTTTCCATGCCTGATCGTTGGTAGCATGCCATGCAAGCTTGCCATCACGACCACTACCACTATCATCATCATTGATTTGCACATCAATACCAATGTTTCTACCAGCAACTGGACGAACACCTAACGTTTTCCAGGGTATAGAGGTTTCCAGAGTATAACCTCTGTCTGTTCTAGTCATGGTTTGTTTGATGCCTAGTGATCTTTTTCTCGGTGAGCTTTTACTGAGATTTACGTTTCTATCTTTCCAGCGATAAATAAAGTGGAAGTCGTTTTTGCCATCAAATTTACTAGCGCGGCTTCCATCCGCATCAACGAAAATCTCAATTGAATCATCACCCCAAGGAGCTTGTGAATCACGCATGAATTTATCATCTAGTGCATCTACACGTACATGAAGGTAATTATTATCCCAATGGGTTTGCCATACGCCAGAGAGGTCGCTTCTACCGTTGATTTGTCCATCTACAATATTTCTTAAGTGTAAGGCTGCTTTATTACTCCAAAAACGTCCTCGCCCTTTAACTCGATGAACCACTGCGTCGTGATTTTGTAATACAGTTGCGATTTTGCGAGTCGGTGGTTGTTTTGTATTTTGAGTTGTTTTAGCAACTGTTTTTGCAGAAGTAGTAGCAGTTTCCCATATGGGTTTTACTATCGCAGTACCTGCTGCTGCAGCCACAGTAGCCTTTGTTGCCGGATTAGTTTTCGCTACTGCAGCCTTGGCAACTGTTTTAACTGCGGGTTTAATCGCTGCAACTACTTTTGGAGTAGTCACTTTAGCAACAGTTGTAGGTTTAGCTTGTGCCTTCGCTTTAGCCACCATTGTAGGATTAGCTAGAGTTTTATCCGGCACATTTTTCTTCTTCTTTGAAGGTACTAAAGCATAAATATCGCCGACAGGGTTATTTGAAGGTTTATCCAATCTCGCTATCGTTGGGCTACTGCAACCTCTCCACCAACAAGGATTCTTACGGGCATATTGCATTAGGGCGCGATGCTTAGGTGCTTTGTTAATGGGCTGGGTGATATATTCTTTGGTACCCCAGCTACCAAACCACTGGTAGGTTCTGGGAGCTGAGAAATTTACGAATAATTTTCCACCATTGTCTCTCCAGCCACGCATAAATACGCTATAAGCCTTTGCCATGCGCCAATCTTTATTTGCTGCGATCATAAGTTTGGTAGGGTGAGAAGTGACATTACGGCTTTTCCAATCCACTAGGTGTTGTCCGCCTTCATAAGCGATAAGATCAACCCCAAATTTTTCTGCGGTTTGTGCGTTTTTATGGATATATCCTAATACCTTCGGTATGGAATACTTTTCTTTAGGGTCATATATTAATTTAAATAATTGACTGACAGATTTTGCTTTTTTGGCACTTTTTAAGCTTGGGTAGAAGTAGGGCGCAATCGCAATCGCATCAGTTTTTTTGTAAGCGTTTCTGTACGATAGCAACATTTCGGAAAGACGCGTCCAGCCCGTCCAGCTTCCCATGACACGAACGATTCTATCTGTTCCACCAAAAGTTTGCTCCCACATATCAAAAATCTGGACTGAGCGTAACGAGAAGTATTTATATCCTGCTTTATCTCTATCTTCATCCAGTTGCATGCGTTCTCCCATGTCTTTGACATAATGGGCCTGAGTAAAAATAGAATTCCATGCTTCATTGGTGTATTCGACGTAAGCCTTTAAACCAGGCTTTAAGTTATCTTTTACGTATTTTGCATATTGTCTTATAAAATTATTATCTGCTTTATGGGGTAACGTAAACCATGGATCTGCATTTAAGCGATTGGCCAAAGCAACCATTATTTCTAGTGGTGCGCCTCGCACGCCTTGTTTACCAGCCCATGTAGCATCTTTCAATTTTGGGCGTTCATTCCAGGAGCTTAAAGGATTGCGCGTAATCCCCGACATATTCATGAATCGGACTACTTTGAAGTCCTTCATATAATCGAGGTAGGTTGGGTTAAAAATTAAGCTTTCATGATATTTTTCAAAAGCTAAAAAACGGGATCCTTTGCAGTAGCGTTTATCTTTAGCATGCTTGAAGGGATTGTTAGAACATACGCCGCCCGGCATTAAAACGCGAATATTACGCAGATAGTTTTTAGCGTTACTATTTTTGATGATTAATTTAACTCGGTACTCGTTATCCTTTCCAGCGTGTATTGAAATGATATCTTTACCCGGTTCGCGGCTTACTAACTTTGCATCATCGCTATAACTAAGAATACCTTCACCATCATAAAGAACGGTGTAATTTCCTTCGGGGACAGTGTTTTTAGGCAGTTTATATAAAAAACGTGTTCCAGCTTGTCCACCATTCAGGTTTTTTGGCCAGCCATGTTCGTCATAGATAACTTTACCTTTAGTCAACCAGGGACGGGCTTCTTCGAATGGAATAGAGGTTTTAAATACATCTATGAACGGAATACTGGCATCATCGTCCATAACCTCATTACTATTTACCCCTATAGGTGAACGTGTGTTAGGTCCGGCATAGCTGAGGTGCGTGAAAAAAATGCACTGTAAAATAAAAAATAGCCCAATTATTCTTTTTTGCTTAATTTCGTTTGATAGGTAATTCATTATTATTATTTTAGCAATCCATGTTAATTAGCAATATATGCATCATTATTGGTTTATTCACTTGAATCCCCTCATGAATAATAATGATCAGTATTCAAGCAGTAAGTTCTCATGCCCAAGAGACAAATTTCTGAGATTACAATTTTTATATTTCTTAAGAGTACCTGAGTTTAACTTAATACACGCTGACTAAAGGTGTTAAAAACCATAGACAGTTTATCCCTTAATATGACTACAAAAATCAACATAATATGCTTGACAGCTTTTAACCTTTGCCTCACAATTCGCGCTTCTTTTGGCAGTGGGGCTATAGCTCAGCTGGGAGAGCGCTGCAATGGCATTGCAGAGGTCGGCGGTTCGATCCCGCCTAGCTCCACCATTATAAAGATAATGGTCAGCTCAGAAGAGAGTAGTTTCGATGCAATGTGAGAGTTTAATGAGATGCGAATAGCTTAGATCATGAAAACACTAGCACGCATTGGCCAAATATTATTTATCATCGGTTTAGTTTTAGCCGTCGTCGGACTCATAGTAGGTTTTACCTTTATGTTTCAGGGCAATGATAAATGGGCAATGAGATTTTTGATGGCAGTGCCAACTGGTTTTGTTTTTTTATTTACTGGTTTGGCAACTTCTGTTATGTTCTCGCCCCGCGATGATTCTGATCTTAATAAGAAAAGAGCATTGCAGGATTTGCACGAAGATGAGTTAGATCCAAACGTAAAAAAGTAGCGTCTTTAATCTGAATATTTACTTGTGAAACCAAGTTTTAAGCAGAGTTAAGCACATGAAAATATGTGTCCCCATCGTCTAGTGGTTAGGACACCGCCCTTTCACGGCGGTAACCGGGGTTCGAGTCCCCGTGGGGACGCCATTTTTTACATTGTTTTGTAGCAGGTATGTGTGAAGTTACAAAATTACAATTGAATAGATCCAAGGTCCCCATCGTCTAGTGGCCTAGGACACCGCCCTTTCACGGCGGTAACCGGGGTTCGAGTCCCCGTGGGGACGCCATTCAACATAGCATAAAACAAAGCCAGTTCTGGCAAGTTTTAAAATTCTAAAAGTCATCCCCCTACTTTGAATGACAATTCGTTTTTGTTATTTAAAAATGGTTTTGGAATATATGCAGAGCTAGGCTATTTTATAATGCCTGAAATTCAAGAATGTCTGTTAAATACACAAGCATCTATTATAAGTGCTGTAACAAGGCGAATGATTAAATTGGATTTGGGCTAGGAAGCTTGTTGTTTTAGATAAACTATAAGAATTATAAAACATTACATGGGTAAATGAAGTCTAACTCTTGCTCCGACATGTGGTGATATAAGCAATTCGATTTTTCCACCTATGGCTTCAACAATTTCAGTGCTCACGGCTAAACCAATTCCTTGCCCTTCCGATTGACTATCCGCACGAATACCACGCTGCAATAATTCAGAAGGGTTTTTATCCGGGAAGCCTAAACCATCATCATCAATATCGATAATCAATGTATCACCATTTTGTGTACCGGTTATTTCTACAATTTTTTCACAGAAACGACAGGCATTATTTGCGAGATTCCCAAAGACTTCCATCATGTCGTCTTCTTCCATACGGCATTTGGAGAAATCGTCAACATTGATGACAAACTCGAAAGGTTTGTCGCGGTAGACCTTAATCAAAGAGTCTTTTAGACGATACAGAACGGGCCTTACAGCCTGTTGTTTGATGATAGTGCCGCCGTGTTCATTAACTACAGCACGTCTAAGTTGATAAGCAATTATGTCATCCATGCGTTCAACTTGTGTACGAATAGTATCGTTGTTGCTCTTCTCTGCTGAGCTTTGTAGAACTGACAAAGGTGTTTTTAAACTATGCGCAAGATCATCTAAGGCATCGCGATAACGTTGCTTTTGACCTTTTTCCGCATTTATCAATGCGTTTACCGCACTTTTTACCGCTGATAGTTCAGTCGGGTATTCATTGCTAATAAGTTGTTGCTCACCCGATTCGATTTTATTGATTTCCTGTTCAAATTGTCGAATGGGTTTTATTACCAGGTAGCTACTAACTAATTGCGATATTAAAACCAGGACAGTTGTAATAAGAAAGAGTAACAGGATATTCCGGATGATTTCATCGTGCCCTTTCTGTAAGGTTTCTGCTGATTTGGCGAGTATCAACTGATATGCACCATTAGGCTTGTAATTGAACCCACGTGCGTAAACAATATAGTTTTCTGCTCCATCGAGTTTAGAAACATTTCTGCCTTGAGTGTCTTCAGGGTTCAGAATATCAACGCCATCAACTTCAGCAGGCATATTTAACAAGAATGTGGTGAACACCTTACGCTTGTCTTTAGCGAAACGTCCAGCACTTATATCGTTGAATGGGTATTGACTGTGCCAAACAATATTGCCTGATTCAGTATGTTGAATATAGGCAAACTTTTCCGAACTTAACTTACTAAAGTTATTCTTGGTTAAGAAGGCAAGGAAATCGTTTTTTGAGCTGTTATCAATGACGAACTTGCCATCTTTGAAATCCATAAAGCCCATGAGTTCTAAACCAGTTTCACTCAGTGATGACTTTTCGTTTTTGAGCATTTTATGTTGGGTAACATAGTATAAAACACTACCTAACAGCAGTATGCCAAGGAATATGATTGCAAGGGCACTTAAAAATTGCCGGCTACGAAGAGAACTCATGTAAATCAATCTTAGGTGTTGCGGGTTAAGGTAAAGCGGTATCCGCGTCCACGTAAAGTTTCAATTGGATTAATCGACCCATCAGGATCGAGTTTCATTCTTAAACGACGAATAAAAACTTCGATGACGTTACTGTCTCTATCAGATTCGTCATCATACATGCTTTCAGTTAAATCAGTTTTTGAGATAACTTCACCTGCATGCATCATCAAGTGTTCGATGACTTTGTATTCATACGCAGTTAGTGATATTTCTTCATCATGGAGCAGTACACGCTGTTCAGAGGTATTCAAGCGAATAGGACCACATGAAAACTCTGCTTGCGACCATCGTCCAGTGCGACGTAGTAGGGCACGCATACGTGCTAATAATTCTTCGTGATGAAAAGGTTTATCTACATAATCATCTGCACCTGCTTCTAAACCTTCTACTCGATTCTGCCAGCGTGTACGTGCGGTAAGGATAATCACAGGGTAATCTTTACCCGCATCACGTAATTGTTTGATAATTTCTAACCCGCTGACTTCAGGTAGACCTAAATCTACAATAGCGATGTCAATTGGGTATTCCAGTGCGTAATATAATCCCTGAGAACCTTCAGCTGCTGCATCAACTACATAACCTTCTCCTTGGAAAGTGTCGATGAGTTGTTCACGAATATCTGTATCATCTTCGACAACCAGTACTCTCATAATAACCCCATGTGTCTCTATATTTTAAGAACTTATGATAGCTATTCTTTTGTCTAATTATCAAGTGATTAGGCGCGAAAAAAATAGCATTGAGGGTTATTATACACAGTATATTAGTATGTATAATTTTTTTTATAGGGCTAACTATTATTTTTGAGTTTGAACGATTTTCTCAACGTAACAACCCAGTTTGATCATCTGGAATTCGCCTTGATCTTCAAGAAATTTCACATGATGACAATCAGGATTGGTATAGCTGGATTGTTTTTTAATAGAAAGTACTCTGCCGTTAAGAATAGTCTTAACCATGGCGATGACTTCAAGTTGAGTGATAGGCTGGGTAGCAATAGTCCTTTTTATAGGAATACTAATTACTTCAGCATGTGCTGAGATAGACGCAATACTGCACAATCCCATAATAAAAATGAAAATTAATGATTTAAAAAGAGGATGCTTACGCAACGATATCCTCATAATGACCCCGGAATTTAGTTATTTATTGGTATGGTGTCTATATATCACTTAATCAATTAACCAAAGCTGAACGAATCTTCAGTTAATTTTACTGGCTCTGTAAAAACTACTTATAAATCAGGTTGGTAGCGATAGTGTCCGGTTATCTTCATGGTAAATAGAATATCTTCCAGTTTTGGCCCTTTACCCATATTGTGTACAATTAAAGGTCTTCTTTTATCAATACTTACTTTGTTAGTAACTATGCCAATGTGTGGCATACCGGGCATGATATCCCAGGTTACTAAGTCACCTGGTAAATAATCATTGGCTTTATTGGTTATAGGAAGAACAGAGCCATTGCGTGCAAAGAAAACCCGTAAATTTAATACTCTGCGGTGATCAATATTTGGGTCGGCCTGGACTCGATTCCACTTTGGAAGATTTGGATATTGAGAAAAGCTTTGCTTCATATCGTGATGCACACGTTGTTGTAGATCAATACCCAGTTTTCTATAGGATCTAACGACTACATCAGTGCAAACTCCTATGTTCTGAGGTACATCCCCCCATGGGAAGGGTATTTCTAAATAGCGACCGTCATATCTAACCTTATGCTTAAGGCGCTCAAGTGCCGCATCCACTAAATCCAGAGAAAAAGCAAAACGCTTTATATCAATATCTGTTGATCTTCCTTGTGAAAATACATTGCTCGTTATAAAGATATAACAGGTCGTTATTGCTAAAAATTTTGCCCCTAATTTCATATTATTAGCCTTTATTATCGTATTGTCTGGAGTTTTTCCAAATGAGCCCCATCATTTGAGAGGTGTAATAATATATCGAAAATATTTTTTTTTCAGTAAAATGAAACGAATAAAGAAAAATTATCCCTTTAAGTCGTAAACGAAATTATATCTAAGGGTAATAACTAAAAGGTAATTACTTGTGCCACATGTAAAGTGCAAAGGTCATTGTTATACATGTCCTGTTCGTCATCAAAGTATTTTTTCTGAATTGGCAGAAGATACTTTGGAAGACACCATTAAAGATTTTCACACTTCAGTATTAACGTATGAATCGGGGGAATCGCTTTTTCATCAATTCGATAATAGCTCAGAGAGCGCCTATACATTAAGAAAAGGCTTGGTTAAAGTCACTAAAAGTTTACCGGATGGGCGCACGCAAATTGTAAGAATACTTGTTGCTGGAGATCTTTTTGGTTTTGATGGCTTTGCCAATGAAAACTATAACCACACAGCAATTGCATTGACGGATTGTGAAGTTTGTCGTTTGCCTCTGCCAGAATTGTCGGTATTACGTAAATCTAATCCGGAGATCGATCAATCCCTTGTTGCTCGTTTAATTAAGAATTTACGTCAATCTGAAGACATGTTGCTAGAACTTGGCGCTAAAAAAGCGTCGGAAAAACTGGCCAGTTTTATTCTTCGATTGAGTTTATCTGATCAAAACTTATCATTTAGTACTGATTCTTTGCGTGGGACACCGGGATCAGAGTGGGCAAAATTACACTTGTCTCGAAGTGAAATAGGTTCTCTGTTAGGATTAACCATCGAAACAGTAAGTAGATTCTTTTCTGACTGGAAGCGTAAAGGTTTCATTCAGGAGGAAAAGGGTAGTATTCAAATACTGGATGCAGAAGCATTAAAGGCAGCGGCTTGTACAGAAGGTGCTTGTAATTAATATCATTTAGAATTATTTCCTGAATAATATTACCTAAAAAATGTTTAATAAAAATCTTTAGCTATGAAACTCGATCAACCACTTAAAATATTTCCAACAGGTATGCACCCATGTTCATATCTGCCAGGCCTTATTGCCAGAAATGCTGTGGTCGATCCTGATTATGAGATGACGCCTCAAGTCTATGATTACCTGATACAGAATGGTTTCAGACGCAGTGGTGAACAAGTTTACCGACCATATTGTCATACTTGCGAAGAGTGTGTCACTACTCGAATTCCGGTGATTGATTTTAGTAGAAGTAAAAGTCAGCGACGTAACTGGAAGCTCAACAGTGATTTAATCGTCGAAGTGAATACTTCTGGTTTTCGTAAAGCATATCTTCCACTCTATCAACGTTACTTGCAAAGTCGGCATGAAAGTCAGGATTATGAGGGTGTTGAAAAGTTCCTGTTAGCTGACTGGTGTGATATCCATTTCTATGAATTTTATTCAGAAGATGAATCGGGTAATAAAAATCTCATTGGCGTGGCCGTTACCGACGTTGTTAAATCGGGTTTATCTGCCGTATATACTTTTTTCGATCCGGAAGAAGGGAATAGGCGGGGCTTAGGCGTTTATGCCGTTCTTTGGCAAATTGAGTATGCACAACAGCATCAATTGCAATTTGTTTATCCGGGATTCTGGATTAAAGATTGTCGAAAAATGAATTACAAAACTCGTTATCAACCAATCGAAGGGTTAAAAAAAGGAAAGTGGATAGCTCTGAAAAAAGATGCTTAAGTGGCAAACTTTTAAATTAAAACTCAGGCTTGGTTTATTTGTCTTTTCTTTATGTGCTGTCGCACTCAGTATCTATCAAGTCACACAATACTGGAACTACCAGGAAGTTTTAGTCGATCTTTCTAAACAACTAAAAAACAAGGTCAGCAAAGAAACGATTGAAGCTGAAATTCTAAACACCTTTGAACGTTCAGATTTCGATGACGTGCGGATGTACCTGGAAATTGCTAAAAATAATAATTATTCATTAGATTTTTCAAGCTACCAACAACAATTATCAGAGCAGGATACCCAGATAAAACGTATCGTTAATAATACCTCTAACTTTATTGATGGATTTCTCAAAGGTGATGGTTCTAATATTGCTGGTATAGCTGGCGCTGTTAGTGCAGATTTTACAGTGGTTGGTGATGTGCGAGATTTAAAAAAAGAAACCAATAAGTATTTAGATGGAAAAGATGTCAATGAATTGATTGTTATCTTATCCGGTACGGGAATCGGTTTAACCGCCCTAACCATTGGTTCTATGGGAACAGCGGCACCGGCTAAAACGGGTGCTTCGATGATGAAGCTGGCAGTAAAAACCCAAAGAATCAGTAAGGGCTTTCAAAAGCAGTTGCTTAAACTTGGCAGAAAAATATTTGATTGGCCTCTCTTTACCCGTTTAGTAAAGCAAGATAAAAGCTTTAATAATATTCAACGCGCCGCAAAACGTGCATATCATCCAGCGGCAATTCAACCCCTCAAAATGGTAGCGGTTCAGGTAAATACTATACGTAAATCCAGCTCAGCAGCTGATACTCTGCATTTACTCAAATACATAGAGAACACTGATGACCTACGTCATTTAGAGAAGGTTACTGTTAAATATGGTAGCCAAACCAAGGGGATGATGAAACTCGTTGGTAAAGGTGCACTACGAACAGTCAGAGTTTTGAAAAAAACCACTGAATTATTAATAAGCGTTATTAGCAGTATCTTTTCTGGAGCTTTAAGCTTACTTTTGTTTTTATTAAGACGTACTGTGACATAAACGTTTACGACATTAAAAAGTGCCTAGCTCTGCATAAATTCCAAAATCGTTTTTAAACAACAAAAACGAATTGTCATTCAAAGTATGGGGGTGGCTTTTCTAAGCTCACCAAGAGCAAGAAATGACAAGTCAAATAAGTGAGTTATTCGTTTTAAACAACAAAACGATAAGCTCAATAAAGTCTATCGACGATTCCGTAAGGAATCGTCGATGAACAATGGTTGATGCTCTAAAAACTTTAGAGGTGTTCTGGTTAATTATTCACATTGCAAACAAGTCACTGCAATCGTATTTATAATTGCTTCCACATCCGCTCCTCGAGATAAATCGTTCACTGGTTTTGCAAGACCTTGAAGGATTGGACCAACAGCAGTTGCTCCACCAAATCGTTCTGCAATCTTATATCCGATATTTCCAGCTTCTAGTGAAGGGAAGACAAAGACATTAGCCGGCGCTTGGAAATCAGAATCAGGCCACTTTGTTGTAAGTACTCTTTCTGACATCGCTGCGTCTAATTGAATTTCGCCAATTGCGGTAAGATCAGGAGCTTGTTCGTGGACAATATCAGTGGCTATTCTAACTTTATCAACCGCTGCGTGTTTGGCGCTGCCATTAGTAGAGAAAGAAAGCAGCGCAACCTTAGGGTCGATACCTAGTAGTTTCTTAGCATTCTTGGCACTTTGGATCGCAATATCAGCGAGTATTTCTGCGTCAGGATCGATATTGATAGCGCAGTCAGCAAAGATCACCGGACTTTCTAGAGTTTCTTCAAGTAGTATAATGGTAAAGCTGGATAAGCGTGTTTCTGGTGATTCAGTACCTAAAACATGAAGTGCTGCCCGAATGACATTACCGGTTGAATTTATAGCGCCCGCAACACAGGCATCTGCATCGCCGGCATTAACCATTAAGTCTGCGAAGTAGAGTGGCTGCTTACTAGTGGTGATTGCCTGTTCTTGAGTCATGCCCTTTTTGGCACGTAACTCAAACAAGGTTTCTGCATAGTTCTTAGCTACGCCATTATCATTCGTTTCAGGATTAACAATGGTGATATTACCTAGGCTTAAATTCAGAATTTCAAGTTGTGTGGATATTATCGATGGTTCACCCAGTAAAATAATTTTAGCAATCCCTTGTTTGTCTGCCGCAACGGCGGCTTCAAGAATACGATTATCTCCACTTTCAGGAAGTACGATGCGTTTGGGTGATTGTTTTGCGAGTTCTATAAAGTCAGGGTTCATGGTTATATTCTAGTAGGTAGGGATTGGAACTAATAATTAGCTATTTTAGTTAATAAAATAGCCTAAAAGTAGGGGGGTGTTATTTTTATTTAATCTAAGTGCTAAGAGGTGATCAGAATAAAAAATTTATGCGCTTAGCTTTAAGCGTTGTATCTTTCCTGAAGGGCCTTTAGGTAATTCATCCATAATGTTGATTTGTTTCGGAGATTTATATTTCCCCAATTTGTCGATACAGAAATCCAGTAACTCATCCTGGCTGACAGTCATTCCTGGGCATAACGCGACGGACGCCATAACTTCCTGACCATAATGTTCATCATCAATACCAAATGCCGCAGCTTCGAGAACAGCAGGATGCCCATATAAAATATCATCGATTTCACGGGGTGCGATGTTTTCGCCGCCTTTTATAATGAGTTCTTTAAGCCTGCCGGTAATAAAGAAAAAACCGTCTTCATCTTCATAGGCTAGATCACCGGTATGCAGCCATCCATCTTCAGTGATTGTCTGTTTGGTCACATCAGGGTTTTTGTAATAACCTTGCATAACGTTATCACCTCGAATCATCAGTTCACCAATGGTTCCAGTTGAAGCTTCACTTCCATCATCGTTAATGATTTTTGCTTCATTGCCAAAAGCTATACCTGGTGAGCCATACTTGCCTGCCTGGGGTGGCATTGGATTTGATAGGATTTGTGCCGCTGTTTCGGTAAGCCCCATGGTTTCAATGATGTGAATGCCAAAACGCTGTTCAAATTGTTGATGTTTTGATGGTGATAGGGCCGCTGATGCGGAACGTCCAAAACGCACTTGTCGTTTTATATCCAGCATCATTTTATCGCTGATTCCTTCTCCGTCATGATCAATCAAATACGAAATAATGGTCGGTACAATACTAAACCAGGTACAACGATGATGGTGAATATCTTGCCAGAATCGGCGCGTACTAAATTTATCGGAAATCACTAATCTGCTGTTGCTAACAAGTGCTCCCATGACCGAGACCATCTGTGCATTTATGTGATACAAAGGTAAAACGCAGAATGTGATATCTTCATCAGTCAGCTGATGTGCTACTGCTGTATTACGGCCACCTGCAATCACATTTTTATGTGAAAGTAGAACACCCTTGGGTTTGCCTGTAGTGCCAGATGTATACATTAAAATGGCGATACTCTCTGGGCTAATTTTATTTTCCGGCTTATCTGAACGTATTTCAGGAATAGTGATAGATGGTCCGTACGTTTCATCAGTATCAATGATTTTTGTGGAAGCAGAAAGGTTAGCGAAAACATCACTAAATTTAGAAGTGAACTTGTCATTTGTGAAAATTAATTTTGCATCTGAATGATCAGTCACATAGCTAAGTGATTCTGATCCACTTAGTGCATTAAGTGCCAATATTACGCGACCACTATACATCACACCTAACAGTAAAATTGTCGTCCAATAACCGTTGTCCAGCAAGAATGCGACTGTCTCACCAATCTTAATCCCTTCCTCATCCAGTAATTCATCAATTTCTTTGGCATGTGTTTGTAGTTGTGACCAGGTCAGATATTCATCTACTCTTTCAGTGGCGATGAGAAATGGTCTATCAGGATGCTTTGTAGCACCCTGGTCGATGATATTTTTTACGGTTTGTAGTCTGCTAGGCATATGATTTGATCTCTAGTTCTTAATTATCAAGATTCAGCTACAGGGGATATGTGATGAGCTTGCCAATAGTCACCAAACAGGCTTTCCAGAGTAGGTTGATTAACTGGAATCGTTCTAACAATACGAGTTGTATTAAGGTAGTACTTGTAATTCATATTATCGGACATATTATTGTTGCCCCATGTGCCACAACCCATTGATAGGGAGAAGGGCATGCCATTATCGAAGCTGCCTCCAGTAGCAAAACAGTGGGCTTGATTAACTATGATTCGACAGGCAGGCATGGTTAAACCAAGTTCTAGTATGCGGTTATCATCGATGGAATGAATACTGATCGAATGCCCTTTACCTTGATAATCTAAAATCTGGCTGGTGATGTCTTTGGCATCTTCAAAATCACTGGCGCGATATACCGTCAATACTGGTGAGAGTTTTTCTCCAGAGAGTGGATTACCTTCTCCTATGCCTGTTGCAGTTACACAGAGTACTTTGGCGGTTTCTTGATTGTCTGCGTCCAGTTCACAAATCTGTGCAATCTCATTGGCTTTTTTCGCGATCACCGCCTGATTAAGATAACCATTTTGCCAAAGTTTCTCGCACACTTTATCGCGCTGATTATTGTTCAACATAATCGCATTTTGTTTTGCTAAAGCTTCAATCATTCCATCGTATACAGCATCAACGATAACCAGCTGGTTTTCGGATGAGCAACTAGTAGCGTTATCAAAAGACTTGGATGCGACTATTTTTTTTGCAGCCGAATCCAGGTCTGCCGTTTCATCAACAATCGAAACTACATTTCCTGCGCCTACACCAAACGCAGGTGTGCCACTTGCATAGGCATCGCGCATATTGTTTTGCGAACCAGTAGCAACCACTAAATCAACTTCTCTCATTAATTGTTGGGTGTCAGCTTTATTAATGGGAAAGGGTAGATGCTGGACCAAATCTTTTGGTGCACCGATGCGTTCTAATTCAGCATGCATATATTCAACCAATTTGGCGCAACTGCTGGCGCCTTTGGGTGAGGGCGCGAGTATCATTGCGTTCCTGCATTTAAGTGCGTTTATGGTTTTATTGGCTGGTGTTGCTGCAGGGTTAGTCGAAGGTACAATGGCGCCTACCACTCCTACAGGACGGGCTATTTTGACTATACCTTTTTCCTGATTTTCAGAGACGATGCCGACTGTTTTTATGCCTTTTAAATCTCGAAGTAGCCCGAGTGTTTTTCGATGGTTTTTGGTAATTTTATCTTCTACATTTCCCAAACCTGTATCAGCCACGGACATATTTGCCAGAGTCTCATTATTTTCAGGCTTCATAATGCTCCAGCCCAAGGCTGTAACGACTTCATCGACTTGTTCTTGAGAGTACTGTTCATAGATTAATTGCGCCTTACGAGCACGATTAACGACTTCAGTGACTGCATTAGATGTCGATTGTTGGCTTTTATTGTCCATATTACTGTGTTTGATATCCAGATAGTTAGTTAAGGCTGGTGAATTCGTTTGAGTTCACCAGCCCAACTCTTGGTTAAAGTGAGAGTGATTAAGCAAACGTTATTTAAGGCCTTCAAGTAAAGAAGTTAGAGAAGATTGTCTTTCTGCCCACATTGCCAATACTTCATCACGACTCATGATTTTTACTGGCGAATTGGTTTGCTTCATTTTTCCAATAGTCTTTGAATCTTCAAACATTGTAGGGACTGTTTTGGCCAGGTAGTCGATGACATCTTGAGGGGTACCTTTAGGAACCATCAAGCCGCGGAAGTTCACGCTTGAATTATCAACATCAATGCCCGATTCTTTCAAAGTAGGAACATCTGGTAAAAACGAGTGTCTTTCGAGATCAGCAACCGCTAGAATTTTAATGTCTCCTGCGGCACGTGCTGCATCAGAAAGGTTATTGAAACCTGCTTTTACTTGTCCACCTTTGACTAGCTTCATTGCGCCAACACCACCTTTACCAGGTACGTATTTAATATCAATTCCAGCCGCTTTAGCCAATTGCAGATGTGCTATGTGGTGACCCACAAATTTACCGGCACCACTCACAGTGATTTTTCCGGGATTCGCTTTAGCGAAATCAACTAAATCTTTAACACTATTAAAAGGACTATCTTTGCCAACAATAAGTACAGCTGGGTCAGCTCCCCAGTTTCCAACCGGCTCTAAATTATTGATATTATATTTAGTATCGAACACAATCGATTGAGCGATAAAATGTGGTACGTTATAAGCAGCCATCATATAACCATCCTTTGGTGCTTTGTCTGCGAACCAGTTCCAGCCTTTACGGCCGCCTGCGCCTGGTTTGTTGGTTACATAAATAGGCTGACCAACGGAGATTGGTTTGTCATCTTTCATTTTAGCGGACGCTAAAGTTGCAATACGTGCCTGAAAGTCAGTAGCACCCCCCGGGTTATAAGCAACCATTACCCCAATAGGGCGTTCTGGATAACCTTCGGCATTGGCATTAGTGACAGCAGCTAATGTTAATAGGCTGGTTCCCAGCATCAGGCTCAGCTTAGAAAATTTACTTGTTAATTGATTCATTCTGTTTAGTTGATACATATTATTTCCTCCAAAGGATAATTGAGCATGCGTAAAGTGAAGTCGTTTCCATTTATTTTAGTCTTGGATTAGTTATATCAACCATCCTGTTGGTGTACGTACATGCAAGAGATTCCAGAATAGTAAAAACAGTACTATCATGAAAATTGTAGAGACCACAAGCTTGAAAATTCCACGCTTGCGGTCGGTCATATCGCATCTTCCGTAAATAACACAAATCGAAAAATAAGCGAAAAATGAGGTTACATAGAAGCCAACTATCTCTAATAAAAATAGGTAGATAGCGCCTACAGCTAAACCAGGTAAAAGTGTTTTCCATTTGATGAGTTTGGGGAATTCTGTCCCTAAACTGGTAGAGTTTTTAACGACTTTTAAAACCAGAACTGCCGCTAATATAGTAATTATGACGGCTGCAATTCTAGGAAACAGATACACTTCAGCATCTGTTTTATAAAAAGAAGTGATTAAAGCAAACAGGGCAATGAGAGCAGTAACTAGTGCCGCTATATGTTCTTTTGATTTAAACCAAACCATCAATTAGCTCCTTGAGTTTTTTTATTTGTGTTCTTTTCATTGGTTTCTCTTATTTTCTGTTTCAATTTATTCATCTTTGCTTCGGAATAAGCACTATAAGCAATAGATAAAATCACTAATGTAATCATTGTGATATTCAGTACACCTGAGGTGAAGTAAGCAATGACTCCATCACCCGCCTCTCCAATAAGTTTGCCCTGCAGGAAGTTGTCTTCAGCGATTGGACCAAGAATAATACCTAATACAACTGGTGCAGGGCTAAAGCCTAAGCTTGCTACCAAAGTACATAAAGACACCGAGAGTAGCCATAATCAGAACATCTGAATAGCTAGACTGAATACTGTAGGTTCCAAAAACGGCTAAAATGAATATTGTGGCAGCCATAAAGTGGGCAGGCACTTTCATAATCCAGCCGCTGTGGCGACTTAAAAAGAGTCCAATGATCAACATAAAGACCTGTGCTACCAGTAAAGAATTAATAAATGTCCAGGTAACTTCAGCATGATCTGTAAACAATGTAGGGCCTGGAAATAGGCCATGAATCAATAATCCACCCAGTAGAACTGCTGCTGTAGGACTGCCAGGAATACTGAGAGTAAGTAAAGGAACTAGCGATGGACCAACCATTGCATTGTTAGCCGATTCAGCTGCGATGACGCCATCTGGTTCTCCTTGACCAAAGTTAGCGTGATTTTTACTGAGTTTCTTAGCTTGATCGTAAGCGACCAAGCCAGCAATTTGTCCACCAGCGCCGGGGATAACACCAACGACGACACCTATAATTGATCCTATTGATAAGGCTTTAATTCGGGTGAGATTATATAAAACAGCTTTTAAAACATTGGACTCCCCGAGATCATAGACCTCGGCATCTGTGGCATCTCTGGACTTTTCTAATCAGACTTAATACTTGTGGAATCGCAAACAGACCAATCAAAGCAGCCACAATGTGAATGCCACTTTCTAAGTGTTCAGTAAATACGAATCTATCTTCACCCAACATTGGATTCGCCCCAATGGTTGAAAGTGCGATGCCGATAATGCCTGAGAGTAAACCCATAATAACTGACTTGCTGCCAATAGTGCCGATAATGGTAATGCCCAAAATAGCAATCCAGAATAATTCAGTTGGGCCAAATTTAAGAGCTAATTTAGCCAATGGAGGGGTGAAGAAAATTAGAACAATGATGCCAATCACACCACCTATAAAAGAACTGGTAAAACAATAGTAAAGGGCTTCGGCTGCTCGACCTTGGTTGGCAAGCTTATGTCCATCTAATGCGGTCGCGATATTGGCAGGAGCACCTGGTACATTGACCAGAATAGCGCTAATCGCACCGCCAGCAACGGTTGCTGTATACATGGCACCTAATAAAATCAAACCAGCTGCAGGTTCCATATGAAAGGTGAAGGGAATCATCAGGGCTACTGCCATAGTTGGGCTTAAACCGGGTAATGCACCTAGTATTAGTCCAGCAAGGGTGCCACCAATCAATAAGGACATATGATAAATGGTGAATACATTGCCAAAATAATTTAGAAATTCCACTGCGGTCCTCGGTGTTGTTATAATCTTTCTAGAATTATTTTCTAAGTAGAAAAATCAGATTACTTGAACTATAGTTAAATAAATCTGAAAGACATATAACTCATATATATGAGTTAATGGTATGAAGATAGTAGTACTAATTTAATCCTGTCAAATATTTATTATTAAAAATCAAACTATGAGTAAAACCCCAAGCTTTGATGAAGGCACTAACTACAGACAAACTCAGCCTCTTTATCAAAAAGTAGAAGAACATATAAAACGCCAAATAAAAGATGGTGACCTGACGCCGGGCGACTTACTTCTATCTGAACCTAGACTTTCAAAAGAACTGAATGTGAGTATCGGAACGGTTAAAAAAGCACTAGATAACCTTGTCTGGCAGGGTTTGCTATATCGACACCAGGGTAAAGGAACATTTGTCTCCAGCATCGATTTTAATAATAGCCTGTTCCGGTTTTTCTCCTATGCCGATGCTCAAGGGCATGAAGTAAGAATCAGGAAATCAACTACTGATCGCTGGCTGGGAGTAGGTCCGAAAGAAATATGCGAAAAACTGGGTGTCAAAGAAGGAACAGAATTACTATTCATAGAACGTATTGGTTCAATTGATAATGTTCCTACTTTTATAGAAAATTGCTGGTGGATTGCGGAATTAGTACCTGATCTAGAAAAAGAGGAAACGCATATTCCCGACCTGTTTTATGCTCTAATCGTCGATCATTATAAAATTCCAATCGTGCGTGCAGAAGAGACATTAACGGCGGAAGCCTGTGATAAAAACACAGCGGATAAATTAAATATAAAAATTGATTCACCTGTAGTGGTTTTGAATCGCTCTACTTTTACCAGTGGCAATAAAATAGTGGAAGTACGCACCACGAGAGGGCGTGCTGACCAGTTTAGTTACAAGCGTGAAATCCGTTAGCTAATTGATAATCTAGTGATAAAGAATACGGACTCCTACTTACAGTAAAATTTTACCCACTTGTTTATATGTAATAGAAATAAGTGCTCTAAAGTAGGGGGGTGTATGCTTAAACCTAATCTTATGTAGAATCAACAAACTGATTTGTATGATTCATATCAATTTTTTAAGATTTCTCTTATTTCCCAGTGGTAATTCTAAGCATTCTTTCCTATGCTCAGACGGTTGCTTTTACTATCTTTAAACAATCAACGGAAGGAAGATGATAATGAAAAAATCACTACAAAAGACGCTTGCTGTGATATTGCTGGGCCTTGCTTTTGGCGTAACTACTGTTTCAGCTGATACCATTAAACTGGGTGTAGCCGGACCACACAGTGGCGACCTTGCTTCTTATGGAATCCCTACGACTAAAGCTGCAGAATTAGTGGTTAAAGCAGTTTAATGCCAAAGGTGGGATAAACGGTAAACAGGTTGAGTTGCTGGTTGAAGATGATGTGTGTAAACCTGAAATTTCAACAAATACTGCAACAAAGTTGATTTCTGAAGGTGTGCATGTGGTTCTAGGGCATATCTGTTCTGGCGCAACTAAAGCGGCTTTACCGATTTACAACAGTGCTAAAATTATTGTTATTTCTCCTTCAGCTACCAGCCCTGGATTGACCCAGAGTGGTGATTACCCGAACTTTTACCGCACTATTGCATCTGATGATGCTCAAGCCGCAAAGGTAGTTGATTTTACTTTGAACAAACTGGGTAAGACTAAAGTGGCAGTTATTCACGACAAAGGTGATTACGGAAAAGGTCTTGCAGAGTTTGCCAAGAAATTCCTGGAAGAAGCCAACAACGGCGAAGTGGCTCTGTATGAAGGTGTTACACCGGGTGCGGTTGACTACTCTGCAGTAGTACAGAAAATTAAACGTTCTGGTGCTGAGGCAGTTATCTTCGGTGGTTATCATCCGGAAGCTTCCAAGATTGTCACCCAGATGCGTAAAAAGCGCATGGATCTCCCATTTATCTCTGATGACGGTGTAAAGGACGATACCTTTATCAAGGTTGCAGGTAAATATGCTGAGGGTGTCTATGCAGCGGGACCTCAGGATAACTCCACTAATCCATTGACCAAGGAAGCTATCGAAGCGCATAAGAAAGAATTTGGTAAAGATCCTGGTGCTTTCTATGAAAATGCCTACTCTGCAGCGTTGGCGATCCTGAATGCGATTGAGAAAGCCGGTTCTACAGAATACGATGCAATCGCCAAAGCACTTCATGAAAACGAAGTTGCTACACCTGTGGGAAATATTAAGTTTGACGCAAAAGGTGATGCTTCAGGCGTTGGCTTCTCAATGTATCAGGTAACAGACGGCAAGTTCGCAGAAGTTAAATAAATTTTAGCAGTTTAATATAAACCTAGGATGGTTCTGCCATTCTAGGTTTTTTAGTGTGAGAGAATGGAATATTTCATAGAATTATTTTTCAGCGGACTAACCCGGGGTTCGATCTATGCCTTGATAGCACTAGGCTATACCATGGTGTATGGCATTATTGGCCTGATTAATTTTGCCCATGGTGAAATCTATATGATCGGAGCGTTTACCGCTTATATAGTCGCCACTGTACTCGGTATTATGGGTTTTCCGGCATTGGCAATTATTGTACTGGCTGGACTGGCAGCGGCAATCTGGGCAAGCGCCTATGGCTATACCATCGAAAAAGTTGCCTATAAACCGCTACGCCACGCACCTCGATTATCGCCATTGATTAGTGCAATTGGCATGTCAATTTTCTTGCAAAATTATGTATTGATCGCACAAACCTCTGACTTCCTGGCGTTTCCTGAGTTGATTTCTGACTTTGCCTTTATGGAGCCTATCGCGCATATCGTTGGCACTACTGATATGATCATCATTGCAACCACCATAGTCATCATGGTTTTGTTGACCCTGTTTATTAAAATGACACGCATTGGAAAAGCGATGCGGGCAACGTCACAAGATCGCACCATGGCCAAACTGATTGGTATCAATGTGGATAAGGTAATTTCAACCACCTTTATAATCGGATCTGCATTGGCAGCAATTGGCGGGATTCTGATTGCCTCCCATATTGGTCAGATCAATTTTTTTATCGGCTTTATAGTAGGAATCAAAGCATTTACTGCTGCGGTTCTGGGTGGTATTGGCTCGATTCCGGGTGCGGTGCTAGGTGGATTTGTTCTGGGGCTCACCGAAAGCTTTGCTACTGGCTATGTGTCGAGTGACTATGAAGATGTGTTTGCCTTCTCGCTGTTGGTATTAATCCTGATATTTAAACCTGCCGGTTTGCTTGGCAAGGATGAAGTGCAAAAAGTATGATTTCTCTAAATGAAACCATTCGTTCTTTAAAGGTTGCACTGTGGTTTGTATTTCTAACCTTTCCGATCATGGTGATCAAGGTAGATCCGCTGGAAAAGACTATCATCTGGCGCTGGGAAAACATGATCATGGTGGCCATCGGTACCTTTGTGATATCCATACTGGGGCGCATTCTGATGGAGCGCAATCAATCCCGACGTGAAAAACGTGCTTTACAAAGAGCGGAAAAATTTAATCTGGTACAAATCATTTTACGTGAGCCAAGGTATTTATATCCACTGGCATTTGCGGCATTAGCATTTGCGTTGGCTTTCCCCTGGATATTCTCTACCTACCAGACCAATATTATGATCACAGCTTTGATGTTTGTGGTACTGGGCCTGGGCTTGAATATAGTTGTTGGGCTTGCAGGTTTGCTGGACCTTGGATACGTAGCATTTTACGCAGTTGGTGCCTACAGCTACGCCTTGCTGAATATGCATTTCGATCTGGGGTTCTGGGTAGTACTACCCATCGGGGCTATCTTGGCGGCACTTTTGGGTATCCTGTTAGGCTTTCCGGTATTGCGTCTCAGAGGAGATTACCTCGCGATTGTTACCCTCGCTTTTGGTGAAATTATCCGTTTGATTCTGGAAAACTGGAATGATTTTTCACAAGGCCCTAGTGGTATCTCCAATATAGATCGCCCAGGATTTTTTGGAGTTGAGATGACTCTGGAGCAGTCTATTATCTACTTATTCTACTTGATGATTCTGATGATTTTTATAACCATCTTCTTTGTTAATCGGATGCAGAATTCGCGTATGGGGCGTGCATGGGTGGCACTGCGTGAGGATGAAATCGCCTGTCAGGCAATGGGAATCGATAAGACTAAAACCAAACTTACTGCATTCGCTTTGGGTGCGATGTGGGCAGGTATGGTTGGGGTAATATTTGCGGCTAAAACCACCTTTGTTAATCCAGCCAGCTTTACTTTCCTCGAATCTGCAATCATCCTGGCAATTGTCGTTATTGGTGGTATGGGTTCAATACTGGGTGTTATCGTAGGCGCCTTCATTCTGATTCTGTTGCCGGAGTATTTACGCGCACTTGCTGATTACAGAATGCTCGCATTTGGCGCGATTATGGTCATGATCATGGTGTATCGGCCTCAGGGCATTATTTCCAATGTCCGACGCTATACCGAGTACAAAGCTAATGACGAAAATGAAAAAGAACAGGTTAAGAAGCAATGAGTTCTATTCTCAAAGTCAATAATCTGAGTATGCGCTTTGGCGGTATTCATGCGCTTAACGACCTTGATCTGGAAATAAATAGTGGCGAAATTGTCGCTTTAATTGGACCAAACGGTGCTGGTAAAACGACTTTCTTTAATTGCATTACAGGCATTTATAAACCGACTGCTGGCGATGTGCTACTGAATACGGTTAAAGGTACAAAACGGTTAAATGGTCTAAAGCCAAATCAGGTAACCAAAAAAGGTCTGGCAAGAACATTCCAGAATATTCGTTTGTTTCAAAGTATGAGTGTGCTTGAAAACGTCATGATTGGACGCCACTGTCGCACAAAATCGTACATTCTCGGCGCGGTGTTACGTACCAGCACTACCAGAAGGGAAGAGCAGGAAACCATAGAAAAAAGCTACCAGATCCTGAAAAAAATCGGTTTGGAGAAGTATGTTAATGAGTCTGCCAGTAACTTACCTTATGGTGCACAAAGGCGATTGGAAATAGCACGAGCACTCGCAACCGAACCGGCGTTATTGTTACTGGATGAACCCGCTGCGGGTATGAACCCGCAAGAGACTAAGGAGCTTGAAGAACTGATTCTTAGGTTGCAGCAGGAAGGACAGGCTATCTTATTGATAGAACATGACATGAAACTGGTAATGAATCTCTCCCACCGTATTTACGTTCTGGATTACGGCACGCTAATAGCAACAGGCACGCCAACCGAAGTGCGCAACAATCCCGCTGTGATTAAAGCCTATCTTGGGGAAGGTTCCGATGCTTGAGTTAAGACAGGTGCATAGCTACTACGGTAATATTGAAGCACTCAAGGGAATAAGTCTGGAGATAAAAGAAGGTGAAATTATTTCCCTAATAGGAGCCAACGGTGCGGGCAAATCCACAACGCTGATGTCAATCAGTAATATTGTCACACCCAGACAAGGTGAGATCATCTATGAAGGAAATCCAATTCACACGTTGGAAACGGATGAAATCGTAAGCCGCGGTATTTGCCAGGTACCCGAGGGTCGACATATTTTTCCCCATCTAACCGTGCGTGAAAATCTCGATATGGGTGCTTTCTTGAGGGATGACAAGAATGGTATCAAAAGCGATCTCGATTATGTGTATTCACTGTTCCCGATTTTGTCAGAAAGAACAGGTCAGTCCGGTGGTACATTGAGTGGTGGTGAACAGCAGATGCTGGCAATATCACGCGCTTTAATGGCACGTCCGCGACTATTGCTATTAGATGAACCTTCAATGGGACTGGCACCGATAATTATTGTGCAAATTTTTGACATAATAAAAAAGATCAACAAAGAACAAAATACAACCATTTTTCTTGTTGAGCAAAATGCTAATCAGGCCCTGCAAATAGCCGACCGCGCTTACGTTATCGAAAATGGGAAAATCATACTAAGTGATAAAGCGGATGCCTTACTGAAAAATCCTGATGTTCAAAAAGCATATTTGGGGATTTAAGAAGCTCTCCTAAGTGGGAGGGTATTTACTCTAATAATCCATTTAATTTTTAACCTTAATAAATCAGTATAACTATTATCATTGATATGTACCCTAAGCAGATTTTTTTAACCACTATTGCGAATGTCCTAATCACATTCGTGGTAGCTTATGTTTTTAATTACATTCTTTTTCGTGACATTTTCCTTGCTTTGGGAGCTAACAACCGGGAACAACCTATATTCTCGTTGGCAATAGTTGCGCTTGTTATTCATGGGGTTGTTTTATCTTACCTCTATCCTTTTTATTATAAAAAAGGATATCACCCGGTATCTCAAGGGGTTAAATTCAGCTTAATCGTGGGGGCCATAATCTATGGTTTTCAGGGTTTTGCTATAGCTGCAAAATACAATGTTGATCCTATTGCAACTTACTTGTTGTTTACTTTGTTCTTACACGTTTTTCAGGCAGTGTTTATAGGAATTGCCATGGGGCTAATTTTTGGAGAAATTGAAAAGTAGAATAATCTCTCTGAGTAACTCAGAGTAGATCAATTTATATTAAATACATCAAAAGTAAGGGGGTGAGTTAATGTTTTGAATTAATATAGTGTTGCTATGATAATCGACACGTTATATCAATGACGTGTTACAACTTTTGAGTGATAATACACAAGATAGTAACTGTTAGTTATTGAAATCAGGAATATATCATCCATAATCAATGAAAAATTCGGGTTCTAAGTTTAAGCGTTTACTCGCTGTTGCGGTCGTTTTAGTTACACTGCTTTTACTGTTATTTCTATTTTCTGCGACTCGCAGTGCGCTTGATGTTTGGGAGCGTTTACAGGGTTTGCCTGAGCCACTTTTCTATACCTATATTGCACTTATTTCTGCCGTTATCGTATTTAGCTTTTGGCTGATCTATAAACTATTAAAACCTGGTCAGCTAAGCACAGGCAATAAAGTTGAAGAAGTTACCGAAGAAAATATCTTAAAAGAGCTGGATCACGCCGAAACGGTAGGGATGGAGACATCTGAAATGCGCCGAGAGATTGAGCAATTACAAGTGCGTAAAGATACTGGCAGAATTTATGTTGCGCTGTTTGGCGATGTGAGTACAGGGAAATCATCAATCGTAAAAGCGTTGCTGCCTGAAGCAACGTCTGCAGCGTTAGATATTGATATCAATGTTCGTGGCGGATCGACACAGAAAATAAAACAATACACCTGGAAAAGTACCTCGGGTGATGAATTGGTGTTAACTGATTTGCCGGGGAGAAATGAAGCCAGTGGTGATTTGGATTCAGCTGTTCGTGATGAAGCGATAAGGGCGCAGATTGTTGTTTATGTAACAGATTCTGATTTATCCCGTAGCCAGTTTGACGATATCCAGCAACTGAAGAGTTTTGGTAAACCGATGATTGTTGCACTGAATAAAAGTGATCGTTTTAGCGATGAAGAGAAGCAACTGATAAGCGATAGATTTCAAACAAACCTCAATGCTGAGGGTGATGTTTCGATAAAACAGGTGTTTGTTCAATCGGGCGGTGATGAAGAGGTGGTTAAAATCTTCCCCGATGGTCGTGAAGAGAAAGTTGTTAGAGAACGTAAGGCTGACGTCTCTTCACTAGCCCAAACACTGCAAGATGAAATTGATCAACAAAGTACTGCCTTGGGAACACTTCGTGATGCCAGTGTGTTTGTGTTGGTTAAACAAAAATTAGATGTGGCGAAAGATGATTTTCGTCAGGAAAAGGCCGAAGCTATTATCAAGAGTTCCACACGCAAAGCGGTGTTGGGTGCGTTGGCTTCAGTCAGCCCAGGTTCTGATTTAGTGATTCAAGGTGTGCTTGGTACGCAGCTGGTTAAAGGACTGTGTGCTCTATACAATGTGCCAGTAAAACAACTGGATATTGATAATTTACTCGATTTTAGTACAGGTCAGATGAAAAAAAGCGTACCTTTAATACTCGCAGTTGCAGGAAATGGTATGAAAGCCTTTCCCGGAATTGGCACTGTAACCGGGGGGCTGACTCATGCTGTGGCTTATGGCCTGATTTTTGATGCACTAGGGCGTGCCGTAAATAAAACTTTGCAACAGCGTGGTAAATTAAAACCCGCTCCTGCAGCCATTACGTTTAAGGAGATGTTGAGTGAAGATCTTGAATCGCGCGCGAAGTTATTTGCCAAGCTGGTTTTCGACAAGCAAAGACAATCAAAATAACAACTCAAATTCCGATGCTGAAAGCACCCTTGAAAAGCTAGAAGGCAATAAGTCCGATTCAGGCGATTCAAATGTTGATATGGCCAAGGAAAGTTTAAGCCAGTTGCTGGAAGATACGCGTGTGCCTGATTCTGTTCGCGATGTCCTTAGTGATGAATATAAGCAACTCAGTAAAATGCTGGAAAAACTCGAGAAAGGGCATTTGCATATCGCAGTATTTGGTCGAGTAAGCGTCGGTAAATCTTCTGTATTGAATGCACTTTTAGGTAAGGAAGCCTTTAGTGTCAGCGTGCTCCACGGGGAAACCAAAACTGAAGGCATTGAAGAATGGCAACAGGTCGATGCCGGTGGTATCTATCTGATTGATACCCCGGGCATCAATGAAATAGATGGTGAGGAAAGAGAACAGTTGGCACACGATGTGGCCAATCGTTCTGATTTATTGCTGTTTGTGGTCGATAGCGATTTAACTGAAGTTGAATTGGCGGCATTGAAGATCGTCGCTGATACCAAACGCCCCATTATTCTAGTAGTGAATAAAGCGGATCAGTATAACGAAGAAGAAATTTTTGAATTGCGCACTATTATTCGTAAACGTGTGAAGGGAATTATTGCTCCTACGAATATCGTTTTTAGTGCAGCGTCACCAAGCAGGCAAACGGTGATATATGTCGATGATGAAGGCAATGAAAAAGAAACCGTGAGACAGAGACCTGTTGATATTATCAACCTGAAATCTCGTTTATGGGAAATTCTTGAAGCAGAAGGTAAAACGCTGTCAGCGCTAAATGCTTCGTTATTTGCCGGGAATCTCAGTGAACAACTCGGTGAAAAAATTCTCGCAACCCGAAAAGAATTGGGTGAAGAAACAATTCGTATGTACTGTGTGGGTAAAGGTGTCGCCGTGGCGCTTAATCCAATCCCGGTTGCAGATTTATTGGCCGCTGCTGCCATTGATGTAAGTATGGTGATTCACCTTTCCAAAATTTACGGTTTACCAATGAGTAAATCAGAAGCGGGTGAGTTGATTAAAACCATCGCTACGCAAATGCTGGTTCTTTACGCAACTTTTTGGGCGATTCATTTTGCCTCATCAGCATTAAAAATTGGGACAGCGGGTTTCTCAACCGTGGTAACCGGATTAGCCCAAGGTGCAGTGGCTTGGTATAGTACATTGGTGGTTGGAAGAGTCGCTGAAGATTATTTAGTCAAGGGTAAATCATGGGGTGATACTGGACCA
Source organism: uncultured Gammaproteobacteria bacterium (assembly GCA_963807855.1). Lineage (GTDB taxonomy): Bacteria > Pseudomonadota > Gammaproteobacteria > Thiotrichales > Thiotrichaceae > Cocleimonas. The sequence goes on along the minus strand of CAWEEB010000027.1, from coordinate 272 downwards.
AAACTCACCGTAAAAAATATTTTAGATAGCCTTGATCGTGATTCGGTGATGAGTGATGCTAAAGAAGAGATTACGCGTTATTTGAAATCTTCAAGAAAAACTACAAGTAGCTGATATTAAAAAATATCAGCTAAAAAACTACGCGAAAGATAATTCTATTTACGTTTTAACAAAAAAACTGGCCGAACGCAGTAGGACAAAAATATTGTTTTTTAACGTTGAACCGAAGGAAAGTGTAGCCGCAAAATATTCTATAGCTCTGCGTAAATTCT
>CAWEEB010000026.1:0-49724 GCA_963807855.1 uncultured Gammaproteobacteria bacterium | reverse complement strand
TCAGCTCCTTCATCCGCATAAGCACCTGACTGAGGTACATTGAAACCTAGAGTAACTGATTTGGCGTCTTTGGGGTCATTTCTAAACTCTTTGCCATGGGCTGCAGCGTAAGCACCTTTCATAAAGAACATAGGTGCAGAAGCTGCCACACCAGTAGCGCTCGCAACTTTTAGGAAACCACGTCTATCTAAGTGTGGCGTTTTGTGATTCTTTTTCATGTTTTCTCTCCTTGGGGGGGGTATCAAGACTGCAGGTAAAAATTATTATTATGAAAAGCTAACTAGGGTACTAACAAACACTTTTAGTAGTGCTATTGCTCTTTTAGGGAGCACTAAACGCAGGCCATCATCAATAAAGCCTAAAACTCAAACAGTCAGTAATTTCTATCGCACCATGTGTGTACATCAACGATGTTGGTCGTAATAGAACGATGAGTATAGTCTATGTTTCTGTTTTTTCTATGACTATTGGGACATTTTATGTGCATTATTCCAGAAATTAATAATAGAAATGTTAATATTAACGTATTTTTAATGATTATTTCAGCACTCTATAATTAGTAGTTAAGAAAGCGCTTTCAAGGAGTTAGCATGTTTTAAGTAAGGCTCATTTTTTTAATTATTGTGACTATTTTCATCGAAAAATGATATCACGACGTAATTTAGACCTGCTTTTATCAAAGATAATTTGATCATTTTTTAGGCTAACACCGTGATTTTTCCATATTTTTTCTAACTCAGGGTCAAAGGAATTGCTTTTCATTTTGTTATAAAGGCTAACAAGTACATTGGTACCAACTGCACTATCTCCAATGGCTAGTGCTTTAGTAATTGGCCAGGTGTTTTCTAAAGCCATGCTTCCACCAGATTTGTTAATAGCTCTTAGGGCATGCTCAAGACCGAACTTGTTATTCGTCGTTTTATGTATTTCTATATCAGCCAATAAATAAAAAATTGCACCACCCCAATATTTCATTCCCCAGCTGGAAGTATTGTCTAAGCCTTTATCTCCATATTTTGGTAAACCATTTGGGGTGCCTTTTAATAACCAGCGCCAAACATCTTGCTCACTCATCATTCCAGCCCTAACCCTGACTAAAGGTTCAACATAAGTCGCCAAGCCTTCTTCAGCCCAATCATGTTTGCTTCGCATTGGCGGAAATGCCAGATGCACCATTTCATGCACCAACACCCAATCTTCTTGTAACTGTTTTTCGGTGATATCAGTGCGAATGCTCAAAACAATCAGAGGCGTAGAATTGTTATAAGCAGTGCCATTTATCTTCGAACCACGTCCCGAATTAATCGCAAGGTTTAGATTAGCAACGGGAAATTGTTCAAAATAATCGGCTACTGCATTGGCGGATTTTTTTATCCATTGGATAATTTTTCTATGGCCTAATGTGAAGCTCTCATTGGAGGCTTCTGGGGCAAACATTAAATTGATAGTGCTGCCTTTTATTTTCAATTGATACTCTGATGATGCTCCAGTGTTTGCATAACTTATTGTGCTGCTAATGCCTGCTAAAGCAATCACCATGTAACAAACATAAACTCTGAATTGCTTGAACATCACCGGAAACTCCCTTGTGAGATGACTTAAGGTATACGTTAGATGATCATAATTAGAGGCATAAATTACTAGTTTTGGTTAGCAATAATAAAAAAGTGCCTAAGCTCTGCATAAATTCCAATATTATTTTCACACTACAAAAAGAAATTGTCATTCCGCAAAGCATAAGTTCCTTAGGTCGTTTTAAATAGCAAAATGAAAAGTCACTTAAAGTAGGGGGGTGTACGTATTATTTCATAAATACATTATTTGCTAGTTATACCAATATAATTCGATAATTAACTATAAATAATCCATTTATATAAAATTAGAAAGTCATTACGGAGAAGCAATAGATGAGTGAACATAAGAATAGCCTCGGGCAGCCAATCGGATATCCAATGGAAGATTGGGCCGGAAGTCAATCCCCCCCTCGCTCAGATATGTTAGGGCAATATTGCCGGCTGGAGCCTTTAGATATCCTGTTACATGCTGACGATCTTTATCAAGCTTATGGCAAAGACCAAGATCGACACAATTGGACTTATCTCCCATATGGGCCTTTTGAAAACAAATCAGATTTTGTTGACTGGTTAGAAACAAAATGCCTTGGGAATGATCCTTTGTTTCATTCGGTTATCGATTTGAAAACCAATAAGGCGGTTGGTGTGGCAACTTATTTACGTATCAATCCCAAAGATGGAGTCATCGAACTGGGACATATTCATTTTTCACCGCTGATGCAGCAAACACCTATATCTACAGAAGCGATGTATTTGATGATGCGCAGAGTGTTCAATGAGTTGGGATATCGCCGCTATGAGTGGAAGTGTGATGCGCTCAATGTCCCTTCTAGAGCAGCAGCGCTAAGGCTTGGATTTCAGTTTGAAGGAATATTCCGCCAACTCACTATGTATAAGGGTAGAAATCGTGACACTGCCTGGTTTGCCATTATCGATAAAGAATGGTCAAAATTAGAAGTGGCTTTTGAAGCCTGGCTCGATCCACAAAATTTTGATGAAAATGGGCAACAACGGGCTTGTCTTTCTAGTTTTCAACTGTAATTCTACTAGGATATAAAAATGAAAGTAACGTCACTAAAAAAAGATGATAAAGAAAAATGGCAAGCTCTTTATTATGGCTATGCTGAATTTTACAAGATGCCAATGAATCAAGAAATTTTGGATAATATCTGGTCATGGATATTTGATAAAAATAATAAGTTTTATGCGCTCATCGCGAAGGATGAAACAGGTGAGGCAATGGGCTTTATGCATTGTCGAGCAATGCCTTCTCCATTACGCGGAGCGGAAGTTGGCTTTCTGGATGATTTATTCATTGTGCCAGAAGCCCGCGGCAAAGGAGTTGTTCAATTGTTATATAAGTCGTTAAATGATTTTGGCGAAAAACAGGGTTGGCCTTTTGTGAGATGGATAACGGCTGAGGATAATTACCGTGGTCGTGCTGTTTACGACAAAATAGCAGAGAAAACAGCATGGCAAACCTACCAAATGACCATTGAGCCAAACGACCATTAAGTATAAAAAAGGCACCCCCATACTTTCAGGCACTTTTTTTGATTATTTGAATAAATAACTTAATATGACATATTTGAACTGCACAAAATCTCCATATAAAATTTGCTAAAGTTCCGCATATCAGTTCGATTAAACCTGTTATAGTTTGGTCAATAAGCGTACTTAAATGAGGGATAAATTAGTGCTATTTAACGGTTTTAATTGTGGTCTAAAACGCTCAATACCCCTAACAATATTTTTTGCGTTATTGCTAAATGCTTGTGGTGGAGATAAAGGTAATTCAACAGGCACTGGTAATTCGAGTAAGTCTGAGGCGACAACAGAAACTACTTCTGAAAATAATTCAGAAACGAATGTTGATGGCAATAATGATAACGAACCTGATGCAAATATAACCAATGCAACCAATACAAGTATTCAGGCAGCAACCAAACCACAAGAGGATCTGTCTGCATTCAACTGGGTAAAACTCAGCGGATGGCATACACAAGGTATCGTTTCCCGGGATAGTCCTATTCAGATCGATTTTAATCGTGATGTTGTTGATGAGTCGTTTGTGGGCAAAGACGCAAGCAACATCATGCACATATCTCCTGCGATCAAAGGCAAGCCAATGTTTGCTAGTGAATCGAGTATTATCTGGAAACCACTCGAGCAGTTAAAACCTAACACTACTTATAAAGTCAGTATTAAACCTGTTGGGCTTAAAGATGTTCCAGCCAAAGCTGCTCCTTATCAATACACGTTTCAAGTAATCCCTCTCGATTATGAAATCAAAACCTTCGGCTTGATTACAGATACTACAGTCAGCAATGGAATGATGCTTGAAGGTGAATTACTGGTTTCCGATGGAGTACCAGCAGCGCTTGTTGAAAAAGTAGTATCTGCAAAATTTCAGGGGAAACAATTACCGATTGAATGGACTCACAGCAACAATGGTAAAAGCCATAAATTTGTTGTTAGGGAAATCGCTAAAGAAACATTTGATGCAGATTTACATTTAGCCTGGAATGGCGGGGCTATCGATATCAAAACCAAAGGCAGTAAAAACATATCAATTCCGGGATCAGACAAATTTGAAGTGACTAAAATCGCTGTGATTCATAAGGCAGATAGTTCGCCTTATGTGGAAGTGCGCTTTTCAGATGATCTAGATCCAAACCAAAATCTAAAGGGCTTGGTCGAGCTTGCAAAAAATAAATACAAAGTAAGCATCAATGGTAATCGAATAAATATTTTCCCAAATCGAAACTTGACGGGGAGTTTTCTGGTTAGGCTTTATGGCGGTATTAAATCGAAACAAGGTAATAAGGTTTTATCTAAAAAAATAGAACAGAACGTAGCCTTTGATGATGCGAAACCTAAAGTTAAATTCGTTGGCAAAGGTTCTATCCTGCCAGAGAATTCTACCTTGGAAATTCCATTTGAAGCAGTGGGAATTAACGCTGTGGAGGTAACAGCGTTTCGTATTTATTCAGATAATATGAAGCAGTTTTTACAAGTAGGAAATTTATCTGGGTCGAATGAGCTAGGTCGAAGCGGTCGTCACCTTTGGCGTAAAGTCATTCCATTAAAACCTGCTGATCCGAACAAATGGAATCGTTATACTTTTGATGCTACCGAGTTAATGAGCAAATATCAGGGCGGCATGATACGCCTTACTTTATCGATAAAACGACGTTACTCAACCTATCGTTGTTCAGCAAATACTCCTGCTGCAGATACTCGAGATACTTTACTCAAAAATAATGAAGATTATGGTGTTCAAGAAGCCAGCGGTTGGGATGGAATTAGTGATTATGTAGAAAGTTATAACAATGATTACTCTGACTGGGATAATCGAAACGACCCATGTACTGACTCTTATTATAAATATAACACTGCACAGACAAGCTCCAGTCAAAACTTCATTGCCAGTAATATTGGTTTGATAACCAAACGTGAAGCGAATGGTGATCTAAGTATTATTTCAACCGATATCAGAACGGCTAAACCGCTTACAGGTACTGAGTTTGAGATCAGAAATTACCAGGGTCAGTTACTTTCTAAAGCAACATCCGATGGTAGCTGGTTTTGCCAAGGTTGAATTGTCAGAAACGCCTTTTCTACTGGTTGCCAAAAAGTTCGAAGATACCGCTTATTTAAAACTAAACACCAAAACAGCACTAGCTGTGAGTCATTTTGATGTTGGCGGCAAGAAGATCAAAAAAGGCATCAAAGGTTTCATCTACGGTGAACGTGGTGTTTGGCGTCCTGGCGATGATATCTTTTTAACCTTTGTGCTACAAAACCAGGCACTGAATGATAAAGATGCCAAAGAAATACCAGCTAGCCATCCAGTAACAATGAAGCTGATCGACCCGAGGGGTAGAATAGTCGAAACCAAGACCAGCACTGATTCAGTGGGGGGGTTCTACGCCTTTAAATTTAAAACTGAAGAGAAGGCACAAACTGGAAACTGGATGGTAAAAGCTTTCGTCGGTGGAAGTTCATTCAGCAAGTCATTGATGATAGAAACTGTTCGTCCGAACCGCTTAAGACTGGAGCTTAATTTTTATGCTCAAGATGATGAAAATAACGATGAACCTGCTGAAGTTATTTACAGCAGCGAAGGCACCCCTAAGGGGATTTTATTCTCACAATGGTTACACGGTGCTACCGCAAGTAAGCTAAAAGCTGATGTTTCAGTAAAGTTTAGCCAAAAGAAAACGGGGTTCGGCAAATTTACCGACTACGTATTTGACGACCCTGCTCGCTCATTAAAAAGCAAGGATGCCATGCTCCTTGAAGGCCGACTTGATGAAGAAGGTTATTTAAAATTCAGCAAGGATTTTAAAGTCGATGGCAAACCAGCAGGTATGTTGAAAGCAAAATTCACCTCACGCGTGTTTGAAGAAGGTGGAGCATTTAGCATCAGTCGCAGCAATATTGATTATCACCCGTACACGAATTATGTCGGCATTAAGTTACCTAAAGGTGATGCTACGCGTGGTATGTTGCTGACCGATAAGAAACATACGGTAAATATTGCCAGTTTGAGTGCTAAAGCCGAAGAGGTTTCACTCAATAAGGTTCAGGTCAGCTTATATAAAATTAAGTGGAAATGGTGGTGGGATAAATCCAGCGAATCACTCGCAGAGTATGCAGATAGCCGTCACAAACAACTACTGCAAAAAGATATCGTCAGTACCACCAATGGTGTTGGAGAATGGAACTTTGAGGTCAAATACCCTAGCTGGGGTCGTTACCTGATACGTGCTTGTGATCTGGAAGGTACTCACTGTACAGGTAAAACGGTTTACATCGACTGGCCCGGTTGGGCAGGTCGCGCACAAGAAGAAGGCAGTGGAGCTGCAAGCCGTTTAAATTTGTTCTCAGATAAAACGGCATATAGCGTTGGCGATGTAGCTACGATTCAATTACCTGCTGCAACCCGTGGTCGAGCATTACTGAGTATCGAAACAGGCAGCCAAATTTTGGAACAGCGCTGGGTTGAGTTTGATGAATCCGCAGCAGTGGCTAGCAGCACAGAGAAAAGACAACAGTTTCAAGTACCCATTACCGCAGAAATGGCACCCAACGCTTATGTGCATATAACACTTCTACAGCCTCATGAAGGTAAAGCAAACGACAGGCCAATCCGTCTATACGGTATTATCCCGCTTGATGTAAAAGATGCCGATAGTTATCTATTGCCAAAAATACAAGCTGCGACAGAATGGCAACCCGAATCAAAACAAACGGTAACGGTAAGCGAAGAAAACGGTAGAGCCATGAATTACACGCTGGCGGTTGTTGATGAAGGTTTGCTAGGCTTAACCTCGTTCAAAACACCTAATCTTCATCGTCATTTCTACAGTAAAGAAGCACTGGGTATTCAAACCTGGGATCTTTTTGATCATGTCGTGGGTGCTTATGGTGGCAAATTAGAGCGTATGTTGGCACTAGGTGGTGGCGATGAAGAAGAAATGGATGATGACGATAGCAAGAAGCGTCGATTCCCGCCTGTGGTTAAATACCTCGGCCCATTCACTTTGACTAAAGGCGAAACCAGTAGCCATGAAATAGAGCTACCCCCCTACTTGGGGGCGGTTCGTGTGATGCTGGTTGCGGGCGAAAAGGGCGCTTACGGAAAATCTCAGCAATCCATATTTGTGCGTCAGCCGTTGATGTTACAAAGCAGTTTGCCTCGTGTGCTTGGTCCTCAGGAAGAAGTATCCATACCCATCACTTTATTTGCAATGGATGACAGAGTGAAGGACGTAACCGTGTCGGTAAAAACAGATGATCTGGTTAGCGTAGTAGGTGAGTCAACGCAACAAGTCAGCTTTAGCAAGATGGGTGAAAAGATAGCCTTTATTAAAATTAAAACGGCAAACAAAGTAGGTAAAACACGTTTACATTTTAGCTGCTGTCGCTAACGATACTTCTGATAATACTGCATCAGTAAACAGTGTTGGCAGGAAAGGCAAATTCAAATCTGAAAAAGAAGTGTATCTCGATATTCGTCGAGCCAATCAGGAAACTACACGCACTATCGCTCAGGTTATCGAACCGGGTAAGAGCTGGGATAATAAAGCCGTTGCATTTGGTCTAGAGGGCACCAATCAGTCAGTACTAGAGTTATCAGCGGTTCCGCCACTGAATATTGAGAAAAGACTGAATTACTTGATCAGATACCCGCACGGTTGTTTAGAGCAGACTTCCTCATCGGCCTTCCCGCAATTGTTCCTGTCTAATGTGATCGATTTAACCGAGAAGCAAAAGAAGGATGCTCAACACCATGTCCAAAAAGCGATTGATAAACTACAACGTTTCCAAACCGGAACCGGTGACTTTAGTTATTGGCCGGGTGGTAATTATCAAAATGATTGGGCAAGTGTTTATGCTGGTCACTTTTTATTAGAAGCGAAAAAACTAGGCTACATATTGCCAGCGAACCTGCTGAATAACTGGCTCAATTATCAGGTAGGTGCAGCACAGGGCTATGTAGTTGCCAGCAATAATTACTCACATACACAGGCATATCGCCTTTATGTATTTGCACTAGCTGGTCAACCTCAACTGGGTGCAATGAATCGCCTGCGTGAGGCGGCAAATGCTCTGACTAACGACAGCAGTGCTAGCAACAGCCGATTGAACAAGAAAGGTCGCTGGCTACTTGCTGCTGCGTATCAAACAGCCTCGCAGCCAGAAGCCGCAACTGACTTGATTCAAGGAATGGCTACCGATGCAACTACAGTCACTAATGTTGCCAACCCTGATAAAACCTTTAGTTCGACTTTGGGTGATCTAGGATTACAGCTGGATAGCTTGGTGGCGTTAAATAAAAAGCAGGACGCTAACCAGTTACTAGAAAAGATCGCCGAGCAAATGAGTGGCGATGGTTATCAGAGTACCCAAGGTATTGCCTGGGCGTTGATGGGTGTTTCGCGTTACCTGGGTGGAGATACTAGCAGTTTCACCGCTAATCTATCCCAAGATGGAACAGCATCGACCATTAACAGCGATAAGCCGATTTCCTCTACGATGTTAGTCAAAGCGGATTCTAATGTCAGCGTAGAAAATACCTCTGGGGTCAGATTGTTCGCCAACCTTGTAACTAAAGGTGTACCCGTAGCGGGTGATGAAATTAGCCAATCCAAAGGCTTAACCATCAAATACCGAGTTCAGCGTGCGCGATGCAGAAAATAAGAAGATTTGGAATGAACTGGCTGATGATAGCGACTGGCAAGTGGCTCAAGGTAACGATGCGCAAATCTCTGTCAGTATTCAAAATAATGGTAATTATGATGCTGAAAACATTGCGCTAACCTTACCCGTAGCCGCAGGCATGGAAATACTCTCAGCGTCGGAACAAGCAGCGACCAAGAGTAAATATGATTATCGTGATTTACGCGATGATCGAATTTATTACTATTTCTCTTTAAAGAAAGGCGAAGTTAAAGACTTCCAGCTATTGGCCAACGCTTCCTATCAAGGTCGATACTACCAACCAGCGATTACGGTTGAAGCAATGTACGATGGTAATTTAAAAGCGATTGAGAAAGGGCGTTTTATTAATATTGTTAAGTAGAACCGGAGTTAGAAAAAGTGCCTAAAAGGTAGGGGGGTGGCTTTTCTAAGCTCACCAAGAGCCAGAAATGTCTAGCCAAATACTTGAGTTATTCGTTTTAAAAAACAAAACGATAAGCTCACTAAAGTCCATCGTAGATTCCATAAGGAATCGTCGATGTACAATGTTTATGCTGGGTTAGTTGTTGTTAGATAACTAAAGCCACCCCCCACCTTTTAAGCACTTTATTTAAAACAACAGTGAAACCATTCAAGTTTATTATGATTCTGAAAAAAACATCATGGGTACTTTTATTTACCCTGCATCAGCGTCACTGCTTTTTATTTTTGTCTACCCGAACCACTGTTTAAATCACCCGTATCCAGCATCTTGCTCAGCAAAGAGGGCAAGTTGTTAGGTGCGCATATTTCTAATGATGGCCAATGGCGTTTTCCTCCACTTAAACAAATACCCGATAAATTCAAAACCAGCCTCGTTGCCTTTGAAGATAAACGTTTTTATCAGCATTTTGGCGTCGACCCGTTAGCGATTGGGCGTGCGCTGAAATTAAATCTAAAAGCAGGGCGAATTGTCAGTGGTGGAAGTACCATCTCGATGCAAGTGATTCGGCTTGCGTCGCAAAACCCAAAGCGTACATTGACTGAAAAAGCGATTGAAGCAATTCGTGCCATGCGATTGGAAGCACGTTATAGCAAAGACCAGATTCTAAATTACTACGCTAGTCATGCGCCTTTTGGTGGCAATGTGGTTGGATTGGAAGCCGCTTCATGGCGTTATTTTGGACGTAACCCTAAGCAATTGTCGTGGGCGGAAAGCGCGATGCTGGCAGTGCTACCGAATAGTCCTGCTCTTATTCATCCTGGTAGAAAACGTGACCAGTTAAAAGCGAAGCGCGATCGGTTGTTACTCAAACTATTCCAGCAAGAAAAAATCAGCAAGTTAGATTATAAACTAGCCATCGCAGAATCCTTGCCTGAAAAACCGAACCTTCTACCAAGAATGGCGCCACATCTATTAGATACTTTGATTGCTAAGGCAAGAGCGAATTCAACAGAAAATCAAAAGCGCTTTAACAGTACGATTGACTTTGTGTTGCAGTCCCAGGTGAATCAAATCGCCAAACACTACGGCCAGTTAAACGCATTAAAAGATATTCATAATCTCGCTATTGTTGTGATCGATAATGATAGCTTTGAGGTGAAGGCTTATGTCGGCAATGCTCCACCATTAAAGGAGAAAGCGGAACATGGTCAGGCGATTGATCTGATCCAGCGTGCGCGCAGTACCGGAAGTACACTCAAGCCATTCTTATTTGCGAACATGATTGAGCAAGGTGAGTTATTGCCTGAAATGCTCGTGGCAGATGCGCCGATTCGTTACACAGGATATCGCCCCAAAAATTTCGATCGAAAGTACCGGGGTGCTGTTCGGGCTAAACAGGCATTGGCTAGTTCCTTGAATATTCCTGCAGTTAATATGCTGAGTTATCATGGGGTGGAACGATTTCTTGGAATCCTTAAAAAATATGGGTATGAGTACGCTGCATAGACGTTCACGTGAATACGGTTTACCGCTAATACTTGGTGGCGCTGAAGGCACGCTTTGGGAATTAAGCGGAATGTATGCAAACCTGGCGAATCGAGCGCAGCAAGGGCTAGATAACAAACAAGGTAATTTGCTTCAGCCGATTATTTTACAACAACAAAAAGCAGAAACAACAAAGCAAAATCAACTTAGTCCAGCGAGTGCCTGGATGACCTTGCAAGCATTATTAGAAGTGGGAAGACCAGGGAGTGAGGCTTATTGGAAACGCTTTAACAGCACACACAAAATAGCCTGGAAAACAGGCACAAGCTTTGGCCATCGTGATGCATGGGCACTGGGCACCACACCAAAATACACGGTGGGCGTATGGGTTGGCAATGCTGCCGGAGAAGGTCGCCAAGGCATGACTGGAGTTAAGGTTGCTGCTCCGATTTTGTTTGATGTGTTCAATCGACTTTCGCTGGATTCGAAATGGTTCAGTAAACCTATCGAACAAATGAAGTTAGTTTCGGTGTGCAAAGATGATGGTTTCTTGGCAAATCAACACTGTGCGGCGAAAGATTATTATATCCCCGCAACTAGCCACTTTGATCGTGTTTCTCCTAATCATCAACGCATTCATTTGGATAAACAAACCCAACTGCGCGTGCATAGCGGTTGTGAATCAGTTGATGCAATGGAGCATAAAGACTGGTTCGTGTTACCACCCGATGAAGCTTATTATTATCAGCAGCACCATGCTGATTATAAAGTACTTCCAGCTTGGCGTGATGACTGTCAACAAGTGGAAACAGTAGCATCCAGTGACAGCCCAATTTCATTGATTTATCCCAGACGAAACACGCAGATTTATATACCTAAAGAACTAACGGGTGAAAAGGGAAAAACCGTATTTCAGGCAATCCACGGAAACCCGGAAGCACAACTGTTTTGGCATCTGGATGATGATTTTTTGGGAACGACACAAACCTATCACGAGCAAGCTATATGGCTTGCTGCTGGTAAACATCGACTTACATTAGTAGATGAGAAAGGTAATCGGGTAGAGCAGAGCTTTCAGGTTTTAAGTCAGTAACCCTGCTTAATATGGTCTCATGCCCGTAAAGTTACCGGGAGGGTTATAACTACACACCCAGGTTTGTGATTTGTCATTGCAGACCTTTCTGGCACAACCAACTTCAGTGGTATTTTTCCATACGACTTGCGTGTAATGACCGCATTTTTGTCCAGGCTTACAGCTATTTCTCTGATAATTGTACCAGCGCTCTTCATCTGTCCAGGCTTTCACCACATCTTTAATCGTGACTCGATTGGTCTCGCGGAATCCATCACTCCACACAACAGCGCTCGACCAGTATAGATTTTCACCGTAAGGAGGTTGCCCACTCCTATGACGCATTGTGCAGCTTGAACCAGAGCCTAAATGGTCTGCCCACTCCTTTGAATATCTTGCTAATTTATCTGACCATTTTAGTGGCTTTAGACGATGTTTAGCACGCACTCTATTGTGAGATTTCAGAACTCCTGAAAAAAGCTGGGACCTCGATAAAGGTGGTTTAGCTGGTGGTCGCACTTCAATGACTTGTTGTTCTATTTGTTGCTCCATTGGTTCATCAGGAGGTAATTCGATGTTTTTAGGATTGTGTATAAACCCTTCTACTAATTCCTCGGGGGATTCAATAATTTCGAGTGGCGGGGTTTGTTTTTGTTCAACAGAACAACCAATCAGCAATAAACTGCTCAATAACAGGAGTGAGCTAATATAATTTGAATTTTTAAATGTATTCATAATTTTGTGTTAAAGATATTTTTGTTTTTATAATGACCCTGAAAAACCATCTAAAAGTAGGGGGGTGACTCAAATTATTATTATTACAAGAGTCTAGAAAATGGTTTTAGTTCGTTTTAAATCTTGTTTTTAACCGCAGGAGGCATTTTTTCAATCTCTGCCTCGATCCAGTTTCTGACTTTATCATTTATTTCTTCAGGAGTTAAACCTTTAGCGCTAAACGGTTTACCAATAACCATAGTAATTGTACCCGGGTATTTTAGGTAACTGTGGCGAGGCCAGCATTCACCGGCGTTATGTGCGATCGGATAGACAGGATAACCCGAGTATTCCACCAGCAATGCACCTCCCATGCGGTAGTCCTTTCTTTGCCCTGGTTCTACGCGTGTACCTTCAGGGAATATACAAACCCAGTTGCCGGCATCAAGACGTTCTTTCCCAATGGATTTGACTTGGTCAACTGCTGATGAACCCGCATTTCGGTCAATCGCAATGGGTTTAACTGATGATAATGCCCAGCCAAAAAAAGGAATTTTTAGCAGTTCTTTTTTGATCACAAATGAAGCAGCGGGTAAAAAAGTAGGGATCATCATGGTTTCCCATGTTGATTGATGATTAGACAAGACTATTCCACGATTGTTTAGATCGAAATTTTCCCGACCAATAATATTGGAATCAACACCGCAGGTGATTTTTAGCCACCACAGGTTAAAGTGCGCCCATGGCATCACTACGTGGTAAGCCTGTTGTGGCGATAGCAGAATTAACAGCGGTGAAACTAAACCGTAAAGCAAGGTTGTGATTAACAAGCCAAACCAGTAAAAGGTTGAACGGATATAGAGCAATAGCGTATTCACAATTTTGCTTCTTTCATCTGCTGCAACATAATTTCAAGAGCTTTAGCGCGATGACTTACACTGTTTTTTTCTTCAGATGTGAGTTCAGCAGAACTTTTGCCAAAACTGGAAACGTAAAACAGCGGATCATAGCCAAAACCATTTGCACCAGAAGGCTCTCTCAAAATTGTGCCTTCCCAACTCCCGTCAGCAATCAAAGGTGACGGGTCTTTGGCGTGACGCATATACACAATGCAACAACGAAAACGAGCAGTGCGTTGTTCATCTGGCACATCTTTCATTGCTTGTAGAAGTTTCTGGTTATTGGCTGTATCGCCTTCACCAGAATAACGCGCTGAGTAAATGCCTGGTTGACCTTGAAGAGCATCAACCTCGATACCTGAATCATCCGCTAGCGCTGGCAGACCCGTTTGCTGGGATGCATTGCGCGCTTTGATTATCGCATTTTCGACAAACGTTAGACCTGTCTCCGGCACATCCGTTACATCGTAATCAGATTGCGCCACAATCTCGAAACCTGCACTTCCCAGGATTTTAAAAAATTCGCGTAACTTGCCCGCATTGCCGCTGGCTAGAACAACTTTGTTCAAATTTTCTGAGTTTGTGTAGGTAGTGCTCACTATTTTAGTGTTTCATCCTGTATTGCGATTATTTCGTTGATACCTTTTTCTGCCAAATCAAGCATAGCATTCATTTCATCACGACTATAGGCATGGCCTTCTGCAGTTCCTTGTACTTCAATGAAATGGCCAGCGTTATTCATCACCACATTCATATCTGTTTCTGCGTTTGAGTCTTCTGCATAATCCAGATCAAGTACTGGGTTTCCTTTATATATACCAACAGAAACAGAGGCAAGTTGACCCATTAACGGATCTTTCTTGATTGCCTTAGAGTCTAGTAGAGTTTGCACGGCATCGCATAATGCAACGTAAGCACCACTGATTGAAGCCGTCCGTGTGCCTCCATCAGCCTGAATAACATCGCAATCGATAATGATTTGACGCTCACCCAATGCTTCCAGATTAACAATCGCGCGCAAAGAACGACCAATTAAACGCTGGATTTCCATGGTGCGTCCACCCTGCTTTCCACGAGCCGCTTCACGACCCATGCGAGAGTTAGTAGAGCGCGGCAACATGCCATATTCAGCCGTTACCCAACCTTGTCCTTTACCTCGCAACCATGGTGGCGTGCGATTATCAACAGTCGCGGTACAAAGTACTTTGGTATTTCCAAATTCAACCAACACAGAGCCTTCGGCATGCATAGTGTAATTACGGGTAAATCTAACTTGGCGCATTTCGTCGTTAGCGCGACCACTAGGTCTCATAGCTTCATCTCTTAAATTTGAAAAATGGAGATTATACGTAGGTTGATAAAAGTTTGGTAAAAATTCCATGCTGATAGGAAGACTTTTAATGCTTTAGTATAGATTGAGTAAAGGCGATGACGGTACTTCAAGTTATTTATCCTAAAAAGGAGTAAGACAATAGAAGACATGATCAGACACGAGATAAAATAGTATTGCACTTCTAATGGATAGATATGCCCTTAATCTGATTCTCGTTGAAAAAGCTGCAAAGCAGTTTATTATTGAATGAATAGTGGCATTGATTCAATAAAATCAATCAGTTACTAATGGTGTTCATCATAGTAAAAATAATTCAATTAACAGCGCTGTAGTTTAGCAATGAGATTAACAAAGTCATCAACAAAGCACTGAAAATAAACAAACCGTCATGAATAAAGCGCATATTTTAAAAAAACTTCAACAAGCAAAACCTGATCATATTGAATGGATCAAACAAGGTTATAAGTTGGTAAAAGGCCTACCCGAAGAACAAGTCATAAAACCCGTGGATTGCAAGGTCTGCGCTTTTGGTAAATGGTATCAGGAAGAAGGTTTTAAACTGGTAAATATACCGCAGTTAAAAGACCTTGATGTCCTCCATGAGGAGATTCATAAGGCATATACATCTTTGTATTACATTACGTTTGATCGACGTAAGAAAGCGCGCTCAACTCTAATCACAGCAGGAAATGTCGAAGTACCTGTCGATGAAACACGTTTTCGTATGAAAAAACTCAAAGATTTTGAAAAAAAGACGATCACAATGATCCGTGCTCTCAATGCTATTGAAAAGAAAGTGGATGAGATGCAAGAACAGGACTTTGATAATGGCTGGTTAAACTAGTCACTCTGCCTCCCTGGATTGCTTGAAATAACCGCGTAAATTTAATTCTCATTTTCAAAAAATCTTATTTCCGCTAGAATAGCCGACCTAAATAAGCAAATTCTAATGGAGTGTCCATGAGTTCTTCAAATCAACAGATGCTAGAAAACGCACTAGCGCTTTATGATGCAGCAAATAGCAAAGACCCTAATATTGAAACAGTTGACGGGAAAGATGTCCCCAAAGAACTACTTTATTCAAAGCGCATGCTGGATATGCTTTCGCGTTTTATTCCTGATGCGGGTAATGTTGCAAAACTTTCCGTCGCAGCACAACATATCGAACGCTGGAAGTCACCGCGGAGTGATTATCCTATGAATCGCAAGGGCTATCATCTTTGGCGTACTAATCTGTATAAATTTCACGCTGAAACCGCCGCAACCTACCTGGCAGATGCAGGCTACGATGATGAAATCATAGAGCGTGTTAAGTTAGCGATTGGTAAGAAAAACTTAAAAACAAATAGCGATACTCAAGTAGTTGAAGATATAGCAGCGCTGACGTTTATCGAGCATTACATGACAGCGATGTACGAAAAATTTACCGAGTATGATGAAGATAAGTGGATAGACATCATCATTCGTACATGGAAGAAAATGTCACCCGCAGCCCATGAATTTGCTCTTTCTGGAAGTGTGAAATTACCTGAAGGTTTAGTCCCGGTAATTCAAAAAGCATTGGCTAAAGCCGCGGCTTAATTTTTTCGAATTTCAGTAACGCTGAGGCCGCCCATACCCCAGTTATCTGTACTGACTTCATCGATAACCACAACCGTGGTTTTGGGGTCTTTACCCAATACATCTAAAAGCAGCTGCGTTGTTCCTTCAATCAGCTGCTTTTTTTGTGCTGTTGTTGCGCCTTCGTTGGTAATCTTGATATTTACATATGGCATGTTCTACTCCTTGTATAAACCAGTGTTTAAAAGCATAGACTAAAAAAGTGCTTCAAAGTGGGGGGTGTATTTCAACTACTCATTTATTTAACTAAAACAAACGTTCTGAAATAACGCGATAGGTTTCTGCGCTGGTGATTGTGTCTGTAAAAGTTGAAGCATCAGGAGTAAGAAACCACAATCCAGCGATTCCAGCAATTATCAAGGCACTACTTTTTTTATCTTTGAAGTCTAGCAACTTGAAGGCTGTACCAAATGATCTTTTTAGCCGATGACCCATAAAATCAACGCTATAAATTTCATCCAATAGTAGATGTAAAATAAAACCTAAAAAGATAAATGATGCTATTAGCCAGGAAATAAAATCTGGTCTAGAAAATAAGTGAAAGCTGATGGCGGCTGTGGCAAAACAAAATAAAACAGCGACTCCAATAGAATGAATGGCTCCACGGTGTACAGTAACTTTTTGGAATAAGGTCCAGATGGGGTAACGGACTAAAAGATAAATACCTAAGCCTGCTCCCCACAGCTGGATGATGGGTAACTCATTCTCGGCAGCGAAAATCCATAAGAAAGCCGTAATTATTCCTAACAGTGAAAACAGGATGCGACTGGGGTATGAATAGTGCAAATCAATATCGGGAAGTATTCCGCCAATTACACCCATACTTGCAAGCAATATTGCGTCTTTGGCATCCACTAATCCGACTTGTAAACAGAGTGTGGCCAGCATGCCAGAGCCAACTGCCGCGACTCCCAAATGAGTATTAAAATTTGCCATGAGTTATATGGTTCTTAAATAGAAAACGTTTTATTATCAATGAGTAAATAGTGAGTATGATATTAGCTGAGCCAATCATAGACGAGGTTTGGATTAAATCAACGACTTATATGTCCGAAGGAGGAGACCATGAAAGCGTTAGGATTCATCAAATTATTATTAATTTCAACGATCGCACTTTCAGTGACTAATGTGCTAGCCGCAGAAGAAGAAACCAAAGAAGTAATGATTACCGCTGGTTTAAAAAGTGTTGATGTAAAGCATGAAGGCAAAGCAGTCAAAATTATGCGTGTACAGGAAAAAGGCAATCAAATAGTGAAGTTCTATCGAAAAACTACACGCGGCACGATACAGGCAATGCACCCCTTTGAACCTCATAAGGTGGAGACAATTGGCGAACGTGAGATCATTGATTATGTTAAGAAAATATCTGATGGTGATGATTCCATCATTATTATCGATTCTCGTACCCCAGCCTGGGTGAAAATTAGCGGAATGATTCCAGGTGCTGTAAATATCCCTTATACGCAATTTAAAGAATCCGCGGAAACGTTAGAAATCATGGAAGACCAGTTCGATGTTATCCCGGGTGAAACGTTTGATTTTGGTAATGCTAAAACTTTAGTGATGTATTGCAATGGAAACTGGTGTGGTCAGTCTCCAACAGCGATCAGAAAGCTATTAGCAATGGGATATCCGGCAGCTAAAATAAAATATTTTAGAGGCGGCATGCAAAGCTGGATGGCATTGGGATTGACGGTTGTTAAAGAGGATGAAAAATAATTTCAGAGAAAAAGTGCTTAAAAGTAGGGGGGTGGCTTTTCTAGGCTCACCAAGAGCCAGAAAAGTCCATCGTAGATTCCATAAGGAATCGTCGATGTACAATGTTCAAACTAGGTTAGGTGCTTTTATGACTACTAAGCCACACTCCTGCTTCTAGCCTGATTTTAATTTTGCGAGCTGCTTTTTAATCTTCCTTTCCTTTCGTCTCATGCCCGCCAGATAAAGCGTAGGAATGGCAAATAGGGTGAGTAAAGATGAAAAGCCAACACCCCAAACGATTGATGTGGCCACCGGTCCCCAGATAAGTGATTGGCCACCAAGACCAATAGCTAATGACATCAAGCCAGCGATAGTAGTTAATGTGGTAATCATAATTGGTATGACACGGCGTCGTGAGGCATAGATTGTTGCGTGAACTGCCGACATCCCCGTTGATAAGCGATCATTTGCTGCAGATATCAATACAATCGCTGCATTTACTGCAATACCTGCTAAAGCGACAACACCATATAAGGTGTATAAACTCAGTGGATTTTGAGTCACGAGCAAGCCTAAAATAACGCCTGTGAAAGCAAGTGGCACTGTAGCTAGAATTATAAATGGCTGGAAATAGCTTTTAAACTGAGTGCCTAAAATCAAATACATTAGGCCAATACCAATCAAGAAGAGCTTGGCGATTGAGTTGATACTGTCTTTAATATCATCGAGCTGCCCAGTGAAATCGAGATCAATACTCGGGAAGTCTTTACGGTGTTTTTCCCATTCGTCTAGCATCAATTTATTAGCCGTGACCGTATCTAACTCACACTTACTGTAATCCCGTTCATCTCCATAAAGTGCTGGGCGTAAACGACAAGCCATAAAATCTTCTTTCTCTTTGGGCTTATCAATATTAGCTTCAAGCGTGATAGCTCTTTTAAAATTGTAGTGACGAATATTGCCTAAAGAAACACCACGCTCTTGCGTCATCAGCTGGTTTAGCGGAATGCTTGAGCCACTTGGTGTTGGCATTCTAAATCTTAGTAGTTCGCCAATATCATTACTCTTGGCGGAGTCTGCTTTCACACGAATTTGTAGTTTCTCACCCTTGTCCTGCATTTCGGCAACAACTTCACCATCGACCAATAAACGAATGGTTCTGGTAATATCAAGCGGGTTAATGCCAGAGCGACGCACTGCATCGTGATCCATTTTCAAAGTGAGTTCCATGCGACCGCGGCTGGCATCATCACTTATATCTTTGATGCCCTTAATGTTTTCTATAATCTCTCGAAGCTTGTCACTGGCTTGCTTTATGGTTTGATAATCATCACCACGTACTTTCACGCTGATTGGTTTACTCGATGGTGGTCCACCCTGGAGCTTCAAGAAAGAAATATTAATAGCTCCAACTACGCTGGTGACATCTTCTCGCATGTCGTTGATGATACTATCAACATCTCGCGAGCCTTGATTCAAAGGCAGCAGACTTACTACTATTTGGCCATATTGATCACCATACATTGGCTCGGTTTCGGTAAACATTAGTCCTGCGTAACTTGCAACAGAGCGTGCATCTCTGATTGCATTAGGGTTTTCTTTGACATTTATATTGGCACCCTTAAGGTGTTTTTTTAGCGCAGCTTCAACCTTTAATGTGGTGATGAGTGTTTCATCTAATGGTGTTGAAGTTGGCATTTCAACGTTTACATAGAAAATTCTTAGGGTGTCTGATGCAAAGAAGTCTACCCGGATCATTCCAGCAGCAAGGGCTCCTATTGCTGTCACAAACGATAGAAATATTGCAAGCAAAGTCATTTTTGGCCAACGTAAAGCACGAATAAGAGTTTTTGAGTATTTCAGTTGAATCCAGTGGATAAAGGATTCACGGATCCGTTGGATTCTAGAAGGTTTTTCAAAATTAATTTTAGCGCCATGCACATGTGATGGCAGCATCCAAAAGGCTTCGATTAAACTAATCACGAGCGCGATAGTAACTACCATCGGTATTACTCGCATGAATTTACCGAGAATTCCGGGCAGTAGCATTAAGGGTAGAAAAGCGGCGATTGTAGTTAAGACGGCAGTTGTTACAGGCAGAGCAACTTCTTTCATTGCTCCGGTCGCAGCATCAAGTGAGTTGACGCCTCTTTGGAGACGGTAATAAATGGATTCAACAACTACAACGGCATCATCAACCAGCATACCTAGCACGATAACTACACCAAGCAGCACAGTAATATTAAGTGTTTCTCCATTTGCTGCTAACACCCAGAAGGTCGCAGCTAAGATGAATGGAATTCCTATAGCAGTAAGCAAGGCGATTCGAGTACCTAAAAATAGCCAGGCTACTATTAATACCAGTAGTAAGCCGATAAGCGCATTGCTTTGCATAATGTTTATGGCTTGTTTGGTTGGAAGAGTTTGGTCATCGACCATTTTTAACTGAATGCCAGTGTTTTCAGTAGTGCTATTTTGTTCTTCTACCCACTGGTTTAGTTGATCAACCAGTTGAATCACATTGGTATTGTCCTGTTTCATCACTGACAGCAAAACAGCAGGATTTCCATCGATACTGACTTCTTGAGAAGCTTTTTTACGAGCGCGCTGTACAACGGCAACGCTAGAAAGTGGCACTTCACCATTTAATCCGGGAATAGGAAGTTGAGCAACTTGCGCGGCGTTACTGTTTTTACCGACAATTCGAACTAACCAGCTTTGTTTACCAATTGTGGTAGTTCCTGCTGATATATCTTGAAACCAGAGTTTGAGTGAGTCAGCGAGTTTTCCAGGAGTGAGCTGTAACGACTCAAGAGCTTCTGGAATAAAATTTATTTGTAACTCAGGGTCATCAAGCGCAACAGAATCTACACGATCAACCCCTGACATTTGTTCGATTGAATCACTAACAGTTTTGGCGCGTTTTCTTAATCTTTCATCATCAGCACTGGAAACAACTGCGATTAGCGCAGCAGGGAAAGCATTACCTGAGGTGATTTCAAGTATTTGAGAGTCTAGGGTTTCTTCGGGTAATTCGCTTTGTACGTTTTGTAATTCACGCCGTAAATCAGCGAGGCGTTTATCGTAGAGCCTTTCCGGCATGTCTTCGAAACGTACTAAAATGCTTGAAGTATTCTCACGACTATTACTCGAGACGAAATTCATGTCTGGTATGCCATTGATTGAATCTTCGAGAACGTCGGTAACTCTCTTTTCTACATCAGAAGCAGAAGCACCAGGGAGTATTGTGATGATAGTTATCCAGTTGAAATTTATCGTCGGATCTTGCTGACGAGGCATTTCTTTATAGGATAAGAATCCAATAATTAGTACTAATACAAATGTAAGATTTGCAAGGACGTGGTTCTGGATCAGGCGAGAATACATTGTGTTTGAGGGTCAAAATTAGCTATTGAATACTAATTAGCTGTCCGTCACTTACCCGATATTGATTTTTGTTTATAACTGCTGTTTCTTGGGGTAAGTCAATGCTTGCTGGTTGCCCTTCTATGGCGGTTTTCAATGCAATAAATTTAGCCTTAGCTGTTCCATCAACAATATCCTCAGCAATCATTACTCCGAGATTTTGACCTTTTCTTTGGATGTATTCGGTTGGCAATTGCAAGTTACCATCGCTCCATTCAATTCTGCCCGACAAACCAGCTGCTAGTAGTGAAGACTCTGGAAGCATCAAACGCACTTCTTGAGTTCGGGTAGTTTCATCAATATTTTGAATAATACTTCGAATAGATGTTTTGATTCTTTTTTCATCCAGAAACAAACTCTATAGAATTTACTCCTTTTACCTTGTCAATAACTGTTGTGGGTAAATTGGCTTTGATTTCCAAGGCTTGGTCTTGCATCAATTGAAATAAAGGAGTGCCTGGTAAAACTAACTGTCCTTGCTGAACCATTCTCTGAGTTATTTGGCCTGAGAAAGGTGCTTTGATAGAGCAACGTTTTATAGTGAGTTTTGCGTTCTCTATTGTCGCTTTTTTCAACTCTATATCTGCTAGTGATGTTTGTTGCGCAGCTTCGGTTTTTTCAAAAATTTCTCTAGGGATAGTGCCTTTTTGTATTAATCTTTGATTACGAATCAATTGTTTATTGGTTAAGTTTAATTGCGCTTTAGCAACCTTCAATGCTGCATCGGCTTGTTTTTTTGCAAGTAAGTAGCTTCTACAATCTAAAGAGGCGAGTGTTTCATCTTTTCTTACAAACGAACCAGCTTCGGTGTGAATAGTTAGTGCTCTACCTGTTATTTCTGCACTAATTGTTGAGTTATTTAGGCTAATGATATTAGCGGGTGCGCTTTTTTTAGTAGAGATCAGAATGGATGAAAGCGGAGTAATACTAACGTTTAATAGCTTTGTATCACTATAAAGATTGGTAGATGCTATCAGACATAAAACAGCCAATATGTATATCAACTTGTTTATATTAGTTGCAACAGCATTCATTTAAATAGTTTCCAGCATACCAATCGGTATGTCAATTTCCTAGCTTATTACTAAAGTTAAACTCGGTGGTTTTAAATAAAGAGTTAGTCTATAAAAAATTTTTAAGCTAATCCAAAATAACTCGCCATTGAACTGACAATTGGTTCTCTCCATATAAATGCGATAAAGCCCGCAAGTGCAAGCCATGGTCCAAATGGAATCGGTTGACTTTCTTTTTTGCCTTGTAAAACCATCATCAGGATACCAACGATTGCTCCTACCATCGATGCAGCGAAAATCGTAAAAGGTAACACCTGCCAGCCTGCCCATGCTCCAATTGCAGCTAATATTTTGAAGTCACCATAACCCATACCTTCTTTTCCAGTAATTAATTTAAATAGATGGAAAAGACTCCATAGGGACATATAGCCAATAATTGCGCCCAAGACGCTACTTTTTAGATCTACAAATATTGCTTGAAAATTAACAGCAATTCCTAACCACATTAATGGAATGGTGAGGTTGTCTGGAAGCAACATTGTTTTTGCGTCGATCAGAGAAAGTGTGATTAATGTCCAGGTGAACATTAAAGCAGCAAGTGCTTGCCAACCGAATCCAACTTTCCATGCAACGAAAACGGAAATAGCTGCAGTGGCTAGTTCTACCAATGGATATTGAATTGATATCCCTGTTTTACAAGAGGAGCATTTACCTCTTAAAAAGAGGTAACTTAGTACTGGTATATTTTCAATAGCAGTAATCATGTGCCCACAGTGTGGACATTGAGATCTAGGCACAAATAAGTTGAATTTTTTGGAAGAATCGTGACTTGGGTCTGTAAGGTTGCCGCCAAATAGTTCTTCACATTCTTCTCGCCATCCCTGCTGTAACATAATTGGAATACGGTAGATGGCAGCGTTTAAGAAACTACCAATAAGCAGTGAAAACAGCCCAACAACAGTAAGGAAGAACATGGTGTTCTCCCTTAATAGTGAAATTAATTCCATTTATTTCCCCTAAATAGCCCCTTAGATTAAATATTTAACCTACTGCAGCTCCCAACTTAAAGATTGGTAAGTACATAGCGATAACTAAGCCACCGACTAAAACACCTAATACAGCCATTATCATTGGCTCCATTTGTTTGGAGAGTGTATCGACTAAGTCATCAACTTGCTCTTCAAAGTAGTCTGCTACTTTATCTAGCATTTCTTCAAGTCGCCCGGATTCTTCTCCAATTTTAGCCATTTGAACTACCATACTTGGAAATTCCTGAGTAGTAGTCATTGCTACATGAAGTTGTACACCTTTTGAGGTATCTTCTTTGATCTGCATCGTAGCTTCTTCATAGACTATATTACCAGTCGCACCTGCAACAGCGTCCATAGCTTCAACCAATGGTACACCTGCAGCAAACATCGTTGAAAGAGTACGGGAAAATCTTGCAACAGCAGATTTGTTAATGATTACACCCATTAGTGGAATTTTTAAAGAAAGTCTATCGACAAAACGATGGAATTTCTTCGATCGTCTTCTTGCCTGGGTAAACCCAATAATACTGCCAATAGTAATAATGAGTGGTAACCACCAATTAGCCTGTAACCACTCAGATAGACTTATCACCCAAAGTGTAAAAGCAGGTAAATCTGCCCCAAACCCTGCAAATATATCTTTAAATGTTGGTATAACCCAAACAAGCATAATAACTGAGACTACTGCAGCGGCAATAATGACAATGACAGGGTACATCATTGCTTTTTTAACCTTAGCTTTCATTCTTTCTGTTTTTTCTTTATACGTAGCCACTTTGTCAATCATATCTTCTAAAGTACCAGCCTGTTCACCTGCTCGTATTAAGTTAACAAACAAACTATCAAAGTAGAGAGGGTGATGTGAAAGTGCACCGGCTAAATCTTCACCACCTTCTATATCCTTTGTAATTGTTTTGATTAATTCACGCATCCTAGGATTTTCATGACCGTTACTAATCAACTCTAATGATTGCACCATTGGAACACCAGCACGCATCATAGTAGTTAATTGACGTGCGAATTGAGCAATATCAACAGGTTTAATTTTACCGCCCGTGAGTCTTTTACTTTTCTTTTTTATAGATTTTGGGCTAATGCCTTGCCTTCTTAATTCAGCTCTGAGGAAGTTTTCATTCGTAGCCTGATTTTCACCACGAATTTTCACTCCGCTTTTATTAATACCTTCCCAAACAAAAGTAGGCTGATCTAATTTACTGGTTTTTTTATTTGCTACTGCTGTGGCCATAATAATTTCCTGATATTAATCTTTTGTGACACGTTCTAATTCAGCGAGAGAAGTTACCCCTTCTTTTACTTTGTTCATTGCTGATTGTCTTAAATCATTAATTCCTTCTTTTTTTGATTGAATGGCTATTTCTAAAGAATTAGCGCCATCCATAATCATGGTTTCCATTTCTGACGAAATAGGCATTACTTGATAGATACCTACACGACCTTTATAACCGTTCGCGCATTCGCCGCATCCATTAGGCTCATAAATTTCAATGGATTCTATCTCTTCTTCATCGAACCCAAGCTGAATGAGTGCTTGTTTTGGAACATCCTCCACTAACACCTTACATTGCTTACATAATCTTCGTGCTAAACGCTGAGCTACAATTAAATGAACAGAAGAAGCAATATTAAATGCAGGAACTCCCATATTGATTAAACGAGTTAGCGTTTCCGGAGCACTGTTAGTATGTAGAGTTGATAGAAGTAAGTGACCAGTTTGCGCCGCTTTTACTGAAATTTCTGCGGTTTCAAGGTCTCGAATCTCACCAACCATTATGATATCTGGATCTTGTCTTAAGAATGCTCTTAGTGCACTCGCAAATGTAAGACCAACTTTGTTATTAACATTTACCTGATTGATACCTGGTACTTGAATTTCAGCTGGATCCTCTGCAGTAGAGATATTTCGTCTCTGAAGTATTAAGAATATTTAAACCTGCGTATAAGGTTACAGTTTTACCACTACCTGTTGGACCTGTTACCAAAATCATTCCATCAGGTTTGCCTAATGCTTCTAAAAGGTCACTTTTTTGTTTATCTTCAAATCCTAGAACATCAATTCCAAGTGACGCCGTATCAGAATCCAGAATACGCATTACGATCTTTTCACCGTACAAAGTAGGTAGTGTATTAACACGAAAATCGATATGTTTATCTTCTCCCACTCTAAAATGGATACGACCATCTTGCGGTATACGTCTTTCAGAGGTATTGAGTTGAGCCATAACTTTGATACGAGATGTCATTTTTCTCGCTAGAGCTTTTGGTGGCATACTTACCACTTGCAACATTCCATCCAGACGGAATCTTACACGTAGAATTTTCTCGTAAGGTTCAATGTGTATATCTGAAACTTTCTTTTTAATGGCATGAGATAATAGTTCATTTAGGAACTCTGTTACATCAACACCAGAATCATCTTCTTCCTCTTCAGATTCTAGCTCAACTGTTTCAATGACTAAGTCTTGGGCAGCAGTGTCTGAAGAAATAGTCATTCCTGAACTTACAGCAGAATCACTGTAATCAGGATGTAATAGTTTTTGTAATTTAGAATATTCAACAATAACAGGTTCTGGCATTAACTCTGTAGCAAACCTAACATCACTTAAATGTGAGAGGAAAAAAGGATCTGCAACCGCGATTGTTATTGCTTTGCCCATTCTGAATAGCGGATATAATTGAGTTTTCCGCATCATTTCTTTAGGGAGCAAGTTTTCGACATCCATAGGTATTTCTATGGTATCAACGTCTACTAGACTAAGGCCAAACTCTTTACTGTTATAAACAGCGAGATCATTCTCATTGATTAATTTCCGCTGAGCTAAATGAGTCGTAATAGAAATACCTCTTTCCGTCGAATCAGCAACTGCTTTTTCTGCGACGTCTTGGGCTAGTTTCTTATCAGCGACTAATTTCTTTAGCAGACTGGGAAGATTTTTGTTTTGAACCGTTGTCATTATTATTATTTAAGGACTCTGTCTCTATTTATTATTAGATTTATTTAGGAAGACACATCAACCATTCTAAAGTTACAAAAGGAGATTTGAAAGATTCTCTGGATAATCGGTAGTTTTTCTTTTTGGTTGTTTATTAGATGCTTCCAAAAATCTATTGATTACCTTAATGAAAACATAGAATATTTGAATTTAAAATATACACCTCCATGCTTAAGGAAGATTAAATTAATTAAGAGTGAGTTTTAAACCATGAAGTCATATATGTGTATAGTCTGCGGCCTAGTTTATGAAGAAGAACAAGGGTGGCCTGAGGATGGTATTGCACCAGGTACAAAATGGGAAGATGTTCCAGAAAACTGGGAATGCCCAGATTGTGGTGTTGGTAAATCAGATTTTGAAATGATAGAAATTTAAGTCTAAAGATAAATTGCTCTATTATCTCAGTTTTCCCTTCTATGTTATTATTTATATCAAAATGATAATTTGGGGAAAAATATGATCAGTAATAAAAAGTGGGACAGAATTATAAGTATAAAGTCCAACTGTAAAGATTCAAATTTGCAGTACTTAAAGCGTTAAACTGGTCATTTATTATGAGAATACTCGGAATAGATCCAGGCTCAAGAATCACAGGAATTGGGATTATTGATAGTGATGGTCGATACAGCCAGCATGTACATAGTACCTGTATTCGTTTAGGTAATGATGCTTTTCCTTTACGTTTGGGCAAAATATATAAAGAAATCGAATTAATAATCAGAGAATTTCAGCCAACACAAATGGCTATAGAAGATGTTTTTTTATCGAACAATCCTTCTTCTGCATTAAAACTAGGACAAGCCAGAGGCGCAGCGATTTGTGCTACTGTGATGCAAAATATTCCGGTCTATGAGTATAGTGCTCGTGAAATCAAGCAGGCAGTTGTAGGAAAAGGCAATGCAGATAAATCACAAGTTCAACACATGGTGAAATTACTGCTTAACCTATCAGGTAAACTACAATCAGACACTGCTGATGGCTTAGCGATAGCATTAAGCCACGCTCATGTTGGCTCAACTAAAATAAGGTTACAGGAAGCTATGGAAACAACGTTAAAATGATTGGTTTATTACGTGGCAATATCTTACAAAAACAAGCGCCTGAGCTGTTATTAGATGTAGGCGGTGTTGGATACGAGCTCCTCGCATCACTTACAACTTTTATTGATCTCCCTGAAGTAAATAATGAAGTCACCCTATATACCCACTTGATCGTTAGAGAGGATGCGCATACTTTATATGCTTTTAGCTCAGTAGAAGAACGAGCTTTATTTCGAATTCTACTTAAGGTTAATGGCGTTGGACCAAAAATGGCGCTTGCTATCGTTTCTGGTATGACTGCTAACGAGTTCTCACAACGTGTGCATGCGAACGATGTTGCTGGTTTAACGAAACTTCCTGGTGTTGGAAAGAAGACTGCAGAAAGACTTATTATAGAAATGAGAGATCGTTTACCACAACCATCAGGGCAGTTAGATGCAAACTTGTCTGTACCAGCGTCGGCGAGAAATATGGAAGACGAGGCTACCGCCGCATTACTAGCACTAGGTTACAAGCCCACTCAAGCAAGTCAAATGGTATCAAAGTACTCGAGTGATGGATTATCTGTGGAAGAAATCGTTCGTAAAGCGCTAAAGGCTAGTCTATCGTGAATGATTCATTTAATGATTTTGAAAGCGATAGAATAATCTCTCCTGTTGCAGGATTAGACGACGCAACTAATGAGATTGAAGAAAAAATACGCCCCAAATATCTTAAAGATTATGTAGGGCAGCCTGCTGTTCGAGAACAGATGGAAATTTTTATACCTGCTGCAAAAGCTCGCGGTGAGGCACTTGACCATGTGCTGATATTTGGTCCTCCAGGGCTGGGTAAGACTACACTGTCACACATTATAGCTAATGAGCTAAATGCCAATCTTCGTCAAACCTCTGGCCCTGTATTGGAAAAAGCGGGTGATTTAGCTGCACTTCTTACTAACCTAGAAGAAAATGATGTGCTGTTTGTCGATGAAATTCACCGATTAAGTCCTGTGATTGAAGAGATTCTTTATCCCGCTATGGAAGATTTTCAGCTGGATATTATGATTGGTGAAGGCCCAGCAGCAAGATCCATAAAATTAGATCTTCCCCCTTTCACATTAGTGGGAGCAACGACCAGAGCAGGATTATTAACGTCTCCCTTAAGAGACCGTTTTGGCATTGTTCAACGTCTTGAATTTTACAATGTTAAAGACTTAACACATATCGTGAAAAGGGCTGCTGGAATCATTAACGTTGAAATCGATGAAGAGGGTGCTGTAGAGATTGCCTGTCGTTCTCGTGGTACTCCTCGTATTGCTAACCGTTTGCTGCGTCGTGTTCGAGATTATGCCCAGGTAAAGTCAGATGGAAAAATCACAAAGGAAATCTCTGATTTAGCATTGAATATGCTCAATGTTGATAATCTAGGTTTCGATCACATGGATCGACGTGTATTGCTTGCGATTATGGAAAAATTTGATGGTGGTCCAGTTGGTGTTGAAAGCATAGCCGCTGCAATTGGTGAAGAACGTGGCACTATTGAAGATGTGATTGAGCCTTTTCTCATCCAGCAAGGTTTTTTGATGCGAACACCTAGAGGTCGTGTTGCTACACGTCATGCATGGCAACACTTCGGTTTAAACGCTCCTAAAAGTGACCAAGAGAGTGGTAGTCTTTTATAGAGACTTGTTAAAACTCATGATTCACTTAAAGATAAATTAAGAAAGTCACCCCCCTACTTTGAATGATATTACGTTTTGGTTTTTTTAAAAACGTAAATAGAATTTATGCAGAGCTAAGCACTTTTTTATCCGTTATTATCGGCCAATAATTGGGTATAACAGTCGATAGCTATAAAGTGTTCTGTATCTTTTGGTTCTTGTTTTGAGTCTGGTTTTGTAATCGATAGCAAATGCTTTACACCAGCGTTTTGTGCGGCTTTTAAAACATCTAAATTATCATCAATAAATAAGCTGCCTTTTTTGGAGAAGTTCTCGATTTTTTCCATAGCATCCCAAAAGCCATCTTCTTCTTTTGCAATTCCAATATCATGCGAAGTGATAATGCGATCAAAATATTGCTCAATAGAAACGTATGAAAATTTTACCTCAATGGTTTTTTTGTGCGCATTTGTGAGCAACACAATTCTTTTATTCAACGCTCGAAGATGTTCAAGAAATTCCACTACATTGTCACGAATAGCAATTTTTTCTGCGACTTCATGTTTTAGACTCACAATATCCATATCCAGATTATCTTGCCAGTAATCAAGGCAGTACCAGTCTAAGGTGCCAGCGATTGCAGATGTCTTTTTTTCTAGGAGATCACTAGCCTCATCAATGCTCAAACCGTGCTTTTCTGCATAACGTTTGGGGATATGTTCTAGCCAGAAGTGGTTGTCATAATGTAAATCCAATAGGGTGCCATCCATATCGAGAAAAACTGTTGATATGTTTTGCCAATCAATGGGAATTGCCTTCATCTGCCTGTAAACTCTACTTTATGAAATATAAGTTACCAACCATACATCAAACCAGAAAAGTTGCCAGTAGCCGTTTGTTTGAAATAGAAGCATTGGATCTCGAATTTTCAAATGGTGAAAAACGCGAATATGAAAGATTAGTAAGTCGCGGTTTCGGTGCAGTACTCATTGTTCCCATTTTGCGAGAACAGGGAGAAGAAGACAAGGTTCTTTTGATACGCGAATATGCTGCGGGTACAGAACGCTATGAATTAGCTTTTCCAAAGGGAAAGGTAGAAGTAGGCGAAGAAATACTCGATGCTGCCAACCGCGAGATCATGGAAGAAGTTGGTTACGAGTCCGCAAAGCTTACTGTTTTAAAAAAGCTGAGTTTAGCGCCAGGCTATTTGGGCCATGTAACCAATATAATTTTGGCTGAAGAGTTATCTGAACGACGAGAAGAAGGTGATGAGCCAGAAGAAATAGAAGTGGTCCCGTGGAAACTGAGTGAGATAGATTTGTTGATAGAACGAGATGATTTTCAGGAAGGTAGAAGCGTAGCTGCTGTTTACCTAACGAAGCAGTTTTTAAATATTAATAGTCTATTAAAGTCATAGTGAAATATCCATATGAATAAAGATCAGCTATCAACTTTAATTCCCGAAATTCGCCGCATTGCTGAAGGTGCTGGTGAAAAAATCATGGAGATTTATAAGAGTGGTTTCGAAACAGAAACTAAATCTGATGATTCTCCAGTGACCACTGCTGATCTTGCCGCTAATACATTTATTGATAAAGAATTAAAAAAGCTAGATATCCAATTACCGATTCTGTCAGAAGAGTCGGCTCACCTATCTTTTGAAGAGAGGTCCTCAAGAGAAACCTATTGGCTGGTTGATCCGCTCGATGGCACCAAAGAATTCATCAATCGTAGGGATAGTTTTACCGTTAATATTGCCTTGATTCATCAACACAAGCCAATCCTGGGTGTCGTTTACGCTCCTGCGCTGGGTTTAAGCTATTTTGCATGCGAAGGCCTTGGTAGTTTTAAAACTACTGATGCAGAGGGAGCTGAAGCTGAAAAAATTCATTCCCGTAATTTACCAAAAGATACCGCCATTTTCGTTGGAAGTCGTTCGCATACCGGTGAAGATATGACTAAATTTCTGGAAAATTACGCAGCAGATAATGGCGAGTATGATCTACAAAGCATGGGTAGCTCGTTGAAAATGTGTATGGTTGCAGAGGGTAATGCTGATTTGTATCCGCGTTTATGGTTAACCTCAGAATGGGACACGGCTGCAGCACATTGTATCGTAAATGAAGCGGGTGGTAAGATTGTAAAAATCGATATGACGCCTTTGCTCTATAACACTAAAGATTCTTTATTGAACCCGTATTTTTTCGCCATAGGTAATAATTCAGTCGAGTGGGATAAGTATTTACCTGAATCTTTAGTTAATACTTAGTAGTAAAAAAAGCCATGCCTAGCCAAAGCAATACTGGAGAAGTGACTGATACTCGAAGAATGAGGTTTTATAAAAACCTCATAAAAGTAGGGGGGTGATCTAACTGTATATTTTACTGGGTATTTATTTCTTTAATATAGCTAAGCGTTTTACTTGGATCATTATAATCTAATGGTAGATACACATATTTACCATTAGTTTCCAACATCATACTTGGAAAGCCCTGGGCTCCCATTTGCCTGCCAAATAAGATTTCTTTTTCTAGTTGTTGCTGAGTTTCATTAGAACTAAGGTCAGCAGTAAATGCGTCTTTATCTAATCCCAGTGATTCTGCAATGCTAATTAAAGTTTCATCATCAGAAGGATTTTGTGCATTTAGATAATAAGCTCTCTGGATAGCTTCTATCATATCTCGTTCTAATTCTGGTTTTTGTTTACGTGCGGCAATGACAGCTCTGCACGATGGATAAGTAGACCTTCTTGGTTCGCATTCCTGCCAAAAATCAAAATTAAATTCTGTTCCTGGAATGTGCTGTTGGATTTTTTTCCAATAACCCGCAATATCCTCTTTCATGTTTGGTGGCATAGGTTCATGAGAGTCAGGAGCTAGTCCTCCAAGTAAGTATTTAACCTCAATATTTTCAGGGAGTTGAGATCGTATTTTTGACCAGGTAGGACTGAAACCCCAGCACCAGCTACACATTGGGTCATGCACGTAGTAAAGTATCATGAGTTCAAGTATAGGAGACATTCGATGAAACAAAAACTTTTAATTATCACAGTTTTATTAGCTTCAATAGCAATCTCAGGTTGCACCCAGGAGACCCAGAATCAGATCGGACGAGCCATCAATAACTGGACTGGGACTGACGGTATTCTGGAGATATACGCAGGAGACAAGTTGGTGAGACGCTTTATCAAAATCGACAAATTAAGCACTGCAGCTGGAACCAGCACTGATACTCATCGCCCTTATCGATATGGTTATGGTTATCTCGATGTTAATTTGAATAACACAGTAGATGCTGATGAAAAGAAAAAGGTCTACTTTGAATTTAGTGACTATTCGACATCTTATATATTTTTCGAAAGCCCAAAGTAACTAACCCATTTGTTTTTAAAGTCACCCCCACACTTTTGGGGCATTTTTTATTAATGATAAGGTTTATCAATTCTAAAGTGATTGTGCATTGTTAATCCTGCATAAATGTTGTTTCAAGTAAACTGTCTGTTAATGGTATAACCATTAGGGGACATAATAATGAATAAGAAAACCTCACCGAATATTTCGGCATTGAAGGGTAAAAAAGCATATTGCGGACGAAAGCCTTTAAGTAAACAGACTGGTTCGGTACTAAGTAAATTGGTACTAATGATTGTTGTTGGCGGCATTGGTTATGGCGCATATATTGCGAACAATAAAGGCCTTATCAAAGCAGAAAAATTCTCTTCACTGAAAAGCTTAATTTCCTCTAAATTCTCCAGTAACAATGATAATTTTAAAGGTTATGGCGTGCAGTTGATGGCGACCAAGCAATTCGATCAAGCAGAAACAGTGATGAATGATTTTGCACGTGACGGCTACTCCGCGTTTGTTTTAGCGAGTCAATCTAAGGGACGAACCATCTATAAAGTTCGTCTTGGACCATATAATCATAAGCCTGAGGCTATTGCGGTAAAAGATAAAGTGGTACGCCGTTATCCGCAAAACCCTTTTGTGAAAACGAGTTTAGTGATTTACAAGCCTAACTGACAGAATCAGATTGAGTAGCGATTTATTTAATTTCTACGATAGTTTTTACAGAATTGGCAATAAAACATGCTTCATGAGCAAGATGGTGGATTTCCGCTTGTTGCTCCTTAGAAGGTGTTTCTCCTGAATACTTTATGTCAGGTTCAAGCACGACTTTAGTCATGGCTAACTTTCCTTCTTCATTCTTTTCTAAAGTGCCGTCTCGCATTATCCTCATAACTATCAATCAGCCATTTCTTTTTCGCTGCAATTGATAAATAGAACAGCATATGACAACTAGACAGCGAAGCCACGAAAGCTTCCTCAGGATCGATATTTTCATCAACTGAATAGGGCAGAGGGACGATGTGTGGTGAGGACGATGCAGAGATGGCGGTGCCACTGCTGAATAGCCATTGATGGGCACGGCTATATTTATTATCGGTAAATCTCTCTGTGTCACGTTTCCAGACAATGGTGGCATTATATGTGGGAAGATTTTGCATTATTTTTAGGCTCAGTAATTAGAGTCACCCCCCTACTTTTGAATGATATTATGTTTTTTTTCTTTAAAAACGTAAATAGAATTTATGCTTCGCGAGGTGGTTTTCTATTTTAGTTGATGAAAACCACACCCTTCGGGCCGTCGTCGTTTCACTACAAAGTTGCCTAGGCACACTTTTTTCATAATTTGAAGATATTAATTACCCGCTGCTTTCATCTTCTCTAGGCGTTGAGTCGCAAGCTTCACTGCATTCTCATTTGTTGGAAAATATTTCAAGACATCTTCAAAGGTTCTTCTGGCATAAGGCCAATTTTTTAAAGCGTAAAAGCTATAGCCTAGTTTGATTGCTGCATCTGGCGCTTTATTGCTGTCTTTATATTTTTGTAACACTTTAATAAATTCCTGCACCGCACCTTTGTAATTGTTATGTGAGTACATAATCTCACCAATCCAGTATTGTGCATTAGCCGCAAGTGGGCTATTTGGTTGCATCTTTATATATTCCTGAAAAGCCTTGGTTGCAGCAGTTGGCGAAGCCCCCATTTTATTGAAAGCAGCTTGATAAGTTTCTTTCTCGTAGGCTGTTGCAGCCCTAATACTTACTTGGCTAGTTTCAGAAACGTTGTTTAACTTTGCGCTTGCATCAGCTTGAGTTTCGTCTATTTCCGCTGCTACAGGCTTCTCAGCTGGTGGAGGAGGAGTTTGTAATTCAAGTTTGTCTGCAACTGTTTCTTTTTTCTCTGTTGCCGAAATAGCGCGTTTTGGATCAACAACTTTTACTGGTGGATCTGCTTCTTTCTCAGTATTGTCAGTCGCTTCAGTGCTGCTGGATTTAACAGCATTAGAGAGTTCATCAATACGTTCATCAACATTAAGAAATCCTTGTTTTTGGGATTTCTTTAATTGTTCAATCTGATTGCTGAGCACTTCATTTTCACCATGAAGCTCTCGTGTTTTCTGCTCTAATGTTTCTAAGCGTTGAAAAATTTGAATAATTGACTCTGTGTTTACTTCAGCAAAACCCGGAGAAAAAAATACAAATAAACCCAAGATTAGCCCTAAGCTTAAGTTTTTCATAAGTTTCCTTTCATTATTTTATAAATCTAATCATTTAGATTTAGCCCATGTAATCTTAAGTCTTATCAATAATCATCGTATTTGATTTCAACGCGACGATTTTTTTGCCATGATTCTTGAGATTGCCCACGCACCACAGGTATTTCTTCACCATAACCAATCGTTTTCATTTGTGATCCAAGTGCACCCTGAACACCCATGATGTTTTTTACTGATTGCGCGCGTGATTCAGATAATGCCACATTATATTCACGTGATCCACGTTCATCGGCATGGCCTTCCAGACGCATTTTCAGGCTGGGGTATTTTGCCAGTAATTTAGCGTGAGTATTGATAAGCACCATGTACTCTGGGCGAATTGCCGCTTTATCATAATCGAAATAGATGACTCTCTGTGAAAGCAAATTATCAGGGTCATTTAAGCCAGCTAAAGTTATATCATTGGTGTTATTAGGATCATTGTTTGCACTGGGCAAATAATTGAAGTTTGATCGATCACCCTGACTGTCTTTGGTATTAACATCAGAAGCACCACCTGCACCAACCGTTCCTTTTTCAGCACCATTTTGAGTGATTATGGCTCCATCAGCTTTGGCATCTTTTTTGATATTTTGATTACTACAGCCAACAATGGTTAATGTACTTAATAATATTGGTAAAACTACTATTTTTGTTCTGCTTATTCTCATATTAGATTCCTGTCTAGCTTTTAATTTGATGTTAAATTTGATTATAGTTTGTTGATAAAAGATTTAATGATTTAAGTAAGGAGACCAGGCAGGCTCTCGAATATCACCAATTGGAGATGTTAAAAACTGTCTAGCCTTGGCGTTATCGCTAACTACTGCTAAAGAGTTTTCACCGTTTTTCATGGTTGTGTAAGCTACCATTGCTCCATTTGGCGAAAGGGTTGGTGATTCGTCTAATGTGCCAATTGATAGAAAATCTTTTCCTTCTCCACTCATGGATTTGATAGCAACATTATATGCACCACGTTTTTCGGTTATGAATGCCAGTTTTTTGTTTGCGATATCAGCTGCACTATTATATTTACCATCAAAAGTCAGTCTTTGAGCTTTCCCACCTGAGGCTGCAATTCTATAAAGCTGTGGGCTACCACCTCGATTAGAGGTAAAAACGATAGAGTTGGTGCCACTCCAGCTAGGTTCTGTATCTATGGCTGAAGAGGTTGTGACTCGTGTGAAGTCCCCGCTTTTTGCATCTACGATATAAATGTCGGGGCTTCCATTAAAAGAAAGACTCATTGCTACTTTCTTGCCATCCGGAGACCATGCCGGCGCACTATTTATACCTTCTCGTGCAGAGAGCATATATTTTTCTCCAGTGAAAATATCCTGGACATAGATAGCAGAGCTATTATCTTCAAAGGACACATAAGCTAATTTTTTGCCATCAGGAGACCATGCAGGTGACATTATCGGTTGTTTGGAGGTTAGTATGACCTGTGGTTTATGCCCATCAGAATCGGAAACATATAATCTAAAAACACGATTCTCGCTGGTTTTATTGGTAACAGTTACATAAGCCAGGCGAGTATCAAAAGCGCCTTTTTCACGAATGATTTTCTCGTAAATTTTATCAGCCGCTTTATGGTAAACCCTTCGCGGGTTCACATTAGAAGAAATCGTGTAGGTAGTTTTAGCATTATCAGATGTACTGATTAATTCAACCTGAAGTCCACCATCATGTTGTTTTCCGCGAACGATGTAATCCGTAATATTATTGTATTCACCGCCATTAAGTTCTTCACCAAAAGGACTCAGGTTGGCAATCTTGGAGCGATCAACAATAGTGAAACGACCGCTGCGCTTGAGGTCACCTTCGATGACGCCTGTAGCACCACCAGGTATATTGGCGATGTAGATGGGGATGCCATCATCGCTGGTTTTAGAGATAGTTAATTCTAGCTCTGCAAGCGCCGGCAGGCTGCTTGAAAGAAGAATCACAAGTACGGTGAGTTGCGATATAAAATGCGATAGAAATTTTTTAATCATAATTGATTAGTCCATTTTAAACGTAATAGTTCGATCTGATTTGTTTAAATTGTATTTACTCGGCGGTCTTGGCAATGGTTCAGAACGTTCAAACGCCTCTTTAACAGATGCGCAAAACTCTGGATTACCGCTACAGGATTTTATCTGTATTCCGCTAGAAATAAAGCCACTATTAGAAATTGTGATTCTAACTCTGGCTTGGTTACCTTTAGTTCCTGGTGGTGGGTGCCAGCGTCTTTTTACGTGCTGTTGTATTTTTCCTCCCCATGAAACTAAAGCACCGTGTTTAGCTTTTTCCAAAGATTTGTTTCTAGCTGCTGCTTCTGCATCAGATTTTCTTTTAGCTTCTGCAGCAGCGGCTTCGGCTTTTTTCTTTGCCTGGGCTTCTTGCCATTTACGATGGTATTCTGCCTTTTTAGCAGCTAATGCTTCTGCTTTTTCTCGCTCGGCCTTCTCTTTAGCTGCTTTGGCTCTCGCTTCTCTTTCTGCTTTTTCTTTTGCGGCCTGTGCTCTTTCGGCCTCTTCTGCTTTTTTCTTTTCTGCGAGTTTACGCTCGGCAGCTTTTTTAGCCTCTTTTTCTGCGGCCTTCTTCGCTTTTTCTTTAGCTATACGTTCCTGTTCTTTATCTTTAGCTTCTTTCTCAGCTTTTTCTTTGGCCTTTTTTTCAGCAAGCTTGATGGCTTTACGTTTAGCTTCCTTTTTTGCTTTTTCCTTAGCACTCTTTTCTGCCGCTAATTTTTCTGCATTTTTCCTGGCTTTAGCTTTTTCTATACGTTCCGCCTTTTCTCTAGCTTCTGCTTCGGCTTCGGCTTCTCGTTCCGCTTTTTCAGCCATTTGTTTTTGTTCTTCTGCTTTTTTTTGAGCTTCACGTTCAGCAATCGCTTTTTCCTGCTCTGCAGCTTCACGTTCCAGGCGCTGTTGTTCTTCTTGGGCCTTTTTCTGTAGTAATAGGCGTTTTTTATTATCTGTTTCTTTCTTCAGTTTTAATGCTTCAGCAGCTGCTATTGACGCTTTTTCTTTTTTGAGTTGTTCTGATTTTAATTGCTCAGCTTTTTGCTTTTCAGCCGCAGCGATTTTTTCTTGCTCTAGTTCTTTTTGTAGTCGTTTTTGCTCTTTGATTTTTTCTTTAGCTTCAGCCGCTTCTTGTTTTTCTTTGATAATTTGTTTTTCGGATGTGTTGCTAGATTCTTCTTCTGCAATATTATTTGCTTGTGTATCTAGTGAACCTTCGGTGATAAGAGCGATAGGAATTCCAGTCTCAGCAACATCTGGCTTTTCTGTCCAATCAAAACTGAAAAAGAATAATCCACCCACTAACAGGTGCAAAATGACTGCGCCTAAAACTGCCCCCGGGTGTCTAAAAAGTACTTTCAACATTTATCAGTTAAACCATTTTATTATTGCGTACAGTATTGTTTTCTTCGTTAATTACTTGTCGTTAATTACTGGATTCAGGATCAGTCATCCAACTGATCTTTTTTGCGCCTGCTTTTTGCGCAGCAATCATGGCTCTAGTTACATAAGTATGTATCGCATTGCCATCTGCTCTAATGTATACCGGACGCGTTCCTGTCTCACCTAATTGACCTTTCATTTGCTCAGTAAGTTCAGTGGTGCTGATAATCTCATCTGAATCACCAAGGCTAATTTCCCCATTCTCCCGAACTGCGATATACAAAGGTGGTTGTTTGCTGTCGCTTTCTAATAAGGCCGCGTCAGCATCTGGCATATTCACATTTACCCCAGATTGCATCATCGGCGCAGTAACCATAAAAATCACCAATAGCACCAACATCACGTCGATATAAGGCACGACGTTCATTTCAGCCATCGCGCGACGTTTTTTGTAACGGCGAGACATTACTGAGCATCCTTTTTGATGTGGGCTTGTCGTTCTAACAAGGTTGTAAATTCTTCCCTGAAGTTTTCATAGCGAACAGCAATACGGTCTACTTTATCGCTGAAGCGGTTGTATGCTATTACCGCAGGTATTGCTGCAAAAAGCCCCATTGCGGTTGCGATTAAGGCTTCAGCAATACCCGGGGCTACAACAGCAAGTGTTGCCTGTTTCATCTCACTTAATGAAATGAATGAATTCATAATCCCCCACACCGTGCCGAATAAACCAATATAAGGACTGGTGGATCCAACTGTTGCCAAGAAAGAGAGGTTTTGTTCAAGCTTATCCATTTCGCGGGTTTCTGCAACTCGCATGGCACGGTGAGCGGTATCAGTGGGCGGTAATAACCTAGGTGTTGCACCTTTGGTTAAGCGTGCATATTCGTGATAACCATTAAAAAAAATCGCTGCCATGCCATCTTTATCGCTTCGATTAGCAAGATCGCTATAGAGTTTGTTGAGAGAGATGCCACTCCAGAAACGATCTTCGAAAACATCAAGTTTCTTTTGTGCTTTGCTTAACTGACTGCTTTTAATTAGCATCAAAGTCCATGATGCCAGAGAAGCCAAAACTAAAATCGCCATAACCACCTTAACGATAAGGCTGGCATCCATAATGAGTTTTAGTATTGTTTGGTCAAATGACATTTTGTATTCTCTCTAAAATATTTTTTGGAATGCGCTTCGGTTTAAACTTAATAGTATCTACACTGACTACGGTGACATTTCCAATCGCCAGTGTGTCTAAATTATTGCCATTTTCTTCGTCTTTTGCTGCACGCATGATCTTTTGTTCAAAGGTGATACTGGTATTTCCCAGCTTTAAGATTTCAGCGGAGACAAAAAGTTCGTCATTAAATAAAGCAGGGCGTAAATAATCACAGTTAAGCGTCTTTACTACAAAGACTACATGCTGTTCTTCTGAGAGCACATCTAATTCATAGCCTAGGTGTCTAAGCCACTCAGTGCGGGATCTTTCAAAAAAGCTGATGTAATTAGAGTGATAAACAACGCCACCCGCATCGGTGTCTTCGTAGTAAACACGCACAGGAAAAATAAATGTATCCGGGGAAACTGGTATGGCTAAATTAGGCTTTTTTTGCTTAATTATTGATCTGTTTTCATCACTCATGGCGCAATCCTATCATAGACTTGAAGTCAGCGAATAACTTGATAAAAACTACTTCGCGAAGCATAAATTCTATTTGCGTTTTGAAAGAAAAAACCGAGCCGAACCTTAGTGGGGCAACAGAAATGTTGTTTAATGCTGACCCGCAGGCTAGGCATAGCCGTATAAAAATCATTCAAAAGTGGGGGGGTGATGTATTATTTTTTGATTTAGATAAACGCTTCGCAATACGAACCATTTGCGCCAATTCGGCTTCTAATTCATCTCTTTTGCTCTCTAAATAGGCCTTCAGATCTTGTTTACGCATAAACAGGAAAAATACTTTTAGGTTAACTAGAGTGCGGCGATATTCTCCCTGCAAAGAAATTGCAACAACAGCACTAATAAACAGACTAGTGAGATAGATAACCGCCCAATGCAAACTGAAGCAATCGTATACCAGATAACTTTGAACTCCCCAGAATAAACTAAAAGCGGTAAACCCAATTAATACTCGTGCAGTATCGTATTGATCGATATCTTTGGATAATTTTTTGGTTAAAAATGCGGTGATATTATATGGGATAAAGCTATTAAGAATTCCCCATAAAGCAATAGGAAAACCGATCAGCACAATACCTAATGTTCTTAAGGTATATAGAATCAGCAGCAACGGTTTGTAATTTACTGCTAGATGGTAATGGCTGATCCCACAGGCATCACAAAGGCGTTCGAACATTCGCATTTTGCTCATTAGGCTTCTTACTTTATCCGGCTCATGCTGTTGCAATAAATCTTGTGCTT
This sequence comes from uncultured Gammaproteobacteria bacterium, assembly GCA_963807855.1. GTDB lineage: Bacteria > Pseudomonadota > Gammaproteobacteria > Thiotrichales > Thiotrichaceae > Cocleimonas. The sequence goes on along the minus strand of CAWEEB010000026.1, from coordinate 9,124 downwards.
CTATGAGTCGTTGAAGTGCAGTAAAACGTTGGGTTAGATTAGTTTTTCTTCGTTTTCCACCACGCAGTGCAAAAAAGCGTTCAAGTCGATGGATTAAGGCCATGTCTTTCCATGACTTGGTATTTAGGGTGACCGACTCAATACCTTCTTTAACACGTTGCGTAATTAATCGTACTGCATCCTGTTCATTCATATCATCCTCAATAGTGAGGTCAATCGGTTTGCCATAACGTACATAAACCTCAGTTCTGGCACGTTTCTTTCGGGAGAAAGTCATTCCTACGGGAATAACTACAGGCGCAATGCCGTTTGTTTTGATTGCGCCAAGAACCATACGTGCGGCGCCTGTTTTAATTTCCTGAATGAAGGAATTGGAGTGGCTTTGACCTTCTGGAAAAATAACTATCGTTTCTTTTTCCACGAGCAATTTATAGACTTGTGAAAAGCTGTCCTGGTTTTTTGATGTATCACTGGATTCAGTATTGCGTCTATAAATGGGCACAGCGCCAATCGTATTCAAAATCGGCCTAAGTAACGGGTTTTTGAATAGACCACTTCGAGCTAATGGGCGAATATTTTTAGAGGTGGAAGCTTGTAGTACCACGCCATCGATGAGCGCATTTACGTGATTAACACATAGAATAACACCCGCATCGTCGGGGATTACTTCAGCGCCACTCACTTCAAAACGGCTATAGAATGTATTTACGACAAAACGGCTAAATCGTTTCCAGACCGATAAAAAACCACGCCTAAATCTTGATTGTTTTTGTAGTTTTATATCATGGTTTTGCATGGCAAGATCATAGCAAACCTTTTAGTGACTACCTACAGCCGAAAAAGTAGCTATAAGTGGGGGGGTGTATTTGGCTATAATCTGTTTAAATAAAATAGAGATGTGACATGAGCAATAAAGATAGCGATAAAAATATCTACGAAAACTTACAACAGTTAGGTGGAGAAACTAAACTGCCGGATTCGCCCGAGACTGCCGTATTAGAAAGCGTGCAAAACCCACAAGCAGATGTGGATTATGTGGTGCGTTTTACAGCACCAGAATTTACCTCGTTATGTCCAATGACAGCACAGCCTGATTTTGCTCATTTGATGATTGATTACATCCCCGGTCAGAAATTGGTAGAGAGCAAATCACTTAAATTGTTTTTAGGGGCATTTAGAAACCATGGCGCTTTTCACGAAGACTGTACGGTGAGTATTGCACGACGCATCATCGATGAAATTGCACCGAAGTGGCTACGTATTGGTGGCTACTGGTATCCGCGTGGCGGCATTCCGATTGATGTATTTTTTGCACAGGGTGAAATCCCAAAAGGCGTTTGGGTGCCGGAGCAGGGCGTTCCACCATACAGAGGACGAGGTTAAATCTAAAAGTCACCCCCCTACTTTTGAATGATATTTATACGGCTACGCTATAGGTATATATTTTCTGGTGCTGTAAACTATTCCGTAACAAGTGCAACTCGAATAGCGTCTAACTTCAATTGCGCATTCTCTAAATAAGCTGCTAATGCTTTCTGGTCTTCTTCCAGCTGTGTAATTTCTTCTGCACGGATGTTCGGATTTACTTTAGCCAGCGCCTGTAATCTTTCCAGATCATCTTTTGCAGTCGCTGAGAACTTCTCTTGAGCCTCTTCGATAATTTTCGCTTGTTGTGGCTTAGCTAACTTATTTGCCGTTTCAATCAAGGTTTGTATTTGTGGTCGTGCATGTTGAATCAAATCCTGCGTAGTGCGCTTATTTACACGCTCTGCAAGTTGATTGATCTGCTGGTGCTTGAGAAATTTACTTAAATCACGATTGTGATTATCAACCGCAACTCTCACACTAGAAACTGGCAGGTACCGATGTAATTGCAAAAAGCTAGGAGCTGGGCAGTTAATCGTGTAGATCGCTTCCAGAATCAAAGTGCCTGCAGGAACCTGATCTTTTTTCAGCGCTAATGAGCAGAATGTAGCATTACCAAATTCACTGGTGAGAATCATATCGATTGCGCCAGTCACCATTGGGTGTTCCCAGCTAATGAAGTGCATATCTTCGCGAGATAGCGCTAAATCACGCTGATAGGTTGCCGTTAAGCCTTCATCGCTTAATCCCGGAAAGTTGGAATTGATCATGTGATCAGTCGGTTTCAGGATAAAACTATCAACCCCGTGGCCTTGTTGATCGACGCCGTATTCGTCAAAAACCGCATCCATATAGCCACTTAGTTCAGCGGTATTCATGGTTGTGATTAACTCATCAATAACTTCTTCAGCGTGATCTTTATCACATGAATTCAATTCTAGTAAGCGATCTCGACCTTGCTGCATTTGTTCGAGTGTTTCATCCGCCAAAGCTTTGCAGCGATTGATCAGATCATCGAAATTCTCAGTCTCTGATGAAATAAGTTCACGGCGTAGCTCATTCTCAAATACTTCAAAAATACTATGACCAACAGGGCACACATGCTGGAAAGCATTTAGACCTTTGTGATACCAGTTTAGTAGTTTTTCTTGTGCCGTGTCCTTGAAATAAGGTACATGTATCTGGATGGTACTTGTTTGACCGATACGATCAAGACGGCCGATACGCTGCTCTAACAAATCAGGGTTTAACGGCAAATCGAATAGAATCAGATGATGTGCAAACTGGAAGTTTCGACCTTCACTGCCAATTTCAGAACATAGCAAAATCTGAGCCCCAATTTCACCGTCTTTTGCCTGTGCAGCAAAATAGGCAGCTGCTCTATCACGCTCGATAATGTTTAAGCCTTCGTGGAATGCCGTCGCATTTATTGATGTTCTTAAACGTAAATGTTCTTCCAGAGCTAAAGCGGTTTCAGCCTGTGCACAAATTAATAAGACTTTGTCTTTCGGGTTTTCGATCAGCCAATCTTCTAGCCATTCTACACGCGGGTCATCGACTAGCCAGTTATCAGCATCATGGCCATTCTCTGGGTGTAATTGTTGCTGAAGGTCATCCGAGTCAGCAGCATATATCTCAGGTGCTTCTAACCCATAACTGTGTAACTCGCGTTCTGGGAAGCCACCTACTGAATCACGGGTATTTCTGTAAAGGACACGTCCAGTACCATGGCGATCGAGTAGATCTTGAATAACGTGATCGGTTTCGTAGTCTTTTTGATAACTCTTGACTGCTTCTTTACCGAGAAATATTTCTAGTTCGGCGAGCATTTTCTTATCATTGGGTTCGCTGCTTTCATCTTGTAGCCACTGCACCAAATCATTGACAGGTTTATAGTTTTTCTCTTCTTCGATGTATTTGTGCAAATCATAAAAGCGGTCAGGATCGAGCAAGCGTAACCTCGCGAAGTGACCTTCAACACCCAATTGCTCTGGGGTTGCTGTTAGTAACAACAAGCCAGAAATTTTCGATGCGAGTGATTCAATACAAAGGTATTCATTGCTGGTGTGTTTTTCACTCCAGTTAAGGTGATGTGCCTCATCGACAATCATCATATCCCAGCCAGCATCAACGGCTTGTTGATGACGCATGGGGTTTTCAGTAAGGTAAGAGAGGCTACATAAGACCAGTTGTGCACTTTCAAAAGGATTGATGTGGGTTTCTTCATCTCCCTCATCTTCTATCGCGAAACAACGTTCTTCATCGAGCACTGTGAAGTGCAGATTAAAGCGACGTAGCATCTCAACTAGCCATTGGTGAATAAGTGTTTCAGGAACGACGATAAGTGCACGATTTACGCGCTCGGTAAGAATTTGTTGATGCAGGATCAAGCCTGCTTCGATGGTTTTACCTAAACCAACCTCATCTGCTAATAAAACTCGTGGTGCATGGCGACGAGAGACTTGGTGCGCGATATAAAGCTGGTGAGAAAGTGGCTGAATGCGAGGCCCTGCAAGTCCGTAACTATCAGATTGTTGCTGGCGATGAAGATGTTCCTGGGTAGCAACGCGGAGTTCGAAGTGTGTGGTTTTATCAACTTGCCCAGCGAATAGGCGATCTTGTGGTTGGCTGAATTGTGAGAAGCTATCCAGCTCTAATTCATGGACTTGGACTTCTGCGCCAGTCTCATCAATACCTTTATATACAATACAATGATTATGTTCCGAATGACCGGTAATGTTAATTTTACTGCCTTCACCTTCGGTATGAATCACTTCACCAACAGGATACTTGACGCGATTAAGAGGAGCGTTGTCTGTGGCATAAACGCGAGTTTCATCCACAGCGGGGAAGATGATAGTCAGGTGGCGGCCTTCAACTTTTTCGATAAAGCCAATGCCGAGTGCAGCTTCAGTATTACTAACCCAGCGTTGGCCTGGGTGGAATTCTTTTATCATGTGCTTATTTTAGTTCTAGAAATCAGGTGGGCTATTCTGAATAAAAATACCAGTAGGTCAAGCTTAAATCCATAAGAAATGCCCTAAAAGCAGGGGGGTGTCAATTTATTCATTTGAAATACAAAAAAAGACCGCAAAAGCGGTCTTTTTAAATGAAATATTAATTATTCAGGGTGCCTCTAGGACTTGTGAGTCCTAGAGGTGAACTGATTATTTAATAAATAGCATTTCCTGATACGTTGGAAGCGGCCATAAATCATCAGCCACTTCAGCTTCAAGTGCATCAGCATATCCACGAACTTCGTCCATCAAACCTCTCATAGTACCTGCACAGAATTGCATATGCTCTTCTTCAGACCCATGGTCTTCTTTCGCAAGTGCTTCAGAAAGCTTATTGACTGCATTCATCATACCGTTAGTATTAGCAGCGATACTTGTTGCAATGGTTTTATCTATAGCAACACCCATTTCAGCAGCAGATGATGCTGCTAGTGAAATGTCCGACAAGTAACGGGTTGCAGCAGGATAGATGCTGGTCGTAGCCAGATTGATTACAAGCTTGGCTTCAACTTCAATCGAAAGGATGTACTGCTCAGCATAAACTTCAAAGCGGCTTGCAAGTTCTGTTTCTGATAATACGCCTGTGCTTGCAAATAATTCTTTGATGGCTTCATCTTTAAGATAAGGAAGTGCATCAGCAGTTGTAGGAAGGTTCTTTAAGCCGCGCACTTCAACAGCTTCTTTATGCCACTCTGAAGAGTAACCGTCACCACCAAATACTGCTACCCCATGCTCAGACATAAGCTTTTTAAGTACAGCAATAACCGCAGCAGTATTATTAGAAGCATTCTTTAGTTCTGTTTCCAGCTCACCAGCTATCCAGTTTAAAGAATCTGCTAGCATGGTGTTCATGGCAATTAACGGGCCAGTTACAGACTGGTCAGAACCTACTGCTCTGAACTCAAAACGGTTGCCGGTGAATGCAAAAGGAGACGTGCGGTTACGGTCGCCAGCATCTTTGGCGAATGGAACGATTTGAGAAAGTCCCATGTCCATAATCCCGCCTTCATCAGCGCCATCAAGTTTGCCTTCTTTGATTTGCTCAAAAATTTCTTCGATTTGAGAACCAAGGTAAACAGAAAGAATCGCTGGTGGCGCTTCATTTGCACCTAAACGATGATCGTTTCCTGCCGAAGCAATAACTGCACGAAGCAATGGACCAAATTTATGAACGCCACGAATAACTGCACCACAAAATAGTAGGAAGTTTAGATTCTCATGAGGAGTTTTGCCTGGATCCAGCAGATTACCTTGAGTTGAGTTACCAACAGACCAGTTAACGTGCTTACCAGAACCGTTGATTCCTGCAAATGGCTTTTCATGGAACAAACATTCAAAACCATGTTTTTTCGCCGTATTTTTAAAGACTGTCATCAATAATTGCTGATGATCCGCTGCAACATTAGCTGCTTCGTAATAAGGAGCAATTTCAAACTGCCCGGGTGCCACTTCATTATGATGTGTTTTTGCTGGTATGCCCAAACGGTATAACTGGTCTTCAGTATCCTGCATGAAGTTCTGAACACGTTTTGGAATTGCACCGAAGTAATGGTCATCAAACTCCTGGCCTTTAGCAGAAGGATGCGCCAAATAAAGTACGACCCGCCAAGAATTAAGTCTGGGCGTAAGTTAGCAGAAATTGGAATCGACAAGGAAGTATTCCTGCTCAGCACCACAGCTTGAATTTAATGTGCTACTTCTTTTTCGCCCATTAACTTAAGTACTTTCTGTGCTGCATCATTCATTGCTGAATTTGAACGCAATAAAGGCACTTTCTTATCCAGTGCTTCACCAGTCCATGAGATAAAGATACATGGAATCATCAGCGTAGCGCCGTTATCTGTGTGCATGATGTAGGCAGGGCTTGTTGGATCCCATGCTGTATAACCACGAGCAGCATTGGTCATGCGGATACTGCCATTAGGGAATGACGATCCGTCTGGCTCACCTTTGATCAACAAACTGCCAGTAAAATCAGTAATCGCTTTACCGCTGGCATCAGAAAGAATAAAACCATCATGCTTTTCGGCAGATGCGCCAGTCATAGGGTAGAAAATGTGAGAATAGAATTTAGCACCTTTAGACATTGCCCAGTCTTTCATCGCTGCTGCAACCACATCTGCAGTTCCCGGATCTAAAGCGCCGCCAGTCTCGACGGTCTTTTTCATCGATTTAAATGCTTTTTTCGATAAAGCTTCTTCCATTTTTACCAACGTAAAAACATCAGTTGCCCAGATTTTATCTAGTGATTTAGGGGGCTTAACCTTTAGCGGCTCACTATTTGTAACTTGAAAAACCGCTTGTGCGCGGGACTCACTTCCACTCATTTCAATACTCCTATTTATCTTAATGCGTAATAATATTCAACCCAGTTTCAATCAATGAAAACGTTGAATATTATGTAATATGTTTGCTAAGTAATCTTAAGCAAAAAATGCTCAATAAAAATTCACTTATAAGGACGCCATGAGATAAGGGGGTATGGCGTTTACTCAAAATGTTTTATCCTGTTCCTTTCCTTGTTTAAAGCATCGTTAGCGTTTAACAGTATAGGAAAAGCAAAAATTGTGCCAAAACATAATACAGCAGCTATTAAAAATATTCTTCTCTAACTCATGGAAAAATAGAGCTATTCTTTATAGAAAGCGTAAAAGTGATTATTAAGCTGGATTACTAATAATATACCAATGCACCAAAAAAGAACACAATATCAAATAAAGGCACCATAAAGGTGCATTAAGAGGTAAAATAATGAGCCAAATAAACTGGGATGAAACACTTGCTGCTAGTTGGAGATCAAGAAAAGAGCAGTTAAAACCAGTACTTGATGTCGATTTGCAAGATATGGATCGCTTGTTGTGTATTGATAGGCAGAAAAATGCGTTTACCGAAAATTTAGAGCGCTTCATGGTATCGCAACCAAATAACCATGTTCTCTTATGGGGTGCACGCGGCACAGGAAAATCATCCTTAGTCAAGGCAGCTTTAAATTCCTATCATAAGAATGGATTACGAGTCATAGAGATATCAAAGGATGACCTACAGTTTTTAGTTGATATAACAGATGAGATTCGACACCTTGATTATCGATTTATTGTTTTTTGCGATGACCTCTCGTTTGAAGAAGGTGAAACGACTTATAAAGAGCTGAAAAGTACCCTGCAAGGTTCAATAGAAAAGCCACCAGAAAATGTTTTGATTGTGGCGACTTCAAATCGTCGTCATTTAATCCCTGAACAAATGAAAGACAATGAACAATCAACTTTTGTCGAAGGTGAAATTCATCATTCCGATACAGTCCAGGAAAAAATGTCTTTGGTCGATCGGTTTGGTTTGGCACTTTCGTTTTACCCGATGACTCAGGATGAGTACTTTTCAATCGTCGATATGTTCTTTGCAGATGTTCACATTGAAGATGTTCCGCAGATGCATGTTTTGGCAGATAGATTTGCCCGTGAAAGAGGCAGTCGTTCGGGGCGTATCGCTCAGCAGTTTTATAATTCTCATCAACTGAAAACCTAAAGTAATAGGTTGTCCCCCTTTTTTTATTTTGGTTGTATTTCCTTATGAGACTTAATCAGAGGTTCCTTAAAGTAGCAAACAGAATGCACGTAAGACCATTGCTATAGCTTACCCGTAACGTTCGGTTAAAATCGTGTAAAAGTAGGGGGGGGGGCTAACCCTACTACCGCTATATACCTTTTCATAAAGTCGTTAATTAAAAAGACGTTTCATTGTTTTTCTTGCGCTCTTCCTCAGCCTCACGAATCCAAAGCTCATAATCCATACCAGTAGAGAACAAGCATAGTAAAATGCCCATGCCGTCATTCGGTGTGCTGCCATCTTTGGTAATGATGCCGATGGGGATAAGGTTAATAACTGCACCAGCAAGAGCGGCAAAGGCGAAGCTCTGTAAAGCAACTCTCATGTAGTCATTGCTGATGCTAAAGAAACCATCAGTGCCACCTAAGTACATAAAAATCGCAAAGAAAAATAGTAGTTCAATGCCCGGTCCAGCAAAATAAATTAAGGCGTGTTTAAAGCGCGCCAGATGCGTTGTTTGTGGCGCGATCTGCACAAACCCTTCTAAAGGAATAGTGCGGATTTCCATCGGTGCTCCGAGCAAACTGGTGCTGGCGAGTACTTTACCAAATCCGATTACTGTTCTCTCGATTCGCCAACCGAGTATTTTCGCCATAATCGCGTGGCCAAATTCATGGATGAATAACAATGGAATCCAGAAAACCACAAATAGTAATGCACCCAGCTTTTTAGGCTCGTAGTTACTAAGTATCTCCATGCTCATCATGAATAGGAAAGCGAGACTTAGAAGAACTATAAAATATTTCTCCGCTTTGGATGCGGGTTCTTTATCTCTGTTTCTTTCATCAATAAGCATATCATTTGTTTTAGTCGCTATAATAAGTAACATTATATCAGTGGATTACATCATGCTCGAAACACCTTTCAAACTACCCGAGATTAACGAAGAAGTTTCATTGCCAAAAATTAAGGAAATTTGCCAGCATTTTGGTTTGCATGATTTATGGAAAAAGATTCAGAATGATCCGCCGGCACTCACTTTTGCCAGCGATGGTTGTACCATGTGGCCGAACATTACAGGTGGTAAAAGTATTTATCAGGCATGTTTTCTGCACGATTTGAAATACTGGGCTGGATATCCCGGTGAAGATGTAGAACGCCTAGTGGCTGATGCTGAGCTGATGATTGATGTTGCGCGT
>CAWEEB010000025.1:0-108833 GCA_963807855.1 uncultured Gammaproteobacteria bacterium | reverse complement strand
CTGCCTGAGCCTTTGCTCTTGCCTCATAAACTTTGCGACGTGCTGCTTGTTCTTCTTTCTTTTTGGCGAGTAGTTTTTTTCTGTTTCTATATCTATCTTTTCCTGGGCTAATTTTTTTGCTTTGATTTGTTCTTCAGTGGTTGTATCCAGTGTTAGTGTGACACTGTCACCCGTTTGCAAATCATCATCATTTACCGCGAGACTGATATATAGATGTTTAGTGTCCCAACTTGCTTGCCAACTGGCAGAAATGTCGCGTTGACTATTATCTTTCAAGGTGGATTTGATTATATGTGGAGAACTTAAATTCCAGATATCATTGGGTGTTTTTGCGTAAATAACAGGTATTTCCGGCAGTTCACCGTTTAATGATTTCATTGAAGAGTCGGCTAAAGAGTCGGCTTGCTCCTCAGGATATAAACGCGCATTTAAATAACGCAATAAAGAGTCGTATTTAGGCGCTTCACTTCGGGGTTGTCGAATATGTTCTTTAAGTCCCCAACTTCCATACCAGCTATAAATTCTAGGTGCACTAAAAGCCACAAATAACTTGCCCCCTTTACGCTGCCATTCCTGCATCAATTCATCGTATAAAATACCCATTCTAGGGTCACGATTCGCGGCATAGAGTAATTTATTTGGATGTTCATCTACCTTACGCGTATTCCAGTCAACCAGGTGTTGTCCACCTTCGTAGGCAACCAAATCAACACCAAATGACTTCGCAACATTGGCCTGTTTTTTTATATAGTTAATTGTTGAATCCATACCCCACTTAGTGGTTTTATCTAACATTGCCTTGAATACATCATCCACTGTTTTAGCGCGTCTTAATACTCTGGGATGTGCAGAAAAATAAGGGCCAATCGCAATGGCATCGGTGTGTTTGTATGCATCTTTGTAGGAAAGAACAGTACTCGACATGGTTTGATTACTCGCCCAACTTCCCATCACCCGGACTAATCTATCGCTACCACCAAAAACCTTTTCCCAGATTTTAAATGTTTCAACACTGCGTAATGAATACCACTTGTAGCCCGCGATAGATTTTTTTTTGTCTAGCTTCTTTTTCATACCCTCAGCAATTGCATAATCGTGATGGGTAAAAATCGGATTCCATACTTCATTGCTATATTCGATATAGGCTTTTAATTCCTGATTAAGATGAGAGCTCACGTATTTACCAAACTCTTTAATGTAATCATCACTAGCTTTATAGGGCATTGAGAACCAGGGATCAGCTTTAATTTGATTGGATAAAGCCACCATCACTTCAACAGGTGCTCCACGAGAACCATATTTACCACCCCAACTCGCTTTCTCCAGGGTATTTCTATTTTCCCACTTCTCCACCGGGTTACGCGTCATGCCAGACATATTCATGAAACGTACAACCTGAAAATCTTTCATGAAGTTCAGATATTCTGGGTTAAAGACTATGGCTTTACTGACATCAGAATAACCTTTAATTTCAGGCTTCTTGTTTTCGTTAGTGGTTTTTTCATCTGTATTCTTGTCATTAGTATTGCTTTCTTCAGCATTGGTTTCAGGATCAGATTTAGAGCTGACTTGTGATTTATTTTTGTCAGCTTCGACCTTTATATTGATATCTTTTAATGTACTAGATTTCGAATCGTTCTCTTTTTTTGTAACTTCAACATTTGTTTCAGAATCGTTGTCTGATGTCAGCAATGATGCTGATTTTTCCTTGGTTTCTTTAACATCTTTTTCAACGACCTTTTCATCAGCCTTTTCAACAACTTTGTTAGAGACAGATAATAATTCAGCTGTTTGATCTTCTAGCAGATTGTTTCTTTGCTCTTCTGCTAATGGGTTTAGATGATTATCTTCAAAAGATAGGAATTTAGACTTAGCACAATCCAGTTCGGACTTAACACGAACATGAGGAGTACCTTGACAAATTCCACCTTCGGGTAAAATGCGAATATTACGGATATAGTTGTCAGGGTTAGATTTTTTGATGAATAAAGAGGCATTCAGGATCTTATCTTTACCCGACCTTATCTCAATAATATCTTTATTCGGGCGATGTACGACTAAACGTGCATCATTGCCGTAAAAGATAGTTCCCTCACCATCATAAAGAACAGTAAAGAAACCATCTTCAACCGTATCATGGGGTAATCGATTGAGGAATTTAGTACCCGCCTGGCCTTCATTTAAGTCAGTAGGCCAGCCATACTTGTCGTATTCGACGCCTTTACTACTGCCCCAGGGGACAGTCTCTTGAAACGGAATAGAAGATTTAAACAGATCCAGAAACTGAACGCTGGAAGTATCTTCACGAACATCGGCAGTGTTGATACCTAATACAGGCTCAGGTCTTTCTTTATTGTTTTCTGCTGTAGCGTCATCTATAGCATCACTATCAGATATTTTATTCGTCGCTAATTGTTGTTTGATCTCATCAGTAACACTGCTCTTATTACGCCCTTGTAATTTTTCAATCGAAGAATTTATTTCAGCAAAAACTACAGCATTCACTGATAACAAAAATAGAATAATTAAAGGTTTTAAACGCAACATGAAATATCCAGAGAAGAAGGTTGTAATATTATGGGATCAGACTAACTAGATGGCAAGAAAGCCTATAAGAAAGATGCCCTTGTTGGCTCTTCGTGAACATAACAAAGTCACCCCCCTATTTTTATAGATATTACGTTTTTGTCTTTAAAAAACGGAAATAGAATTTATGCAGAGCTAAGTTTTTTATTAATTTTAAATGTTGAATAAGCTTTGAGAGGTCGTCACTGCATTAACCAAAAATCAATTTAAAAACGCACAATAGATACACCTGGCCCTATACTTGATGTTTCTAATTATTCATCCATTTCAAGTTTCCAGGACAAATAAATGAGTCATACTCAGAATGAGCAAACACGTGGCATAAAGCTTATGTTGCTGGGTTGTATTATCCTTCCGATGATGGATGCTGCAGCTAAAACGATGGGTGAAACCATTGGTTCGAGTACGATTGTCTTAGCGAGATTTGTTTTTCAAACGCTTTTTCTACTCCCTTTTGTCTGGAAGGCTCTTTATCTGCCAAGTACAAAAGAACTCATTCTGCATTTCAAACGTTCTATCGCTTTATCAATTGCTACTTTATTGTTTTTTACTTCTATTCAAGTTATGCCACTGGCTGACGCTCTCGCGGTATTTTTTGTGATGCCGTTATTTGTAACAATACTATCACCCTGGTTTTTAGGTGAGTCTGTCGGTTGGAGAAGAATTGCAGCTGTTGCATTTGGTTTAATTGGTGCAGTCATTATTATCCAGCCCGGTCAGGAAACCTTTGGTTTAAGAGCATTTTTACCACTTGGTACGGCTGTCTGTTTTAGCTTTTATCTTATGTATACACGTAAGTTAGCAAGGACCGGTGAAGGTGGAGAAGTTAGCGCGCTTACCATGCAGTTCTGGTCAGGATTTTTGGGTGCGATAATTATAACGATTGCAATTTTGTTGCTTCAACCACTAGCTTGGCCAGTCTTTAACGTTGCCCTTCCAGAAGCCTGGCAATGGAAACTTCTGATATTAGTGGGTTTTTTTGCTGCAGTAGGACATCTAGTGATGACTACTGCGTTTAAGTATGCAGATGCTTCAGTTCTCGCGCCGTTTCAATATATTGAACTGATTGTTGCTGCGATATTGGGTTGGTGGTTGTTCAGTGATATTCCGACGCTATCTACAGTTTTAGGGTCTGTGATATTGGTTGCATCAGGTTTATATATCTTTCAGCGTGAACGGATTCGTTGAGTGTCTTGTGTAAATGAAAACATGACTACAAAGATTTAGTCAACTAGGTCACCCCCCTACTTTAAAGCGTTTTTTCTAAGTTTAGCGCTAAGTCAAATACAATCACATAAATACCGGATATCTAGCAGCATGATGATTTATCCTTAACCATAATAATTACTGAGCATTGTGCATTTTACGCATAATATTCTGGCAATAAACCAAATACAGTAGAATATATTTTCAAATCTTATCTATCATTATGCAACTTTTCTATAATCATACTCAGGGTATGTAGCTATGCATGTTGTTATTCTCGGCAGTGGTGTTATCGGTGTCACAAACGCTTATTATTTGGCAAAAGAAGGTCATCAAGTGACTGTGGTTGATCGTCAATCGAGTGCAGGTCTGGAAACCAGTTTTGCTAATGCCGGACAGATTTCACCGGGTTATTCTGCCCCCTGGGCAGCTCCTGGTGTTCCTAAAAAATCTTTTAAATGGATCTTAAGTAAATATGCACCACTGATTGTCAATTTCAAACCAGAGTGGGATAAAATAAAATTTATCACCCGCATGTTGTCCAACTGTACGCCAAAAGCCTATGGTATCAATAAAGACCGCATGGTTCGACTTGCCGAATACAGTCGACTTTGTTTGCTTGAATTGGACAAAGAATTAGAGTTTGATTACAACCACGAACGCAAAGGAACTTTACAGATATTCAGAACACAGGCGCAATTAAAAGCATCTGCTAAAGATATTGCGGTACTCGAAGAAATTAATGTTCCTTATGAATTGCTCGATGCTGACGGTTGTGTAGCGGTAGAACCCGGTCTTGCTGATGTTAAAAAAGACATTGTGGGTGGTTTACGTCTGATTAATGACATGACCGGTGACTGTTTTAAACTCACTACTCAGCTCATGGAAAAGTGCCGCGAAATGGGAGTCGAGTTCAAGTTCGATACATCCATCAATAAGCTCAATGTGAGTGGTGGAAAAATAACTTCAGTATCAACCGGTAATGGTCCATTAACCGCAGATAAATACATTATGGCGCTGGGTTGTTATTCAACTCGATTACTTAAACAGGTTGGAATTGATAGTCCTGTCTATCCTGTCAAAGGTTATTCACTAACCATTCCAGTGACAAACGAAGATGCCGCGCCCGTTTCGACCATTATGGATGAAACCTATAAAGTTGCGGTAACACGTTTGGGCAACCGCATTCGTATCGCGGGCATCGCCGAGCTGACTGGTTATGATTTGAGCCTGGGTGACAGACAACGCAGAACTATGCGTTTTGTTATTTCTAATTTATTCCCCAATGGCGCAAATTTAACCGAAGATAATTTCTGGTGTGGCCTGCGTCCAATGACGCCGGACGGAACACCAATAATTGGTAAGACCGATATTAGTAATCTATATCTGAATACAGGTCACGGCACCTTAGGCTGGACCATGAGTTTCGGTTCGGCGCGTGTTTCAACAGATATCGTTTGTGGAAGAGACCCTGAAATTTTAAGTGATAACTTTGCGATTAGTCGTTATAGCGGTAAAACGGAACGTCAGGAAATTGTTAACGAAATTGATCCATTAGAAGTAGATAACATATAAATAAGAGAGGAGTGGCTGTGCATAACTTGGACTCAAACAGTTTGATGTTGAACATAGTTACCGCACCTACTTGCCCTTCCAGGCTCTCCAAGAGTCAGAAGGGTACGCAGGGTCATGCTTTGCATGACGCAGTGTTGGTAGGAACAAGGAATGCTTTAATTAAATCACCCCCCTACTTTTAGCCTGTTTTTATTAAAAAAGTGCCTAAAAGTGGGGGGGTGACTTTTTATTAGCTATTTATCGACACATTGGAACGCCCATCTCTAGAAACAATGGATTAGGCTGAAGGTTGTTTGAGCAAGTGGAACGAGCGAGTTTCCTTCATCCCCATTGTTTCCCCTCACACTTTCCGAAATATTACGTTGTAAATATTAACGGCATTTTTGATTCGACTGCGTCTCACCCTAAAGGGCCGTCGTCACAGTGTTCCGACGTTGCTACGAAACAAAATAGCAGTACTAGTTATCCGCATCCAAGCGGAAACATCGAACGTCGACGATTCTTCATAGAATCTACGACGAACTTTTCTGGCTCTTGGTGAGCCTCGAAAAGCTACCAGATACTTTTGTAACTTTCTAAGAAGATCAAAAGTTACAAAAGTACTACGTCAAACTGTTCTTGTGTGTACAAAGACTCCGCCTGAAAGCGAATAGGTACGCCGATAAATTCTTGAAGCTCCGCCAGACTATCTGATTCCTCATCAAGTAATAAATCTGTTACATCCAGCGATGCTAATACCAGTAATTCGCGCGCATCAAACTGTCTGGCTTCTCTAAGGATTTCACGAAAGATTTCATAACATACAGTAGTCGCTGTTTTAATGTAGCCACGACCTTCACAGGTAATGCAGGACTCACACAGGATATGTTCAAGAGATTCTCTGGTGCGTTTACGTGTCATTTCTACCAGGCCAAGGCTTGATAACGAAGTTACCGATGTTTTAGCACTATCATTTTCTAGTGCCTTTTCTAATGCCGAGAGAACCTGTTCTTTATGATCGTCTTGTTGCATGTCTATGAAATCAAGAATGATAATTCCACCCAGATTTCTTAAACGTAACTGACGAGCCAGGGTTTGCGCCGCTTCCAGATTTGTTTTGAAGATGGTTTCTTCCAGATTTCTATGCCCGACAAATCCTCCGGTATTAACATCAATGGTTGTCATCGCTTCAGTTTGATCGATAATCAAATAACCACCAGATTTTAAACTGACTTTACGTTTTAATGACTTTTGTATTTCATCTTCCACTGAATGAAGGTCGAATATCGGTCGTTTTCCTGTGTAATATTCAATTTTATCCGATAATTCTGGAATATATATTTTCGAAAATTCGATCAAATTCGTAAACGTCTCTCGTGAATCAACCTTGATAGTTTCAATATCTTCAGCAACCATGTCGCGAAGTGCACGCTGCACTAAAGGTAAATCAGAATAAATTTTTCTGGTTTCTGATTTTTGTCCTGAAGCATCATTGACTTTCTTCCAGAGTTTATTCAAAAACAGAATATCAGCAGCTATAGCCTCATCTGCTATGCCTTCGGCAGCGGTGCGGGCGATATAACCAAACTTTTGTTCTTTGATTAAGTCCAGCTCAGGACTATCGACATCGACTGTTTGACGGGATTGAGAAATGATCTCTTTGAGCCGTTTACGTTCTTCTTCATCTTCGATTTTGCTGGATACACCTATGGTCTTGGTGTCTGGCATTAGAACGACGTAACGTGAAGGTATGGTTACGTGCATGGTCAAACGTGCACCTTTAGTACCTAAAGGATCTTTGATCACCTGTACTAAAACGTATTTACCTTCGTGAAGTAATTCTGAAATTGGAGGAAGTTGAATTTCTTCCTCTGGTGAATCGCCATTGAATATTTGCTCTTTGGGAAAACGCAGATCAGAGGCATGTAAAAAAGCGGCCTTTTCCTGTCCGATATCAATGAAAGCAGCTTCCATTCCCGGAAGTACTCGACTGACTTTGCCTTTATAAATATTGCCGACAATACCCTGATTGGAGCTTCGTTCGATCATCAATTCTTGCAAAATACCGTTTTCAACCAATGCAACTCGTGATTCCTGAGGTGTAACATTTATTAGTATTTCTGTGCTCATTGATTACCCTGAAATAATTTTAGACCAACTTTTAGTTGTAGTAAGTAACGTTTAAAGTTAATTTGTTTTTAGTTTTTATCTAGATTGCTGATACCCAATTCGTTAAGCAACTGCATTGTTTCAAATAATGGTAAGCCCATTATGCCAGAATATGAGCCTTCGATGCGTTCAATAAACATCGCAGCGATACCTTGAATTGCATAGGAACCTGCTTTATCTTGAGGTTCTCCTGTGTTCCAGTATCTTATCATTTCATCCTGGCTTATTTCACGAAACAAAACTCGATTTCGATTAAGTCTAACGTTAGTACTTCCTTTATAAGTAATCGCCACAGCCGATAGTATTTCATGCCAGTTACCGGACATTTCAGTGAGCATTTTAATAGAATGCTCGATATCAGTGGGTTTCACCAGAATATGATCGCCGATCAAACCCAGGGTGTCAGCCCCGAGAACAGGTTTAACAACATTTGTTATGGCTTGAGATTTCTCTATAGCCAGTCGTTGCACCAAGTCTTCCGCCGACTCACCCTGCATAGGGTCTTCATTGATATCTACGCTTTGGACTTCATAAGATATGCCAAGCTGATCTAATAATTCAGCGCGACGTGGTGAGGCGGATGCGAGAATGATCTGGTTCATAGCAATAGTTGTTCTATCTAACCAGCACGATGATAGGGATGGTTTTCAGTAACGGTATATGCCCGGTAAATTTGTTCGGCGAGAATCACACGAACGAGTGGATGAGGAAAGGTTAATGCAGATAAAGACCATTTCTCTTGAGCTAAAGATAAAATATCCTGACTCAAGCCATCCGGCCCGCCTATCACTAGTGCTACATCCGTACCACCCATCATCCAGTCTTGCATACGTGTCGCTAATTGCTCTGTGCTCCATGATTTGCCTTTCACATCGAGCGCAACAAGACGGCAATTATTAGGAATTGCTGCTTTGATTTTTTCAGATTCTTTTTCAGTAATCGCGTTTATATTACTGTTTTTTAGACGTTTCTCAGCGGGAATTTCTTTTAGCACTAATGCGCACTTTGCTGGTAAACGCTGAGCATACTCATTATAACCCTGAGTCACCCAGTCTGGCATTTTGGTACCAACAGCAAGCAGGAAAATATTCATTGTTACGAGAAATGCCAGGGGTAAAAACTACGTTTTTTTCTCAGCGACAGCCTGCTCAACACTTTTATCGTTTGCGTCGTCTGCTGCCCATAGCTTTTCTAACTGATAAAACTCACGGGTACTTTCAAGCATCACATGCACAATCACATCATTTAAATCAACCAGAACCCATTCTGATGGACCTTTACCTTCTGTTCCTAAAACATTAAGGCCTGCTTTTTTAGCCTCTATTACAACATTCTCAGCGATAGATTTTACGTGACGGGTCGAGTTGCCTGTGGCTATAAACAATTTATCGGTCATCGATGACTTACCCGTAACATCTACGGCTACGATATCGACGGCTTTCATATCTTCAAGCGCATTTTGTACTAAATCGCTTAATTCATTTAATTTCATAATTTTATCTACTTTTGTTAAAACCTGAAACAGTAATCACTGATCCAGGCCTAAATATAATTTTTGGGTCTTAATGTAATCACATACCTTTGCTGTGGTTAAATAATTACAACTTTGTTTCTTCTTTAATTTCTCTCTAATCATGGTGGCTGAAATATCCAACTGCGTCACATCGCAGAAATAAATTTTACCAGCTACATGCTTTTGCAAATCATCGCTATTTTGCGTAACGCGGCTTTGTAAGTAATCATCGAGGGTTAAATCAATTTTATAACCTGGTCGCGCTGCAATAATGATATGACAGGTTTTCACAATGTTTTTCCAGTCTTTCCAACTGGTGAAAGACTTAAACGCATCAAGCCCTACTATCATTGAAAAAGATTTATCAGCACCTATTTCAGATCGGATAGATTTCAACGTGTCTATGGTATAGGAAGCGCCTTCGCGATGATACTCACGATCATCAAGAATAAAGGGTTTTATTCCCTCTATGGCCAACTTTACCATATTGATTCTATCTTCAGCGCTCGCTTCAGGTTGCCAGCGATGTGGTGGTGTTGCACTAGGGATAAATCTTACTTCTTCCAGAGACAACTTTTCAGCGATATCCAGTGCTGGGCGCAGATGCCCAAAATGAATCGGATCAAATGTGCCTCCAATGATTGCAATCAAAATACATTACTCATCTTTAGAAGGTCCTTATTGGCGGATATGTCCGTCACCAAATACCACATACTTCAATGAGGTTAAGCCAATCAAACCAACAGGGCCACGTGCATGTAGCTTATCCGTGCTGATACCAATTTCAGCCCCCAGACCATATTCAAAACCATCTGCAAAGCGTGTCGATGCATTGACCATGACCGAAGCAGAATCTACTTCACGCATAAAACGTCTTGTCTTGGTGATATCTTGAGTAATGATGCTGTCAGTATGTTGTGAGCTATATGTATTGATATGCTGGATAGCTTCATTAATATCATCTACAATTTTTATCGATAAAATCGGAGCCAGATATTCTGTGTTCCAGTCTTCTTCCTGCGCAGGGTTACAATCAATGATTTGTTGCGTTTGATCACAACCACGAAGCTCAACACCTTCCTTGATAAAAAGTGTATTTAATTCTGGCAGGATTTCTGCTGCGCGTGATTTGGCAATGAGTAATGTTTCTAAAGTATTACAGGTTCCATATCGCTGGCTTTTTGAGTTAAAGGTAACCTTCAATGCTTTTTGTTTGTCTGCATCATCGTCGATAAACACATGACAAATGCCATCTAAATGTTTGATCACCGGAATAAGCGAATCGTTACTAACACGTTCAATTAAACCTTTGCCACCACGTGGAATAATCACATCAACATAATCTTTTAAGCGTAATAATTCTCCAACCGCTTCTCTATCGGTAACCTCGACAACTTGTACACATTCAGAAGGTAAACCTACTTCTTTTAGTCCATCTTGAATGCACTGAGCTACTGCTTTATTCGAATGAATCGCTTCAGAGCCACCGCGTAAGATTGTGGCATTGCCCGATTTCAAACAGAGCGCTGCGGCATCTGCTGTTACATTTGGTCGGGATTCGTAAATAATACCAATAACCCCTAATGGCACACGCATTTGTCCGACCTGAATGCCCGATGGCATGTATTTCAGATCTGATATTTCACCGACTGGATCTGCTAATGCTGCAATTTGACATAATCCTTCTGCCATTTTCTCTATACCAGCATCGGTTAATGCCAGTCTATCTAGCATGGCATCATCCAGTCCCTTGGCTTTACCCGCTTCGAGGTCTTTTGCATTCTCGGATTTAAGCAATTCAGCCTGTTCAACTAATTTATCTGCAATGGTGATTAATGCATCATTTTTTGTTTGTGATTCTACAGAAGCAATTACCGCAGACGCTTTACGCGCTTTGATTCCTAATTCTTGCATGTAGACATTAATATCTTGTTTCATAGTTTTCTGGTTTTCTCAAATTCTTTGTTTCTAATTCTTTAGCCAATTTACGTTTCTTAACGTAACCCCAAACATATGTCTTTAAAAAGTGCCTATAAGTAGGGGGGTGGCTTTATATGTTTTCTTTCAGTTAGTGTTTAAATAATAGTTAATTGTAAAGGCTTTAGATCTTAATAGCTTTATTCCCCGCCAAAGTGAGAGCTAATTCTAACAACTCCAGCCATACTCTGCCTAAACCTTTACTGGTTATATCCCCTTGGCCTTTAGACAAGCGGTCAATATTGCCATTCATTTGCATAATATGTGGCCAGTCAGCTTTTTGCATTCGTTGAAGCGCTAGTTGAAAAGGTTTCTGTCTAGGTCTTGGGACTTTACTCATTACTTGCGACATTTGCATGCCACTGTTTAAACTATGAACTGCTGTATAAAGTTGACGAGTCAGGTCAGATAAAGTCCACAAAATCAGTTGCACTGCCACACCCTCTTCTTTCAGATTATGATGTATATGTTGTATCCGGCGTAAGTCACCAAGCATCACCGCATTTGACAGATCAAAGATTGAGAAACGTGAGCTATCACTCACTGCCGCAAGCACTTGCTCTTCATCTATTTCAACTTGTTGCTGATCATTTTCTTGATACAGTAGTTTGAGTTTATTGATTTCCTGAGCTGCTGCTAACAGATTTCCTTCGACACGTTCTGTCAGTAAACGCACGGCATCTGATGTTGCTCGCATACCTTTCTCACGCATCTGTTTATTGATCCAGGCCATAGTTTGGGGAGCAGATAATTCCCAAATCTGAACAACTACACCTTGTTTATCTATGGCTTTTACCCAAGCTGCGTTACGGGCGTTACCAACCAGTTTAGGCATTTGAATCAACAGGATTTTATCATCGGGAGGATTATCCATATAATCTCTGATTGCCTGGCTCCCTGCTTTACCCGGCCCTTTGGTTTCGACACGTAAATCGATTAGTTTACGTTCACTAAATAACGATAGACTGTTTGAAGAACCTAGCAAACGTCCCCAATCAAATTGTCCATCTGCATGTAAAATATCGCGCTCGGTAAAACCTTGCTGTTTAGCAAACTGTCGAATGGTATCTGACGCTTCCATCAGCTGATAAGGTTCATCTCCAGAGAGCAGGAAAACTCCCTGATTTTCTCTTTTTTGCTGTAAAAATGAACTTAGTTGGTCTGGATTAATTCTCATAAGCCAATAATAACGCTCCCAAAAGGTTTATGTAAGGTTTTAGTAATAGTCTTAATACATATGTATAAGATCAATTAGGACTGTAAGGTGAAGCTATTGTGGTTTCGTTGAGGATGCTCAACAGAAAAAGACTACCGTTTATTCTATTAGCTATATATTAAGAACCACTATATCGACTTATACTGTGATCAAGTATACGAATCACTTGATATGTAAATTAGTGGGTTTGCTCGGGGTTCGACTTTTATTAGATTATATATTTTAGTTCACACAGAAAAGAGTACTGACTAATATCATTGATCAACTTTTAGATTACTAAACATTTAATTCGACATTAAAGAAATAAAAAGGATATTTACATGAGAATGACTACGCAACTATCTGTATCGAGTGTAATACTCGCTGCAGTATTATCAGGATGTAGCCAACAACAAGTGATAGGTGGTTCGCAAGTTGTTAATGGTAGTTCACAGGCAGGTGGATCACAACAGCAAGTTGAAGCATCGGCACCGGTTATAACAGCCACGCCTAAAATGCCGGTTGTAGAAAGAGCTCCGGTTAGAGTTTATCAACCTAAGCGACCAGCTCCCAGAAGAGTCTATTCTAGTGGACCTAAACCTCGTCCAGCACATTCTGTTAAGCGTTCTGGTATGGGATTACCACCAGCTAAGCCAGGCCAGTGTTTTGCTAAAGTAAAAAATCCTGCAAAATACATAACTAAGCAACGCAAGGTTTTGATTCAAAAAGCTTCATCAAAACGCGTTTTAGTGAGAGCTCCACAGTATCGCTGGATTAACAAGCGAGTGCTAGTTAGAAAAGCGACATACCAGAATCGTCATATTCCTGCTCAATACCGGACACAAACTAAGCGTGTCATGGTTAAGCCAGCTTATAACACTTGGCGCAAAGGCCATGGTGCGATTACACGTATCGATAATATGACAGGTGAAATCATGTGTCGAGTTACGGTTCCTGCACAATATAAAAATGTCTCTCAACGTGTATTAGTCAGAAAAGCACAAAATATCAGAAAAATGATACCAGCTGTTTATAAGACTGTTAAACAAAAGCAGCGAGTATCAGGTGCACTATACAAAACAGTAAAGCGCCCTGCTCGTTACACGACACAGAATTACCGTGTCAAAGTAGCTGGAGCACGTTATGTATGGCGTCCAATTCTTTGTAAGACAAATGCATCTAAAAACTACCGCCATGCTGCTGTTAAGCGTAAAGCAGTAGTTCGTTCAAAAGCTATGTATAAAAGACAGTACAAACGTCCAAATCAAGGTATTACTGACCAACAATATTTGAGAGTTATGAACGCACCTATGCCTGCTAAAAGCAAAGTGAAAGTTGCACCTAAAAAAATGATGCCAAAAAAGGTAGAGTCAGAACCAATGACTAAACCAGAAGTTAAAATGGAAAAGTCTAAAGTAGATGCTAAGCCGAAAGCATTAATGGAAAAACCTGAGGCTAAAGCAGATGCTAAACCGGAAGTAAAGGCAACTGCAGAAAAGCCAAGTAAAACTGCTATTAAGCAGAATATTGTTTATGGTATTCAAGCTGCGCTTAAATCTAAAGGTTATAACCCAGGCAAGCTTGACGGTAAAATGGGACCCAACACTGCAGCAGCTTTGAAGGCATTCCAGAGTTCACGTGGTTTACCTGTAGGCGTTCTGTCTAAAGATACATTCCGTGCTTTAGGACTTGTTCGCTAATTAATTATAACTAGTCAAGTGTTTTACAATATCTATTGCAAAACAGAAAACAAAAAAGCCTGCATTTCGCAGGCTTTTTTGTGTCTTTAAATTGAACGAATGATGGTATATTGTTGCACTAATAAGCCTCATCATAAACAAATGTAAGGAATAAACAGAATGGTAGAAACATATGAAAAACTGGGGCTTTTTTATCTTGGCCAAGATATTGATAAATCCACTCAGGAAGCTACCGAAGCCCTTACACTTCTAAAAAATAAGAATTTCACTACTCATGCCACCATCATCGGCATGACAGGAAGCGGTAAAACTGGTCTAGGTATTGGCATTATTGAAGAAGCCGCGATTGATAATATCCCTTCTATCGTGATTGATCCTAAAGGTGATATGGGCAATCTGTGTTTGACTGATCCAGAATTTTCACCCAGTTCTTTTGCTCCCTGGGTTGCCGATGAAGCCAAAAATAAAGAACAAGACGTTAACAAGTATGCCGAAGAAATTGCCAGCATGTGGAAAAAAGGCATAGAAAGTCATCATCAAGACAGCAGCAGAGTTGCTAAATTTACCGCAGTTAAAAAAACCATCTACACCCCTGGGAGTAGCTCTGGAATTAGTATCAATGTACTCAGTTCACTAGAAACGCCTCCATCAGAAGTAATGGATGACACCGATTCTATTCTCATCCTATATCAATTCCACTGTCAGCAGTTTGCTATCATTAATCGGCATAGAAGCTGATCCGGTAGAATCAAAAGAATATATTTTGCTAGCTCAACTTATTTCAAATTCATGGCTTGAAGGCAATGATTTAAGTCTTGAAGATTTAGTGGGAAGAATCATCAGTCCACCATTTAAAAAGATTGGAGTATTGCCATTAGATGCTTTTTATCCTCAAGCAGAACGCTTTAAATTTGCGACTAAATTTAATTCAGTAATCGCTTCACCGACCTTCAAAAGCTGGTTAGAAGGTGAAACGCTCGATATTCAAAAATTACTGTACGATGAAAATGGTAAAGCCAAAGTCGCAGTATTCTCTATTTCTCACTTGAGTGATGAAGAGCGAATGTTTTTTGTCACTCTTTTGTTGAATAAATTTGTCGCATGGATGCGCAGACAAAGCGGCACATCAGCCCTAAAGACATTGTTATATATGGATGAAATTTACGGCTTTTTCCCACCAACAAAAAACCCTCCTAGCAAAGAGCCAATGTTGATCTTGCTAAAACAAGCCAGAGCTTATGGTGTAGGTATTGTATTGAGCACACAAAATCCTGTTGACCTTGATTACAAAGGCCTGTCAAATATGGGCACCTGGTTTATAGGACGATTACAGACTACGCAGGATATTGACAGGGTCATTGATGGTTTGGGTGGCAAGGTAGGTTCAAGCTTTAATAAAGATGAAATACGTGCCTTATTGGCAAACTTGAAAAAACGCACATTTTTCTTAAAAAGCGCGCATCTTGATGATATCCGTTTATTCAGTACCCGCTGGGTGTTGAGTTATCTTAAAGGTCCTTTAAAGCGCGATGAAATATCTGCGTTGATGCAGGATCAAAAAGCGCTTTCGGAAAAGAAACAGGAACGAAAAGCAGAAAGAATAAGCGCGCCTGAAATCCCCGCAGGATTTGATAAATACACCACCTTGGACAGTAGCATTCCACAATATTATATGCCTGATCTTACTGGTTCAAAGCAGTATATTCCGAGTTTAATGGCTGATTGTACGCTCAACTTCTTTAATCAATCCAAGGGTATTGATGAAGAAGAAAATTACTGTTTAAACTTGGAATTATCTGAAAGCGACTCTTCAGCAGACTGGGATAATGCCATTAGCAATGAAGATGAAGATAACTGTTTTACAAAACTACCGAGTAAAGCACCCAATGAAGCGCATTATGCAGAAGTGCCGGATTTTGTATCCAAAGATAAGCAATTACGAAATACAAAAAAATCTTTAACTGATTGGTTGTATTACGAGCATGAATTAGAGCTGTATCGTTGCGACTCTCCAAAACTTTTTTCTAATCCTTATGAGTCATTAGGGGATTTCAAGGTACGTATTGCAGACATCTTGAATGATGAAAAAGAACAGGCAATTGAAGTATTACAGGAACGTTATGCAAAAAAAGAGAAAGTTCTAACTGATCGACTGGATCGCTATGCTATGAGCCTTGAAAAAGAAGAGTCTGATACCACCAGTTCATTCCTGAATGTTGGGATAACCGTTTTAGGTGCTCTATTCGGTAAATCTAAAGCTTCAATTGGCAGAGCAGGCTCACGTGTTCTTAAAGAAAGAGGGGATGTAGGGCGTGCTAAAGAAAAAGTGGCTAAAGTTGAAGAGGATTTAAGAGACCTCGAAGAAGAACTCGAAGACAAAATTGATGACCTGGTTGAAGATTATGATATTGAAAATGTAGATATCGAAGAATTTAGCATTAAACCAAGGAAATCAGACGTTCAAGTGAATGAATTAGCCGTAGTATGGCAATCGTCTTAATTTATATTTAAAACCCATCTTAAAGTTTAAATGTATACACCCCCCTACTTTAGAGGGTTTTTTCAGTTTTATTTAAATAATCCTAATAATGCTAGAGAGCACTAATTTTCAACCCTACTCCGCTGGCTAAATTAATAAAGTCTGGAAATGAAGTATTTACATTGGCACAGTTATTAATAGTAATATCGCCATCAGCGCGCAAACCTGCGATTGAAAATGCCATTGCGATTCGATGATCACCGTGACTTTCAACTGTTCCTGATGTTAATTGACCACTCTGGATAATAAGGCCATCAGGAGTTGATACGGCATCAATACCACAGCTTACCAAGCCATCGACCATTACCTGAATTCTGTCACTTTCTTTGACTCGTAACTCTTCTGCTCCGGTTAAACGTGTTTCACCCTCTGCACAAGCTGCGGCTATAAAAAGCACCGGGAATTCATCGATTGCCAGCGGAACAAGTTCTTCCGGAAAGTGAATCCCTTTTAGCTTAGCGGAACGAATACGAATATCAGCTACAGGTTCTCCACCAACTTCGTATTGGTTGGAAAGCGTAATATCGGCGCCCATTAATTTCAGTATATCTATCACACCGGTACGAGTAGGATTTACCCCAACATGTTGAAGCGTTATGTCTGATCCTTCAGCTATGCTTGCGCCTACCATAAAGAATGCAGCAGATGAAATATCAGCGGGTACGTCTATATCACAGGCAGTCAGTTTACCACCGCCCTGTAAACTCATTCGGTT
Source organism: uncultured Gammaproteobacteria bacterium (assembly GCA_963807855.1). Classification (GTDB taxonomy): domain Bacteria; phylum Pseudomonadota; class Gammaproteobacteria; order Thiotrichales; family Thiotrichaceae; genus Cocleimonas. The sequence continues at coordinate 91,679 of CAWEEB010000025.1, read as the reverse complement.
ACCGTCAGTAATCACTTCGTACCCAAAGCCTCTGAGCATGCGTTCAGAATGATCACGCGTGATACCCGGCTCTGTGACACTTGATTCACCCTCGGCATAAAGACCTGCGAGTAAAATAGCAGATTTCACCTGAGCACTTGCTACAGGCATATCATAATGAATACCTGTAAGTTTATGCCCTCCCTTGATGTTTAAAGGAGCAGTTCCATCTTTATCTGTTTCTATAACCACCCCCATACTTTTAAGGGGTTTTGTGATTCTATTCATTGGACGTGAAGATAAGGATTCATCACCAATTAAAGTCGAATCAAAACTTTGTCCTGCTAGCAATCCGGTCATTAGACGCATTGCTGTTCCGCTATTTCCCATGTCCAATTCTGAGTCAGGCTGTTTTAAGCCGTGCATGCCAACTCCATGGATAGTAACTTCTGTTACCCTCCTCACCCATAGGTCCATCAATTTCGACACCCATCTTACAAAAAGCATTCATCGTTGCGATACAATCTTCTCCCGTCAAAAATCCGGTAACGTGAGTAATCCCTTCGGCAAGTGAACCCAGCATAATAGAACGATGAGAAATCGATTTATCACCGGGAACTCGAAGTGATCCAGATAGTTTTCCATTAGGAGTTGTTTTGAATGTAACTGAGTTGGACATTGGTGCGGGGTTATCCTTAATATTTTAACTAAATGTTATGATTTAATTATGCCATCACGGGTTGCTTTTGCATCAGCAAATAATTTTTCAATAGCATCAGCATCAGCATCTTGTATTAAATCACGAAGACCAGCGAGATCTTGTTGATACTTGTCTAGTACCGCTAGAATAGCCTTTTTATTGTCTAAGCAAATATCTCGCCACATAACAGGGTCACTTGATGCAGTGCGCGAAAAACTCTCAAAACCACCTGCGGTATAATCAAAAACGGCATCACCGTATTCCGATTTGGATAAAGTATTTACAAAGGAATAGGCCAAAACGTGAGGCAGATGGCTGGTTGCTGCTAATACATCATCATGTTGTTGAACCGCTAAGGTTTCAACCGTAGCCCCCGCAATTTGCCACATTTCTTTAATGCGTAAAACTGCTTCACTACTTGTTTCACTGGTAGGGGTAAGTATCACCTTATGATCAATGTATAAATCATCTATTGCAGCTTCAACACTACTTTTTTCACGACCTGCAATAGGATGACCTGCAACAAAGTTTGCAGGAAGAACACCACCATACGCTTCCTTTGCAGCAGCTAATACACTACCTTTGGCACTACCTGCATCTGTCACAATTGTGTTTGGACCTAAATGAGGAACAATTGTTTTTAGATATGAATGGAATTGCGCGAATAGGAACGGCAAGTAATACCACATCAGCAGCCTGCACAGCTTCGATAGGATCCAGGGTGTATTCATCAATAACTCCGAGGTCTATCGCTCTTTGTAGATGATCTTCACTACGACTACAGCCAATGATCTGCTCGCAATATCCCGCCTTTTTGAGCGCTAATGCCAGTGATCCGCCGATGAGTCCAACACCAAATATGGTTAATTTTTTAATCATGGTAAAAACTATTCATGTTTGGCTCTTTTTTTAATTGATTGGCTATTAACTGCATGGTTATAAATTGTCTGGCTATAAACAGCCAGGCGATTAATCGTATAGCTGGTTTTGGTTAATCATCGATGGGGTATTGCTCTAAAGCAACATCCAATGCATCTAGGCAACGTTGGTTTTCTTCTGGGAAGGAAATGGTGATACGTAAATGATTGGGTAAACCATAGTTAGGGATCGGACGAACGATTACCGCTTCTCTTAGCATAGCCTCATAAATAGGTACTGCAGTTTGCTCCATATCTATGGTAATGAAATTACCCACAGTTGGAATATAATCCAAACCTCGATATTGGCAGGCAGCTCGCCAGAATTTAATTCCTTTGGTATTAATTTCAACACAGTTTTTAAGATGTTCGTGATCATCCAGTGCCGCATTCGCAGCTTCCAAAGCCATAGAATTTACGTTAAATGGATGTCTTACCCTATTGAGCAAATCAGCAATTTCTTCGTTACATATCGCATAACCAACACGTAATCCTGCTAGTGCATAGATTTTAGAAAAAGTGCGAGTAACGATTAAATTAGAGAATTCTTCCAACCATTGAACCGTATCAGGATATTCATGTTCTTTTACATATTCAAAATATGCTTCATCTACAACTACAATAATATCCTTAGGCACACTTGAGATAAAATCATGCAATTCATCTGACTTTAACCAGGTACCTGTGGGATTATTCGGATTGGCTATAAAAATTACTCGAGTTTTATCAGAGATTAACGCCTTCATTGCTGACAAATCATGGCCGTATGGATTTGTCTCATGATCTACCGGTAAAGCTTCAGCGACTTTAGCAGTAGCATTTACAGATTGAATGCTAATTGGGTATACGGCAAAAGCATAGCGTGAATAGATCGCTTCACGGCCTTCACACAGAAAGGCTCTGGCAATCATATCCAAAACATCATTAGAGCCATTACCCAAAGTAATTTGCTGCTGACTAACCTTGAGCATTTCTGATAACTTTTGCTTAAGAATAAAACCATTGCCGTCGGGATAAAGTGCAATTTTTTCTTTGGCTTGATTCAATGCTTTCATTACAAATGGGCTTGGACCCATAGGGTTTTCATTTGAAGCAAGTTTGAGTGTATTGCTTACACCCATCTCTCGTTCTAATTCTTCTATGGGTTTGCCAGGCAGGTAAGGTTGTAAACTTTGAACACCACTTACAGCCAGTGATTTGTATTTATTAGTCATAATCGTTATCAATGATATTGAAGATGAGTTAAAGAATGGCTTTAGGATATGAGCCAAGAACTCTAATTAGCTCTGACTCTTCAGCCAATTCTTCAAGCGCTTTCGCCACATTAGGCTCACTTGAGTGACCATCTATGTCCATAAAAAAGTAATATTCCCAATTGGCATTTCTTGAGGGCCGGGATTCAATGCGAGTCATGTCTAAACCATGCGCTGCAAGCGGTGCTAATAAATGATATAGCGCACCAGAGCGATTCTTGGCAGAAATCATTAAAGTTGTCTTATCTCTACCCGACTGAGGTACATCCTGTTTACCAATTACTAAAAAGCGAGTGGTGTTATCTTTACTGTCTTCGATATTACTATGTGCAATATCAAGATCGTAGATTTGAGCAGCCAATGCACCTGCAATTGCCCCTGATTCGGGATCTTCTTTCGCTCTTCTGGCGGCCTCTGTATTGCTCGAAACGGGAATTTGTTCAACGTTTGGTAGATTATCACTTAACCACTGACGACACTGTGCCAGGGATTGTTGATGTGAGTATACGCGTTTAATATTTTGCCAGTCTTTGCTAACTGTCATCAAATTTTGATGAATACGAAGTGTTACTTCACCACTGATCTTCAATGGTGAATGCATAAATACATCTAGAGTATACGAAATAACCCCTTCAGTAGAATTCTCAATCGGAACAACACCGTAATCCACAGTGCCATTTTCTACTTCTTTAAATACCTGTCCAATTGATCCCATTGGAACGGTTTCAACCGCATGGCCAAAATGTTTCTTCGATGCTTCCTGTGAAAATGTGCCATTAGGGCCAAGAAAAGCAACCTTAATGCTTTGTTCCAGGGCTAAACAGGAAGAAATGATTTCACGAAAAATTGCCGTTATTCTCTCGTTTTTAAGTGGACCTGGGTTATTTTCGCTCACGCGGTTTAAAATTTGTGCCTCTCTTTCCGGTCGGTAAAACCAAAGATCAACATCCCCTGCTTCTCGTTTAATCTGTGCAACTTTTTCAGCACACTGTGCACGTTTAGAGAGTAATTCTAAAACCTGATCATCAATAGCATCTATTGAATCACGAATTTCTAATAACTTTTTATTAATATCTGCATTCGCACCATCTGCTTTATCTATCAAGTTTTCAGATGATTTCTTTCCTTCGTTATTATCCATTCAATATCCAATTAAAAATTTAAATTTTTATGTCGCAAGAGACTGTAAAAAGCTAACCGCTTTAATACCAAAAATTATCACTAATGCAAAGATTACATAGATAACCATTGGTAATTTTTCAGAGCTATCCTTTTCTAAAATTCTCGGCTCATCAGCGTTACCTATTTGTATATCTAACGCTTGTCCTACAGAAAGCGTCTTTATGGCTGTTTTTGATCTAAAATGCAATGTTTCTCCATTTAACTGGTATTCTATTGTTGGTAAATCTAGTTCACCGATATCCATTAAATCAATAACCTTCCCTTTGATTATCTTCGCATTTTTAAAAACCAATAAGCTTTTGATATAGAACACTAAAACGGATATTAGTAAGACTGCTAAAACCACCATACTCCAACCAAAAATCATATTAAACATTACATCTGAATCTTTCATCTTTTACAAACTACCCATTAAACAAAACCTAATATTATAAACACTCTATTAAGCTGATTAAGATGCTAGTTTGTTTGTATTGATAAATATCAAATCTTATATTAAGTATTAACCGAACTCTTTTTCGAATTCTTTCATCATGTCAACCAACTCAATTACACCCTGTTCGGGCATCGCATTATAAATACTAGCGCGCATTCCACCAACAGACTTATGCCCCTTCAGGTAGACTAAATTTCTAGCTACTGCTTTATCTAGAAATTTATCGTTTAACTCAGAGTTGGCTAATGTAAATGGAATATTCATGATAGAACGATATGCTTTATCTACCGGGTTAGCATAAAAGTCAGAACTATCAATATAGCTATAAATTCGCTCTGCTTTTCGTCGATTAACTGTTTCCATATGATCAAGTCCGCCCTGATCTTTTAACCATTTAAAAATCAAGCCGGCCAAATACCATGCGTATGTTGATGGTGTGTTATACATGGATCCATTTTTCGCATGAACGTCATAATTCAACATGGTTGGTGTGATATCCATCGCATCTCCAATCAGATCTTCGCGAACGATCACTATGGTCAATCCTGCTGGTCCAATGTTTTTCTGTGCTCCGGCATATATCAGTCCAAATTTACTGACATCTACGGGACGTGAAAGTATATTTGACGACATATCAGCAACCAGTGGGGTTTCTCCGGTTTCCGGTATCCAGGGAAATTCTACACCCGCAATCGTTTCATTAGGTGTGTAGTGTAAATAAGCCGCATCAGCATTCGTATCCCAGGTTTCAAAGGGTTGTATTGAGGTAAAATTGTTACTCTCAGAGTTGGCTACTACATTAACCAAACAATAGCGGCTAGCCTCTGTAATGGCTTTGGTGGACCAAATGCCGGTATTTACATAATCAGCACTTTCCTTGCCACGTAATAAGTTAAGAGGAATTGCTGCAAATTGAGAGGTGGCACCACCTTGCAAAAAAAGTACTTTGTAATTATCCGGGATATTCATCACTTCCCGTAAATCAGCTTCTGCTGTTTCAGCAATGCTCATGAAGTCTTTGCCTCGATGACTCATCTCCATCACCGATTGACCAGTACCATTCCAATCCAATAATTCAGCCTGGGCTTGCTCTAGAACCGCTTGCGGCAGCATTGCTGGCCCAGCACTAAAGTTGTATTTACGCTTCATGGCTTAATCCTTCTGTTCTTTGTAAATGTTATTCGTTGTAAATATATTAATTGTAACTTTATTCCAAATCACTGTTTGGAATTACTTCGATGAATATGGGTTTTGCTAAATAGAAAATCGCTAGCACAACGATTGTAGTGAAAAATGATGCTTTATTTTAATTGTTTTGAAAAATACTGAAATAGTATTAAGAAAGAAAAATAAACAGGAAGTCAGCACTGTCTACCTGATTCAAGTAATGGACATATTAACGATTATGTTATCCTCAAATGGAAAAGGGGTGACTCAAATAAATTAAAAGTCACCCCCCTACTTTTAGGGCATTTTTTATTCCGGTGACTCGTCGTTTGAATCTTCAGCGATATCATCATTATTGGAATTAGAGCCCTCAGTAGAATCATCACTTGCGCTATTATCCGAAGCCGTTACTGAATTGTCATCTGAGCCATCGGCAGATTCATCGTTCAAATCTTCATCGACTATCATCATCCATAGATTCAATGCGCTCAAGCTGAGTAAGTTTTTCACCTTCACCCAGTTTGATTAGACGGACACCTTGCGTGTTTCTTCCGACTACAGATACATCAACCACTGAAGTTCTTACCAAGATACCGCCATTGGTGATCAACATGATTTCATTATCATCTGTTACTTGAACTGCACCAATCGCTGCTCCATTACGCTCAGAAGTCTGGATTGCAATGACACCACTACCGCCACGATTTTGATTAGAAAATTCTTCTACTTCAGTACGTTTTCCATAGCCGTTCTCAGTAGCCATCAATAAACGACCTTCACGGAGTACGATTAAGGCATTTACCTTATGACCAGCAGGCATCTTAATACCACGCACACCAGCTGCAGTTCGGCCCATGCCGCGCACATCAGATTCTTTGAAGCGGATTGCCTTACCTTGCGTGGTAAACAACATCGCTTCATCATCTTTTTCAGTGAGCGCTACATCAACCAGTTTATTGTCGTCGCGTAAATCTATGGCGATAATTCCAGAAGCGCGTTGATTTGAGAATGCTTTTAATTCTGTCTTTTTCACCGTACCGTTTTCTGTGGCCATAAAGATGTACTTATCATCTTCATATTCACGAATCGGTAAGATAGCCTGAATGCTTTCATCTTCATCCAGAGGTAATAAGTTTATGATCGGTCTACCGCGCGAAGTTCGACTTGCCATGGGCAATTGATAAACCATTAGCCAGTAAACTTTACCTTTAGACGAGAAGCACAGAACAGTATCATGGGTACTCGCAACAAATAATTTTTCGATGAAATCTTCATCTTTCATCTTGGTCGCTGACTTACCTCGACCACCACGACGTTGCGCACGATAAGTATCAATTGGTTGTGCTTTTGCATAGCCTTCATGAGAAAGTGTTACCACAACATCTTCTTCAGGAATTAAGTCGATATCACCCAGATCTTCACCTACTGCATTGATTTTAGTAACACGCTCATCGCCATACTTTTCGAGCATTTCGATCAGCTCTTCACGGATAACGCGCATCAAACGCTCAGGGCTCGCCAAGATATCAAGTAAATCAACAATAGTAGTCAGTAACTCTTTGTATTCACCAAGTATTTTGTCTTTTTCCAGACCGGTTAAGCGATGTAGTTGAAGATCAAGAATTGCTTTAACTTGAACATCCGTTAACCAGTAACCGTCATCTTTAAGGCCATATCTAGGATCCAGGTTTTCTGGACGTGCCACACTGGAATCGCCACGTTCCAGCATTTCTAAAACGATGTCAGCTTTCCATGAACGACTTAGTAATGCTTCACGGCTTCAGCAGGATTTGCTGATGCTCTGATTAACGCTATGACTTCATCGATATTACCTAGAGCAACCGCCAAACCTTCTAATATATGGGCGCGTTCTCGAGCTTTACGCAGTAAGAAAATGGTACGACGTGTAACCACCTCACGACGATGGCGAATAAACGCTTCGATGATCTCTTTAAGATTGAACAGCTTCGGAGCGCCATCAATCAAAGCCACCATATTGATGCCGAAACTATTCTGCATCTGAGTTTGTTTGTAGAGATTATTCAAGATAACTTCAGCGACTTCACCACGCTTAAGTTCGATAACCATGCGCATGCCGTCTTTATCAGACTCGTCACGTAGCTCTGAAATCCCTTCTATTTTCTTATCTTTAACGAGTTCAGCAATCTTCTCGATCAGACGTGCTTTGTTTACCTGATAAGGAAGTTGAGTGACTACGATCTTCTCGCGGCCTTTTTTATCCGTCTCAAAATCAGCAACTGCGCGTATTTTTACGCTGCCTTTACCCGTGTGATAAGCCTGTTTGATGCCATGAGCACCGTTAATCACGCCAGCTGTTGGAAAATCAGGACCAGGCAGGTGTAGCATCAAATCATCGATGCTTAGCGTTGAGTCATCGATTAATGCCACACAGGCGTTTATTACTTCTGTAATGTTGTGCGGTGGAATATTGGTCGCCATACCTACAGCGATACCAGAAGAACCGTTTAATAGCAGATTTGGTAAGCGGGTTGGGAAAACCACCGGCTCGAATTCAGATTCGTCGTAGTTGCCCTGAAAATCAACCGTTTCTTTTTCAAGATCAGCCATTAACTCATGCGCAATCTTCGACATACGGACTTCCGTATAACGCATCGCCGCAGGTGAATCACCATCTACCGAACCAAAGTTACCCTGACCATCAATGAGCATATAACGCATCGAAAATGGCTGTGCCATTCTAACCATGGTGTCATAAACCGCAGTATCACCATGTGGGTGATATTTACCGATAACATCACCGACGATACGGGCTGATTTTTTATAAGGCTTGTTGAAATCATTGCGAAGTTCACCCATCGCAAATAAAACACGACGATGAACGGGTTTTAAACCATCACGAACATCAGGTAATGCTCGACCTACAATAACGCTCATAGCGTATTCTAGATAGGATTTACGCATCTCATCTTCAAGATTAATCGGGATAATTTCTTTCGCGAATTCAGCCATATTATTGGGGTTCTTTTTTGAGTATTTTTAACGTATTTGCCAGGTTGATTTAGAAACAAAAATGCTTCTTAAAAAACTGCAGGGGAGTATATCAGAATGGTACGGAAATAGTACCTAAATACACGCTTTTGAACCCGTGTAAGTGGTTTATTTTTAATATAAATACACCCCCCCACTTTTAGGCAACTTTAAATCAAGTTGAATAATTTATTATCGACTTAATCAGAAATTACCTTAGGGGTTTTTACATCTGGAAAAGTGATTTTAAATTACACTAATATCTACATAGGTGTCATAAAATGCAGCCCCATTACCAATATCTGTTTTACAATGGCTGTCAATTAATGCATTTACTGTTTGTCCTGTGGGACTAGTTTCGCACCATGCGCCTTTGGGGCTGAACAAAACTCCGGATGCTACTTTATCGGTAACTTCAGCAAGTAACACAACTTCACCCTTGTGATTATGCAATTTAACTTTGTCTCCAGAGTTTATCTCCAATCTTGAGGCATCTTCCGGGTTAATCGAAACTTTTTCCATTTGAGTATCGCTTCCACCAAAGGTTGAATTCGAACGATTAAAAGCTGCCGCCGTTATCAAAGTAAAAGGCTTGTCTTTATTGACTGGTTCATATCGAGGCAAACCATACGCATATTCTGCTTCTAATTCTTCATTGAAAAGCGTGACTTTTTCATCAGCCGACATATCAGATAACCAGATATGATCTTTATCGATGGTGCTTAATGCTGAATTCAGTTGATAATCTCTGACACTGTATTTGCTTCAAACCCTTCTGAAGATAAATCCATGGCTTGTTCCTGAAGCTCAGCATCAGTTTCTGTAAAGGCAGGCTCGTCAAAGCCAAAACGCTTACTCAGGCGTCTAAATATCTCTGTGTTCGGTAAAGCGTCTCCTACTGGCAGAAATGACAGGCTCAGCGCGTTGTGCGTAGTTATGGCCGTATCCTAAATACACATCATTGTGCTCAAAGCTACTACATGCTGGAAGAATCACATCTGCGTACTTCATGCTATCCGTCATAGTGATATCACAACCAATAACAAACACATCTTTCTGGCTCAAAGCCTTGATCATTTTATTTTGATCTGGATGTACTGCAACAGGATTATGGTTATAGATAAACACAGATTTAATTGGCACCCCCCTACTTTTAGCCTTATTTTTACCCTCTGGTTTTATCCCAATTTTTACCCAATATATGATCTGCAGCGTCAACGATGTTAAATGTACGTGTTGGCTTTTCTAATAAGTCGGGACGTTGCAGTTTATCCGTTGTTTTAGGATAGGCGGGTGAATGATAGCCAATTTGTCCTTGGCCTTTTTTTCCATAATGACCTAACAATACAGGTAATGTCATTGCTGAACGTATGGCTGATCCACCATTTTTAGAGCGTTCGAGTCCTACGCCTGTTTGCATTGATATTCTTTTGGCATTTCTAAACAGCTCTATGAACTTCTCAATATCTGATTTATCCAGACCACAAACTTCAGGTATTTGTTTAAATGCATATTGAGCAGCGGCTTCAAGATATTCATCGACACCAGATACCTTGTTTACTAACTTGCTCTTGTCGATCATTCCTAGTTTATTGAACTTTGCTGCCATAGCCAGTGCGAAGATAAGCATCAGATGCAGGAGTTATTTGTAAATATAAATCTGCACTTTCGGCGATTTTGATTCGCTCTGGGTTGATTACAATGACTTTCGCCCCTTTATCACGCGCCTTTTTGATGATTTTCATCAAATGTAAATAGGTGGTGCTGGTGTTAGTACCCCATAGAACAATCAGGTCTGAATACTCAGCCTGTTCCTGGGACATCGCAACATGGTTGCCAAACAATGAACGATAGGATAAACCACGTACACCTGCGCACAATGGAGGTCTATCTAGCTGTGTAGCACCTAATTTATAAAAGAAACGCATATCCATCGAACCACCGGATAATTGCCCATGTGGCCCGGCATAGTTGAGTGGCATTACAGATTCAGCGCCAAATTCTTTGATGCCTTTCTGGATGCCTTCATAGCAAAGATCCAAGGCTTCATCCCAGGAAATCGGCTGATACTGATTTGTACCTTTTGCTCCCACCCTTTTTAACGGTTTTGTTAAACGACGTTTACCGTGCACAAAATCTGGGTAGTATTTTGTGACCTTGCCGCAGATAACGCCTTTGGTCATGGGATTTGCAGTTGATCCCTTTATTTTAAGCAGTTTGCCATCTTTGACTTCGACAGCAAGACTGCAGGCATCGGGGCAATCTAAAGGACAAACACTGGGAGCTTGATAGTTGGATTCTTCTTTTAGATTCGCCGACATAACAACCTCTTCTCTTGGTATGACTAGAAAATACAGTCTAATGGATTTAGTATAGTAAAACAGGCACAATTATTCTTTTTATAAACATGCCACTTGGCCAACTAGTCATCCGTTTATTATGCTTGTAAAACTCCATGAAACGTAAGATAACAGGTTTTCACTTAGATGAAGAAAATGACTGGGTAGCAGAACTCGATTGTCATCATGGGCAACATGTGCGTCACCAACCACCATTTATTAATCGCCCCTGGGTAGTTTCTGAATCAGGAAGAACGAGCAAACTAGGGAAGCAACTTAATTGTTTGAAATGCGATCAAAATGAACCTGAAGATTTCTGGGAATAACGACTATTTATATTTTAAGTCACCCCCCTACTTTTGAGGCATTTTTATTCAATAATTATATATGATGCAGCCCCATCAGTACGCGTACATGTTCAGTTGCACAGCGGCCAAGTGAGGTAAGGTCATAACCACCTTCAAGCATGGAAATGACTCTGCCCTGTGAAAATTCATCGGCAACTTTACAAATCTGATCGGTCACCCAGATGTAGTCGCTATCCATAAGACTGAATCCACCCATATCATCATCGATATGTGCGTCGAAACCCGCTGATATGTATATAATTTCTGGCTTGAATTTTCTTAATGCTGGAAGCCAGTTTTCTTCAACCGCTTTTCGATAATCAGGCCCCTTGGTTCCTGCTGGCAACGGCACATTGACCATCAATTCTTCCATGGATTTACCGGCATAACCGGGGTAGAAAGGATGTTGGTAAGTTGAACAGAACAAGACGTGCGGATTATGCGATAAAATATCTTCGGTACCATTACCGTGATGGACATCAAAGTCAACAATCGCAACACGATTCAATTTATGATGCTCAATAGCATGCAATGCAGCAACAGCAACGTTGTTGAAAAAACAAAACCCCATCGCCGCGTCTTTCTCTGCATGATGTCCCGGGGGGCGCACATTACAAAATGCCCTTTTCATTTCTCCGGAAACAGCTAAATCTGTAGCTAAAATACCAGCACCTGCAGAACGTTGCGCGGCTTCCAGGGTAAAGGGATTCATACAGGTATCGGGATCTACATGACGTAAACCTTCGAGTGGAGAATGGTTATAGATTTCTTCAACAAACTTTTTATCATGCGCTCTTTCTAATTGTAAAATAGTTGCATTAGGTGCTTCGTAATATCGCAAAAAATCCATTAAACCTTTAGCAGACAGCTGATCTTCGATCGCCGTTAAACGTTGCGGACATTCTGGATGATACTCAACCATTTCATGTCTCAAACAATCAGGGTGAGTGATATAAGCTGTTTGCATCAATAATTTCTCCTAGCGACTTTTAGACGTACAGATTCTGCATTTTGGTTTTTAATAATTGTTGTTTTTGTTGAAGACTAGCTACTATTTTTAGTTTTTGCCAACTTACTTAAGAATTATTTACCAAGTAAATTGAATAAGTTCATAAGCTTTGACTATTGTCATTAAAAAAACACTTAAAACATCCCATGATCTACGTTTAAAATTTCTACTTTTGTTATGATTTCTTTATTTAACAAGACAACATAATTTATGTCTGATCATTATCTAAAAACATTATTTGATCCCACTTCAATCGCTATTATTGGAGCCAGTGAAACTGAAAAAACACTAGCCGCTTTAATTACCAGGAAGCTACATAAACAATTCACTGGCAAACTCTATTTTGTTAACCCAGGACATAAGGAGATATTGCAAACACCCTGCTATAAAAAAATCACTAATGTAGAAGAGCAAATAGATCTCGCAATTATTGTTAGTCCTTTGAAAACCGTAAAAAAAGTGATCCGGGAATGTGCCAAGCAAGGGATTGCAAATGCATTGGTGATGACTCATTACCAAAACTCTTACAAATTAGAAATAACGTCGAGAATGAAATCATTGTACAAGACTGCTGCAGAAGTCAATGTCAGACTATTAGGCCCCAATGCTACAGCTTTAGTGCGTCCTTCTACAAATTTCAACGCTAGCGTTACCGATAATAAAATTCAAACTGGAAAGCTTGCTTTAGTGTCACGCTCGAGCTCCGTTTGCAGCAGTATTGTTGATTGGGCAGAGACTGAGCAGATTGGCTTTTCTTCTATTATCTCACACGGCATGGCGGTCGATATTGATCTGTCTGATATCCTGGATTTTCTTGCAAATGATTATAAGACCAGCAGTATCGTCATTCATCTTAATCAGGTAGTCAATTCAAGACGTTTTATGAGCGCACTAAAAGCTGCCGCTATGCGTAAACCCGTTGTAATTTTGAAATCATCGCATGATAACGGAAGTTATAGTGATGCCATCTCTAAAACCCATGATGTGCGCGCAATGGATGATGTTTTTCGTGCCGCAGTTTTAAGAGCTGGAGCTGATTATGTGCCGACCCTAACCCATTTATACACTGCGGCTAAAATTCTGGCGAGCAACCAACGTACCAAGGGAAATAAACTAGCTATTGTCTCAAATGGTTATGGAACCACGATGTTAGCCAATGACCGACTGAGAGATTTAGGTATAGCAACTAACAAACTAAGTACTCCTCTAGTCGCTGATCTTAAAAAAATGTCTAAGACCCTACTTAGCTGTGAAAATGCGGTTATTATATTTGATCAAGAAAATATCGCTAATTTCTATGCGCAAAGCATCAAGTTATTATTAGCGAGCAAAGAAGTTGATGCTATTGCCATTATCTTAGCGCCAAACCCCATGTTTGATAGTTTGGAAGTGGCTACAGAAATTGCAAAAGTGGTTAAAGCTACAAAAAAACCTGTATTAGCTATTTGGTTGGGGACAGCTTCTGGTGGGCAAGGACGACGCGTTTTAACCGAACAAAAAGTATCTAATTACCGCACTCCAGAAGCGGCAATAGATGCTTTTAGCTTTCTTTGTAATCACTTAGAGAATAAGCAACGTCAGTTACAGATACCTTACCCTTTGAAAAAGCTATTACCACCCAATGTAGCAGCAGCCACCGAAATTATCGAAACTAATCTTAAGCAGAAACGTAATGTTCTATCCAAAATGGATTCAATCCGATTGCTGAAAGCATTTCACATTAATAGCATTCCATCGATGCATGCTGAGTCTCAAGCAGATGCATTTCGAATTGCAGAAGAAATTGGTTATCCCGTGGTGTTAAAAATCGACACCCAACACCTTACTTATAAATCTGATGTTGGCGGCGTTATAGTCAATATTCAAAATGCAAAAATGCTTAAGAAGGCTTATTTAAAAATCAAAAAGAGTATCTCTACGTTAAATCCTAAAATCGTCATCGATGGCATTATAGTAGAAAAAATGAATGCTCCCCCAAATGGAAGACTATTAAATATTAGTATTTTAAATGATCCGGCTTTTGGTCCGGTAATCAGTTTTGGACCAGGTGGAACTCAATCCCCTGCCGTTACCGATAGAGCCATACAGCTACCCCCTTTGAATAGAAGATTCGCAGAAGAGTTAATTAATAATACTCAAGTAAGTTTAATTTTAAACAAGTATCGTAACTTGCCTGCCGCAAACAGAGAAAAATTACGAGAAGTCATGATCAGAGTATCTGAGATAGCAATCCATTTACCCCAGATTTTCGAATTATCAATCAATCCTTTAGTACTTGATGAAAATCAGGCGGTGGTTAATGATGTGCAAATCATCATCCAAAAAGCTAACCAGGATAACAAACGATTTTCTCATTTAGCGATTCATCCTTACCCCTCTGATTGGCGAAGACACATAACTATTAAGAATAAAAAACAGGTAGAGATGCGACCTATTCGTGCAGAGGACGCAAAAGCTGAAATTGAGTTCATAAATAGCATGTCTCGTGAATCAAAATATTTTAGATTTATGCATGTAGTTAATGATCTAACACCCGAAATGCTATCTCGTTTCACCAAGCTTGATTACGACAGGGAAATGGCCTTTGGCGCCTTTTTGCAAAAAAACGGATAAAGAAAAATTAATCGGCGTAAGTCGGTACGTGATCAATCCCGACAAACAAAGCTGTGAGTTTGCAATTGCTATTGCAGATAAGTATCAGGGATTAGGTTTGGCGAGACAGTTGATGCTAATTCTTATAGAGCATGTAAAAGATCGTGATCTGAAAGATAATCGAAGGTACCGTGCTTAAAAATAATACATCAATGGATAATCTGATGGCTTCTTTGGGCTTTAAAAAGAGCGCTTCAAAGGATGATTATGATATTAATGTTTATACATTCAAATTTAATTGATCGATACTTTTATATATGCCGATAGTAAAAAGTGATTTTAGACCAGCTTGGTGGTTACCCAACCCACATCTGCAAACACTATGGCCAACGTTTTTTAAACTAAGACCAGATATAGTATTAAATACAGACCGGTTAGAATTAATTGATGGTGACTTTATCGATATATCGTCAACTAACAATATCGAGGAAAAACCTATTGTTCTCATATTGCATGGACTCGAAGGAACCTTAGAGTCACATTATGCTAAACCTCTAATCAAGCTACTCGATGAGAATGGCTATGGTGTCTGCTTTATGCATTTTAGAGGCTGCAGCGGAGAAATTAATAGATTAGAAAGAAGTTATCACAGTGGTGATAGTTCTGACTTACAAACGGTGATAGAACATATAAAAGAAAAATATCAACAATTTCCTTTTGCCGTGATTGGTTTTTCTTTAGGCGGTAATGTATTACTCAAATGGCTTGGTGAACAAAAGCAAGCTGCTAACACAACTACTGCTATTGCGGTTTCTGTACCATTCAAATTAAGAGATGCTGCGGATAGACTCGAAAAAAGTTTTTCACGGGTATACCAGAAGCATCTAATCAGTAGTTGTCAAAATAAATATAAAGAAAAAAACTCTAAAATTAGCTTAGGTTTGGTGGAAAATATTGAACAAGTAAATACTTTTTTCGAATTCGATGACAAAATTACAGCCCCACTTCATGGGTTTGAAAATGCAGATGACTATTATACAAAATCTAGTAGTCATCAATTCTTATCAACTATAAAAAAACCAACCTTGATAATACATGCAGTCGATGACCCTTTTATGTGGGAAAGCACACCACCCAAGGCTCATGAAATTTCGGAAAGTGTAAGTTTTGAACTTTCGAAATCAGGGGGACATGTTGGCTTTATTTCAGGTAAATATCCCTGGGCTGCAACGTATTGGGCTGATCAAAGAATTCTCAATTGGTTGGCAGCATTTCATGATTCGTAAAAGATACTGATTTCTTTTTAAATTTGCGTGAAACACAACTAAAAACTCATTCAATAAAAACAACAAAAATCACCTTCAGTTAAGTCAAGATTCAGACTACTAGTGTAAAATAGTTTGCACACAAGAATAGATATAAATTTAGTGACTTTTAATTATAAAAAATTCAAATAAGGCATTGCCCAATATATAACAAAAAACTAATAACTATGAGTCTTCAACTTGCATCAACCACAATAACTATGCCGGAGGATAGAAGTAATTCTAAAAAGCGCGGATTATTGTTATTCAGTATCTTTATATTTCCGATACTTTTATCTTCATTAGTATTTTTATTAGTCGTACTGATTAGCGACATTAATTTTAATACGGTTGGAGTTAAAACAGATTATGCCGAGATTATAACTCCTAAAAATCAATCATCAGTAGGCAATAAATTCAAAATTTCAGGATCACTCAATACTCCTTTGGAGAATCATAGCTATTACTTACTAGAATATCGTGAAAAGAATTATTGGCCGAAATATTCTCTCGGAAATAAACAAAACATATGGAATAAAGAGTTAACCAATAGAGCAAAAAAGAATGCTTTTACATCTTTCCAGGTAATTATGGCTGATGAAAAATTAGCGATAACCATAGAAAGCTGGTTTAAAAAAGCGCATGAAACGGGTCAATATCCTGGAATTCGAGACCTCAATATAAAACATATGGTAGCGAATTTAAGGGTGCAAAAGCAATGAGCTCAATCAGAATGAACTGGTTAGATATATCCAGACTAGCCGCTGCTTTCAGCATCATCGGAATTCACACAACTACCGATCCTAAGGGAAAGGCTTTCATTGATTATGATGTCAGTGAAAGGGTTTTCCCCGTATTGATGAGAACTACTGCGGAACTAGCGAGCACTGAATTTTTCATCCTGGTTTCTTTGTTCTTATTGGCTTTTAAATTAGAAAGGAAGCCTATGCCGTATGGCGCAACCATGAAGTTACAGATGCGTCGATTGTTGGTTCCTTTTGTATTCTGGACGTTCTTTTACGCATTCTTTGTACTGATAAAGGCGAATGCTTTTGGTTATCTCGATCCGATGCTTGAGAAATTAACCAGACCAGATACCTGGGCGAGTTATTTCTTATTGGGCAAGTCTCAATACCATATGCACTTTATTCCAACGATATTCTTGATTTTCCTTTTTCACCCAATATTTAAATTAGCATTAAAAGCACCTATTTTGGGTTTACTGGTTGTTCCTTTTTTAGCGTTTAACTTGAGCATGAGCACATGGATATGGGGAAATATCAGTGATAGAAACACCCTCGAATATTTAATTAGAGGAATAAAAGTACTTTCGTATATTGGCTACGGTTTTGCGGCTTATAGCATCTTAGGCCTTTGGCAAAAAAAGTTTGAAGAAGAACTCTCGAAAAAGATATTTATGTTCGGTTTATTAGCAGTCAGCATATTCTTCATCATTAAACTGACTCATGCCGCTCAAAGTATTGAAGTAGGATCATATATTCCTAAAATTGGCGCCATTTACTATGCTCATGGATTACTGCCAATCGGTGTAATTCTGTTATTCCTTGGTACACAGCATTTCAGATGGCCAGAAAAAATAAGTGATTTTTCAAAATTCACTTTTGGTACCTACCTGATGCACCCTGCTGTAATAGACATCATAGATATATTCCTTAAAGGTGTTGAATTTGCACCTTACCAACTTGTTTTATTTAAATACACTTTGACTTTGAGTGTTGTATTAGCGCTTGCCATCCTAATCAGCAAAATACCTTTGCTTGCTTGGACAATTGGTTTGGGACCTTTACCATTTGCTAATAGAACGTCTGAAAAAATTCCAGAAATTGAAGTAATAGATAAATCAAAAGTAGCTACAACAAACTAATTACTTACTAACTGAAAAGAATAAATATGCTTACAAAAATATTATTGATCGGCACCTTTATGTTACTGGCTTGGAGTACCTATGTACTCACAAATAAGAACCAATTTATTATGGCGCAAATTACACAACTTATTTCATTACAAAATGAAATACAAAAGCAACAGGAAACTATCATACAAATTTCTGAGAAACAGCTGATGTTTTCAGCTGATTATAATACCGCTACCGAATCAGCTATAAAGTCAGCAGTTGAAAAGATTAACAAAATAGAAGTCGCTGTTGGTAAGTTGAAGAATATACAAGTTTCCAAAAAACCAAGTGCAAAGAAAAAAACTAATGCTAAACAAAAGCCTAACTCTAAACCTAAACCTAAAACAGCAGCAAAACCGAAGCCAGAGGCTAAACAAAAACAAGTTTCTAAGCAAAAGACTATAACTAAGCAGCCTGATAATGCTGAAGCCAAACTGGAATTATCGAAAAAACTCAGCAGCGTTAATGAGTTGCACAAACAGGGATCAATAGAATCCGCAACTACTGCTCTTACAGAGTTTAAAGGACTTATCTGGAAAAATAGAAAAGATCAAAGAGTCACTAAAGAAAATGTTCTATCCATTATTTCTTCAATTGATTACACATTAAAAAAGTGGAATGAAAAAGAACTTACTTACGACTTAACTAAAGTAAATGAAAAATTTAAAACATTATTTGGAAAACAGGAGGCATCTTAATGAACAATAAAGTAGAAGAAGAGAAGATGTCTAAACACATTCTTATGGGGTGGTTTGTACCATTGTCTTTAGGAGCAATATTAGCCGGATCTTCCATCTTTTTAATCTCACAATCTAATAAACAGGTTAGTCTTGACGATAAAACTAAAAGCGAACTTTTAGGAAGTTTTTTATTACCTAAGAAAGAAAAAGTAATGAAAAAAGAGACTGTTGAAATTACTAAATCTAGCAATAAGATCAATTTAGGTTCCTGTTTTATTCCTAAAAAGGAACTAACAGATAATGATAATCATATTGCCAAAACTGCATGGACTTATTTCCAAAACAATTATCAAGAAGAAACGGGGCTTTTTAACGCGGCTAATAAATATCCTTCTACAACTATGTGGGATACAGGTTCTGCTTTGGCAGCAACAATAGCTGCTGAAGATTTTGGTATTATTAACGATAAAGAATTTGATGACAAAGTTACCGCTTTGATAAAGACCTTGGTCACAATGGACTTATTCAAAGGAATTGCTCCAAATAAGGTTTACAACACAAAGACCATGAAAATGGTTACCTATGCGAATAAAGTTACTCCTGATGGGATTGGTGTTTCGGTTTTAGACTTAGCGCGTTTAGTTTCTTGGCTTAGAGCATTATCTTGTAAACATCCGAAATTTAAACACCAGGTCGATTTAGCGATAGGTCGATGGAATTTTGAAACATTAATCAAAGATGGAAGAATGCAAAGCTTGAAACGCTATCCTGACACTGACGAAATCAAATCATTCCAGGAAGGGCGATTAGGGTATGAACAATACGCTGCTAAAATTTTGGAACGTGAGGGTCATAAATTAAATATTTCTTCTACTTACAATAATGTAGACAGAAAAGACATTGATATCTATGGTATTAAAGTCGCAACCGATAATCGTACTCCTGAAGAATATCACTCAAACAACTCAGTGGTATCCGAATCATACATCATGGACGCAATCGAAAATGGGTATGACGATGAGAATACCCTACTGATTAATAACATCTTCCAGGTACAAAAGAAAAGATGGGAAGAGACAGGTATTGTTACAGCGGTTTCGGAAGATAATATTAATAAAAAGCCTTATTTTGTCTATAACACTATCTTTTCTGGTGGAAAAACCTGGGTAGCAAAATCCTCAAAAGGAGCAATTCTTAAAGAACATAAAACAGTATCTAACAAGGCTGCTATAGCCATGTCCTTATTGTATCCGGAAGACACTTATAGTTCTGTGTTATTTAACAAAGTTAAAAGTGCCTATGATCCAAAAAAGGGTTGGTATTCTGGAATTTATGAAAATGGAGAAGGCTATAACTCTTCTACGACAGCAAATACCAATGGCGTTATTTTAAGCGCGCTACTTTATAAAAAATACGGATCTATGCATCAAATCTGTCAGAAATGTCGCCCTAGTTCAAAGCTTATGGCTGAAAATAATAATAAAAAAAACCAATGTGAATCAAATTAAAAATGTATAAAAAATCCATAACACTTTTGACGTTTTGTATTTTAGCTTCTTTTCAACAATCGGCTGTAGCAAAAACAAGTTTTTATGCGCCAGAAGTTAAAAAGAAAGTTAACGTTGAATCAAAGAAGAAAACGAAATTTAGCCTAGGTGGACAACTTACGTTAAAAGATAGAATTCACGACAGCAAAGTAAGTTTTAGTGCGAGTGCTACCTGGAAACCAGATTCGAAAGATTATTGGTATATCAAAGGTACGGCAAAACATAATTTTGATAAGGGTGATGAAGGTTTTTCCTACAACTATGGCCTCGGCTATGATGACTGGCACGAAGGCACCTGGACCGTTCAAATAAATAATTACGATAGTTTGAAGATCGGTAAAGGTGGTCTGAATCTGGATAGTGCAATTGTGAGTGTTGGTTATAAAACCAAAATAAAACAATTACAAAAGCTAAATTTGAAATCCACAATCACTTTGAGTAAGCGTACCGATGGGGACACCAAACTATCAACATCTTTACAATGGGCACCAAAAAAATACTGGTTTATTAAAGGTATTTTGATAATGCCGCTAGAGAACGGCAAACCTTATTGGAACTATTTATTTGGTTATGACGATTGGCACCCTGGAACCTTTGGCTTCGAATATACGAACTATGAGTCAAATCCAACCAGTGAAACCAACTTCAGAAAAGGACATTTCTCTTTAACATACAAATACAAATTAAAATAAGGTAAACAAATTTATAAAAGTCACCCCCCTACTTTTAGGCGGTTTTTTAAAACAACATTTTTAAAATAATAAAAAAGGAGAAATGCGAATTAATTAGACTCAGATTGTAAATGAAGAATAAGTTTTTTTACCTCTTCGTATTCTGATACAAAATCCTGGAACAGTTGATTTATTTCATCTTCCGAGTTTTGCTCAGAACGTTCAATCTTAAAACTGATATCAGATAAACCGGTAGCACCGAATGTTTTTGTACTGGATTTAAGCGAATGGCCAATATCTCTAACAGATGACCAATCCTTTTCTGCAATATGATTTTTCATGCTATCAATAGATGATTCCGTTTCCTGGAAGAAAACTGTAACAAGTTCAGGAAAGACCTCATCCATACTTTCAGCCAGACTAAAGAATTCGCTTTTATTAAAATTTATATCTTTCATATCAATCTATTATGTATTGTTTAAGTAGTTTTTTGATGACACATAGTGTTTTATATATTGAAGCAACAAAGTATACGTTTAATAAAAAATAAATAACATAAAATATGAATATACTCGTCGTTGATGATTCAACCGAAATACGTTTAATCATCAAACATTATCTTACAAAGTTTAACCATAATGTCGATTTAGCCGTCGATGGTGGCGAAGCTTGGGAGAAAATAACAAATAACGAGTATCAAGTAATTATTAGTGATTGGAAAATGCCAATCATGAATGGCTTAGAACTCTGTAAAAAAATCAGAGAAGCTAAATTTAAAAACTATATCTATTTCATACTTTTAACAGGCATGTCTGGAAAACAAAACATGCTTGATTCTATTAAAGCTGGAATTGATGATTTTGTGAGTAAACCGATTGATAGCGATGAATTAGAAATACGCCTAACCTCTGCTGCAAGAGTATTAAATCTGGAAGAAACATTAGAACGAAAGAATGAAGCTTTAGAAAAAATTAATGAACAGTTAAGTACTGATTTAAAAAATGCGACAAATACACAAATCAGTCTATTACCTGCAAATTTGAATACAGAACAATTCAATACTGCCTGGTACTACAAACCGGCAGTTTTTGTTGGTGGTGATACATTCAACTACTTCTCACCCTCACCCGAATTTTTAGTCTTTTATAAAATAGACATATCAGGTCATGGTATTTCAGCGGCTATGCTATCGATGTCTTTGCAATCAACTTTAGGTTTGAAGCGTGGTTTATATGGTGGTGCTATTACCAGAGAGAGTTCTTACAATATACCAAGAGTTTTTGCCGAAAACTTGAACAAAATGATGTTACAGAATACTACTGATCATTATCTTACGATGATCTTTGGAATTGTGGATATCAAACTTAATCAATTACATTATGTTCAAGCAGGCCATCCACACCCTATGTTCTTCAACAATGAAAAAGATGATCTGACAGAAATAGATGTAGATGGATTTCCAATTGGTTTAATAGAAGATGTTGAATATGAAACACAACATATAGATTACAAACCAGGGGATAAATTTATCGTTTATTCAGATGGTATCAATGAAGTAGATTCAGCCATTACAAACAAAAGATTAGAATCAAATACACTCTTTGAGCATTTCGATGCTATTAGAAATCTAACACCAGCCAGGATGATTAGTAAAATTAAAAACACCTGGCTGAAACAAGATCAGTTAAAAGATCTTCCCGACGATATCAGCATACTCATATTTGAGTTTAAATAAAAAATAATTAGGAGAAATAAAAATGCAACTTTCAATCATTGAAAACGAAAACATTACCATAGTCACCGTTAAAGAATCACGATTAGATGCTTCAATTGCACCTGAATTTAAAAAACAAATGGAAGAAATAATTAATAATGATAAAGACAAAATCATTATGGATATTACTGAGATTAGTTTTATGGACAGTAGTAGCTTAGGTGCATTAGTTGGAGTTCTAAAAACAATGGGTAATAACGGAAAACTCATCATATGTGGTGCGTCTGGTGTAGTTCTAGAGTTATTTAAACTCACCAGAATGGATCGTATCTTTACGCTTGCTGATAATATGGCTGACGCGAAACAAGCCTTTATAGCTGAAGCAAAATAACACACTTGATACGTAAGAAATAACCTAAAGGGTTATTAAACTGATATGAATCCTATTAATCAAACAGAAATAGAAAGTGACTTATCGGAGGTTAAAAATCTGGCTAGTCACTTTCATCAGTTCTGCTTCTACAATAAATTAAACCAACAATTATCTGGTTTGTTAGAACTAGCGCTTGTAGAAGCGGTTAATAATATAATCATTCATGCTTATGAAGGTATGCCAGGAAAAATTATAAAAGCGGATTATCAGATATCAGATACAAATATTATTATTACACTTATTGATTATGGAAAAGCATTTGCTGGTAAAGATAAAAACAGTGAATCTAACAAGGAGAATATAGATACTTTACCAGAAGGAAACTGGGGCATAGATCTGATTGAATCCATAGCTGATAAGATAAAGAGAAATAGAGAAAATAATTGTAATACTCTAACTATAATAAAAAGCATCAACTAATAATAAAAAATTTAAATCAAACATCCAACAATAAGAAGAAAAAATGAATTTTTATTTTGACAAATACGAACATAGAAAACCAGAACCACCATTACCTCATAATGAATGGCGTGAGTTGCTTTGGCAGTATTTTGCTGTAATTGCTCTTATTGTAGGTGCTTGGTACATTGGCTGGAGATGGACGTCGTCTCTTAACTACGATGCCTTATGGTACGCCCTGCCTTTAGTTATTGCAGAAACAGGTGCCTATATAGGACTGATCCTATTTACTTTCAATTTATGGAAAGTAAAGGATACTCCTAAGCAAGATCCTCCCACTATGCTAAGTGAGGTGGTTGCATATGATATCTCTAGTGATAGAACCATCAATGTCGATATGTATTTCCCCACCTATGATGAAGACCCGGAATTAGTAAGACTAAGCCTTAAAGATGCTAAAAACGTCCTCAATCCTATGGGCGTGAATATCAGCATTCATGTACTGGATGATGGCAGTCGTGAAAGCATGAAAAAAGTAGCTGATGAAGAAGGCGTAAATTATATTACTCGTGAAGGAAATATAGGATTTAAAGCGGGCAACTTACGTAATGCGATGGAACAAACGGGCGGAGACTTTATTGTTATCTGTGATGCGGATACACGCCCTCTTCCAACATTATTACAACATACTCTTGGGTACTTTAAAGACTCAGATGTTGCGTGGGTACAAACACCACAATGGTTTTTTGATATACCTGAGGGAAAACCACTTGATAAAGCGCTTGGTAAATACCTCTCTACACCCGGTAGTTGGTTAGGCAAAGGAATACAAAAAATAATAGGTCCAGTACAAATTGGACAAGACCCTTTTGTAAATGACCCAAAGATGTTTTATGACGTCATTCAACGCAGAAGAAATTGGTGTAACGCTTCTTTTTGTTGTGGCGCAGGTTCAATTCATAGACGTGAAGCAGTTATGGAAGCAGCACTAAAATCATATTCGGAGCAGATTGATGCTGATGTCGAAGATATTTATAACAAAGTAAAAAAGATAACAGGAGAATCAAAACTCGATGAAAACTTGCTTACACTTATCGATCAACAAGCTTTCCTGAATAATGAGTTCACTCCTTATCGCTTTCATGTATCAGAAGATATTTATACTTCCATTGTGTTGCATTCAGATTCGGATAGAAACTGGAAGTCTGTGATGCATCCAGATGTGGAATCTAAAATGCTATCTCCTCAAGATCTTTTGACCTGGACAATCCAGCGATTTAAATATGCTGGTGGAACCCTGGATATTGCTAAAAATGACAATCCTGTTTTTCGCAAAGGTATGTCTCTCCCGCAGCGCCTAATGTATGCAACAACTGTCTGGTCTTACCTTGGTGGAATATGGAATGCGATTTTTTTAACTGCACCACTCATATATCTATTCTTTGCTGTATCTCCTGTTCAAAGCTATTCAATGGATTTTTACATGCACATAGTTCCATTTTTATTGTTGACTGAAATCGCTTTTATGATTGGTGGATGGGGACTAGCAGGTTATCCCTCCAAAGCCTCGTATCTGGCTTTTTTCCCTACTAATTTACGGGCGCTTTGGACAGTAATGAAGGGAGAGAAAATAAGTTTTCCTGTGACACCCAAAGATAGGCAAGAAGGTAACTTCCTGGGCTTAGCTATTCCGCAGACAGTGATAATCATTTTAACATTTATCGGAATTATATTTGCCTGGTCACAGTACCAACTAGAACACCCCTCTTATGATATTAATGGCGTGCTGTTAAATACCTTTTGGGGATTAAACAACATTTTAGCGTTAAGCGGAATAATTTTCGCCGCTTTATGGAAGCCAGAAGAAGAACTAAAAGAAACTACTTTAGCTTAAATCGAGTATATAAAAATGAATAACAGTAACGTATTAGGATTCAAAGAAAATTTAGTTAGAGCGAGAGCACATATTATTTTTATGTTGGCTTTAATCACTGCCTTTTCTTTGGTGATATCATTATCAAACGCTTCGTTTGAAGATCGTGTTACAGCAAAATCTACTGTAAAGAATGTGATAGACATGAAATTACCCCCTCAAAGAAATCTAACAGAAGAAGAAAAACAGTGGGCTTTAATAGCGTGGAAGTATTTTCAAAATAACACGATAGAATCAACAGGTTTAGCTAACTCTGCAAATGCTTATACATCAACCACACTTTGGGATAGTTCATCATATCTACTAGCAGTAATCTCTGCAAAAAGACTGAAAATTATTGATCAGCAGGAATTTGTTAGCAGAGTGAATAAATTTCTAGAAACGATGTTAGCCTTACCTTTGTACGAAAATAAATTACCTAACAAAGTATATAACACCGAAACTTTAAAAATGGTTGATTACAATAATAAAGCCACAGCAAAAGGACTTGGTTGGTCTGCAATAGATATCGGTCGATTAATGGTCCCACTAAATATATTAGTCTGGAACTATCCGGAATTTACCAAGCAGGTAAAAGCGATCACTAATCACTGGGATCTTAATGCAGCAGTTGATAAAGGCGATATGTATGGTGCTTTGAATGAAGATGGTAAAACAGTCTATCTTCAGGAAGGTCGCTTAGGATATGAAGAATACGCATCTAAATCATTTCAACTCGTAGGGCTAGATGTCAGCAGTGCTATAGATTATACGTCATGGTTAAAGTTTATTAAAATCGAAGGAATTAATATCCCAACTGATAGCAGAACACCTGAGAGATTTACCGCAAATAACTATGTTGTATCTGAGCCTTATATTCTTGATGGCATTGAGTACGGATGGGATCAGATGTCTCGTGAATTCGCAGGTCGTGTTTATACTGTTCAAGAAGAAAGATATAAAAATACAGGAAAGCTAACTGCAGTGAGTGAAGATAATATCGATCAAGCTCCCTACTTCGTATACAACACTGTCTTTACCAGTGGTAAGGAATGGAACGCTATTACCGAAGATGGAACTGATGCTAGTGAGTTCAAAACACTAAGTACTAAAGCAGCTTTTGGATGGCATATGTTATATGAGACAGATTACACAAAAAAATTGATCAAAGTCGCTAGTAAACTATATGACCCAAGCCTAGGTTGGTATTCAGGACTTTACGATGAATCAGGTGAGCCAAATAAAGCGATTACAGCAAACACTAATGGAATAATTCTTGAAGCATTAGCATATAAGCAAACAGGTACTATGCTAAAGCCATAAGAGTAAAATCTTAAACAGTATTAATCCAAAATTATTACAGTGAAAGAATAATTATAATAATAAGAGTCTTGATAGATATGTGTATAACAACAAATAAAGCATGGAAGAGCTTAGAAAAACATGCTCAGGAAATGTCAGAATTCCATCTGCGAGATGCATTTGTAGCAGATAAAGAACGCTTTAAAAAATATTCAATTCATTTAGATGGACTCCTGTTTGATTACTCTAAACAAAGAATTACTGATCAAACGATTGATTTACTAATAGATCTGGCAAAGGAAAGTGATCTAGAGAGCTGGCGTGACAAGTTATTCAATGGTGAACGTATCAATCATACTGAAAATCGTTCAGTGCTACACACAGCTTTGAGAGATATGTCTTCTGATCCTATCAACTTAGATGGTGAGGATATAAAACCTGGGATTAATGCTGTTTTAGATAAAATGGAAGCCTTTATTGAAAAAGTACACTCAGGTGAGTGGCTTGGTTATACAGGAAAACCCATTGATACGATTGTGAATATTGGTATTGGCGGATCAGACTTAGGTCCGAAAATGCTATATGAAGCACTCAAGCCATACCATACATCAAATATACACGTCTGTTTTGTATCAAATCTTGATGGTGCTGACTTAGCTAACCAATTCAATCAGATCAATCCAGAAACAACCTTGTTTACTATTGCATCAAAAACATTTACCACATTAGAAACCATGCAAAATGCAAATACTGCACGTAATTGGTTTCTACGACATGCTGAAAACGAAACTGACATTGCAAAACATTTTGTCGCTATTTCAACCAATGCTGAAAGCGTCTCAGAATTTGGAATCGACACTGATAACATGTTCGAATTCTGGGATTGGGTTGGAGGACGTTATTCTTTATGGTCTGCAATCGGTTTACCACTAGCACTAGGCATTGGTATGCACAATTTCAATGCACTTAGAGAAGGTGCTTTTGATATGGATACACATTTTAAAGCTACTCCTTTAGAAAATAACATTCCCGTTATTATGGCTCTTGTTGGTATCTGGAATAGAAATTTTTTAGGTGCTGAAACTTTAGCCATACTTCCTTATGACCACTTATTAAAGGATCTTCCCGATTTTCTTCAACAATTAGGTATGGAGAGCAATGGTAAATCTGTTGATAGAGATGGCGAAGAAATAGACTATGCAACCGGAGCTGTTGTATGGGGTGCAACAGGCAACAATGGTCAACATGCATTTTTTCAACTATTACACCAAAGCAAAACTTTAGTCCCCTTGGATTTTATAGGATGTGTAAATAGCGGTTATTCTCTCGAAGGTCACCAACAAAAACTGTTTTCAAATATGGCCGCACAAGCAAAAGCGTTGATGTGTGGTAAAACTGAAGCAGAAGTAAGTAAAGAAGCGCAATCTGAACATGAAAAAGCAATTATTCCGTATAGAGTTTTTGACGGTAATGTTCCTTCAAATATGATTCTATTTGATCATTTGACACCATACAGCCTTGGAATGCTAATCGCGATATATGAGCATAAAGTATTTGTTCAAGGTGTTATCTGGAATCTTAATTCGTTTGATCAATGGGGAGTTGAACTCGGTAAAAAACTAGCCAATGAGATTTTGGATGATTTAGTGAGTAATCAAATTTCAAATAAACATGATTCGTCAACTGAAGGACTAATGAAGTATTTCAGATCAAGTTTTCTAGATGAGTTAACTTCTTAATTCGAAATATTAGTTACTAAGCAGATAATAAAAATAAAATATAGAGATATTAATGTTTAATAAAATTACAAGGTCTGATGTTATATATAGGCATACATCTGTCATCATATTGGCATTTGTATTGATCATAGGCAGTGCCGTTGTCCTCTCGTATACCTATGAGCAAACAAATGCCATTAATCAACGGATAGCCAAACTTGATGCGGAGCAATTCTCTACATCTGTATCTAAATTCAGAAATTTTTATAGTGAAACCATCGTGCCCGCTGCTAAAAATAACGGGATGATCATTACACATGACTATAAGAACACTAAAGGCTCGATTCCCTTGCCAGCAACGTTTGCTAAAGATTTTGGTGAATATATTTCTGATGATAAAGCCTCATATACTGTCAAACTCTATAGTGATCTTCCATTCCCATGGAGAAAGCAAAGTGATTTAGATGAATTTGAAAAAGCTACGTTAGAAAAAATAAAACAAAATCCTAATCTGCCAGTAGTTTCCTTTGAAACATTGAATGGTGCAAAAGTGCTTAGATATGCTCGTGGTGACTTAATGAAAGAGAGCTGTGTTAGCTGCCATAACAGCTATTCAGGCACGCCTAAAACAGATTGGAAAGTTGGAGATGTCAGAGGTGTTTTAGAGGTAATACGGCCGCTAAACACCTCAGAATTCAACACTATTGAACTACTAAAAAAATCATTTCTGATGATGCTGGCAATCATACTGTCTATGGTTGGACTCATCTTTTTTGTTCTTCGAAAATTAACTTATTCGTTAGATTCAACTTATGAAGCCTACAAAAAAGAAGAAAAAACATCACAACAATTACACGCTAGTAGTAAAAAAATGACGACAATCGTTAATTCTGTAGAAGAAGTGATTATTGTTATTGATGAGAAAGGAATAATTACAGAATGTAATAACTCAATACAAAAGGTATTTGGTTACTCTACGGAAGAAATAATTGGTCAAAACGTCAATATTCTAATGTCAGGTGATCATAGAAAAAATCATGACAAATACATTAAGCAATATTTACAAAAAAATGAAGGAACGGTTATGGGGCAAAACAGAGAATTTGTCGCCATACGTAAAAACGGAGAACAGTTCCCGATAGAACTCTTTGTTAATGATGCGCGCATTGGAAATAAAGTTATTTTTACGGGTAGTATCAGAGATATTACAAATCGCATAGAAACACAAAAAGTAAAAGAAAAAGCACATAAAGCAGCTTTAGAATCCGCACAATTAAAGAGTGAATTCCTGGCTAATATGAGTCATGAAATCCGTACTCCCATGAATGGTGTAATAGGTATGACAGAGTTGCTACTTCTTTCAGAACTCGATTTGGAACAACAAGAACTAGCTCATACTGTTAAAGACAGTGCTGATTCTTTACTCACAATTATTAATGACATTCTTGACTTTTCTAAGATAGAAGCTGGTAAATTAAAAATAAGAAACCAGAAGTTTCAACTTTTAAAAATGATAGAAGGTTCAATTGACTTGTTATCAAAAGAAGCATGTAAGAAACAGGTCGAACTTGCTTTTTTTATTGATAAGAATGTTCCATTAGAAATTAATGGTGATGCAGGCAGAGTACGTCAAATCTTAATCAATCTATTTAACAACGCATTAAAATTCACTGAAGACGGACAAGTAATCTTATATGTATCAATGATTGATGATGAAACTATGTCTTTCTCAATTATCGATTCTGGAATAGGAATACCGGAAGATGCTTTAGCCACTCTATTTGATAGTTTTTCACAAGTAGATGGCTCAAGCTCACGGGAACACGGAGGAACTGGTCTGGGTCTCGCGATTTGTAAGCAACTAGTAAACCTTAATGAATGGAGAGATGGGAGTTGAAAGCCAACAAGGTATTGGTTCTACATTCTGGTTTACGATAAAAATCGAATCAAATAAAGAAAACCAAATAAAACCTTTTATTGATTCCAATACACGCGTTTTAATGTGGAGTACATCCGACACATTAAATCGCTATTACAAACAGCAATTAACTCAATGGGGCATGAGTTCAACGATTGTTAAAAACTTAAATAATCTAAATAGCGAGTTAGATCAAAATGTATACAATATGTTGGCACTTGATGCTGACAATATATTTATTGATCCTGATAATCCAGAATCATTTTTTCCTATCATTGATACACTCCGTCAGAAAACCAAAGCTCTTTTTGTTCTATATGCAAGCCATCAACAATATCAGGAACTATTGAAGTTAAAGTTTGAAAAGAACATCGTTCTATTTAAAAAGCCAATTAAGCATACTGCTATTAAAGCGTTAATGAATGAGTTTGAACATAATGGAAAAATTATTAGTAAAACTATAAAAAGCACAACAAGTATTGAACAACTAAAAACTACTGGAAAAGTAAAACCAATAACTTTAAATAAGGACAAATTTCATATTCTGCTAGCTGAAGATAATTTAGTTAATCAAAAAGTAGCAATCAAAATGCTTACTACATTAGGTTGTAAAATTACTGTAACGAAGAATGGAAAAGAAGCACTAGAACAAGCCAATAAGTACTTTTTTGATGCAATATTTATGGACTGTCAGATGCCTGAATTAGATGGCTATGAGGCAACAAAATTAATAAGAGAATTTCCTCAAGAACACTGTAATTATAACGTCCCTGTTATCGCTTTTACCGCAAATGCGATGAAGGACGATTACAAGAAATGTGAACAAGCAGGAATGGATGACTATCTGAGTAAACCCGTTAATCTGGATAAACTCGAGATGGTTCTAAATAAGTGGCTTGAAAAAATGACTGATCGACAAGCCAAGTATTTAAAACAAAAAATAATGAAGGAATTAGTATGAAAGGCATTGTATTTACAGAATTTTTAGAAATGGTAGAAGATAAATTTTCACCCGATATGGCGGATAAAATCATAGATGCATCCAAGAGTTTATCTACAGATGGAGCCTATACAGCAGTAGGAACCTATCATCACTCCGAGTTAATTGAATTGGTATCACACCTGAGTGAAAAAACCGATATCGATTTAGGTCTCCTGGTGAAAACCTTTGGTATCTATTTGTTTGGACGATTCGTTGCGTTATATCCCAGTTTTTTCGAGGAAAACAACAGTACTTTTGGTTTCCTTCAATTAATAGAAAATCATGTTCATGTTGAAGTGAAGAAATTATATCCAGATGCCGAACTACCTACTTTTGATACGAACTTAGTAAACGCTAACCACCTTGATATGATCTATCAATCGAAGCGCCCTTTTGCACCTTTAGCAGAAGGTCTAATTCAGGGTTGTATGGATTATTACAATGAAAACATCGATATTCAAAAAGAAGATTTATCTGGTGGTGAAAACAAGCACGTCAAGTTTTCTCTTATTAAACATTAAATATAAGAACTATCATGACTGACGAAAAAGTTAGATTATTAGAGCGCCGTTTAGCTCGTGAGAAATCAGCGCGAAAGCAAGCTGAAAACTTACTCGAATCTAAAAGCCTTGAACTTTACAATGCTAATTTAAAATTGCAAGATGTTGCTGAATCACGAGAAAGCATGATAAGGAAGCGCACGCAGGAATTAAAAGTAGCCAGAGATAAAGCTATTAAAGCAAACAATATAAAAAGTAATTTTCTTGCCACCATGAGTCATGAGATTCGTACTCCCATGAACGGTGTTATCGGTATGGCTCATCTCTTGTTAGATTCTGATTTAAATAAAAAGCAACTTAGGCAAGCTAATGTATTATTGTCTTCATCTGAATCATTATTGCAGATTATCAATGATATTCTGGATCTATCGAAGTTAGAATCTGGTAAATTACAGGTACAAAAACAATCGTTTGAGCTTGGTACTTTCTTAGAGCATATTTTGAGTTCTTTTGCTATCACCAGCCAGCAAAAACATATAGAACTTATCAACTTAATTGATAGCCGTATTCCAGAAAATATCATTGGAGATCCCTTACGCTTAAGGCAAGTTCTGATAAATTTAATCGGCAATGCTTTTAAATTTACTGAAGAAGGACATATCGTATTAGACATTGAATTAGAAACATTAAGTAATCAAACCACTCAACTAAATTTCCATGTTCGTGATACCGGCATAGGTATTACCAATAAAAACCTGGTAAAACTTTTTAAACCATTTAGTCAGATAGAAGACTACAAACAAAAACGGGCTGTTCAACAAGGTTCTGGTTTGGGCTTATCTATCAGTCAAAAGCTGGCAGACTTGATGGGAGGGGCTATCAATGTAAAAAGTGAAGTCTATATAGGTTCTAATTTTACATTATCGTTACCGCTGGTTACATCCAAAATGGAAATTGAAATTAATCAAGACACACTATTCAGATCATCAAGATTAATGCTGGATAGGAATCTTGTTTTTTATCAGCCAATAAAATCTATAGCTAATATAGTACAGCAACAACTCAATAATATTAGTCAACAGGTAGAATGCACTACTTCTCTTAAACAGTTTATTCAACGTGCATCAAAAAGCAATAAACCTGAAGATGTCTTTATCATTGATTCAGAGCATTTAGATAAAAATGAAATTAGTGAATTACTTAACCACATAAATAACAATACAATTAATCAAGACCAGTGGTTATTTATTCAAAACATTATTGGAAAGCATGATGACCTAGAGTCCTACTGTGAAGAGCATCAAGTTAATACCGTAGTAAAACCAGCTTGCCAATTCACACTATATAATGCGATACGTAATTTAAGCAAAGAACACAAAGAAAATTCAGCACCTAAGAATAAAGAGAAAAAAGATTATAGCGGTAAAAAAATATTGTTAGTTGAAGACAATAAGGTAAATCAGATGGTTGCTAAAGCACTGCTAAAAAAACTAGGCTTGCTAGTTACTATAGCCAATGATGGCCTCGAAGCTCTAGAAGCCTATCAGAAAGAAGACTTTGCTATGGTATTAATGGATATCAATATGCCTATTATGAGTGGTATTGAAGCAACTCAAGAACTACATAAAATAATGGACGGTAAAACTAACAAAACTCCCATTATTGCATTAACTGCAAATGTCATGGAAGGTGCTGAAGAGGAATATCGTTCATATGGCATGAACGGTTATCTAACTAAACCCATTGAACTGGATAAACTTCATACCGAACTTAATAAATGGTTATAGATATAAAGCCAATTTTGTAACTTAACACTTATTTAATTAAAGCATGAGCAGAATTTAGAAAAGAATGTTTAAATATGCTCAATGAAACAGACTCAACAAAATCAGAAGACTCGGGTAAAAACACCTAAGCACTCAATTAAATCTCCACTTCCTATGAGATATGGTGTCTCGGCCAGCAGAGTTTGGCTTCCCAAAACAGGAGACTATAAAAACGGTACCGAGAAATACGGTGAATGGAAGACTATTCTGGAGTTTTTAATCGAGCGTTTTCCTTTTATTTCTAAAGAAATATTACAAGATCGAATGTCTCGAGGCGATATTGTTAATCAGGATGGCACTGTTTTTACTCCTGAGAGCAAGTATCAAGCAGAGACCTTTTTGTTTTACTATCGAGAAATACCTAACGAAGCTGAAATCCCATTTAAAGAAAAAATCCTTTATAAGGATGAAAACATTATTGTTGTAGATAAACCCCACTTCCTTCCAGTGTCGCCATCAGGACGTTATGTCCGTGAGAGCTTGCTTGCCCGGCTCAAACATCACTATCAGCTTGAAGAAATAAGCCCGATCCACCGCTTAGACCGGGAAACTGCAGGCGTTATGCTTTACAGCTGCAACAAAGAAATTCGTGGTGACTATCAAACTCTTTTCCAGAAAAAACTAGTTGATAAAACCTATGAAGCGATTGCATCAATTCCACCAGAAAATTCAGGATTAACTTTCCCACTTAACTATAAAAGCCGGATTGTAAATGGAGATCCCTTTTTTGTTATGCGTGAAGAAGATGGAGAACCTAACTCAGAAACTGATATTGATATTATTGAAGTCAAAGGTAACCTGTCCAGATACCGCTTAAGTCCGCTAACAGGCAAGCAGCATCAGCTGCGCGTACATTTAATGTCATTGGGTATCCCTATTTTAAATGATCCTTTTTACCCTGAAGTTCAGCCTGATAAAGGTGATGATTATTCTCAGCCACTTCAATTATTGGCTAAAAGTATTTGCGTTTATAGATCCAATCACGCATCAACAACGATACTTTGAAAGCGAACTAAAACTTAAACTTTAAGCAGTAAATTAATTCATAAAGTACTAGAACAAAAAAAAAGCAAGCGCTAAAATCCGCCTCCAATGAATAAAAAACTTAAACGGACTATTACTTCTATCCTTCCTGTTGATAATGGAAGAACAGGTGATTGTAATAATTGTGGCGCTTGTTGTCATCTGCCTAATCGCTGTATTTTCTTAAAGACCGCGGAAGATGACAAAGAATACTGTTCAATTTACGCAGTGCGTCCACTTAATTGCCGAAAATTCCCACGCACGCCAGAAGAACATAAGCTTGTGCAGGATACGTGTGGTTATGAATTTAAAGATATAGAGTAAGTCACCCCCCTACTTTTAAGTGACTTTTCATTATGTTGTTTAAAATGACCAAAGGAACTTATGCTTTGCGGAATGATATTTATACGGCTGCGCCTTCCCTACGGGTAAGCATTAAACAACAATGCTTTTGTCTCGATAAATCTCGGCTCGTTTTTGTTGTTTAAAAACGTAAATAGAATTTATGCAGAGCGAGCCATATTTTTCAAACTTATTCTTTTTGACATAAGAAACAAACACAAAAAAGCCCTATCAAACGATAGGGCTTTTTTTGTAAATGAAACTCTTTAAAGAATCAGAATGTATTTACGGTAATGCCTGCATTATAACTATCGAAATATTCATCTAACTGCTCATGTCTCTGATATTCAACGCGCACATCAATATTTTCTATAACGTTGTAGTAACCTCCCACACCAAAATATGGATTGGTCTCTTCAATGGTAGCTCGAATGGTATTAGCCGATGCTTCCGTTTTGATTCTTTCTGCACCGACACGACCATAGATACCTGCACGAGGACTCAGTGGAACATAACCTACCGCAGAGAACTGCATTGCAGACGCTTCGAATTCGCCGTCTAAACCCGATATGTCACCAAAGTTTGTATAACCTACTTCTAACGAAACGTGTTTACCTTCACCAATGTATTTACCAATGGCAACATTGTATCCAGCCTCATCAAAATCACCTTCATACTCTGCATGTAACGCGCTTGCTGCAACATAGAAACCATTGGCATTTGCAGCCGATGAGAATCCCAATAAAAGTGCCATGGACAATGTGATGCTGAAAAATGTTTTATTCATAGTCAATCCAACCAGGTCATTTAGTTAATTAGCGATGCCTTAGTCATGAATACTGGAGCGTGACTCAAGCGGTTTATACATCAATAGTCAGATTCTATCAGACTCGCTAATACGGTTAATGATCAAATTTCTAGCAATTTCATGTATTTGGGTAAAATATATACAACTTTGGATTAAATAGTCACCCCCCTACTTTTACGAGGTTTTTCAAACCTCACTGTTAGAGTAGTCGTCGTTAAACTCCGAGATGGTCTCGGCTATGCCTCAGCTGGATGATATTTATGCAGCGCTAGGCCTTTTTTTGTAAAATTATCTGCTGCCATTCTTCAGGACCGGTTTTATGCACTGACACACCCATGGAATCAACAGCTACAGTTACCGGCATATCTTTGACTTCAAACTCATAAATAGCTTCCATACCCATTTCTTCAAACGCCAACACTTTTGAACCGATAATTGCTTTAGATACTAAGTACGCAGCTCCGCCTACGGCCATTAAATACACACTTTTGTGTTTTTTAATGGCGTCGATTCCTGCTGGACCCCGTTCTGCTTTACCGATCATTCCCAATAAGCCCGTTTCAGCCAGCATTTGCTCGGTGAACTTATCCATTCTGGTCGATGTAGTTGGGCCAGCCGGACCTACCACTTCATCGCGTACCGGATCAACAGGGCCAACGTAGTAGATAAATCTGCCTTTCAAGCTCACTGGTAATTCTTCCCCGGCATCCAGCATAGCTGTCATACGCTTATGTGCAGCATCACGACCTGTTAAGATTTTCCCATTAAGTAATAACACATCACCGGGCTTCCAGCTTTGAACTTCTTCTGGTGTTATGCCATCGATATTCACTCGTTTGGCTGATTCACCCGCTTCATAACTAATATCAGGCCAGACGCTGCTGTCTGGTGGCGTTAAAACTGCAGGGCCAGACCCATCAAGGGTGAAATGCACATGACGCGTTGCCGCACAGTTAGGAATCATACAAACCGGTAAAGAAGCTGCATGTGTCGGATAGTCCAGAATTTTGACATCCAGTACGGTGGTTAAGCCACCCAGACCTTGTGCACCGATACCCAGATTATTTACCGCATCCATGATTTCCAGACGTAATTCTTCAACTCGATTTTGTGGTCCACGCTCACGTAGTTCCTGAATATCGATCTCTTGCATCAATGATCTTTTCGCAAGAACAGCGGCTTTTTCTGCAGTACCGCCGACGCCAATACCCAAAACACCCGGCGGACACCAACCAGAACCCATGGTCGGGACCGTTTTAACTACCCAATCAACCAATGAATCACTAGGGTTTAACATCACCATTTTGGATTTATTTTCTGATCCTCCACCTTTCGCTGCAACTTGCACATCAATTTTGTCACCCTTCACCATGTTGATATGAACTACGGCGGGAGTATTGTCTTTGGTATTCGTTCTTGAACCCAATGGATCAGACAAAATGGAAGCACGCAATTTATTATCTGGATTGTTATAGGCTTGGCGAGTACCTTCATCTACCATTTCCTGAATATCCATTAACGAGCCATCAGCTGTAGCATCGGCATCCCAGACCACGTCCATCCCCACATCAACAAAAACTGCCACAATGCCAGTATCCTGACAAATTGGTCGGTGACCTTCAGCACACATGCGTGAATTGACCAAAATCTGCGTTAATGCATCTTTAGCCGCAGGAGATTCTTCTTTTTCCCATGCATTCGTCATGGCACGAACAAAGTCTTCGCCATGGTAGTAAGAAATAAATTGCAGAGCATCTGCAATACTTGTAATAAAGTCAGCTTGTTTGATTGTAGTCATAAGGTCTTATTCAATAATACGAGTTAATTAATGCTTCAGTGGTTTTAACAACAAACGGTGCAAGAATATGTTGTCTAACCAATTAGCGCTCCACCAAATAACTATAGCACTAGTATTTTGTCCTACTCTCAAAAAAAATGAATAGTGAAAATAAAGCGACAGATTAATTTACAGTTAAACCATCAACTTGAATCGATCTAGGTAATATAAGATTTAATATTAGTATTATTAATTGTTGGTTTTCTTGAGCTTTGTTCGTTTGTGCTTTATAAAAACGCCAACTAATAAAATAACTACGCAAGGGATTACTCAATGACCAATAAACATTCAACAATAATTTATACCCATACTGACGAAGCACCTGCCTTGGCGACCCGTTCGTTATTACCTATTGTGCAGGCGTTTACTTCAAAAGCTGATATCAATGTTGAGACACGTGACATTTCTCTGGCAGGAAGAATCATTGCCAATTTTTCAGAGTATTTAACAGCAGACCAGCGTATTGGTGATGCTCTTCAGGAACTGGGAGAGCTTACACAGAATCCAGATGCAAATATCATCAAACTACCCAATATCAGTGCATCCATTCCGCAATTAAAAAAAGCCATCGCAGAGTTACAGGCTAAAGGCTATGCGATTCCCGAGTTTCCGGATGATCCACAGACGGACGAAGAGCACCAGATCCGTAACAGCTTTGGCAAGGTCCTGGGTAGTGCGGTAAACCCTGTATTGCGTGAAGGAAACTCGGATCGTCGTATACCAGCTTCTGTTAAAAATTATGTACGAAACCACCCGCATAAAATGGGCGCCTGGAGTCAGGCATCTCGTTCGCACGTGGCACATATGCGCGGCGGCGATTTCTATTCGAGCGAAAAATCAACTGTGATGAAAAAAGACTGCGATGTTCGCATTGAATTTGAAAACACCGCTGCAGGTGAGAAAAAAACACTAAAACAATCAACTCCTTTATTAAAAGACGAAGTCATTGATGCAATGTTTATGAGCAAAAATGCTCTTCGTGCTTTTTTTGAAGAGCAAATGAATGATGCTAAAGAAACAGGAGTCCTGTTTTCACTGCATGTGAAAGCCACCATGATGAAGGTTTCTCACCCAATTGTATTTGGGCATGCGGTTACGGTTTTCTATAAACGTTTGTTCGATAAATGGGGTGAAGTATTCGAAGAAATAGGTGTTAATCCAAATAACGGTTTGGGTAATGTTTATGCCAATATTCAGAATTTACCTCAATCCAAACGCGCTGAAATTGAGGCGGATATACGTGCCTGTTATATCAATCGTCCTGAAATAGCGATGGTTGATTCTGATCGTGGTATCTCGAATTTACACGTGCCTAGTGATGTTATCGTTGATGCTTCGATGCCTGCGATGATTCGTAGCTCCGGCAAAATGTGGGGTGCTGACGGTAAACTCAAAGACACCAAAGCAGTGATTCCGGAAAGTACCTACGCGACGATTTATCAGGAAGTGATCAACTTCTGTAAAACACATGGCGCGTTTGATCCAACCACCATGGGTTCTGTACCCAACGTTGGTTTAATGGCCCAAAAAGCGGAAGAATACGGTTCTCACGACAAGACTTTTGAACTAGAAGCAGATGGCATCGTGCGAGTTATTCGCGATGATGGTGAAGTGTTACTTGAGCATCAAGTCGAACAAGGCGATATCTGGAGAATGTGTCAGACCAAAGACGAGCCAATCAGAGATTGGGTAAAGCTTGCAGTTAAACGTGCACGGATTACTGGCGACACTACCGTTTTCTGGCTAGACCATAAACGTGCGCATGATTTACAGCTTATCAAAAAGGTAAGATTGTATTTGCAGGATCACGACACTGAAGGTCTGGATATCAAAATCATGCCACCAGTAACGGCTATTCGTTACACCATGGAAAGGTTGATAGAGGGTAAAGATACTATTTCTGTTACCGGAAATGTCCTCCGAGACTACCTTACTGACTTATTCCCCATTTTAGAAGTAGGCACCAGTGCCAAAATGCTTTCAGTGGTGCCACTAATGAAAGGAGGTGGAATGTTTGAAACTGGCGCAGGTGGATCCGCACCTAAACACGTACAACAGTTTAATGAGGAGAATTACCTCCGCTGGGATTCACTCGGTGAGTTTCTGGCATTAGCGGAATCTTTACAGCACTTATCCGATTCGGCAGACAATAAAAAAGCACAAGTCCTGGCTGATGCTTTGGAGAAAGCTACGGGTGAATTACTCAACAACAATAAATCACCCCAACGTAAAGTGGGCCTACTGGATAACCGTGGAAGTCACTTTTATCTTGCTTTGTACTGGGCTAAAGCACTCGCGGAACAAGATGTTGATACTGAGTTAAAAACTGCTTTTACTGAGTTGGCTGCAAAACTTAGCAACAATGAAGATAAAATCGTGGAAGAGTTAATTAGCGTTCAAGCTGCGCCAGTTGATATCGGTGGTTACTACTTCCCGGATGAAGATAAAGCCGTTGCAGCAATGCGTCCTAGTGAATCCTTTAACTCATTGCTTTCTTCACTTAGCTAAGTTATTCCATAAAACAATTATGGCCATCTCCTATCTGACTATTCAGTCAGATAGGTCTAATGAAATCTAATTTATATCTTTTTAGTCACCCCCCTACTTTTAAGCTAGTTTTTTATCCGGAAATAACTACTTGTATACTAGATCAATACTTAGCTTTAGCTGATCTTGAATTTACTTGAACTAAAGTCTCTCTAAGCCAGACAAACCAATACGCAGATTTACTTATCCGATAAACAACCAGGATTTATTAATTGTTTAATGCTTGATGCGTTATGGATATTTTTCATTAAGTATCATTAATCGTAATCTGCTATTGTAACCAACCTTTTTAATCAGCCTGTAATCAACCTAGAGTTTTAATGAAATTGAGTACCATAGTTGTTGTTTTAATTGCCTTATTGTCACTAACTCCGTTTGCGGCATACCTTTATAAAAACCTGGAATCAGAGCAAGCGTTAACTCAAACCGTATACGCGCCAGCAGCGGTTAAAAATGGAGATAGCAAGCCTGCTAACAGTGTTACAAGCGATGCTAAAACTCAGTCATCTACTGTAACTGTAGATAAAGCTAAAAAACAACAGATCGCGGCCAAGAAGAAACCTGCTATCGAAGTGAAATATCCAGCCGCAGACAAATCGCGGTTCACCATTGGGTATTAACACCAATGAAATCTATGAGCAGGATGCCAGTATTCCTTTTGTAGATTTATTTAGAGTATCGATGCCATTTCATGAAAATATCCGCTGCCGTAAGCAGGATATGCCTTGTTTAACCTCTGCCGAAGTGGAATATGATAAACAAGGTTGGCCGAAAAAGCTCAATGGTGGCAAAGCAGGTGTGTTCTTCATTCGTAATGTGAATCGTGATGCCTATCCAAAAGGTGATTTCACCGTTCTTTATGATGGCGAAGGTAAAATTGAATACCTGCAAAATGCAGAGCTGAAATCACATACAGAAGGTCAGGATACGATTCAATTAACAGCACGTGAAGATGGTTTTATGACAGCTGCGTTACAGATTGTTGAATCCAACCCTGAAAATCCGCTGAGAAATATACGTATCTTATTGCCTGGTGGTATTTGCCAGGGTGAACCATTTACTCAGGTTTCGGACGCAACGGAGTGTAAAGACGCTGAATACCTCAGCTTTAAGGATAACTACGAAACTATACTGTTCAATCCTGATTATCTTAACTTCATGAAAGATTTCAGTGTGATTCGCTTTATGCCAATGTCTGGGGTGACACGGAATCCTGCAGTCAGCTGGGATCAACGTCCCAAAATGGATAAAGCAACGTGGGGAGGTTTATACGGATCCCGTGGAGCGCCACTGGAAGTACAGATTGAATTAGCAAATCGCATCAAGGCAAATCCCTGGTTAAATGTACCGCATGCTGCTGATGATGATCATATTGAAAAATTCGCGACTTATGTGCGCGATAATTTATCTCCTGAATTAACCCCCTACATTGAATACACCAATGAAGCCTGGAATTCTAATTTCGTACATAACGAATACATGCAGAAAATGGGCATCAAGGAAAAACTCGATCAAGATGCATTGATGGCGGGTTATAAATACTATTCCAAGCGCTCGGTCGAATTCTTTGAAATCTGGCAAAAAGTCTATGGCGGACACGAAAAGTTTGTCAGGGTCATCAGTGGCTGGGACACTCGCCCCGACATCAGCGGTATTATTCTAGCCTATAACGATACCTATAAGTCAGTTGATGCATTAGCCATAGCACCCTATATCGGCGGTAATACACGCGGTTTTAGAGAGTCTAAAACTGTCGATGATATTTTTCATCTTCTGACTGACGAAAAATCCTATCGTTCTCTGGATAAGGTTATCGATGAAATAAAAAAACATTCAAAACTGGCGAAAGACTTTGGTGTAAGTCTGGTTGCCTATGAAGGCGGACAGGGTTTGGTAGATTGGGCTACCAGAGATTATATGCAACACCCTAACCCCTTATTCTTTGGTGCAAACCGTGATCCACGGATGGCAGACTTATACGATAAGATTTATCAAGAGTGGCGTGAACTAGGCGCAGATTTATTCGTGGCATTTAGCGCCCCAAGAAGTTGTAATGCGGACGGTTGCTGGGGACTTAAAGAACATATCCGTAAAGATCTGGATGATTCTCCTAAACTTAAAGCAAGTCTCGACTTTATCAACACCAATGAT
The DNA here is from genome assembly GCA_963807855.1 of uncultured Gammaproteobacteria bacterium. GTDB lineage: Bacteria > Pseudomonadota > Gammaproteobacteria > Thiotrichales > Thiotrichaceae > Cocleimonas. The sequence continues at coordinate 49,220 of CAWEEB010000025.1, read as the reverse complement.
CAATGGTGGAAGTGGGATAAGGTTAAAAGTGCGAAAAAACCTAAAAGTAAAAAAGTTGCAAAATATATACCCAAGATTGATCCTGATAAACCAAGGATTGTCATACGCCCGGCTAAAGGTGATCCAAAACATTTCTTCCGCCTGGAAAACCCCCAGGCACTCAATATATTGCTTGAAGGTGATTCCTGGGACAAACGTGATATTTCAGGAAAATGGCAAGTAAAATGGGATGAAGAATACCTGTATTTCAGTGCCAAGGTATACGATAAAGAAGCGAAAAATGATTCTGATAATCCTGAAGACGATGACTCTGTGGAATTCTTTATTGACCCAAATAATAGTCGAAGTAAAACCTTAGACAAGGCCAATGATTTCCACTTTATTTTCGCCAGAAATGGCAACAAAGCGAGCTTTGGAAGCGGCACGTCTAAAAAGAAAAAAATAGACATTCCATTTGATGTCGAAGAGAAATATGATGGCTACGAAATCCACGCCAGGCTTGAATGGAAAGACCTTGGTATCAAACCCGCTGTTAAAAAGAAGCTCGGTATGGATGTTGTCATCAACGACGATGATGATGGTGGAAAAAGCGACGCCAGATTAGGTTGGAATACTAGAAATAGCCATCCTGTTCCGAGTGATTATGGAATGATTTTAATGAGTGGCAGATAGCTTTTTTAGTAAGTACCTCTTTAGTTAAAACTAAAGTAAAAGTCACCCCCCTACTTGAATGATATTATGTTTTTGTTTTTTGAAAACGTAAATAGAATTTATGCAAAGCTTTAAGTGGTTTTTACATTGAATATTTTAACTGACTTCGATTCTTTCGATCAATTTATACCAACCATCATCTTCTGGGCTTCGTTTACCTTAAGCGCAGGCCCCTTCTGGATAACGGTGATGAGCTCAGCAAAGCACACAGCCTATCTCGGAATTATTTCGTCATTTCCTGATCTATCAAGTGCTGGGTTGGTTTCCGATTATTATGGTAATCGGTGCGATTGTTACAACGATTGGCCGTTTGAATGAAGGAATTTATACCAGTCTGTATTTTATCGGCTCCGCAGTAATTTTCTATCTGGCTTATAAAACCTACCAAAGTACGATAACCAGTAAAGCCAGTTTTACCTTTAACTGGAAAGCCATGATATTACTCTCATGGACCAACCCTAAAGTCTGGCTAACCGTACCTACGGGCGTTCTAACTGCAAACTATACTGAAAGTGCCAGCATGAATATTTTAATCATGTTTATCATAGGTATCCCGTTGTATTACTTCGGTTTTTTTATGTGGGCATATATGGGGAAATTCGGTGCGAAAGTAGCCAAAGATAAATTCAATATTTTCAATGCGCTACTATTGTTTATTTATGGCGCTTATCTTCTTTATGAAGGTGTACTTGCTGTAAAAGCGGCATAGAGACAAACAATAAGAATTAATAATAGATAATTGTCACCCCCCTACTTTTAGGTGGTTTTTCTCTTATGAAAAATGAAACCACGTCCTTCGGATCGACGTCGTTTTTACTCTAACGTTTTCTCACTCCGTTGGGCTAGACACTTTTTTAGATAATCCTTAATGAATCTATTCTGAATCCAGTAAGCGTCTCATTTCATCAAATTTTTCACTTTCTTTCTTTTCTACTTTTGGAAACTGAGGATTCATCGCACGTAGGTTCTCAACGATTGTTCGAGCAACCTGTACTCGCATATAAAGTTTATTGTCTGCTGGAATCGCATACCACGGAGCATGTTCTTTGCTGGTGTTATTAATAAGCTCTTCATAGGCGTGCATATAGTCACCCCACAAGGCGCGCTCTTTGATATCACCGGATGAGAATTTCCAGTTTTTTTCTGGTTCGTTTAAACGAGAAAGAAAACGATTTTTCTGCTCTTCTTTGGAGACATTCAACCAGAATTTTAAAACCAGAGTGCCATTCCTGGCGAGATGTTTTTCATAGTCATTAAATGATTCGAAACGATTCTGCCAAAAACCTTGCAGATTTTTTTCATCTAGCGTTTCTGGTAAATCGTTTAAGCGTTGGTATTTTAGGTATTCGGGATGTACACGAACGACTAAACCTTCCTCATAATAACTGCGATTGAATATGCCGAGTTTGCCTCTTTCGGGAGCACGGATATTACTTCGCCACATAAAGTCATGATCAAGCTCTAATGAAGAAGGTTGTTTGAAGGATGAGACCTGGCAACCAGCCGGATTGACGCGATTAAACACAGAACGAATAGTGCTGTCTTTTCCTGCAGCATCCATGGCTTGAAAGACAATTAACAAAGAGCGTTTATCTTCTGCGAATAACTGATGTTGTAATTCTGCAAGTTCTTGCCTGAGATCACCCAATTCTTTTTTCAACGCTTTTTTATCTAACTTTGAGTTATCAGCAATTGTTGCTGCTTTTGAAAGCTTGAATTGATTATCTATTCCAACCTGAAAATCACTTTTAACCGCTTTTAGCATTTTGTACGTCCTCAAGACTTATTTATTCTTATGGAACGATGTTTCGTATAAGTACTTTAGTAGTTACTGAGCCTTCCATCAACCAGCGAGTAAATCTTATCCATCTTTTCAGCAAGTTGCATATCGTGCGTAACAATCACAAAAGCAGTCTGCATTTCCTGATTAAGACTTTGCATCAAATCGAAGATTTGTAACGCCGTTTTATGATCAAGATTACCAGTAGGTTCATCAGCCAAGCACTGCATTAGGGTTTGTAACTAAAGCTCTGGCGATAGCGGCACGTTGTCGTTCACCGCCAGATAGTTGTCCAGGTTTGTGAGATAAACGCTCTAAGAGCCCTACCTTAGCTAAAATATCACTCGCCTTACTACTAGCTTCAGCGGTTGATAAACCACGAATCAGTAATGGCATTGCTACATTTTCCAAAGCACTGAATTCGGGTAAGAGATGATGGAACTGGTAGATAAAACCTAAGGATTGATTCCGTAGATCACCCCGTTCTTTATCAGTCAGTTTAGCAATGTTTTTACCCATAACATGCACATTACCTTCTGTTGGAAGATCAAGCCCTCCAAGTATATGGAGCAAAGTACTTTTGCCACTACCCGAACTACCTACGATGGCAATTTTTTCTCCTGCGCTGATATCGAGAGAGATACCTTTCAATACCTCAACATCTAATTTACCTTCTTTAAAACGTTTCGTTAGATTTTCACAGGCTATTATTTTATCTTTCATATTTTTACTCATAGCGAAGCGCTTCCGCAGGTTGTACTTTAGATGCTTTCCACGCGGGAAAAATAGTAGCTAAAACTGATAACAAGAAGGCACTGATCGAAATCAAGATAACATCTCCCCATTCGATCTTTGCATCTATATGTGTGATACCGTGGATTTCGGCTTTTAATAACTGCATATTGATGAGTTGCTCCACCCATTGAACTATCGAACTTACATTGCTTGCCACAAGTATTCCTAACAAAACTCCAATCACAGTTCCTATAAGTGCTAAAAGCCCGCCTTGAACGATAAACACCCGCATAACCTGTGCTGGTGACATGCCTAATGTTCTCAGTATTGCGATGTCAGACTCTTTATCTGTAACGACCATAATTAATGTTGATATAAGGTTAAATGCAGCAACACCTATTATCAAAAGCAACACTAGAAACAACATGGTTTTCTGTAACTGCAAGGCTTTGAAAAACGTGGAATGTTGAGTCGTCCAGTTAGTTATGACGTAATCACCGTCTGATTTTTCTGCAATTTCTTTGGTGACTTGATTCGCCATAAAAATATCGGAAATTTGTGCCCTGATTCCGGTAACTTCCTTACCCATATTGAATAGCTCTGCTGCATCGTTCATATGGATATATGCAACAGATTTATCGTATATATTTAAATCAACTTTGAAAGTCGCGGCTACTTCAAAGTCCTTGAGTACGGGAATTAAATCATCTGGATTAGTGTTGTCTCCATCATTCATAAAACTTTGTTGTTTTGGGCTTAATAAAGTAATGCTCTCCCCAACTGAAACACCTAGCGTTTTAGCTAAAGTTTCGCCTAAAATGATTTTATACCCCCCGGCTTTCAGCACATCCAAGCTGACTTTATCTGGAGTTCCCTCAGGGGTTTGGATATAACGATTTATTGTTCCAATATCTTTTTCAAAATTAGGTAAAACGCCTTCTATGAGAGTGGCTTGCACAGTATCCGCTTCTTTAAGCATGACCTGTTTTTCAATAAAGGGGGCGGCACCGGTAACCTGGGTATTTTCTAGTATCTGGCTACGGCGTTTTTCCCATTGTGGTAAGACCCAGTCTGAATCTGAAACTGTGACATGTGAGAGTATGCCCAAGTGACGATCCTGAATGCCTTTAACATAACCATTCATGATTGAAAGCACTGTTATTAATACAATGATGCCCAGCGCTATTCCCAATACCGATGCTAACGAGATAAAAGAGATGAAGTGGTTATCTTTTTTAGCCCTGGTGTAGCGTAATCCGATGTAAGCAGAAAGTGGCTGAAACATCTTATGTTAGTTCACTCTTGTAGATTGCTTTTGTCATCTGGATACTGTTTTTAACATAGATAAAAATATCTTTCATAACACTATTCATAACGTAAAGACTCTGCTGGTTGCACCTTGGCTGCTCGATTAGCAGGATATAAAGTCGCCAGAATTGCTAAAACAAAAGAGGCTATTGAAATACCAATCACCTGTTTAAAATCAACCACTGAAGGAAATTTAGAACTGGCATAAAATAAGTTTTGTGGTAATAGCTCAATATTAAATAACGCTTCAATCCATTCAACAATTGTGCCAATATTTAATGCGAGTAACACGCCTAAAATAGCGCCAAGAATCGCACCGATTAAACCAATAATAATTCCCTGCACCATGAATATACGTTTCACTTGTTTGGCCGACATGCCTTGAGTCCGTAAAATAGCGATATCTGCCTGTTTGTCATTAACCACCATCACCAAAGATGAAACCAGATTAAATACTGCAACTAATACAATCAGAAACAGGATAAAAAACATTACAACTTTTTCGGTCTTTTGAACCTGGAACAGGCTTTTATTTTCTTGTCCCCAATCACTAACCGTAAATTCATCACCTAGTTGTTTAGACAATTTATGTGATATTTCAGGTGCATCAAATAAATCTGCTAACTTTAAACGGATACCCGTTACATTATTTTTTGTAGAAAACAATTTGGCGGCATCTTGCATATGAATAAATGCAGTCGCGCTATCATATTCTGCCATATTAATTTTATACACGGCTGTGACTGTGAAGCGTTTGCTTCTGGGAATCATACCTGCAGGAGTTACCCTAAATCTAGGTGTAACCACAGTAACTTTATCGCCCGTGAATACACCGAGTTGTTGGGCTAATTCGACTCCTAAAGCTATACCATAACCACGCGGTTCAAGGTCATCAAAACTGCCTTCGAGCATTCTATTATGGACACCCCCCACCTTTGGCTGCTCATTTGGTAAGATTCCTTCGAGTAAAACTCCACGAAGTTCACCGTTTGCGCTCAACATAACTTGTTTTCTGATGAATGGTGCAGAACCAATAACTTCTGGCATATCAACAAGTTCCTGTTGCTGTTTCCGCCAATCTGATAGTAAACCGTTTGTCTCACTGATGGTGACATGTGAAACCATGCTTAGTATTCTGTCTCTAAGCTCTTTCTCGAACCCATTCATTACGGAAAGAACGGTAATTAGTACAAGAACCCCAAATAATATTCCCAGCATGGAAGCCAAGGAAATAAACGATATAAAGTTATTTTTGTGCTTTGAGCGTGTGTAACGCAAACCGACAAAGAGTTCTAAAGGTTTAAACATGGGTGCGGATTATAGCCCTGACCGTATTAATAAGTAACAAAATAAGTAACAAAATAAGAACAAGTAACTAACTAGCTAATGAAATAATAAAAATAGTCTTAAAGAAGAGAAAATTATAATGAATATCAAGCCCCTACTCCTAAGCGCAGCGTTTGCTTTCAGTGCTCAAATGATACCAATGAGTGCGAATGCTGAAATTTTATCCATTGGTCCAAATGCAAAGGTTTTGAAAAAATCAAATCTGCCTACACGTGGTCAAAGTATGAATCACGTTAAGAAACGTTTCGGTCCAGCTCATAAAGTGAAAGTTTCTAAAGGTAAAGTGACTAAACGTAACCCTAAAATCACTCGATGGGATTACTCTGGATTTTCTGTGTATTTTGAAAATTCACATGTAATACATAGTGTTGTAAAGCGTTAATAACAGACATAGAACACATAAAACAACTATAAAAAGTACAAATTTAAAAAATAACAATAAGCAAATTAGCTTATTAGTTACTCGTGGGTGTTCGTTGTGCAAACCATCATAAATAGATGGAAGAAGCAGTTTTGTGGCTGTTGGTATATAGCATTTAAAAGTTTAGTTAGTTGTTTTTCCAATTTTAGCCACAGTTTACGTTGTGGCTTTTTTTGTTAGTAGTAATACGTAAATATCGAGTTTTTGCGTTTCAACAGTCACCCCCCTACTTTTATGTGGTTTTTAGTCTCATATAATGAAAACCACTCCCTTCGGGCCGTCGTCATTACATTCCAACGTTGTCTTCGCTTCGCTTCGGCTTGGTACTTTTTATAGGCTGTAAATTTAAATCCTTTATTATGTATGAGCTTTTAGATTGATTTAGCTCATCAATCAATCACAAAACAAATACTATTTCTGTTTTAATCGAATAGCTGTCCTAAACTTAGCTAATAAAATTTATTGGTTACGTTGTTAATGTCGCTTCTTGAAATTGAAAACCTCACTATTGAATTTCCCAATCGTCATGGTACCGAGATTGCCGTCGATAGCGTCAGTCTATCTATCAATGCGGGAGAAATACTTGGATTAGTAGGAGAATCCGGCGCTGGTAAATCAACCATTGGCAATGGAATTGTGCAATTACTAAGCAAACCCGGACGTGTCTCATCTGGTAAGGTCACTCTGGATGGCGAAGTAATCTCAGGCCTCCAAGGGGAAGACATTCGTAAAATACGCGGTTCTAAAATCGGGTTTATTTTTCAAGATCCCATGACTTCCTTGAATCCTCTATTTACCATAGAAGATCAGATGGTCGAAACCATCATTAACTGTCTTGGTATTAGCTACAAAGAAGCTTTAGAAAAATCTATCGATTTACTTAAGAAAGTCGGTATCGCTGATCCAGAAGTAAGAATCAAGCAGTATCCACATCAGTTTTCAGGCGGAATGCGTCAACGTGTGGTAATTGCAATTGCTTTGTCAGGTGAACCAGATCTGATTATTGCTGATGAACCAACCACCGCCCTCGATGTATCTGTTCAGGATCAGATACTCAAATTGATTCAGGATTTATGTACAGATTTACAAGTGGGTTGCATGCTGGTCACACACGATATGGGTGTCATTGCTAATGTAACTGATCGAGTAGCAGTTCTCTATCGCGGCAAACTGGTAGAAATAGGTAAAACCAAGGATGTTTTAGGTAATCCACAACACCCTTACACACAAAGTCTTATTAGTGCAGTGCCTTTAGCTGGGAAAAAAGTAGATCGATTCCCATTAGTGGAAACCATCGAGAGTATTGAATCTGGTTTAAAATCTATTGATGTAACGACGCATTGGCTGGGTCAGAGCTCTCAACATCATAATACCGATGATTTGCTCATTATTAAAAACCTCAACCTAAGCTTTCTAACTCAAGATGCTTTTCTGAAGAAGAATCAAAAACGATCTACAAGCCACTAATAATGTTAGCTTTAGTGTAAAACAAGGCGAATCATTTGGACTGGTAGGAGAAAGTGGCTCAGGAAAATCAACCATTGCCCGAATGATAGCCGGTTTACAACAACCTGATTCAGGTTCTATTGTTTACGATGATGTTGAGTTAATAAACAATCCCGACAAGGATAAGGTTAAGTTAGTTCGACAACGGTTACAAATGATTTTCCAGAATCCGTATTCCAGTCTGAATTCAAGAATGCGGATCAAAGACATCATTGCCGAGCCTATTTTGTACCATCATCTCGCAGAAAAAAAACAAGTGGAAGGCATTGTAGGTGACCTACTCGATCATGTTGGTTTGGGTCGTAAATCAGGCGTAAAATACCCGCACGAATTTTCAGGGGGTCAACGCCAAAGAATTTCCATAGCCCGTGCATTGGCAACTCGACCACGCTTGCTGATATGTGATGAGCCAACTTCAGCACTTGATGTTTCAGTCCAGGCCCAAATTTTAAATCTGTTAAAGGATTTACAAGACGAGTTGGGGCTAACCATGCTGTTTATTAGCCATGATTTACCGGTAATACGTCAAATGTGTGATCGGGTTGCGATCATGAGATATGGAGAAATACTTGAACTGCAAGCTACTGAAGACCTTTTTGAACATCCTAAAGACTTATACACAAGAGAATTACTGGATCTGATGCCACGTTTTGATGATATCACGAATGATCTTCCAGCCAACTTAAGCGTTTGAGGTTAAGTTGAAAAAAAACTATATATGAAAAAAGAGCCTCCCTAAAAAACCTAACTAAACATCTAGTTTCAAAAATCTGTACTAAACTCATGAAGTCTAAAACAATTTAATTTTAAAAGTTATTAAAAAACGTAAATCAATATCAATAGGGAGTTAAACATGAAAAAACAACTTGGTTTTATTGGAAAAGTCAGCGGACTTCTTCTAACGAGTCTACTGGTACTAAACCCTGCTACGGCGAAAACACTGAAGCTTGCGTATGACGCAGATCCTGTCAGTTTAGATATCCACGAACAATTATCGGGCGGTATGTTGCAACTGTCACATATGACGCACGATCCATTAGTGCGCTGGGCACAGGATTTATCTTTTGAGCCCCGTCTGGCAACATCATGGGAACGTACTGATGAAAATACCGTACGTTTTAAACTACGTGAAGGAGTTAAATTCCATTCAGGCAATCCCATGACGGCAGCTGACTTTAAATGGACATTTGATCGTCTTAAGACAAGTAAAGATTTCAAAGGAATTTTCTCTAACTTTAAGGCGTTAAACGTTATTGATGACAATACCATTGACTTAGTGACAGACGGCCCATACCCACTAGTGATGCACACTGCGACTTATATTTTCCCTATGGATAGTAAGTTCTATGCAGGTAAAGACGCGAATGGTAAAGACAAAGCAGAAATCGTTAAAGATGGCGCTTCTTTTGCATCATCCAATACTTCGGGAACAGGTCCTTTCAAAGTAACTTCACGCGAACAGGGCGTAAAAGTAATTTTTGATCGCTTTGCTGATTACTGGGATAAAGACTCAAAAGGTAATGTTAGCCAGGTCAGTTATGACGCCAATCAAAGACAATCAAACACGTGTTGCTGCTCTGTTATCAGGTGATGTTGACTTTATTGCACCTGTTGCACCAAACGAGTTTGGTCAGATTGAATCTAATGACAAAGTACAACTAGTAACAATGGCTGGTACACGTGTAATAACCTTCCAGTTAAATCAGGAACGTCGTAAAGAGTTTAAAGACCAGAAAGTACGTCAGGCAATGAGCTACGCTGTTAACAATGAAGGTATTGTACAAAAAATAATGAAAGGCTTTGCAACAACGGCTGGACAGATGAGCCCTAAAGGTTACCTGGGTTATAACGAAAGCCTTAAGCCTCGTTTTAATTTAGAAAAAGCGAAACAACTCATGAGCGAATCTGGCTATCCTGATGGTTTTTCGGTAACCATGATGGCGCCAAATAACCGTTATGTAAATGATGAGAAAATTGCTCAAGCGGTGGCTGCAATGCTATCTAAAATCAATATTAAAGTTGATTTAAAAACCATGCCAAAAGCACAATATTGGCCTGAGTTCGATAAACGAGCTGCTGATATGATGATGATTGGTTGGCATTCTGATACCGAAGATAGCGCAAACTTCTATGAGTTCCTGGCTATGACACCAAATAAAGAAACCGGTATGGGTGCTTATAACTCAGGAAACTACAGCAGCAAAATGGTTGATGAGACAACTATGAAGGCGAATAAAGAAACTGATGATGCAAAACGTGCTGCAATGTTGCAGTCTATTGAAAAGCAAATCTATGATGATGCAGCTTTTATCCCACTTCATTGGCAGAATCTTGCCTGGGCATCACGTAAAGGCGTAAACATCAAGCCAATCGTAAATGCGATGAACTTCCCTTACATTGGAGATCTAGCGATTGACTAATTTCATGTAGTCACACTATTAATTCAATTTAGAATTAATGCTGGGTATAGGCTTTTAGCCTTACCCAGCTTTTTATTAATATCTCTATTATATTTACCACTTATTATGCTGCAATTTCTGCTTAAACGGTTTATTCAAGCCATCGTAGTGATGCTGATCATTAGCCTCCTGAGTTTTTCAATTAAAGATAAATTGGGTGACCCTTTAAGAGAAATGACGGGGCAATCTGTATCAGAGGCAGAAAGGGATGTTATGCGTGAAGAAATGGGATTGAATGACCCATTTTTTGTTCAATATTTTCGTTTCATTAAAGATGCGGTACAGGGTGATTTAGGGACATCTTATTTTCATAAATTACCAGCAATGACTGTTATTTTAAAGAAACTACCCGCAACTCTGGAGCTAACTTTTGCAGCTTCTCTCATTATTATTTTTCTCTCTATACCACTGGGTGTTTTTTCTGCAATTAATCCCAAGCACTGGTTTAGTAAATTTATTATGGCTCTAAGTATTGTGGGTATTTCTATACCCGTATTTCTTACTGCGTTAGCTTTAATTTATATTTTCTCTGTCAAGCTTGGCTGGATGCCTTCCTTTGGTCGAGGAGAAACCGTTCACCTATTTGGGTACTGGGAGACAAATTTCCTCAGTAAAGACGGTATTATGCATATCATTATGCCATCAATTGCTCTGTCATCCATCATGTTGCCTTTGTTTATACGCTTAGTTCGGGCCGAAATGCTTGAGGTTTTAAGCTCTGAATACGTCAAGTTCGCAAAAGCCAAAGGCCTCAAATCCAACAAAATTTATTTTAAACATGCATTAAAAAATACCATGTTACCCGTCATCACTGTCGGTGGTGTGCAGATCGGAATTATGGTGGCTTATACAATACTGACCGAATCCGTATTCCAATGGCCGGGTATGGGTTTTATGTTTCTGGAAGCCGTTAACCGATCGGATATTCCCCTTATTGTTGCTTATATTATGTTTGTAGGTTTTCTCTTTGTTGTTGTTAATACCTTAGTCGATTTGCTCTATGGCGTTATAAATCCAACTGTAAATTTACTGGGTAAAAGCAGATAATGAATACATCAACCACACAAACAATACCTACAAAAACCAGCTGGTTTCAACGCTTTCTGAGTTCTGATTTCTTTTACCATTATAAAAGAGACAAACTAGCCATATTCAGTAGTATTGTCTTTCTAATACTGGTTTTACTCGCGGTATTTTCACCACTGGTTGCTCCCTATAATCCCTATGATTTACAGATCCTGGATATCATGGATTCAGAGCTTCCACCTGTTTGGGAACAAGGTGCTGATTCCAGATTTCTTTTAGGTACAGACGATCAGGGACGAGACCTCTGGAGTACGATTCTCTATGGTATGAGAGTTTCGCTAATGATCGGTATTCTCGCCGTTTTATTGCAAGGCGTCATAGGAATAACGGTTGGTTTAGTCGCAGGATATATCGGCGGAAGAACTGATAACTTATTAATGAGAATTGCAGATGTGCAATTATCTTTTTCTACCTTAATGGTCGCAATCATTATCCTGGCTATTGTTCAAAGTGCCTTTGGTAGCGATGCCTTTAATCAATGGGCAATGGTAATACTGATTTTGATCATTGGTCTTGCCGAGTGGCCGCAAATTGCCAGAACCGTTCGTTCCAGTGTGCTTGCAGAAAAAGAGAAAGAATATGTAGATGCAGCAAAAGTGATGGGGTTTAGTCCAATTAGAATAATGTTTAAACACATACTCCCAAATTGTCTTTCACCTATATTTGTTATATCTACCGTACAAATTGCCAATGCGATTATTACCGAAGCGAGTCTTTCATTTCTTGGACTAGGAATGCCAGTTACAGAGCCAAGTCTTGGCTCATTAATCAGTATTGGAAAACAATACCTTTTTTCGGGTTCTTGGTGGATAACTCTAATACCGGGTGCTTTTTTTATTGTGCTGGTAATTGTAATTAATCTTTTGGGTGATTTTTTAAGAGATACGTTTAATCCAAAGCTTTACAAGGATTAAGTTATTAAAGAGTAATCATACTTTGATTATTTGACGTATATCAATTGTTGGAACGTCAATTCAACTAGGGCTATCAAATACAAAGTGGATGAACCAGATTATGCAAATATTTGTACTATACAGGCATGATAAAAAGTCGTTTAAGTCAGTATAAACAATCTAGATCAATCGAGCTATTCGAAGCAGGTACTCCAGCTCAAAAAGCTTATTTTTAGTATGCATATAAAAAAGCTATCTACTATTTTTCAACGATTACTAGAAGTAATTTACCTGTACTCGAAGATTGAAATTGTGGAACAACTTGATGGAGAAATAGAAGTTAACGAGAGATATTTTGGTAGTATTAGAAAAGGTGATAGATTTCATGAAGCATCAGGTAAAGTCCTGGTGTTAATCTTCAAACCCTCATTTATCTTAAATATAAATCACTCCAGTGCTCAGTAAAGACAAAATCAGATGTGACCATCTTTTCTATACCTCTACATTACTTTGTGAAAGATATAACTAGTTTTTATTTGATAGTCAATTTATCAACTAGCTAATTTAATTACTTAATCAGTATATACATTAGTATTCTCACTTAATTCTTATCATTCATTTCTATTAAGAATCCCATCATCATCATAATCAACTCCTGTGCGACGACCAGTTCCGATAGGTACTGCTGTAAAGGTTAATTCCTGACCTTCGATCTTTGACAATGCCAGTAACGACTTTTCGGAGATGGGGGGTTCATTAATATCATCGAGTTGAAAATTACCACTAGGTAAACGAATTCCACCAAATGATTTGCCTGCATTTGTTCCTTTTACGATGACATCATTTTCACCAGCATCCATCCGCTCAAAGAACAATCGAACCCTTTCATTTGCCTCAGTCTTATTACTCCCTGACAGGGTAACTTGCTGACCAATAATCGGCATAAGATTTGTTTCCATTCCTAGTAAGAATTGTTCCAACTCTTGATGTTGTTTTTGCTCGAAGTTTCTGAATGTTGACGCAGAATGGAAGCGTGGAATTGTATCAACACTGCCATTATGCCCAAATCCAAAACCTTTAATCTGATCACCCATATTTTGCATGCCTCCAGTAAAAATTCCTTCACCCGTAGGCGACATGCCAAACATCCCTACTTTTTGATAAATATTTCTATGGTGAGGTATTTTAAAAGTCTGGGTGATATTTGCAGTGTTGACTAATCCTGAGCTGCCAAACAGTCCTTTTTCACGATCTATATGATGACAATCAATGCACCTCAAGATTCCACCTGTTTCTGGATTGGCAATTAACGAACCTTGGGTCGATAACACAGTTAAATAGAAGTCTTTTCCTGCAGCTTGCATAGGAGTTAGACTATTATCCAGTCGACGATTTGGATTTGGCGGGTATGTAATTGTCATTGCAAATTCAGCAAAACTATTCATTTCTTGGTCTGTTAATTGCGATTCCCTCCCAGTAAACCAACAAATGCAATATTAAACTGTTTAAAAGCTCCAAACGTGTCTTGTGAATCTCCACCTTCTTCATGGGCTGCGGTTCTATCTCCACGCCAATGCAATGGCCCCTGATTGGCTAAACCTCTTATTGACTGTGTTGTCATAGGCCCTTTCAATGGATGATAAGGCAAACCTCCCCCCGCAGGACCTCTTTTATTCGGATTAGTTAATAACGAGCCTTCAGGGTCACCTAAATCCCAGGCAAGGCCATCAAAATCCCCGAAAACATGGCAAGAAGCACAAGAAGCTTCTCCATTGCTTGAGCTATATTTTGCATCGTATAGAAACCGGCGTCCTTTAATTACATCATCTGGCTCAGGTGAGAACATTTTTAATGAGGCAGTTTCTTTTAAAGTATGGGTATTAATAATGGATATGGAACTGTTGAAACGGTTCATTACATACAAACGCCTTCTCCTCTCATCCAGAACCAAACCACTTGGTCCACCGCCTGAAACTTCAATGTGTTTAACAGTATTGGTAGTTTCAAAAGTCTTAGCTTCAAGTTCAACGGTATCGATAACAGCAACCTTTGAGGAACCAAATGCCGTCAGGTATAGTGTTTTTCCATCTTTACTGACCACCATCTCAGTCGGTATAGCCAGGCTTTTTTCCTTGATAGCTGTTGAAGCAGATACCTCGATCGTAATTGATGTGACTATTCAAATGCCTGGTTGCAACGGAGGCACCATCAAGAATCGAGATATGTGTTTCATGCGCGTGTCCAATGGTACTGCTAAAGTCAGTCAGATTTCGTCTTACCTTCAAAACGTACTTCATTTCTAGCCTTAGTGTTGGAAACATATAACTTTATTATTTTGGGGGTTCACAACCATATTAAAAATGACGGTACCCAACTCCGGAAAAGAATTTTTGTTCTATCGCAGGAGTAGCATTGGCATCAATAGCAAACACATCTTTATCAGGCAGATTGAACATTACCTGATTAGTCCAGTCTCTTTTTAATTCATCCTCCCATTTCCCCGAAGATTGATTAAACTTAACAATCAAACCGACTTCATTCTGCTGTACCCCATCTTTATCAGCATTAGGCACAGGTAAGCCACCCGGTGAGACCGAACCGTTGAACATCAGACAAGGTTGTGCGCTGCCACCCCCATCGCAGACCGTACCTTCGGGTATGACCGTTGTTTGATTTCCGGTAAAAAAACCCGCCGCATAAACAGTACTTCCGTCCTTTGAAACTGTTAACGCCCGCGGCGTATCCAGTAAACAGCGAAATGATTGTTTCTGGTTTTCCGCCGGGCTTATCTCCCTTGTTGTCTGCATTAAACACCCAGACATCTGCACGACCTATACCCGGCGTTGTTGCTTCGCCTGGATTGTGCTGGCATTGCGACAGAACTATAAGGGCTATGTTGCCCTCGATGTGCAGTTGTGATGAACGCTTTTCTGATTTGTGTACCTGCAAATACAATGTCACGAGGCTCATCGCCAACCAGTAAGGTTTTAACGACTCTAGGGGTGGATAAAGATAAATCTACAATACTTACGGAATCTGATAAATGATTAACTACCCAAACTTCACTATCGGATTTAACGGCGACTGCGACAGGCTCCATTCCTACTGATAAAGTTAAAGCATGCTTTAGGCCTGTATCAGTGATCTCAAATATTTCGAGTGAATTTGAAGGGGTATTCACCGCAAATAACTTATTACCATCTTGTGATAACGCCAGCGGGCGAACATGACCACTCTCAAAATTCACATAAACGGACTTACTTTCTAGATCCAGAATGTTTGATAAGTCATTACTCTTTTTTGAAGAACCTCCCCCACAAGAGACAATCGTGACAAGCCCTGTAAATAACAAAAGGCAATACGAGACGAACCTGAAAAGTTTCATGCATCAGCCCTCAAGTAGAAAAAAAACAACCTCTCTCCATCATAATAAAAAAATAATTTACCCCCTATCACTAATTTAACATTAAATGATACTGGTCAATGTTTTTCGTTAATTTCAATATTCTACGGCTTAATCAAGCCTTAGTGTAATCCCCCTAAAAACAACCGCAGCCATTAGTAGAAAATTTTCGTAAACTGATACAAGGAATTTTCTACTAAAAATCAAATATAAAGACACTCAAATCATCAAGATTATTAAAAAAATGAGGCGGGCATATAGGTTCCAGACCTGTGCCGGGAACATGGCATGATCCAAGTCAGCTTCTTAAAAAGGCGATCAAAATATGGATACATGGATGCTTCGTTAATGAAACCTATGAAAGAGCTTGAAGATGAAAGTTGCAGGTTTAAAAAAATTAATTTTTTAGTATATATTATGTAATTTGGTATATTTAACTCTATTTTTTACAATTTTTTCAAGACTTGGGCTATTAAATAGTAGGTCTGGTGTTGGCATACCAGTTACTATTCTGCGATCAATGCAGGAAGTTTGTCGAGGCGAATTATCTACAACCGAATATCCATATTTAGTAAATAAATCTGAATAATGGATATCTCCTTTCTAGAAAAATATTATATTCTATCAGTAATTACAGCTTCTTTTCCTAGAGAATGATTAAGATAGTATAGACTTCCACTCTGCCGCATTCAGTCTAACCATTATCTAAACAGACTCCAGCTACTTCTTCTAGTAGTGACACTACGTATGATGCGCAGTTAGCACCATTCTTACGCCCATCATCTATAATAGGTATTGTTTTGGTAAACCTTGTTTCAAAGCCAATATGAAAAGGTAGTTGGAAAGGATAATTTGATTTTAAATCGCTTTTTATAGTGTCGATTAATAACTTTTCATTTTTTAATACCATATTCAATAATTCTAGTACTTCATTCTTTTAGCAACTCTAAAATCATATGTTTCAAGTCCATATTTATACCTATCTTCAGGGCAAGCATTAAGCTCATAATCCCTACCAAGGCAGTAAACATATAATTTACCATTAACTTTAAGTCCATCTAGGTCTAATATATATTCTTGATCGTCACTTAAATTCATCTCAACTGCATAAGCAAATCCATTAGAATCTTTTCCTAGATATGTAAGAACATGTGTGTATTTGCCAGGAATGCTTCTTGTTATGTCGAATGAATCTGAGTAATTTGTCAAAGGCTTGATATCATGACCAGCAAATATTAGGTCGAATTTTTCTAACGCCTGATAGTAAGATAATGATGTATCTGGTTCTTTAGCAAAAAAATAAAATGTTTCATTTAACAGGTTATCAATCTTATAAGACTCTTCAATTTCTCGTTGAGAGTAACCATGATTATTTTTAAACGAAAAATATCCCGAAGCTCCATAACAGAATAAACATAAAACGCAAATAATAAAAAATAGAATCTCTTTTTCATTTGAGCCTTCTGTTTTGGATTACACATTTTTTTAACAAATTTCACATCTTTTCTATAAAATATTCTTTAAAAAATATTAATAACTAATATAGCGAAAAGTGACCCTAAAAAATTAGCGACTAAATCTAGCATATTGTTTCGATAGCTACCAACCCCATTCTGCTCGATAGTTAAAGTCGCTATAAACTCAATAATTTCTACAATTGCACCTAGCCCCAAGACAGCCATTATTGTAATTAATAATAACAACTTGTTATAAGGGAATTGATTTTTTACAAAGATATAAAACACAATAAATGTTGTTAGCATTGAATTAAAGAAATGAACATATTTATCATATCTAATTTCGAATAAGTGGCTGTTATACAGCCTCTCTCCGTTTATTTCGATAAAATCTCCTGAAAAGTGAATAATAATCTGAATTTTGTATTAGCGTAAGTAGAAGGCTACTTACATGTATGTGCCGATATTTATTCCATACAATTAAAATCAATATAAAGATTACGGCAGCATAATAAAAGAATTCTATTACGCTTGAAACTAGCTCAGAGCTCAGTATAGTAATCAACATATACATATGTACACATAATCACAAAAAAAAATGTATTCAATAGAGCGAAATAATCAAGGTTAGAGATCTTAATTTCAGTACAAACATCTCGACTTGTTAATCATTTCAATCTCCCATCGATGTTTTCATGGAGCGTATTGAAATTATTTTTCCATCTTTCATTTGCATAACTACATCAGCTTTTGATGCAATATAAGCATCATGAGTTGCAATGATCATTGCTGCTTTATTCTGATTAATATAAGCTCTCATCTTGGTTAAAATATGCGATGCATGCTTAGAATCAACATTCCCGGTTGGTTCATCGGCGAGTATCAATTTTGGCTCATTAACCAATGCCCTTGCAATAGAACCTCTCTGCCGTTCCCCCCCTGATATATTTTTTGCAAAATTATTTGCCCGATGAGATATTTCATAATTATTTAGCATATCTAACGCTTTTTTTCGCCTATCAGTTGATGATATATCTTTTCTGGAAAGCAATGCAGATTCAACATTTTCGAGTAGTGTCAAAACAGGTATTAGATGATGGAACTGAAAAACAAAACCGAAAAATGATCTCCTGAAAA
Organism: uncultured Gammaproteobacteria bacterium; assembly: GCA_963807855.1. Lineage (GTDB taxonomy): Bacteria > Pseudomonadota > Gammaproteobacteria > Thiotrichales > Thiotrichaceae > Cocleimonas. Next base: position 30,977 of record CAWEEB010000025.1, on the reverse strand, counting down.
TATTTAACTCACCTACCTCATTTATTGTCTTACCTTCATATAAAATCTGGCCCATTTCTGGTTTATCTAATGTGCCAATCAGGTTGATTAACGTGCTCTTTCCACAACCTGATGGACCAGTTAACGCATAGATTTTTCCGACTGATATTGAAAAACTCACATCTTTGACTGCTTCAGTTAAACCATCGTCATAACTTTTTGTGAGAGATTTAACCTCAACTAAAGTAGTCATGATTTTAATGCTTTAGAAATATTAAGTTTAGTCCCATAAAATGCTGGAAACAAAGCACTTAGCAAGCCAACAAAGAGACATATGAGCAAAACATTCAAGAAAATATCTATACTGGGGGACTCCGGAAAATACATATAAACACTTTTAAATTTATGTTGTAGATAGTACATCGTAGGAAAAGCCAAGAAATACCCAATCAAACCTCCAATAAATGAAAGGATAAGGGATTCAATGATGAATACATTAATTATCGATCTTCTTTTCCAACCAATTGCACTTAATATACCTATTTCTTTAGTTCGTTCGCTTATTGCCATAACAAATGTATTTAGTAACACAAATACGGCGATTATTAGAGTTAACAGAGAGACAATTTTACTGAAATAAAACACACTTTTAATTGGGCCAAGGAAATTTGGAAATTTAATACTATCGATAGCACGCATATCGGAAAATTCTGAATTTATTTTATCAATCACTGATTCAGTATTAGTAGGATCATCTAACTCTAAAAATAATAAACTTGCCTGATTAAGCTTTCCTGTAATTTTTTGCGCATGTGTTAGATCAATGACTACTCCGGCATTTAAAAAATTTAACCAGCTTGAATATACACCAACAACAACAAAGGTTTGATTGCCTGCAAGTTGAAGTTCTTCTCCAATGCCGACTTTAAGAACTTTTGACATTTTTTCACCAATAATGATTTCCTGGCTATCAGGTTTCATTACCCTGCCATTTATAATACTAAAGCCTAATCTTTGGGAAAATACTTCATAGTTAGAAACTCCTAATAAGAACAGTGATGTTTTATCACGAATTCTTAATCGCTTTATCAAGATCATTTCACTGCTTGATACTTGTTTGATAGATTTTATTTTATCCACCGTTTTAGAGGGTATTCTAGATGAAATTGGAGAGGATGCATATCTAGCTTGAACAGCTATATCGATATCTTGTTGATTAAGAATTTTTTCTATTTGCTGTGTAAATGAACTGCCTGTACTCGCTAATACAGTATAAAGAGCAATTATTAGAATAATTGAAAAAAGACTAAAAAGTGATCTTAGACGAGTACGAAATAGATTACGCAGCGCATATTTAATAGTGGTTGAAAACAAATAAAATAACCTCTTTAGCTATGAACGCTTGTCTCTAACAGAGTAGATAATATCGTGGGCGGTGAGAAACACATACATCCTCACCATACATTACTTTTATTCACCGCCCAAATATTAACCTATTGAAACAATACTATGTGATCTGATTATAGGACGTTCGCACAGTCCATAGTTCCTATTTCATCACCGCCAACTGAAACATCGAATCCATTATCAACCGTTGGTATTTTAGTGAGTATCATTTCAGTACCCTCAGCGCCTGTTGCCTTAATTGATCCACTTATTGCTTCACCGTTATCATCAATTATCCATGGTGTTATCAGAAGCTAAATCAACTTTACCAGTACCAGGGTCTGTAAAGTCGTACCGATCAGATTTCTACCACATCATTCATGCCATCGTGTATCCTGAGATAGATTTCCATTTGCTGCATTAAACTCACTATTTTCCCTACCATCTGTGATTACAACTGAATCAACTTGCAGTTTACTCAGGCTAGCGGCTCCAGTAGCATCTTCATTACCATTACCAAAGGTGAACATAACGATTATCTATGACTAGCAGAGTGATTGAAATTGTACCTTCTGATGTCATTTCTGCGATTTGAAGGCCTCCAGCTCCCGTTGATACTGCACGTTGACTCGAGGTATAGGACCTGTTTCACTAGGTACTACCTACATTTTCAACATTCAACACACCATCAATGGTATGAACTACCATCCTCAGTCAATGATGCAAAAACTTGTAAATGTCATAAGTCAGATCATCCACACCATCATCATGTGTACCTATAATCGTGTACGAATCCAGGAACTGGACAATCGCCCTGAAACTCTTCATTCACTCTCCCTTGCACTTGGTATTCCGTGCACTTAGATCCCCCCGCTTTTTATCTATACTGGTACATTCATCTATTGCTGTCTTTGTACAGCACTTAAGGCAGTCTTCCTCGGACGGGCTAAGAGCCGCATCACGCTGATGCGTGAAAGTACACCCTGGAAGGGCTTCAGATACATTCGTTGCCATCATCTCACCCGTCTCGGGTGTCAACGTTCATTTGTCGATGGATGTGGAGTATCTGTACCGATCACTTCTTCCTCCCCCACAGCCTACAAGTAACCCTAACGTTAATCCAACTGATGCATATAATTTAATTCTAGTATTAACTTTCATCACAAACTCCCTTTTATAACGTAATGTTCAAATCTAAATGAACGTTTAACAAAACTGATTTATCAGAGCACTTCTTTTCTCTCTCCTTCTGATGATTCACTTGTATAAGCTTAATTAATAATTAAAAAAATCTAACAATTGTTAAAAACAGAATTCATTAAATGTCAACTATGTGCAGTTAAGTTGATGAATATCAATAAAAATTGATTATTTTCGAATCTTAAGAAGAAATAGTGTTCGCGATTGTTAGAACGAAGCTTCTGTCCTTTGAGTTATCTTCAAGCTACCTTCATTTTCGAAAGTACTTTTTTATGCAAAGGGAACGATGTGCATCGACCGTAGCTATCATTATTACGTGAGCCAGAGACTGTAGATGAGCATTACACAATTATTAATGTACGCAAATCGTTACTGAAAGTCGGAAGTCGAAACTACGATCGTTTACTCATTAGTTATTCTTTGATTGCAACTTACAGATAGTTTAAAAAAAACACTACTTATCAACCCAATTGATTCTTATGAAGCGTTTAAAAGTAGATATAGAAGGTATCATGGAGCGATTAAATAATTAATCCATCTCCAGTAAGGAGAATGCCATTCGAGTGTATTCTTCTGAGAAATTCGAATTGCTTTTACAGCCTAAATCAACACCCCCCCTACTTATAAGCAGATTTTTTCTAAGTAGTTTGAAGGTCTTCTGTTACTATCAGAGATCGAGATTTGTTGTGATTTCGATTAGAACTTGAAGCTTTATTGTGACTGCCTCACAAAATGACGACGTGTGTGATTGCGTTTCACCCCACCGGTTCTCATTTTATGGGGCTGACTACCTCTTACACGATTCGTATTTCCACTACGGACGCGGTTTGGATTACCATTTCTAACTCTATTTGTGTTTCCTCCCCGTACACGATTCGGATGACCATTTCTTACTCTATTTGGATGATTGTGCTTAACACGATTATGGTTTCGCTTAACGTTATTTCGTTTAATATTATGTCGTTTTATATGATTCTTAGTTGTAATGACGATTACGACTCTTGTGGTTGTGACTACGATTACGTGTTGTGTAATATCTAGGGTAACGATTAGGATATCGATTAAAGTAATAGGGACTGTATCCAATATAGTCATAATCGGAATAGTAAGAATCGTAGTATGGTCGATAATAAACCGACGACCCTGGTGTCGTCACGTAGCCATGATCTGAGTATGGTGGCGCAGAACTACACCCATTGAAGAGAAAAGCGAAAACAATAATTAAACTGAGCTTGTACATAACATCCTTCCTTGAATAATAATTTCAGTGTAACAGTCGATGTTAGTATCGTTTTTAAAGACTATTTACCTAAGTATAGTAAATTCAGAGAGATATATTCGGTTATCAAATGTAATTTTATGTAAAGTCACCCCCCTACTTATAGAGGGTTTTTTGGGATGATTAAGTATTTACTGACAAATCACTTAAAACATCATAAACAGCTTGAGTGAGCGTTGTTAACTCCTGTTTTTCAATAATAAAAGGTGGCATCAGGTAGACCAATTTGCCGAAGGGTCTTAACCATACACCTTTCTCTGCAAACCGGGCTGTGACCACTTTCACATCTAACGACTGATGCAATTCGACCACACCAATTGCACCTTTAACTCTAACCTCTTTAACGCAATCCAGGTCTTCACACCTTGATAATTCTACTTTTAATTGATCTGAAATTGTTGCTACTCTCTGTTGCCAAGGTGAATTCAACAGTAGATCAATACTTGCATTCGCTACACTACAAGCCAAAGGATTCCCCATAAAGGTAGGACCATGCATTAACACGCCTTGTCCGTCTGCTTCTATTCCGTCAACAACTTTTCGACTTGTAAGCGTCGCTGCCAAAGTCATATAACCACCAGTAATAGCTTTGCCCACTGTCAAAATATCAGGTTGAATATTGGCCTGTTCATAGGCAAACAAGGTGCCAGTGCGTCCAAAGCCAGTTGCAATTTCATCGAGTATTAACAGCACATCGTATTCATCGCATAGTTTACGTACTGCCTGTAAATATTCTGGGTGATAAAAACGCATACCCCCTGCATTTTGTACAATTGGCTCGATTATGACCGCAGCGATCTGTGCCTGGTTTTCTATCAGCTTTTGCTTAAAGTCATCAATGAAATGTTCATCCCAGTGAATCTCTTTGCCGTTTTCATGAGTAACTTGTGGGGCAACAGCAAAGATATGTTTCGCCAGGGTATTGGTGAACATTTCATGCATACCATTAACTGGATCACACACCGCCATACCACCAAAAGTATCACCGTAATAGCCATTGCGCACGGTGAGTAAACGAGTTTTTTCTGTATGCCCCTGCGCAAACCAGTATTGTAGTGCCATTTTAATAGCAACTTCTACAGAGACAGAACCAGAATCAGCCAGGAATACGTGTTGTAAATTATCGCAGGTAATATCAACGAGTTTTTTTGCCAAAGTCACCGCTGGTTCGTGCGTCAAACCACCGAACATGACGTGAGACATTTTCTGGCTTTGATCGACCAAAGCTTTATTTAGTACTGGGTGATTATAGCCATGCAACGCTGACCACCAGGACGACATGCCATCAATCAGTTTTGTGCCATCAGCCAATTCCAGATAAACACCATGCGCAGAAACGACTGGAAGTACGGGGGTAGGTTTAGAAAAGCTCGTGTATGGATGCCAAAGGTGTTTGGCATCTAGCGCTAATAATTCGTCTTGATTCATGCTGTAACTCTAATCCTGTTGATTAGAGATTATCTCACATGGGCTTTCTTTGTGTCTCTTGTCTTCAGAAACTAATTAGCTGCGACTATTTGCTGCATCCTGCATTGCTTCTGAAATAGCATAACCATAGGCGCAATCAACTTCCATACGGACTTTGAGTAATCCATTAGGTGAATCATCAGCCATGATGACAGCTAAAGGGGTATTTTTACGAAAACGTCTATGTGGCTTACGCAACCACATCAAACGCATCTTATCGCTAAACGGAAAGGTTGTTCGAAGCGCATCGGCGATACCGATGATATGATCGATTCTAATCATTAGTTCGCTGCTTTCCGGGAATACTCTTTCACCCATGCGAAAGCCCTGCAAATGTCGATTTTTTGCATCATCACTCAAACCTAAAACCGCGATCATTTGTTCAGCAGAGAGTTGCCATCCATCCAAATAACCCATAACTCCCTGAGTTAATTGCAGCATCTCATCATTAGAATACTCTTCGTATGTTTTTTGCGCCATTACTCAGAACCCTCTTGGTCTGGTTTAATTTCACTGGTTCTTGTCATCGTTATTTTTAAAGAATCCAGAGAAACCACATTAGAGGTTACCGCTTCATCAGTAAAATGAGGTTTGTCATTGAGTTCTACACCTGCTTCCCTGGCAATCTCTTGTTCACGCGCCGAGATTAAACCAAAACACATTTTGATATCTTCAATTGTTGAGTCAGATAATGGGGATTTGAGTGCAGAGCTTGATGGGGTTACATCTTTTACAATGCTTGATAAGGTTTTACGCATGGCTACTAGCACGCGTTTCTCCTTGGTGAAGTGCTCGACTTCTTGCGACATAATAATTCCAGTTAATCCAGTAAATTCGCATTTTACTAATTTTATCAGAAACTTCATATATCCCTTAATTTATATTCTGCTTTGTAAACTGCAACTCTATTGCTTTATAGGAGTATTCAAGCATTACACGTTTGACTAAACTATCAAAACTTAATCTTATTCTGAATAACAACTTAAATAACTACTATCGAGATATAAAAGCGTATGCGTCCAGCTTTATTAAATACTGTTCTAGATAAAGAGTTTATTGGTGCCCAGGATGGCAGCCATACTCCTGTAATGCTCTGGGGTCCCCCGGGTGTTGGAAAATCTGATTTGATTGCACAAATAGGTAATCGTCAACAGGTATCGGTTATTGATATCCGTTTATCACAAATGGAACCCAGTGATCTTCGAGGCATCCCTTTTCGCGATGCTGAAAATGCCAACAAAGTCGAATGGGCGATTCCATCCATGCTGCCAAATGCTGAAACACATGGTGATAAAGGTATTCTGTTTCTGGATGAAATTACATCCGCGGTTCCGAGTGTTTCTGCCGCAGCTTATCAGTTAATTCTGGATAGACGTTTAGGAGAGTACCAAGTACCCGATGGCTGGGCGATATTTGCTGCGGGTAACCGCCAGGGAGATCGTGGCGTCACTTATACCATGCCATCACCACTTGCAAACCGTTTCTCTCATTATGAAGTCGATGTGAATCTAGATGACTGGGTTGCCTGGGCGTATAAAAATGATATCAGTGAAAAGATCATCGCCTTTTTACGTTTCCGTCCTGAACTATTGTTTGATTTTGATCCCGCACACAACCCAGTCGCATTTCCTTCGCCAAGATCATGGCAGTTTGCGAATAACGCGTTGATTAAGTTTTCAGACTCCCCTCAAGTATTATTAGGAACATTACAAGCTTGTGTCGGCCCAGCGGCTGGTATTGAATTAAAAGCATTTATCGACAGTATGGATCAAATGCCTGATCTTGATGCGATTATTAAGGGAGAAGACGTTACAGCACCCAAAGAAATTGATCTCCAGTATGCGGTTGCAAGTGCATTGGTGGGTCGAGCAATCAAAGCAAAAGACACGGGTAATTCGACTGAAGTATTCGGCCATATATTAAATTATGCCAAAGCATTCAGACAAAAAGAAATGGGCGTTATGTTGGTATCAGACATGCTACGTGCTGTGGGTGACGACCTTTTCTCGGTTCCTGAGTTCTCACAATGGGCAAGTTCAATCGGTGACATAATGTTATATGACTGATAACTACACACTGTATTCGTCTTTTGCCCCAGCTCTTCGTTATTGCCGTACTCAAACAGTCACATATAATTTATATGCTCCCGTTTTCCGTGCGCCAATGCCTCAATCTGAACCAAAATACAAACACACTGAGCAGTTATGACTAGTTCTGATAAAAATCTTATTGAAAACAAATTAACCGCTGCGCGAACCAAGTTAATTCTCGACAAGCCGTTTCTTGGCGCTTTGGTATTACGGTTACCATTACAGGCAGCAGACCCTGCATGGTGCGCTACTACAGGCACCGATGCGCGTAAATTTTATTACAACCCAGAATTTATTGACGCACTCAAACCCGCTGAAACACAATTTATTCTGGCTCATGAGGCTTTGCATTGCGCACTGTCGCATTTTGCGCGACGGGAACATCGTATCAAACACCGTTGGGATCTCGCTTGCGATTATGCCATCAACCCTATTCTGTTAGCCGAAGGCCTCACACCGCCACCCGGTATTCTGCATTTAAGAGAATACGAGGGAATGACAGCCGAGGAAATCTACCCGCTTATTGATGATAACGATATGAGCGATACACTGGATCAGCATTTATACGATAAAGAGGACCAGTTCAGTGAAGGTGGGCAAGACAGCAGCGATAACCCTTTAGATCACACTGAAGAAGGCAATAAGCCAACAGATCAAGAACAGAAAACCAACCAAAAGTCGGGGGGTGGTAAATCTGGTGATGAAGAAAAAGACCCACAAGGCAGTGGTCAACAAGAATTTGATGAAAACACAGGTGGTGCTGATGCACCGCCGCCACCATTAGATCAGCAGGAAGCTGAAGAGCTCAGCATACAATGGCAACAACGCATGGCAGGTGCTGCGCAACAGGCACAGCAGGCCGGTAAATTAAGTGGAGTAATGAAGCGTCTTGTTGAAACTCTGTTACAACCGAATTTACCCTGGCGTATGTTGCTGACCAGATATATGACTGCGATGGCGCGAGATGATTATAGCTATACCCGCCCCTCTACACGCCGTGGCGACCCTGCAATTTTCCCAACACTACGCAGTGCTGAGATTAATGTATTAGTTGCGCTAGATGTCAGTGGCTCAGTAAGTGATAAAGAGCTGCTCGAATGTCTCATCTGAAATCAATGCCATCAAAGGCCAAATGCGCGCCAAAATAACATTAATTGCCTGTGACTCAGATATTGTGGACGGCTTCCCTCTTTTCTTTGAGCCGTGGGAAGAAGTCACTTTACCCGATACAATTCTAGGTGGTGGCTCTACAGATTTTCGTCCTGTTTTTAACTGGATACACCAGCAAGATAATAAACCAGGCTGTGTGGTTTATTTCACCGATGCTCAAGGCAGTTTTCCTACAGAGCCGAACTACCCTGTTGTATGGTTAATAAAAGGCAAAGGTGAAATACCCTGGGGACAACGTATACAGTTGAACTAAGTTCTATTTTATTGGCTTAATTAAATTCAAAAAAAACAAGTATTTATCGAAACATTAGAAATAATTGGTATTGAAAATGCAATAAACGATTATTTAACCCATTTTATTAGGTTTATTCAGGAATATTGTTATACCAGATTCGGACTACAATCCAAATTAAATTTATATTAAAGGCCTGAGGTGATTAGATATGGTGCCCAGGGCCGGAATCGAACCGGCACGGTGTTACCACCGAGGGATTTTAAGTCCCTTGCGTCTACCAATTTCGCCACCTGGGCATAACTACATAGATGGTCTTAAATAATATACATCAAATAACTGTTAAGGATTTCCGCTGCATTTACTAACACAACGCCACCTGATCATTACTTATTAGATGGTCTTACTAAATCTAGCTTTATGTTTTAAGTATTAAGCCAAATACTTAGTGTTATTCTCTAAGATGAGAATGGAGGTTGAGCCCGGAATCGAACCGGGATAGGCGGTTTTGCAAACCGCTGCATAACCATTTTGCTACTCAACCTTTTTACTAGGGGCGGGATAATAACATCAAAAATTAGCGGATGGAATGCCTATTTCAAACCTTTTGTTTGCTTCAATAAAAAAGCCCTGGAAAGATTAATTCTAAGGCTTCTCATTTAAATCTGGAGGCTGGACCTGGAATTAAACCAGGGTATCCGACGTTGCAGGTCGTTGCATAACACTCTGCCATCCAGCCACGAGAAAATATAAATAAAAGCTTTATCACTAACTATACTCACCATGATCAACGGCGCCATTTTTAACGACCATTGGATAGCGTATTTTTATTAGTTATTTTTCTGTAATTAATATCTTAATTTTAATTACTGTTCTTATGTTTCTAACTACAAGAAACAAAAAAGCCAATCATAAAATGATTGGCTTTTGTATTTGGAGCGGGTAACGAGATTCGAACTCGTGACCCCGACCTTGGCAAGGTCGTGCTCTACCAGCTGAGCTACACCCGCTTCGTATCATCAACAACTCATGCCACCAGAGCTGTCTCAACGAGGCGCGTATATTAAGTCTCCAATTTAAAACTGTCAAGCATCTGTTAAAAATTTTCTAATAGTTTTATCAACTCGTTTTCATCTAACACCTGAACACCTAACTTTTCGGCCTTGGTCAGTTTAGAGCCAGCCTTCTCACCAGCAAATAAAGCGGTGGTACTTTTTGAAATACTACCACTCACCTTTGCCCCTAAAGCCTCTAGTTGTTCTTTGGCATCATTACGCTTTAACTTTTCTAAAGTACCCGTCAACACATAAGTATTTCCCTTTAAAGGTAAACTTTGAGAAGACTGACTTGGCTCCGGGTTTTGAGGTTCTACGCCAGCGTCTAATAATGCCTGAATGACATCATTATTATGCTCTTGCTGAAAGAACGTTAGAATGTGATTGGCGACTATGGGGCCAACATCATCAACACTTTGCAAACTCTCTAAATCTGCGGCTTTTATTGCATCCAAGGAACAGTAATGATTTGCCAGTGATTTAGCCGTGGTTTCTCCTACTTCCCTTATTCCTAATGAATACAAGAACCTTGCAAGTATCGGTTGCTTGCTATCTTCAAGTGCTTGAATAAGATTTTGCGCTGACTTCTCCCCCATACGTTCCAATTTAGCTAGACTTTCAACGTCTAAACTATATAAATCGCTTACATTTTTAATCAAAGCTTCATCAAATAATTGTTCGACGAGCTTATCTCCAAGCCCATCAATATCTAAAGCTTTGCGTGATGCAAAATGTTTAATCGCCTCTTTTTTTTGCGCGGGGCAAAATAAACCACCGGTACAACGAGCTACAGCTTCACCTTCAATATGTTCAACGGTGGAGTCACATACAGGGCAATTTGACGGAATCACAATTTGTTTTGCATCTGCGGGTCTTTTGTCTGGAACAATTCGAGCCACTTCCGGGATAACATCACCTGCTCTCCTTACAATGACAGTGTCTCCTATTCGTACATCTTTACGTTTTATTTCATCCATATTATGGAGTGTTGCATTGGTTACCGTAACACCACCTACAAATACAGGTTCTAAGCGTGCGACTGGCGTTAGTGCGCCCGTTCTACCAACCTGAAACTCCACATCATTTATAAGCGTCATTTGCTCCTGAGCAGGAAATTTATGGGCGATAGCCCAGCGCGGAGCACGACTGACAAAACCCAGTCTATTTTGTAAATCCAAAGAGTTGACTTTGAATACCACACCGTCGATTTCATAAGCCAAGGCATCACGTTTTTCACCAATTTGCTGATAGTATTCAAGACAACCTGTAGCACCTTGTACAACTTTATTTTCCGGGCAAATAGGTAAACCCCATTCTCCCAATTGTTTCATTGCTTCACTGTGTTTAGCGGCCAATGTACCACCTTCGATTAAACCAGTAGCGTAACAATACATAGCTAGGTTTCGAGACGCAGTGATTCTCGAATCCAATTGTCTCAAACTCCCTGCTGCAGCATTACGAGGATTAACAAAGGTTTTATCACCTGCTTCTCTGGCTTTGTTATTTAATGCTTCGAACGAAGCTTTTGGCATATACACTTCACCCCGGACTTCCAGTGTCTCTGGAATGTTTTCACCGGTTAGTTTAAGCGGAACCTGCCTAACGGTTCTAATGTTCTCTGTAATATTCTCGCCTGTCTCTCCATCTCCCCGGGTTGCGGCCTGAAGCAATACACCTTCTTTGTAGAGTAAACTGACTGCCAATCCATCGAGTTTTGGCTCAACGCTGTATTCTATTGAGGATTTACTCTCTCCCAAGTTCTCATCCAGCCTATCTAATAAACGTTTTTCAAAGGCTAGTACTTCTTCTTCATTAAAGGCATTACCCAGAGATAACATCGGTATTAGATGTTTCACTTGTGTAAATTCACTCAATGGTTGAGCACCTACTCGTTGAGTGGGAGATTCCAGCGTTAATGCTTCAGGATATTCTTCTTCAATTTGTTGTAGCTCACGCAACAACTTATCGTATTCGGCATCAGGAAGCTCAGGGTCATCCAGAATATAGTAACGATGATTATGGTAATGCAGTATTTTATGAAGTTCTGCAACGCGCTCTTGGACAGAATCAGGTAAATTGGATAAAGCTTGTTTAGACATTGAGTAATTTTCTTAAGTAAAATTTGAGCTATATGGGCATCATTATGCGTTCAACTAGCGTAAAAAAAGCCCCGTTAGTTGAAAAGTATATCAACAATAAACAATACAGGACTATTGTTATGAATTGCTTGAGTAAAGTTATTGAGGATCTAAAGCCTAGTTAAGACGTGATTAAAACTAATAATTTACCTATGAGAAAATTCAGGTACAATACGCGCGTAAAATTTTGTCACAACAGGTTAATTGTGATAGACAAAATGTAAACAAGGAGAGATACAAGTATGGCAACTAAGAAAACGCCAATAACACGCAAGTCCGCTTTACCAGTCGATGGTATTGAACCGTATGTTCCAAAGAAAAACGAGGAGTATATGAACGAAAATCAACTTGCACATTTTAGAAGCATTTTGATTGCCTGGAAAACAGCTTTGATGGAAGAAGTTGATCGTACCATGGGACATATGCAAGAAGAGGCTAGTAACTTTTCTGATCCTGCTGATAGAGCAACCCAAGAAGAAGAATTCACATTAGAACTGCGCGCACGCGATAGAGAACGTAAACTAGTTCGTAAAATCGATAAAACGATTGCACGTGTAGATAACGATGATTATGGTTATTGTGATGCTTGTGGAATCGAAATTGGCTTGCAGCGTTTAGAAGTTCGTCCAACTGCTGAACTTTGTATTGATTGTAAAACAACTGAAGAGATCAAAGAAAAGCAAATCGCTTAAACTGGCTTTAGATTAATTCCAAAGGGAGTTACGGTTTATGACTGCAACTCCCTTTTTTGTGGTTGCTATATATTTTTCGTTAAAATCTGTCGTTAAATATTAAAATAAAGTCACCCCCCTACTTTTGAATGATATTACGTTTTTGTTTTTTAAAAATGTAAATAAAATTTATGCAGAGCTAGGCCTTTTTCATGTGTGCCAAACAGTAAAACATACGATTACAAACATTGTTTTTAACGATTACATCATCTAACGTGTAATCATGAAATTGGATGATCATTCAGATATAGGTACAACTCCACCGATTGGCAGATTTGCGCCTTCACCCACTGGGCCACTTCATTTTGGATCCCTGATAGCAGCAACAGCAAGTTATCTGGCTGCGAAACAAAATCCTCGCGGCAAATGGTTGTTACGCATTGAAGACGTCGATACTCAACGCGAACAACACGGTGCAAGTCAATCCATTATAGAAACCCTGGAGTCCTTTGGCTTTGCCTGGGATGGAGAAATTCTCTACCAAAGCCGTCAAGATGAAATCTACCAATCTGCTTTAGACAGTATATCGGACCATATTTATCCATGTAGCTGTACACGCAAATACTTGCAGTCATTATCAGCACAAGATACATACGGTTATATCTATCCTGGAATTTGTAGAAATGGCGTTAATAATCCTGATATCGAAAACCCGAGTATTAGAGTCAGAACTACTAACGAAGAAATATGCTTTCAGGATCAATGCCAGACAGAAGTTTTTTGTCAAAACATAGAACAAGAGATTGGTGACTTCATCCTAAAGCGCAGTGATGGTTTATTTGCCTACCAACTAGCTGTTGTTGTTGATGATGCTTTTCAGGGAATCAACCAGGTCGTTCGTGGCTCAGATATACTGGATAACACGCCACGACAAATCTATTTACAACGTCTACTGGGCTTGCAACAACCTGAATACTTACATTTTCCGACTGCCGTCACGGCAGACGGAAAAAAGCTCAGCAAACAAAACCATTCACCCGCTATCTCAACTGAAAACAACTCTAGCAATAAAAAAATCAAAACTTTACTAGCCGCTCTTAAATTTCTGGGACAAAATCCACCCAAGAGCTCTGACTTCGAATCACTCAATGACTTGTGGAAATGGGCTTTTCAAAATTGGGAAAACGATAACATACCAAAAGTAATGACACTCTTTACAGAATTCGAGTGATCTTTTGATCATCAAGTTAAGCAGGAAAAAGGCTATTAAAAACAATATCATGAATAAAGAAGACAACAACACCACTGCAAAAACATCAACAGCACCAGAAGCTTTAATGTTGTTAAGTAGCCACTGTGCGCATTGTCCTGGTGTACTTGATTCTTTGACTAAGTTAATTAAATCTGGAGAGCTAGGTAGCCTGCATGTCATAAACCTAGAACAAAACCCCGATGCTATGCAGAAATACAAAGTAAGATCAGTCCCCTGGGTGCGTATCGGCAAACATGAATTGACTGGAGCGCAAACGATTGAAGCATTACAGCAACGTATAAATTGGACAATTGAAGAGAAAAAGTCCGAAAACAACGAAGTTAAAAATCAAGTTTCAGACTTCGACTTTTTATTATCTGAAGGACAGGCCGCAGAAGTCATATCAACCATAAAAAACAATCCTGCAGCCATGCAGGACATTATGACATTACTTGGCGACCCTGGAACGGTATTAAGTACACGCATAGGTATAGGCGTTGTATTTGAAGAATTTGCCGGTACTGATCTACTAAAATCGCTGGTTGATGACTTGGGTAAATTAACTGCACATCAAGATCAACGCATTCGTGCTGATGCATTACACTATTTAGCTATGACTACTGATAAAAAAGCTATTGATTACCTATTGGCGGCAAAGAAAAATAAAATTAATGATGGAGATGATGAAATTAAAGAAATCATCGAAGACTCATTAGTCGAACTTAAAGAAGATTGAGTCCTCAATCAATTTCAGCCCATGACAACTAGTCCATACACTTCGCTGCTTGAATGGCTTAAAAGTTTGATCATTGATATTTTTTCGATGTCATACAACCTGTTCAAATTGATGATTCCCATTATCATCATCGTTAAAATTATTGAAGAAATGGGTGGTATCGAAGTTTTTGGTTCAATTTTAGAACCACTAATGACACTGGTAGGGCTACCTGCATCAATGGGGTTAGTTTGGGCGGCAACGCTCCTTAGCAATATATACGGCGGCATGATTGTTTATGTCACTATGGCTGTCGATCAACCCCTTAGCGTTGCTCAGGTAACTGTATTGGGTGCAATGATGTTATTTGCACATGCGTTGCCGATCGAGTTACGAATAGCACAAAAAGCAGGCGTGCGTTTCCTGTATTTATTCGTACTAAGAGCAGGAGGAGCAATACTACTTGGAATCTTGCTGCATAATATTTATGCTTCTGGTGCTTATCTGGAACAGCCCAGTGTTTCACTTTTCAAACCTGAAATTAACCCCGATAAATCTTTATTGGGTTGGACTCTTTTACAACTTAAAACGCTGTTTAAAATATTTTTAGTGATTTCCGTACTGGTGATTTTTTTAAGGCTTTTACGCTTAAGCGGTATTGAAAAACTAATGGCATGGTTACTTAAACCCATATTAAAAATACTAGGTTTAAGTGATAAAACCACCTCAATTACTATCATTGGTATAACACTTGGGATTGTTTATGGTGGCAGCTTACTAATAAAAGAAACCCAAAGTGGCCATATCTCTAAAATGGATGTATTTGGCTCTCTTCACATTGCTCGCGCTATGTCATAGTATTATTGAAGATACATTGCTGATTATACTAATGGGTGCAGATATCTCTGGTGCATTATATTTTCGTGTTCTAGCTGCTTTATTAATTACAACCATTCTGGTGCGACTTGCTAAAATGCTAAGTGAAGCCAGTTTTACTAAGTACTTTGTTTATCCAGACAAAAACTAAAAGCTTTTATTTTTATACCTGTTTTTATGTTAATGATGAATTTTATCTTCTTGTTAAAAAAACAAGATGCCGCATAATACTTAATCAAGCCAGAATATTGAGCCACTACTATGCCAAACACCATGCAACAAACTATCGAAAAAAAATTAACTGAAACACTCACTCCAGAGTTTTTAGAAGTGATTAATGAAAGTCATATGCATAGTGGTCCAGCCACTGAATCACATTTTAAAGTTGTTGCAGTGAGTGATGCCTTCGAAGGTAAAATGCTGATTGCTCGCCATCGCATGATTAATTCAGCATTAGCGGATGAACTGCAGCAAATACATGCTTTAGCATTACATACCATGACACCCGCTGAATACTTTGAGAAAGCAGGGAAAGTTGCCGATTCACCTCAATGTGAAGGTGGTAGTAAGTAGCAAGTCACCCCCCTACTTTTGAGTGACTTTTCATTTTGTTGTTTAAAATGACCAAAGGAACTTATGCTTTGCGGAATGATATTACGTTTTGTTGTTTAAAAACGTAAATAGAATTTATGCAATCCGAGCCAGTTTTTGGCACTTACTAAATGAGTGAATTCGTCCATTAGTTTGTAATTTTTTTTCAATCTGTTCTTCAACTAAAGCTGATTTCTCCCAAATGAGTTCAAATAATAAATTGCTATTCATAGCAATGATTTTACTAGCGATGACGCTTATTCCATTGGGTGATACTGCTGGAAAACTACTCATGCAACAAGGTGTCACACCTATTTACGTTGCGTGGTCCCGTTTTGTTATTGGCGCTTTATGTTTACTTCCGTTTAGCCGATTACAACTCTCTGAGTTACCACATTTTTTAGATTGGCGTTTACTCATTCGAGCGGCACTTTTCATAGCCGCGGTATCTTCCATTCTAACCGCAGTTAAAACAGAATCGATTGCCAATGTATTTGGGGCGTTTTTTATCGGTCCGATATTATCTTACTTTATAGCCGCAATATTTCTTAAGGAGTCGATTACCCTAACGCGCTCAATCCTTTTGTTTATTGGATTTGCAGGCGCACTGTTGGTGATTAAGCCTGGTTTTGGCATGAGCACAGGAATGACTGTACGCTTCACTCGCTGGTGTCTTTTATGGGTTTTTTCTGGTGACAAACCGATGGTTGGCAGGCACTTTTAGACCACGCCTGATTTTGATCTCTACACTGGTGATTGGTAGTTTTGTATTGGCTCCTTTTGGTGTTAAAGAAATGCCGGAGCTGAATTTGAATCTTTCATTGCTGATTTTATTAAGCTCGTTATCATCAGCCATAGGAAATCTTTTGATTATTGAAGCTAGCCGTCAATTGCCAGCAAGCGTCATTGCTCCGTTTGTTTATACCCAATTGGTCGCTGCGACCTTTTTTGGGGTGGTGATATTTAATACCTGGCCGGATCAGTTGAGCTTGATTGGTTTGATTACTTTGATTATTGCAGGAATGTCTTCATTCCTGATCGCAAATCGAGAGAAAAAACAGTTACAAAAAGACAGTGCTTGAGCTAATCACTAAATCAAATAACATTTTCCGACCAAGTCACCCCCTACTTATGAATGATATTTATGCGGCTACGCCTTTCCTTCGGATCAACGTTAAAAAACAACGTTGTTGTCTCACTGTGTTCGGCTCGTTTTAGTTGTAAAAAAACGTAAATAGAATTTATGCAGAGCTAGCCATTTATTTTAGGCAAAAAAAGACGCCCCAATTAAGGAGCGCCAACCGCTAGGAGGGTATTAACAATCTGCTCCCATGCTTATTAAATACCCATCAATAAGAATGCATAGAACAGACTACAGTTAAGTATATTATGATTTACTAACATAGCAAGTTTTTTCATCAAATATCTAAAATAAATAACAACTTTTTTGATTCAAATCGGAATAACCAACAAAAATAGTATGTTTTATATCCCCTCCTCATAAAATCAGTTAGGTTTATCCTTCAAATATGTCAAAATACCGCTCTTTTTGATGCGTGATGCATTTATGCAAGCACAATAAAACAGCAAAATTCTTAGTAATTACAAAATGACAGAATACCTACTTATCATCGTCGGCACCGTCTGGGTGAACAATATTGTTCTCGCTCAGTTTCTTGGCTTGTGCCCGTTTATGGGCGTTTCGCGCAAAGCTCGAAACAGCTATGGGTATGGGATTGGCAACCACCTTTGTACTTACACTTTCATCAATCTCAAGTTATCTGGTTCACGAGTATTTACTTGCCCCATTTGATCTTGAGTATTTGCGTACTATCAGCTTTATTCTGGTGATTGCCGCTATTGTTGGATTCACCGAATTAGTGGTGCATAAAACTAGCCCGTTATTACACAATGTATTGGGTATTTATTTACCCTTAATTACTACCAACTGCGCCGTTCTGGGTGTGGCATTGCTAAATGTTCAGCA
Source organism: uncultured Gammaproteobacteria bacterium (assembly GCA_963807855.1). GTDB lineage: Bacteria > Pseudomonadota > Gammaproteobacteria > Thiotrichales > Thiotrichaceae > Cocleimonas. The sequence goes on along the minus strand of CAWEEB010000025.1, from coordinate 12,889 downwards.
ATCTAATAATTTCATCGAATCCGCCTTGTACGGTTTTGGTTCTGCACTAGGTTTTACCCTGGTTTTAGTATTGTTTGCCGCCATGCGCGAACGACTTGCTGCTGCAGACGTGCCGGAAGCGTTTCAAGGCAATGCCATCGGCATGATTACCGCAGGTTTAATGGCACTCGCTTTTATGGGCTTTACGGGTTTAATCAAAGGTTGATATGTTAACGGCAATTTTTATATTGGTTGGCCTTGCAGTCTTCTTTGGATTGATACTGGGTTACGCATCGGTAAAATTTAAAGTCGAGGGTGATCCACTATCCGATCAAGTAGATAGCCTATTGCCGCAAACCCAATGCGGCCAGTGCAGTTATGCGGGTTGTAGACCTTACGCCGAAGCGATTGCCAAAGGTGAAGCACCCATTAATAAATGCCCTCCGGGGGGAGAAACAACTATTTTAGCTTTGGCTGATTTATTAGATGTTGAGCCAATGGAGCTCGATGAAGAAGCTGAAGCTGCACCTGAAACTCCCGAAGTTGCAGTAATCATTGAGAAGGATTGTATTGGTTGTACGCTGTGCATTCAGGCTTGTCCTGTGGATGCCATTGTTGGTGCAGCTAAACTGATGCACACCGTGATCGAATCAGAATGTACCGGGTGTGAATTATGTCTTCCACCCTGCCCGGTTGATTGCATAGTGATGGAGCCCGTCAAAAAGACACCAGAAAGCTGGAAATGGATAGAACCAAAATCAATTGAAAAAACCTATCCAGTCGTTCCGACGGTTATTGAGCCAGCAGTTAATGGGCAGACACATAGTGTGAAAACCATTAATGAGTCATCAGAAAATCAAACCTTCACAGCTCTGTGCCATCAAACGATACACAAAATCGATACTTCAGATTCTACCAAGGGAGCAGCCTAGCCTTGAATGCTCCTTTAACTTCAGTGAGGTCAACTGCAAGCATCAACTATTTCTTCAGCGACTTTAAACAAATCGCAAAGTATTAAGTTGTATAAGTTTCATGGTGGTGTACATCCTCCTTTTCATAAGAATGACTCTAATCAACAACCGATTGCATTTGCAGGCATACCAGCACAATTGATCGTACCAATCCATCAGCATATTGGTAAAACCGCGGAGACAATAGTCAAAGTTGGAGATACTGTTAAAAAAGGTCAGATGATCGCAGCAAAGTCTGATGTAATAAGTGCAGCGATACATGCGCCCACCTCTGGCACTATAAGCTTTATTGGTGAGCACTCTATTCCGCACCCATCGGGCCTCACAGAAATATGTGCCATTATCGACACTGATGGAAAAGATGACTGGGGAAAGAAAAACTAACTCCTATTGAAGACCCTGATTCGATGGACTCTGCCAAGTTATTAGATCGAATCGAAGAAGCAGGCATAGTCGGTCTCGGTGGAGCAGTTTTTCCCACGGCTGTGAAGTTGGCTAGCTCTAGTCAGAAACAAACAGCAAAGCACATTCAGACATTGATTATCAATGGCGCAGAATGTGAACCCTATATCACCTGCGACGATCGTTTAATGCAGGACCGCAGTGCTGAAATAGTTAAAGGTATTCAGGTATTACAAACCTTACTTAAACCACAAAAATGTCAGGTTGCGATTGAAGATAATAAACCAGAAGCAATTGCTGCCATGCGTGCTGCAACCTCTGAATTTAACAGATATAGAAGTTATCGCCATACCCACAATCTATCCCAGTGGTGGCGAAAAACAGTTAATCGAAATACTCACAGGTAAAGAAGTGAGTTCAGGTGGTTTACCGATTGATTTAGGGTTGATGTGTTTAAATGTGGGTACAACTTACAGTATTTACAAAGCAATTTATCTGGGTGAACCATTATTATCCCGTATTATTACCGTTACAGGCAATGGCATTCAGCATCCACAAAATTTCGAAGTATTAATTGGTACGCCATTTAGTCATCTGGCACAACAAGCTGGTGGTTACACCAAAATGGCCGAACACTTAATTATGGGAGGCCCAATGATGGGTTTCGCCGTGCCGGATGATGAAGTGCCAGTCATCAAAGCAACGAATTGCGCCTTGTTTATTTCAGCAACCTCATTGCGTGAATCTAATCCTGCATTTTCTAATCAACCAACCTTACCCTGTATTCGTTGCGGTAAGTGTATGGAAGTGTGCCCGGTTAAATTACTACCACAACAACTTTACTGGCATATTCGCGCCAAAGATTTTGAAAAGGCAGAAGATCATAGCCTCAGAGATTGCATCGACTGCGGATGTTGTAGCTATGTCTGCCCTAGCCATATTCCACTCGTTGACTATTTCAGGTTCGGTAAAAGTGAAATCCGTGAGCAAAAGATTGCTCAGGAAAAAGCAGACCTATCACGGCAGCGCCATGAATTCTTGCTCTTCAGGAAAGAACGTGAAAAGCGTGAAAGAGACGAAAAACGTGCCGCACATAAAGCCGCATTGCAACAGAAAAAAGCGCTCAACAAAAGCCAATGGAGAACAAAGTACTTCACCCAAAGCAGATGCAATAAAAGCTGCGATGGAAAGAGCCAAAGCTAAAAAACAGGCACGCACTGATTTAGAAAAGAATGAATCAAGTGATAAAACTGATATTGAGACAAATTAAAAGAAGTTCAATAAACAATGAAGTTCAAAACAAAAACATCGCCTTTCTTTAATAGCACCCAAAACATCAACAGCGTGATGTTGCAGGTGTTACTGGCATTAATACCCGGCACCTTGGCCTTAATGTATTTCTTTGGCGTCGGAATATTGCTGAATGTGATTATTTCAGTTGTTTTCGCTGTGACACTAGAAACATATAGCATTAATCATTCGCAAACGACCCTTGCTGCCCTTTCTAACTGACTTGAGCGCGATAGTTACGGCATGGTTATTTGCGTTAACACTGCCACCTTTGATGCCATGGTGGATAATTTTTGTCGGAATATTTTTTGCCATCATTATTGCCAAGCATTTGTATGGGGGATTGGGATACAACCCCTTTAACCCTGCCATGGTTGGCTTTGCTGTATTGATTGTTTCTTTTCCTTTTGAAATGAGTCAATGGATACACCCCCGTACTTTAGTGGCATATGATTTTAGCTTTGTGGAACAACTTAATTACATTTTTAGTGAACAAAAGCCCGCATGGGATGCCATTACCATGGCCACTCCACTGGATGAGGTAAAAACAGGCCTGCGTGAAGGCATCGATTACATTACAATTCTTGGAAATTCCTCATACCTTCAGACGCTTTCGCAAAATACCTGGATTTGGAGCAGTCTGGCTTTCGCTGCAGGTGGCATCTGGTTACTCTATAAAAAAGTGATTCAATGGCAGATACCAGCCGCACTGCTGGTTAGTTTAGGACTAATTTCTGGCGTATTTTATATTTTTTCTGGGGAAAATTTTGCCAGCCCCTTGTTCCATATTACGAGTGGCGCAACCATACTTGGTGCATTTTTTATCGCCACTGATCCTGTGTCAGCCAGCACCACACCTGTTGGCAAATTAGTTTACGGTGCCAGCATTGGTTTCTTTATTTATATCATACGAGTTTGGGGAAATTATCCCGATGCGGTCGCTTTTGCCGTACTTATCATGAATATGGCAGTGCCGATGATTGATTACTACACGCAGCCACGTGTATTTGGACATAAACCATCACTTTTTTCATCAGGTGCAACCCAACGAAAACAGGATACAGCAGCCTTGAAGCAGGATAAAAACCAGTGAAGAAGCATTACGAAGCTATGAAAAAAGCGGGTTCTTCACTGGCATTGTTTGCATTTATTAGTGTTGTACTAGTTGCTACTACAAATAGCCTAACCAAGCATAAAATTGAAGAAAACCAGGCTAAAATGCTGTTAAAAGCACTTAATCAAATTTCACCTAAAAGTTCCTACGACAATGATTTAGCAAACAGCAAGATAATCATTGAACCCTCAGAAAATGGTTTTATACGACAAACTCCAGTCTATCTTGCAACCATGAAAGGCCAACCGGTAACTGCTATTTTTGAAGTGACAACATTGAAAGGTTACAGCGGTGCAATTACGCTATTACTCGGAATAAACGCCAAAGACAACTCCGTGAAAGGACTACGTGTGGTTAAACACCATGAAACTCCCGGACTAGGCGATAAAATGGAAATACGCAAAAGTGATTGGGTATTTAGCTTTAATAATAAGTCTTTAGGTAATCCAGACATTGAGAACTGGCAAGTAAAAAAGGATGGTGGTGACTTTGATCAGTTTACTGGTGCAACTATCACTCCAAGAGCAATAGTCAATGCAGCAAGGTCAACCTTGCTCTATGCTCAAGATAATATGGATACGTTATTTATGACAAAGTATAAAACCCAGACAAAAGCAAAGGACTCTAAATAATGTCTGCAACATCACCCACTGACACTGGAATAGATTTAGATGATGCGTCACCAGCAAAAGGAACCGTCTGGAATAACAGTGAACGTAGAAAAATCACCATGGATGGTCTTTGGCACAATAATCCAGGACTGGTTCAGCTATTAGGTTTATGCCCATTACTCGCGGTTACGGGTAATTTGATCAATGGCTTAGGTCTTGGTATTGCAACAATTATTACGCTTACGGTATCTAATATCATTATTGCGTTTACACGTAACTGGGTTCGCAAAGAAATTCGAATTCCTTATTATGTATTGGTCATTGCATCAATCGTTACTATGATTGATCTGAGCATGAATGCTATAACGCCTGAGCTTCATAGCGTTCTTGGTATCTTTATTCCTTTAATCGTTACTAACTGCCTGATTATTGGACGTGCTGAAGCGTTTGCGTCAAAAAATAATATCAAACGCGCTGCACTTGATGGCTTTATGATGGGATTAGGCTTTACGCTGGTTTTAATTGCATTAGGCGCGATACGAGAAATACTGGGAAGCGGTACTTTGTTTGCTGATGCATCACTGATGTTCGGTGATATTGCCAAAGACTGGTACATCAAACCTTTTGAAGATTACCAGGGATTTCTTCTCGCTATATTACCACCGGGCGCCTTTCTGGTTATGGGCTTACTAATCGCGGTTAAAAATATTGTAGATAAAAAACTTAAGTCTTAAGTGTTTTGTAAATAATCACTAACTAATGGCGAGATATAAGCATTTATATCGTTGTCATTAAGTTCAGCGCTATCATCGTGCCACCATGCACTTAATGCAGTCACCTCACCCAAAGTGACATCGAAAGCTTCAGAAAATAATGTCATCCATTCCAACTGTTGCTCTATTTTTTTGTCAAAAACCAGGAAGCGTAGCATCTCGGCAGGAGTCTTACCCTCTTTCGCCATGTTTTTTAATGTGGCAATAATTTCATCTCGTTGCATCTTACAAACTCGTTATTAAATTTAAATTAGTAAAGTACCAGGAATGGTCTGGTTAGTTACATTCATTAAATATTTTGATCTGGCACCGAGCGCATTTATTCTCATCCAGTCTCTTTTTGATCAATCGAATTGCCTGGGATTTGGAGTCAAAAAAGTGATCATTACCAATCATCTTGATAAAATGAGATTTAGCAGCATCCGCATATACACCAGGTTTCATCCCAACGAAATAAAGACCACCACCCTGTTTGACCAATCGTTTATTTTCTGCAACAAGCATTTCAGAACCCGCCAAATCTATAAAGTTAATGCCGCTTGCTTCAATCAGTATGTGCTTGATATTTTCGTTATCTGAAATTTTAGCGAATTTTTTCTGAATGTGATTAACAGATCCGAAATAAATCGACATATCAATACGGATAATTTTAAGCTGTGGGCACTGCAGGATTGGCTTTTCCCGAATATCAATAAACTTACGATGTGAATTTTTTGGGCCATCATCTATCGATAACACCGGAATTTTTGGTGTAGATGTTTTTGCGAGAAACAGAACCAGTGACAACAACACGCCTAAATAAATAGCGAATTCCAACTCAAGAAAAAGCGTAGCTAAAAACGTTGTAATCAAAACGGCAGATTCAGAAGCACTAAATTCCAGAGTTTGTTTGATATGTGGAATATCAATTAAGTTATAAGCAACCAACAGAATGACACCACCCATTGCTGCTATAGGTAGATAGGCTGTTAAGGGTGCAATCAATAATACAATTACCACTAAGAATAGCGCAGCAAAAATAGCCGACAAAGGACTACGAGCACCCGCTTCATAATTTATGCCAGATCGAGTAAACGACCCTGAACCGGCATAACTAGAGAAGAAGCTACCCGCGATATTCGACATTCCTTGTCCCGATGAATTCCTGATTAGAGTTTATTCGCTGATCTGATTTAGTCGCTATGGCTCTACTGATCGATACCGCTTCTATTAGACCCAACAGAGCAACAGCAAATGCTTCAGATGCTAAAAGCTGTATCGTAGCAAAAGAAATGTCTGGAGCTGATAACGGCGGTAAATGACGTGGAATCTCACCAACAAGCTTAATATCGTCTGTGAACTTCCCAAAGAATATTGCTAATAAACTACCCACAATCATGCCAAATAAAAGATAAGGAGATCGAGGCAATAGCTTTTTAATACCAAGTGCTGCAACCATCGTTGCGAGCGCAATTAAAACCAGGTATATATTAGTCTGCATAAAGCCTGAAAAAATATCCACCCAGGTATGTACAAAAGACTCGCCCTTGGGAACGAATATACCGGTAATGTTTTTCATTTGGCTAGTCGCAATTAATATTGCCGCACCTGCGGTGAAACCTATCACTACGGTATGTGAAACAAAGTTAGCCAACGCCCCTAAACGCGCCAAACCAAAACTTAATTGATACACACCCGCGAGGAAAGTAAGCGTTAATGCCATGGATAAAAATTCAGGTGTACCTGGCTCTGCATGATGACTAACTGAGGCAAAAATAACTATGGATATCGCGGTAGTAGGTCCGGAAACCAAATGGAATGATGAACCAAATAAAGCAGCTATGATTGGTGTAACCATCGCTGTATATAAACCATATTCTGGAGGTAAACCTGCGATAGTCGCGAATGCCACACCTTGAGGAAGTACAATGACTGCACCCGTCAATCCAGCAATAATATCTGCCTTCAAAGACTCTTTTGTTATGAGTTTAAACCAAGCCAGAAAAGGGAATATCGCTTCAATATTCATCAGCGTGCCACTATATTAGAGAGTATTAATAATGGGAGCGGATTGTATGCCTCTAATTCTATAAGCTCAAGGATAAAAAGAAATCTAATGGTAATAATCTAAAGTCACCCCCCTACTTTTAGGCGGTTTTTTAACTTTAGTATTATCGTTTAAGTAAGTATTGATAATTAGAACGAAAAAAAACCCGAGTATAATTAAATAACTCAGGTTTTATCACTGCTATAAAAGAAAGAATAAAAAAGCTAAGGAAGCTGGCTAATTATCTCTTCTGATATTTCTTTTATACCTTTGGATCCATCGATAGATATTATCAACGCACCGCTGTTATTTTTAAAATAATTAACTGCTGCCATGGTGCCAGTATTATCATCATAGTAGATGTTATGACGTTTATTGATTGCATCTTCATCTTGATCATCCGCTCTTGCAGACAATTCGCCACCACACACGCGACACACTAACTCACCATCTTTTTCGACAGGTTTGATAGCGTCAAAAGCAATATGATTTGGGTGATTATTATCATTGGCACATAAACGTCGACCCATTATGCGTTGCTTGGCTATTTCTCGATCCAGTACAATTTCGATGACAACATCCAGTTTCATACCTGATTCTTTCAAAGCTTCATCCAAAGCTTTAGCTTGCGCCAAAGAACGAGGAAAACCATCAAGCAACCATCCTTTGTCTTTTGACTTGGCGAGAGTTTCTAACACCATTGGAATGGTTAAATCATCAGGAACCAGATTTCCCGCATCAATATATTCTTTTGCTTTTAAACCGAGTTCAGTACCACCTTTAATATGCTCACGAAAAATCGCACCAGATTCAATATGATCTAATCCATACTTTTCCTTAACAATAGCACCTTGTGTTCCTTTTCCACTTCCATTTGGTCCAAAAGCCAAAATATTCATCTTTATCTCCCTGTTAAATATGGTAGAACTAATACCATGATAATTTATTATAATAACTATTAAAAATTGTTATTCTATATTTATATCACAAAATATAGGGTGATTTACAGGGTAAATGATTTATTTTTACATTTAAAGCCACCCCCCCACTTTTAGACCCGTTTTTGGTAATTATTAATATTCACTATATGTCTTGTGAACTATGATCTACTTTCAGATAAATCCCTAAAGTCTGAGTTTATTAATGGATAAAACCAACTGTTAGCCAAGTTTTTTGATGGAGCGAATGCTTTGAATGTATGGCTTAATTTTATTTGCATGCACTAACACTTTCCCTAGTATTGATAACTCTTTGATTGTTAATCGAATTAAAGCAAATGATGCAGGAAGCACAGGGGTTTGAATCATTTCGGGGTATCGCCATTTCCAGCGCAGATATCCAGGAATGCTCTGGTTAATTTTTGCAAAACTGTTCTGTACCCACTGATAACGATGATTCGAGAGATACGATTGTAATGAATAACGATCCAATTCACGTTTCAAGGTAGAAGAAACAACGTCGGTTTTCCTTTTAGTGAAAATCCAGTTTAAATTAAGGTTTTCTTTTTCCAGTGAAATAACTTTATGAAACCACAGTGGAGGAATATAAAGCATATCTCCCTGATTCAAGATGACATGGGTATAACGCTTCTTTTTGAATATTTTCTCATCGTTATTATCCATAATTCCGAAACTGGTAAATGGATAACAGGCCAATGGCGTATCAGGAGAAACCAAAAACCACTCTTTTTTACCCGTCATCTGTACATTAAAGACATTCACCATATTCGCATCATAATGCCAACTGGATACATTGCCTTGTGGGTGAGCCCAAATTCGCATCAATTCATTGCGTGGAAAAACATCATCTGAACTGAGTAACTGGTTTATTATTTCAGGTGTTTGGTAATCTTGCTCGAGCGTTCCTTTTTCCATCCAATACCATAGTGAGGCCGCTTTGGCTGTTGAATCTTGCGCTAATTTTTCTCGAATATACGCCTCATTCCAGTTTTTAATAGCAGGCCAGTTCTTTCCTATACCCTCTATAATGACGGGTGTTTCAGTGAGATAGTATTTTTCTGAAAATTCATTCAAGGAAATGCTTGAAGGCTCACGCGCTATTTCAAAATAACCTTTGTTTTTATTATGTATATAATTGTTATTCATCGAGTGAAATTGTCGCTTAAGAAATACTGACATTCATTATAGCGCTACTAAATAAAATGACACCCCCCTACTTATAGGTGTTTTTTATTTATCCTTGTTGAATCAATGTTTAATTAGTATTTGGTTTATCTCTATTCTAAATTTTAAAATCCATAACTGTATTATCTGGATTGAATAAAGTCTGTATAATCGCACCTTTTTCGTATTTACAAATTAACCTATGCTAACTTTTGTTGCAGCCATAATCTTCGGGCTATTTCTATTAATATGGAGTGCTGATCGCTTTATCGATGGCGCCTCTAATATTGCCAGAACGATGGGCATTTCACCGCTAATTGTAGGCATGCTAATTATTGGGCTAGGTACTTCAGCGCCAGAAATGCTGGTTTCAGCCACCGCAGCACTCCAAGGTAACCCGGGGTTGGGAATTGGTAATGCGATCGGTTCTAATATCACCAATATAACGCTGGTATTAGGTGTTACAGCGATGTTCTTTGTGCTGCCCGTACATTCACGTCTACTGAAGAAAGAAATTCCGCTGGTATTGGCTTCTGCAGTGTTGGCATGGCTGCTAATGCTGGATAATTATTTTTCTCGACTGGATAGCATCATTCTTGTTTGTGCCATGGCAGGTATTTTATACTGGATGATAACGACAGCAAGAAAAGACAGACATACCCATGATCCTTTAGTTGATGAAACTATCGAAGAATTACCCGAAGAAATGCCGTTTAAACAAGCTATCTTCTGGACTATTGTTGGCCTACTGCTTCTTCTTGTGAGTTCCAAACTGCTTGTTTGGGGAGCGTCGAGCATAGCCAGTTTGATGGGGATTAGTGACTTGGTCATTGGGCTCACAATTGTGGCTATCGGTACCAGTCTGCCTGAATTAGCTGCTACATTGAGCAGTGCGCGCAAAGGCGAAACTGACCTTGCTGTAGGTAATATTGTAGGGTCAAATCTGTTTAATACGCTTGCTGTCTTGCCTATTCCTGCGTTAATACAACCACTAGAAATACCTGATGGCGTATTGGATAGAGATATTTGGGTGATGCTGGGAATGACTGTTGTGTTGTTAGTGTTTAGTTACGGCTATTTTAAAAATGCCCGTTATAAAATCACTAAACTAAATGGCTTAACACTGTTTTTAGCATTTATTGCCTATGAAGCTTTGCTTTACTTTCAGACTATTCAATAACATGCTTTGGTATCTGATAAATTGTACTGAAAAATTTGTTCTGATAAAAAATAGATTTAATTAACATAAACTCGACTAACTTGTCTTTTCCAGGCTATATACGGATCAGTAATTTCCATGAAAAGTAATACCGATAACCACGATTTTATAGGTTTAGCTCAGGCTGTCATCGCCGCCGAGATAGAAGCGGTTGAGGCATTAATTCATCGCCTTGATGATAATTTTGTACAGACCTGCAAAGCCATTTTAGCTTGTAAGGGGCGCGTGATCATTTCGGGGATGGGAAAATCCGGTCATATCAGCAATAAAATTGCGGCAACTTTGGCCAGCACCGGGACACCTGCTTTCTTTGTGCATCCCGGTGAGGCACTGCATGGTGATTTGGGAATGATCACTGCGGAAGATGTAGTCGTAGCCATTTCAAATTCGGGAACTACTGAAGAGGTAGTAATGCTTGCAACAGTAGTTAAACGCTTAGGTGCTGTGGTGATTGGAATGTCTGGTGACAAACATTCTCCATTGGCTGAAATTTCAGACTATCATTTAGATATCGCAGTAGAAAAAGAAGCGTGTCCCATGGGTTTGGCCCCCACATCAAGTACCACTGTAACACTAGTAATGGGAGATGCTTTAGCAGTTGCGTTATTAGAAGCCAGAGGGTTTACACCCGATGATTTTGCCAGATCTCATCCCGGAGGTCGCCTGGGTAAACGCCTATTGGTTCATGTTAGAGATATCATGCAAGACGGCGATGCAACACCCATCTGTTTACCTGATACTTCATTGAGCAATGCTATTTTAGAAATGACCAGCAAAAAGCTAGGCGCAACATTGGTGAGTGATGATCAAAATACACTATTAGGTATTTTCACCGATGGTGACTTACGTAGGGCATTTGAAGAAGGCATTGACCTGAAAAAAGTAAGCATTGGTGAAGTAGCGCATAAAGAATGTATTACCACACAAAGTGATGAACTTGCTGTGAATGTGTTAAACCTTATGCAAGATAAAGAAATCACAATTTTACCAGTTACTGACGAAAATCAGAAAATAAAAGGAATCATCCATATGCATGACTTACTTAAAGCTGGGATCGTATAAATGAGCGAATTAATGAAAATTGATGAGATACTGAAACAAAAAGCAAAACTAATTAAACTTATCATCTTTGATGTCGACGGGGTTTTAACAGATGGTAGTCTGTTTTTTGATAATCAGGGACAGGAATACAAAGCGTTCAATTCTAAAGATGGTCATGGTATTAGATTGCTTCTGGATAATGGAATAAACGTAGCGATCATAACGGGTAGGCAGTCAGAGCTAGTTATGCACAGAGCAAATAATTTAAAAATTCCACCTGAATTTATTTACCAAGGGTATCGGGATAAGGTTCCTGCTTTTTATGATCTTCTAGAAAAGACTAAGTTAAATAAAGAGAATATTGCTTTCATTGGTGATGATGTTATTGACCTACCTATTATGAGTCAGGTTGGACTATCCATTGCTGTTGGGGATGCACATTGGTTTGTTAAAGAAAATTCAGATTTAATCTGCAACCTTAATGGTGGCCGCGGTGCTGGACGTGAAGCCTGCGAATTTATTCTTGAGGCTCATGGAAAACTTGATGATATTCTGCAAAGTTATATTCACGATGAAAATCCCAAAATATGATAATACAAAACCTTTATAGAGTGTCTAGATGAATCGCAGCGGCTTGCTCTTTTTATTTATCGCTACAGTAATTGCGTTGGCGTTTACCTGGTTAAATTCTACATGGCTTTCATTCAAAGGATTCTCGATATCAAAAAATGAGAAACTAATCGATTATTACTTAAGTGATTTTAGCGTATTAAGTACCTACCCTAGTGGAAATATGCATTATCTGATTAAAGGGGAGCATTTAGTACACCAGCAATCTACCGGGGCTAGTCAATATTTTCTCCCACATTAAAAGCCAAAGATATCGATGGGGAATTAATAACGTTAACGGCAAAAAAAGCAGAACAAACTGGAGAGATCAATCTTGTTGGTGAAGTCATTGCAATTAAAGACAGCAGCAAAGTAACAAAAAGTTTTGAATTGCTAACACGAAATTTGACTTATAATCCTTTAATAAGAGAGTTTTCCTCAGAAGAAGAAATTACCCTAACTTCGGTAAATGGCATTATCAAAGGCATGGGCTTTAACACCAAACTCGATGATGAAGAACTAAGGATTCATAAAAATGTACAAGCAATATTTATACCTAGTGAATAAACCCACCAATTCACTCTATAATTTAGTCAATAAATCTGTTTGGTTTTTTATTGCGTCCATTGCTATTTTAACAACTGCAGTTCCCCCTGCTCATGCACTTAAAGATGACTTAGAGAAACCTGTCCATATTAATGCAGATAGTGTGTTATTTAATAAGGCGAAGG